>CALUUH010000001.1 GCA_944323875.1 Candidatus Gastranaerophilales bacterium
GGCTGGAAAGCCCAACCTACATTTTAATGTACTGATGGGTACACTTCGTTTTGCCCACCCTACTTTATTTGTCTATTCACTTGTCAAGCCGTATTAGCGGCTGTTGTTTATTGTTGGGCTGGAAAGCCCAACCTACATTTTAATGTACTGATGGGTACACTTCGTTTTGCCCACCCTACTTTATTTGTCTATTAACTTGTCAAGCCGTATTAGCGGCTGTTATTTATTGTTGGGCTGGAAAGCCAACCTACATTTTAATGTACTACATTTTAAAGTACCGGTGATAGCCACCAAAACTATTCTTCAAAGTACGAGCAGCAAGATGTTTGGGTTTCCCAAACGCTTACCTTGCTTAGTTGAACAATTTTTTCTTTTAATCTCCAGTAAATAAAGTTTGCGATCATTTCACTTGACGGACTTTCGTTGTTAAATTCAGGCAGTTCGTTCAAGTCTTTATGATCAAGATATTCAAGCACGGCATTCAATTCTCGCTTCAACACCTTATAATCAATAAGAATATTGCTTTTATCCAGAGTGTCTCCCTGAACATACGCTTCAACCATCCAGTTATGACCGTGCTGATTTTCACATGCACCGTCATAATTAAGGAGGTGATGTGCAGCGGCAAAAAATGCCTGCGTTTTTATTTCATACATAGTTATTACTCCATTTCTCTGATAATTTTATCACAAAGTTCTCTAACAGCGCCGCGTCCGCCGTTTTTTGACGAAATGAAATTTGCAACAGCTTTAACTTCATCCACAGCATCAGCCGGACACGCTGCAAGTTTTACTTCTTTTAATATACAGATGTCAGGTAAATCATCACCCATATAAGAAATCTCGTCAAAAGAAATATTATATTTATTCATTATTTCTTTTAGAGTTTCAATTTTATTTTTTACACCTTGATGAAGCTCATGGATACGCAGATTTTGGGCACGGTGATAAACCGTACCGTTTTCTCTGGCCGTAATTATTGCCGTAATTATGCCGGCTTTATTAAGGTTTACAATTCCTTGTCCGTCTTTTGCATTGAAGGTTTTGTATTCACGTCCGTCCTCATCAAAAGTAAGACTGCCGTCAGTTAAAACTCCGTCAACATCAAATGCCGCAAGCTTAATCGCCATTATGCCACCCCTGCTTTCAATAAGTCATGGATGTGAATAACGCCGATAGGTTTGTTATCTTCATCAACAACAGCAAGCGCTGTGATAGAATATTTTTCCATAAGATTAAGTGCACTTGCGCCGTAATCTGTTTTAGCAATTCTTTTCGGATTGACAGTCATAACATCTTTTATAATAAGAGATTGAATATTGTTATGTTTTATCAAAGTACGTCTGATGTCCCCGTCAGTCAGGACTCCTGAGAGCCGGCCGGCCGCATCAATTATCATTGCCATACCGAGTTTATGTGAAGAAATTGTTTCAATAACATCAACAAAACTGTCATTTTCATGAACAATCGGAAGCTTGTCACCTGTTAACATCAAATCTTCAACCTTATACAAGAATCCCTTGCCGAGTGCACCTGACGGATGGAACACAAGAAAATCTTCTTCAGAAAATCCGCGTTTTTCAAGCAGACAAACAGCAAGAGCATCGCCCATTGCAAGGGTTGCTGTTGTACTTGCTGTAGGCGCTTTATTTAACGGGCATGCTTCGCGTTCGACAGAAATATCAAGAACAACGTCACTGGCATTTGCTAAAGTTGAATGAATTTTACCGGTCATGCCTATCATCTGAACACCAAAACGCTTAATCAACGGCAAAAGATTTAATAACTCCTGTGTTTCACCGCTGTTTGATATTGCTATAACCACATCATTTCTGGTAATTATACCGGAGTCGCCGTGTGTACTTTCTGCCGGATGCAAAAAGTATGACGGTGTGCCTGTTGAAGTCAGGGTCGCAGCAATTTTGCGGCCGATTAAACCGGATTTTCCCATGCCTGTAATAATCACGCGGCCTTTGCAGTTGTACAAAATATCTATTGCGTGGTCAAATTCGTCGCCGATATTATTTTTAAGGCGCAAAATTGAATTTGCTTCAATGTCAAGTACTTCTTTTGCAAGATCATTAATCGTTTTCATAAGCATTTCATATCCCTCACTATTTTCTTTTTATTATACAACAATCTCATTTAAAAGTACTAAAATTATACAAAAGTTTAAATAATTTAATTTTATGCTCGTAATTAATCTTGTCAGGTAGAGATTATGCAAAATACAATTAACTGTTTTGATATAAAAATAAATAATTTTACAACTGCAATTGATGAAATAAAAGAATACCTTTCATCCGGGGCGCAGCGTGAAATATCACTGGATTTGTCCTCGTTAAATATTTTCGACGCCGCCAAAATTCTTGTTTTGTCATCTGCTTACCACTATGGTAAATATCCTGACGGAAAAATTAAATGTCACTGTAATTCTGATACAATTAAATCTCTTATCGCAGATATTTCAACTTCAAATCTTGAGTTAGTGTAAATATTTTAGTTTAAGTTTTGTTATAAACTAGCAAAAATTTTTTTTACATGTTTTGATAATAAAGAAGTATACTTTTAAATTAGGGATTATTATGATAGGGTTTGAAAATATCAATTCCAGGATTATAGCCGGCTCGGTTAATCAGTACAAAGTTTCTCAGCCGCCATTGCAGCAGCACAAACCACCGCAGCTTCCGGCACCAAAACAGGAAATTAAAAATGTAAAAAATGAAATGCATACTAACAACGAACATGCTAAAGCTTTAAAAGGGGCAAGCATAGTTGCAGGCATTATTGTTGCAGGAATTGCCATAACGAAATTCCGTGGACCTATAGTTAAATTCTTTAGAAATATACCTTCTAAACTAAAACCCGAGGACGTTATTCCGCCGAACAATCCGACATTTACAGGGGCATCAGTAAGAAATAAACAAGAATATGATATTGACCAAATAACAAATGATTTATTTGAAAATGAACGTTTAAAAGACAGGATACGCGAAAGATATCCTAAGTATACAAATATCGCTGTTGATACAATCGAGCGTCAGAAAGCAAGATTAGAAAAATTGTTAAATCCGTCTGATCCAAAACTTCCATTCCATGATCAAAGAATGTTCACAAGCCACGAAGCGGAAATAATAGGGTCTTATCAGGATGAATATGCATACAATACGCTCTTAAGATTAGGCAAAATCCGACCGGAAGCAAGCATAGAAATACGAACTATGGACAGAATGATGCAAGAAGCTGTTCCGTTACCGAAGGATGCTGTTGTATACCGCGGTATAGTTACAAAACATGATGATAATGTTCTTGATTTTTCACGGGAATATTATGCAGGAAATATTGTGGAAGATAAGGCCTATGTATCAACTTCCCGTAATGCAGAAGAAACCATTGCGCAATTCGGTGAAAAAAGCGGATATGTCATGAAAATTAAGTTACCAGCCGGTACAAAAGGGCTTGATTGTCGAAGATTTACCACTCTGGATTTACCTAACGGAGCAAACGCAGAATTTATTCTTCCAAGAGGTTCTAAATTCAGAATTAACTCTGTAGATGATCAATATAAAATTATTGAAGCAGATTATATTTTACAAAATTAATTTTTTATAATACAATCAATACAAATTGGGGACAACTATATGCGACAAAAAATAAGGAGAAGAGTATGGAGCATTTATTAGCACTGGTACAAGCAAACAGTGTCGTTATCTCGGCTGCTATTCTGTTAATAGCTTACATTTTTATAGCGACAGAAAAAATTCCTAAGGTAACAATAGCACTTGTTGGCGCGGCCATAACTATTTTAATCGGACTTGTCAGCCAGAACAAAACGGTTGACGGAAGTTTGAACCCGCATTACTTTATTAACTTTATTGATTTCAATGTGATTTTTTTACTTGTGTCAATGATGATTATTGTAAACATTGCAACCCGAAGCGGGATGTTTAACTGGATTGCAAATGAATTATTACGCATGACAAAAGGGCATCCTAAAATGGTTTTATTTGTCCTTGGATTATTCACTGCAATTACTTCAGCGTTTTTGGATAACGTAACAACCGTAATTTTGATTATGCCTGTTACATTTTTTATAGCTGAGCAGCTTGATATTAATCCGGTACCGTATCTAATCACCGAAATTTTTGCATCAAATATCGGCGGTACAGCAACACTTATCGGAGATCCGCCAAATATCATCATAGGCAGTGCCGCAGGATTATCTTTTATGGATTTCGTAAACGAATTAACTCCGATTATTGCGGTAATTTTCTTAGCCGTTGTTGGAATAATGGTGCTGTTTTTCAAAAAATACCTTGTTACAACACAAGAAAAAATGGAGGCTGTAGCAAATCTTGATAACTCCTCTACCATAACGGATTTTCCTTTGATGATTAGAAGTGCAATAGTTCTGGTTCTTGTTATTCTGGGATTTGTCTTGCATGACATAACTCATATTGAAACATGCGTCACTGCAATGCTTGGAGCGAGCGTACTTTTATTATTTGAAAAACCTACCAAAATTATTAAAGATGTTGAGTGGAATACTATTTTCTTTTTCATCGGTTTGTTTATCATTATCGGTGGTATGGAAGCCTCCGGTGCTATCGCACTTATGGCAAAATGGATTTTGAACGTTACACAAGGTTCACAGGAAGCCACAGCAATGATTATTCTCTGGGCATCAGGATTTATTTCCGGTGTGATTGATAATATACCTTACACAGCAACAATGACTCCTATGCTTTTAGAGATTGAAAAAGTTATGGGAAATGATTACACGTATCCTCTGTGGTGGTGCTTGTCCCTCGGTGCTTGTCTCGGCGGTAACATGACAATTATCGGCGCTGCGGCTAACGTTATTGTCTCTGAAACCTCTGCTCACCACGGACATCCGATAGAATTTATGAAATTCTTAAAATATGGTTTTATAACCATGGTTGTATCTCTTATATTCAGTTCAGTTTATGTTTATTTGAGATTCCTGCACTAATCACTAAATAAGCAGATAAAATATAAAAAGCCTCTGATTATACAGAGGCTTTTTTAGTCTTGTTTTTCAAAATATAAATAAACGGAATTATAATAATTGCAAGAAGTGCAAGGATTAAAAACGCATCATAAAAAGCCCCGAGCCGCGACTGCTGTAAAAGTTCTCTGTAAAGCGTGCCGCTTGCCTTCTTTGCTGCTAATACATCCGGATAATGAACCGCAAATTTATGCTGCAAGGCAGCCAGTTTTAGGCGATAAACCGGATTGTGGTGTGCAAGGTTTCCTACAAGATTATTTTGATAAACCTGTGAGGCACGTGCAATAAATGTTGAAGATACAGATGTTGCAATTGCAGTTACAATATTTTTGAAAAGGGCGTGCAGACCGGCTGCATCAGCGGTTTTGTTTTTCGGTAATGTCATAAATGCAAGTGCCGTAATTGGAACAAACGCAACTGATACACCGAAGCATATAACCATATTCGGTATAATTATACTTTCTATAGATGCAGTTGTATTCAAACAAGAAAGACTGAATACAGAAGCTGCCATAATTAAAAAGCCAATTGTAGTAAGCACTCTGGCTTCTACATATTTTGCTATTTCTCCAACTACAAGCAGTCCTATAAAGCAAACAACGGCTCTAGGAAGCATGGCAAGGCCGGAAGCCGAAGGGCTATAGCCGATTAACCCTTGTGAAAACAGCGGTACAAGCAATAATGTTGAATACAGGATTATATTTATAACAGAACTTATACTTGTCCCGAGTAAAAAGTTTTTGTCTTTAAACACTCTTATATCAATAATCGGATATTTATATTCCAATTCCCAGACATAAAAGAATACGAATGAAAAAATAGAAATTCCGGTGAGCCAGCAAATCCACGGAGTATCAAACCAGTTAAACTGCTGACCTTTATCCAGAACGACCTGCATACACCCCATTGCAACAGCAATGCCCAGAAAACCTATAATATCAAATCGTTTGTTATATTTTTCTTTTACAATAATATCATCAGGCAAAAATATTTTAACAAGGATTAATGCAATGATGCATAGAGGAATATTTATGATAAAAACCCACTGCCATGAATAATTATCAGTCAAATACCCTCCGAAAAAAGGGCCAAAAAGCGGGGAAAACATAGCTGCAACACCAAACAACGCCATAGCAAGACCTTTTTGACTGTCAGGATAAATCTCCAACAAATATGCCTGACATAACGGTAAAATGCATCCGCCGCCAAGTCCTTGTATTATCCTTGCCAGAATCAGTGCCTGCAGATTAGGCGCTATTATGCAAAGAAAGGCGCCTATACAGAATATTGCAATACAGTAGATAAAAAACATTTTTTTACCTATCGCCTTGCTTAGAAATCCGGTTGTCGGGAGCATTATACCGTTTGCAATAATATAACTTGTAATTACGGTATTAGCCTCATATTGTGTTGCTCCGAAATATCCTGCGATATTCGGCTGGCATACGTTTGTGGCTGAAGTTGCAACAAGTGCCAGTATTGACGGCAAAAGCACTACAATAGATAATATATAGGGGTTTTGTTTTAATTTTTCAAAAAAAGACATGGCTAGTTTCCTATCTTTTACAATAAGTCATTACCGCTCTTGCTCATATTTCTCAGGGCGGCTGATTAAAAATATTATTTAACTTTTACTTTCGGTACAACAGACATGCCCGGTACGATATTGTAATCTGAAATATCTTCTTCAAATACGATTTTAACAGGTACACGCTGTACAATTTTTACATAACTTCCGACAGCATTTTCCGGCGGAAAAAGACTGGATTTAGCGCCTGTAGCCCTTTGAATACTGTCAACACGTCCCTTAAACCTTTTTCCCGGATAAGTATCGACTTTTATAGAAACAGGCTGTCCGGCTTTCATATAGGTTAATTGAATTTCTTTGAAATTAGCAACTACCCAGACTTCATCAGGAACAATTTCCATTAAAGGCTGACCTACCTGAACATAGTTACCCATTTCAACGCTTCTGGCTGAAACCTTGCCGCCTTGAGGGGCATAGATTTTTGTATATGACAAATCAAGTTTTGCCTGTTCAACTTCGGCCTCAAGCTTTTTAATTTCTGCCTGAACAGATTCTTTTTTAGCCTTGTTTGATTCTAAGGCTGATTGCAAAGCTTTAGATTTTTCGGTTGCAGCTTTATGGTTTGCCTGTGCTACCGTTAGATGTGTATTGCTGTTATCATAATCCTGTTTAGAGACAATACCTTCTTTGTACATATCAGAATATCTTTTGTGATCTTTCTGCGCAAAATCAAGTTTTGATTGGGTTGAAGTTATATCTTCAAATGACTGCTGAACATTAGAAGAACCTTCATCAATTTGTTTATCGGTAACATTTAACCGTGCTTTTGCTTCCTCTAATTTTGCTTCTGCCTGATGAAGCTTAACTTCGTAATCGCTCGGGTCAATTTCCACAAGCAGCTGTCCGGCTTGAACTTCTTCATTATCATCAACAAGAAGTTTGATTACAGGCCCTGAAACACGCGGAGCAACGGATATAAGACGTCCCTCGACAAACGCGTCATCAGTTGACTGGAAAAATGTTGAATGTATTGCCATAACAATACCTGTTAAAACAAGTATTATTGCTGTTACTGTCGGAACTACAACACGTTTCTTTTTATATTCAGGCCGTCTTTTTTTTGCACGTGCCTTTCTTTCTTTTAAAACTTCTTTTGCTTTTTCGTCCAGTTCCTCTTTACTTAATTTTTTCTTCGGGGTTTGATCATCCATAATTTTTTTCCTCACTAATAAATGTATATTTTATATTTGTAGTTTCAATTTTTCTTCAAGATTGGCTTTTATTTTATTCAAAACCTTTAAACAGTTAACCAGTTCTTCATCAGATACGCCGTCAACTGACTCCTGCCACAGAGCAAGAACTGTCGGTAATGTCTGTTCAAATACAGCTTTACCTTTTTCGGTAATATTTATTTTGAATACTTTGCGTTTATTTACATCAGAAGTTCGCGTGACAAGTTCCATTTTTTCCAGAATATTTATAATTCTTGTGATATTTGGTCTGTCTTTGAGCGTTAAAGCGCTTATCTGCCTTTGATATAAACCGTCATGGTCAAGAATAGCTGTCAGTACAGTAAACTGTTCCGGGGTAATCTTGTAATTTTCTGATTTAAACTTCTGGGTAGCCATTGCGCGTGTCATCTTTCCGATACGAACAAGTTTCATCCCTATTCTGCTGTTTAATAAATCTTTTTTTTCCATGACTTTACTTATAACTTATCTTGTGTTATTATGATAACACAAAAAAGGAAAAGTAAAGCATGAAAAATTTTAAGATTACATTAACCCTGTTTATTTTGCTGTGCAGTTTTACCCCTGTATGTATGGCAAAATCAAAAGATACAACAGATTACAGGCTGGAATATTTGAATTTAAAATGGTGGGACAATTACGAAGATCCTATATTAAATGATTACCTGTTAAAGGCTTATGAAAACAATCAGGATTTGAAAATAGCAACACTTAATGTCAAACAGGCACAGCAGGTTGCAAAACAATCACTTGCACAGGAACTGCCGCATCTGGGTATTGCAGGAAACTATTTCAGGGATTTTCATTCCAGTGATGTAAGATTTGGAGAAGTTTTAATCCCGAACTACAGTCAATCAAACTTTGTTCTTCCTCTCACAATGACTTATGAACTTGATTTGTGGGGCGAAAACAGATTAAAGACAAAAAGTTTGAACAAGCAGGTTGACATGATTAAGCAGGATGAGCGTGCAACATATATTTCTTTAACGTCAACCCTTGCATCAACTTATTACAACCTGATTAAACTTGATAAACTAATTAAAAATCAGACAGAGCTGGTTAAACTTCAAAAAGAAGTTGTTGCCATGATAGAAAAGAAATACAAAAACGGGCTTGCACCTGTCACAGAATTAATGCAGGAAAAGCAGCTTTTGACAAACTTTGAAGAAACTCTTGAAACTTATACCGATCATCGTGATATTGTAGAGCGCCAGATGGTTGTTCTTCTTGGTGACAGGACAAATAACACGGTCAGCCATACTGATTATGATAATATCAAACTTGTAAGCATCCCTGATAATATAGCGGCTGAAGTTATACAATTCAGACCGGATATGGCAAAAACTGAGTTGTATATTCAAAAGACCGGCTTTGATGTCAAAGCTGCAAGGCGTGACTTTTTACCAAAGATTTTAATTTATGGTCAGGTAGGATTTAATGCATACCAGTTGAGTAATATGTTCACGGGCAATACATTTAAAAGTGCGGCCGGATTTGCCCCTTCTCTTGATTTATTTTCAGGCGGTGCCAAAATGGCTCGTTTTAGATATAATAAGTTAGAACTTGAAAAAGCTCAGCAGATGTATGAAAAAACAATCCTTACCTCTATACAGGAAGTAAACAATTCTCTTGGAATTGCGCATACAGACCAAAAGAACTACCAGTCAAGTCTTGAGCGCTACAATCTTGAAAAAGATAAATATAATCTTTCAACAAGAAAACTTGAGATTGGAGCACAGTCAATTCTGGACAACATACGCGACAGAGAACGTGTTCTGGTCATGGAAAAAGACGAAGTCAGCAACAAAATTGATTATATAATAGCGACAATAAATGTCTACAAAGCAATAGGCGGCAAGGATTACAACAACGTTAAGGAATTACTTTAATGTATTCAATAATAGCAACACCGGTTGGCAATATAAGAATAGAAGAACAGGAAGGCAAAATAACGAAAATTCAATATACTAAAGAAGAATCGTTAGAGCCTTCTTCTCCGGTCTTAAAAATGGCAGCCAAGCAGTTGAGGGAATATTTTGCCGGACAGCGCACGGAATTTGATTTACCTTTAAATCCTGAAGGCACTGATTTTCAGCGCAAAGTTTGGCATGCATTAGAAGAAATACCTTATGGAGAGGTCAGGACTTATAAACAAATAGCGGAGCGCATCGGAAAGCCGATGGCCTGCCGTGCTGTTGGTATGGCTAATAATAAAAACCCGATTATGATAGTTGTACCGTGCCATAGAGTCATAGGAAGCAATGGTTCTTTAATAGGGTATGCGTACGGAATAAAGGTAAAACAAAAACTAATTACCCTTGAAAAGGGTAATACGAAATATAATTTAATCCAATAAACAAAAATTTATTTATACTACAACTTTATGCAAGCCTCTTGGTTTATCAACATTTCTTTTAAGGCATGTCGCGATCTCCAGTGCCAGAAGCTGACATATAACAATAACGGCAAACGATTTTATCAGTTCGCTTTCTATTTCGATATTAATATTAAATTTGGTATTAACTTTTTCATTGCTGTTTCCGATTATGCAAACCGGCGGATTATAGTCCTCTATTATTTTATTCAAATTCTTTATTGCTGTATAACTTAAATCATTAACAGAAATATGAAGCAATGCCGATTTATTATTCAATACTGCCACATGTCCGTGCATAAATTCACCCAGAATGCTTGCGACAACATTCAGGTAAGAGGTTTCTTTAATTTTTAAACAGGCCTCTTTAGCCAGTGCATAAGATATTCCGTCTGCAGTTATCACAATATTTTTGTATTTAGCCAAAAATTTTGCAAGTTCTTTAATTTGCGGTCTCAGTGCCAATGCTCTTTTAACATTTGCGGCAAGTCCGTACAAATCCTGAATATAATGTGTTATATCAACACCTTTAAGACTTGCATATTTAAGTACAATCAAAGCAAGGCAAAGCATTTGTGCCGTCAGAGATTTGGTTGCCGCAATACTTGTTTCTTGACCTGCGTGGCAATCCACCTTAAAATCAGCAGCCTGCCAAATAGTTGAATCCTTTTTGTTCGTAATGCAAAGTGTACGCACCCCGAACTGTTTTGCTTTATTCAACGCCTTATTAGTATCAGAGGTTTCGCCTGACTGTGTGATAAAAATATACAAAATATTATCAGCATGCGGCACAGCAGATTTTAGAAGAAATTCGCTGGAGTATATGGCGCGCGCCTCTAACCTTGCCACATTTCCGAACAAATCCGCCGCAAAGCGCGCGCTATGATAAGAAGAACCGCTTGCTACAAGTATAAATTTATCCACATCGGCCGGTATGTCAAACAGAATATAATTATCATCATTTATGTAATTATGCACGATATGATCAAGAATTTCCGGTTGTTGAAAAATCTCGCATTCCATACTTGTTTTATTTTGTTTTTTAAAAAACATATAAATCCCTCTTGAGTAAAAAACGGCGGTAGACGTTAAAACCGTCCGCCGCCTGTATAATAAATTAACCTAAAATTTCTTTTAGTAATTCGTTAACTGTTTTCGGATTTGCGCGGCCTTTGGTTTCTTTCATAACCTGACCTACAAAAAATCCGAGTAATTGAGTTTTACCGCCGCGATATGCTTCTACCTGTGCAGGGTTTGCATCAACTACTTTTTGAACAATTTCTTTGATAGCGCCTTCATCACTAATCTGGCTTAATCCTCTATCTTCAACGATTTTAGATGCCATTGTACCGTCTTTCATCATATCAATAATAATTTGTTTGCCGATATTATTTGAAATTGTATTTTTTTCTATCAGAGAAATCAATTCTGCAAGATTTTCCGGTGTAAGTTTTGTATCTGTAATCTCGATTTTTTCTTCTTTCAGATACGCCGCAATTTCGCCCATTATAAAGTTTACGGCAATTTTCGGAGAAGCACCGAGTTCCAGAACTTTATCAAAGAACAGAGCAAGTCCCATTTGTTCAACGATAACATTTGCGTCGTATTCACTCAGCCCTAAACTCATATATCTTTCACGTTTTTGAGAAGGGAGTTCCGGCATTTTATCTTTAATTTCCTGTACCCATTCTCTTGAAATCTTAAGCGGCATCAAATCCGGTTCAGGGAAATAGCGGTAATCGTGGGCATCTTCTTTACCTCTCATAGAACGTGTTTCACGAGCATTATCATCCCACAGGCGTGTTTCCTGAACAACTTTTCCGCCTTCTTCAACAATTTCTATTTGTCTGTCTATTTCATATTCAATAGCACGCTGCAAAGCAGAAAAACTGTTTACGTTTTTAATTTCTGCGCGTGTACCGAATTCTTTAGAGCCTTTTGGCATAATAGAGATATTAGCGTCGCATCTCATAGACCCTTCTTCAAGGTTACCGTCGCAAACGCCGATATAACGAACTATATTACGTAATTCTTCCATATAAGCGCGTGCTTCTTCAGATGATCTCATATCCGGTTCAGAAACAATTTCCAAAAGCGGAGTGCCGGCACGGTTCAAGTCAACAAGTGAATAGCTTGAGCCAGCAAGTCCGTCAGCGCCCGCGTGAACGAGTTTTCCCGCATCTTCTTCAAGGTGTGCGCGGGTAATACCTATTCTTTTGCCCTTGATATCAAGATAACCGTTTACGCATATCGGTTCATCATATTGAGAAATCTGATATCCTTTCGGCAAGTCAGGATAAAAATATTGTTTACGGTCAAATTTACAGCGTTCAGGAATTTCGCAATTCAACGCAAGACCGGTCAAAATACCCATATTAACTGCTTCTTTATTCAAAACCGGCAGCACGCCAGGCATCCCGAGAGTAATCGGGCTGACTTCGGTATTCTGTTCCTTCCCGAATTCTGTTCCGTCAGGGGCAAAAATTTTGGATTTCGTTTTCAATTGAGCGTGAACTTCCAGCCCAATAACCACTTCATACTTATCTCTTAAATTTTCCATAATATCTCCTTGATTCTATGTGATTATTATAGCATAAAAAAACGCAGCGTATATATGTTGAAGAAAAGGGGGCGCTTTTTTCTATGAAAAAAGCGCCCTTTAAATATTTTCTACTGCCCAAACTAGAACATTAAGCCGGCTTCACGGGCAGCGTCAGCCAAAGCTGCCACACGACCGTGATATAAAAATCCTCCGCGGTCAAATACCACGCATTCAATTCCTGCTTTTTTAGCTTTTTGAGCGATAGCTTCACCAACAACCTTTGCAGCTTCAATGTTTCCGCCGTGAGACAATTTTTCTCTCAAATCTTTATCATTTGAAGATGCACTTGCGATTGTTACGTGTTTTTCATCATCTATTAATTGTGCATAAATGTGTTTTGTACTTCTGTAAACAGCCAATCTAGGGAACTCGGTTGTACCTGCAACTTTTGTTCTGATTGCCTGATGTCTTTTTTGTACTTTTGGTTTTCTTGCTTCTTGTTTAATCATTTTATTGTCCTTTCATATTTACCCAAACCTTCTTAAAGAACCACCTCTAAGGGTTTATGCGGGCTGTAAATTTAGATATCCGTAAGTCGCTTTTGTTCGCCGACTTTTATCTTTTTTCGTTTGTCAATTTTCAATCGAGATCCCGAAACAAGTTCGGATATGATTTCCGTCGGCCGCCTTGCACGCCTCGGACAGATCCCGAAACAAGTTCGGGATAAGATATCCGTAAGGCTCGCTAGCGCTCGCCAACGGCTATCTTACTTTTTACCAGCCTTACCGGCTTTACGTCTGATGTGTTCACCTTCGTATCTTACACCTTTTCCTTTGTAAACTTCAGGTGGACGTTTGCTTCTGATGTATGCTGCTACATCACCTACAGACTGCTTATTTGAACCTTTTACACTGATTTTTGTGTTAGCTTCAACAGAAATTGTTATTCCTGCAGGAGGTTCAACTATTACAGGGTGTGAATAACCGAGTGACAAATTGAGGTTTTTACCTTCCATCTGTGCTCTGTAACCTACACCTTGTATTTCAAGTTTCTTTTCAAAACCTTCCTTAACACCGTGTACAGCATTCGCAACTAATGTTCTGAACAAGCCGTACAAAGCATCGGTTTCTCTTGAATCACCTACTTTTGACATTAAAATGTGATTGTCTTCAATTTTAACAGCAATTTCAGGACGTACAACAACTGTTTCAGTGCCTAAAGGGCCTTTCGCCGTAACTGTTTGACCGTCAAGAGTAATTTCTACACCTTGAGGGATTTCAATCGGTTTCTTACCAATACGTGACATAATTTTTCTCCTTATGGGTATATTTAACTACAATTACGATAAAACCTTGATATTTCGGCTGTCGGTTTCATCAACGGGTCTTTCTACCAATTACACCCGCATATATTATGCTACCACAAATATCACTATTGTCAAAAAAATAATCCCTGAAAATTATTATAAATTAACAAAAAGCTGTTATGTTTTTAACATAGCAGCTTTTTATTATCTCTTTTTCTATTATACGTTACTCTTCCGGTATATCTTCCTTATCAATAATTACCGTATCTCTAACTGCAGGTTCCTCCGGTGGTACCGAATTAGTATCATACGAACTTGCATAATCTGTTAAAACTATATGAACAAAAACGGGCGGAATAAAATTCCGCCCGTTTGCTCAATTTCCGATTTTAAAATTAATATACGTAGCAAAGTACTTCGCCGCCGATATTTTCTTTGCGTGCTTTTCTGTCTGTCAAAAGACCTTTGCTTGTTGAAACAATAGCAATACCCATACCGCCAAGTACTTGAGGAAGGTTTTTAGCCTTGCTGTAACTTCTCAAACCTGGTTTTGAAATTCTTTCCAATTTAGAGATAATCGGTTTATTTTTAGCGTCATATTTCAAAGTGATTTCCAAAACTTTGAATTTACCGACTTCTTTTACATTGTAATCTGAAATAAAACCTTCTTCTTTTAACAATTTTGCCAATTCAACTTTCAATTTTGATGAAGGCATTTCTACAGAAGGGTGTCCTACCATATTTGCGTTTCTAATTCTTGTAAGCATATCTGCTATAGGATCTGTCATTGACATAATTTTTCTCCTTTGAAAAACGTTACCGCTTTTCACTTGCGGACTTGCCAAATAATATTTATGATATTTGGCAGTATCCAAATACTACCCGTCACTTGTCGAATTAATGTTGCCTGACATTCTTTCGCAGGCTTCTTTCGATAGTCTGACAAAATTAAAATAGCACAAACAAATGCCAAATACAAGCATGCATTTACAATTCGTAAACAACAAATAACACAAAAAAGACCGGTAGCAATTCGGTCTCTTTTGTTAATTAATCGATTGTTTATTAATTCTAATATTAAAATTAAAACAGCTGTAACTTACCAGCTAGCTTTGGTAACACCAGGAAGTAATCCTTGATGTGCCATTTTTCTAAGACAAATTCTGCACAGACCAAAGTCTCTGTGGAAACCGTGCGGTCTGCCGCAGATGCTGCATCTGTTGTGCAATCTGACTCTAGGATATTTTCCTTTTGCAGCCAGTGCTTCTCTTTTCAGTTCTTTGTCTATCATCGCTTTTTTAGCCATGAATTTCTCCTTTATATCTTAAAATTTATTGACTTCGTTATTATTTTGTTTTGAAAGGCATTCCGAGTAATCTTAACAATTCTCTTGCTTCATCATCAGTTTCTGCAGTTGTGATGATTGAAACGTTCATACCTTTTACCAGATCTACTTCTTCATAAGTAATTTCCGGGAATAAAGCTTGTTCTTTCAAGCCTAATGTATAGTTGCCGCGGCCGTCAAAACTTTTTGCGCTGATACCACGGAAGTCACGAATACGAGGAAGAACTACTGTGATTAACTTTTGAAGAAAATCATACATTCTTTCGCCTCTGAGCGTAACCATTGCACCAACCGGCATTCCTTCTCTTAATTTGTATGATGCGATTGATTTTTTAGCTTTGGTAATTACTGATTTTTGGCCTGCAATTTTTGTCAATTGAGCTTCAATAGATTCAGCAATTTTTGAGTTGTGAGAAGCTTCACCTACACCCATATTTAACACGATTTTGTGCAATTTAGGGATCTGGTGATCATTTTTATAACCGAATTTTTCTTTCAACGCCGGTTTTACGTCATCTTGATATTTTGATTTTAAGTTCTTAGTTAATGTCATTTTTCTTGTTCCTTAATTCTCGGATGATAGTATTATATTACAAAAATACTATACATCTAATTGTTCACCACATTTTTTACAAACACGAACTTTTTTGCCGCCTACGACATCGTGTTTGATCCTTGTCGGTTTTTCGCAAGCAGGGCATACAACCATAACTTTTGAAGAATCCATTGGAGCTTCAAGTTTGATTAAGCCGCCTTGAATACCTGCCATTGGCTGAGGTTTCTGAGCTTTTGTAACCATGTTTGCGCCTTCAACAACTACTGTTGAATCTGTCGGATTAACTTTTTTGATGTTACCGATTTTTCCTTTATCTTTGCCTGCTGTTACGATAACTCTATCACCGGTTTTTACATGCAAGCTTTTTTTGTTTTTTTCTGTCATTTTTTTCTCCTGCTTTTTCAAGCGTTTTTCATGGACTGACTTTGTCTATTACATGTGCTTGTTTTTTCTGTGATTGGCCGAGCATAATGTGCTCTGCCTTTTGGGATATTTTTCAAAAACGAGTTTGTCATCTGCCGGCTGTTTTGCTCACCGCCAAGTATTCAAACAAGTTCTGAAATTTGTCTCTAACACACGCTCTGCGTTCGTTAGGATATTTTTTAATGTGTCAATTTTCAATTTTAATCTATCACTAAAACTCGCGCTCACGCGCTCGTTAAGAGCTAGATTACCTCTGGAGCCAAAGAGATAATCTTCATATATCCTTTGTCTCTTAATTCGCGGGCAACAGGGCCAAACACACGAGTTCCGCGCGGGTTGCCGTCTTTGTTGATAATTACTGCTGCGTTTTCGTCAAATCTGATAACAGAACCGTCTTCACGTTTGATATCATGTTTTGTTCTTACTACAACAGCTTTTACAACTTCGCCTGCTTTTACAGTCTGATTTGGTGCTGCTGCTTTTACAGTTGCGACAATTTCATCACCTACTGCTGCAAATTTCTTATTTGAACTGCCCATTACGCGAATGCATAACAGTTCTTTTGCACCTGTATTATCTGCTACTTCTAGTCTAGTTTCTTGTTGTATCATTTTTCTTTTTCCTTTTTATTTAAAGAATGTTTTTACTTGTGACAGCGCATTATTTATTAATGATGTCGGTTAGTGCATTCCGTAATATTACGGGAGCAATCCCGAAACAAGTCCGGAACAAGTTAGTCCTTCACAAAAGTACTAACGAGCTTTTTCTACAACTTCAAGTAAAGACCAACGTTTGCCGCCTGATAACGGACGAGATTCTACAATTCTTACTGTATCACCTACGTTGCAAACATTTCCTTCATCATGAGCTTTGTAGTTTTTGTTTGATTCAATAATCTTTTTATATTTTGGATGCGGCTCATAATCAGCTACTTTTACTACAATTGTTTTGTCCATTTTATTACTGATTACTACACCTTGTTTTTCTTTTTTAGGCATTTTGTACCTCCGCTTGGCTATTCGCTGCCGCTTTTTCTTTTATCACTGTTTTTGCTTGTGCGATGAATCTTTTTGTTTTAGATATCAATGCTGTATTTTCCAATTTGTGAGTTGAAAGTTGTAATTTGTAGTTGAACAAATCTTTTTTCCAGTCAATGATAGCGTTTTCTAATTCATCTATAGATTTTTCGCGCATTTCACTTAGTTTCATTTGTATTTTCCTTTTTTATTTTTGTTCACATTTTGCTTTTTCAACTATCTTAACTTTAATAGGAAGTTTTTGAGCTGCCAATTCCAATGCGTGAACAGCAACATTTCTATCAAAATAATCAAGTTCAAAAAGAATTCTGTTAGGTTTTACAACCGCTACCCAGTATTCCAGATTACCTTTACCTGACCCCATACGAGTTTCAGCAGGTTTTGCTGTAATAGGTTTATCCGGGAATATTTTAATCCAAACGTTACCGCCACGTTTGATTTCACGAGTCATTGCACGACGTGCTGCCTCGATTTGACGGCTGGTAATCCAACCCGGTTCTAATGCTTTGATTGCATATTGGCCGAATTCAAATGATGTACCTCTGGTTTCAGTACCTTTCATTCTGCCTTTCATCATTTTGCGGTATTTTGTTTTTTTAGGCTGTAACATTATATTTGCTCCTGTTATTTTTTACTAATACCTTACGCCTCTGTTGTTTCTATCGGACGGCGTCTTGAACGGCGTTGACCTTTGTTGTCATTGCCTGATTTTTCATTTTTAGCTTTTATGTTTTGGTCTGCTTTTTCACCAGGCATCAATACACCTTTGAAAATCCAAACCTTAACACCGATTTTACCCATTATAGTATCAGCTTCAGTAAAACCGTAGTCTACATCAGCTCTTAATGTTTGAAGCGGAATTCTGCCTTCTTTTGCCCATTCTGAACGAGCGATTTCTGCGCCGCCCAAACGACCTGATACCATAACTTTAATACCTTGAGCACCTGATCTCATTGTACGCTGCATAGCCTGTTTCATAGCACGTCTGAATGCTACACGTTTTTCAAGCTGTTGTGCAATTGATTCTGCTACTAATTGTGCATCTGCATCAGATTTTGCAACTTCTACAACGTTGATAATAACAGGTTTTCCCAGATATTTAGTAACTTCTTGTCTTAATTCGTCAATACCTTGGCCGCCTCTGCCGACAACAATACCAGGTTTTGCTGTTACTACTGTAATTGTTGTGTTTTGTGCTTTTCTTGCAATTAAGATTTTTGAAACACCGGCTGCGTATAATTTCTTTTTAACGAATTTTCTGATTTTAGCATCTTCTGCTACAAATTCGCCATATTCTTTAATTTTTGCAAACCATGTGCTTGCCCAAGGTTGAATTATTCCTACTCTAAATCCGGTTGGATGTGTTTTTTGTCCCATTTTATCTACCTTTATTTGCTTTGTGTATCACTAACTTTTAATGTGAGATGAGAAGTGCGTTTAAGTCTTTTGTACATACGACCTTGCGCTCTTGCTCTTGCTCTTTTGTATGTTGTGCTTTCATCAGCATATATTTCAGAAATCTTCAGAGATTCTGCTGATACACCGTATTTTTCCTGTGCATTAGCAACAGCAGCTTTCAAATTCTTTTCTACCACTCTTGCTGCAAAGTAAGGCATAAAACGCAACATATCTTGAGCTTCTTTAACAGCTTTTCCGCGAACTTCGTTGATAACTCTGCGAAGTTTTCTTGCTGTCATTTTAATATCTGTTTGTCTTGCTTTAGCTTCCATTTTATTTTTCCTTATCTTTTTGCTTTTCTTTTGGATGAGCTCCCGAAATACTTCGGGATAGGTAATCTGTTTGGGTCACCTGCCCGACAGCTTTGCCTATTTTCTTTTAGCTGTTTTGTCTGAGCCTGCGTGGCCTTTGTACATTCTTGTAGGTGCAAACTCACCTAATTTGTGTCCAATCATTTGCTCTGTTACATATACCGGAACGTGAGTTTTCCCGTTATGTACTGCAATTGTGTGTCCTAACATATCAGGTATTATCATTGACGCCCGTGACCAGGTTTTAATGACTTTATGCTCTGAATTTGCATTCATTTTTGCAATTTTTTGTTGTAGAGCTTCTTCTACGTATGGACCTTTTTTTAATGAACGTGCCATTAATTTTTTCTCCTTTGTATTTATATAGTTTGTATTTTGTTTTTATTTCCGCCTTCGCTGCCTCAGGCGTCTTTTCAGAGATCCCGAAACAAATTCGGATTTGATTTCCGCCGGCCGCTTTGCTCGACTCGGCAGATCCCGAAACAAGTTCGGGATAAGATATCCGTAAGGCTCGCTAACGCTCGCCAACGGCTATCTTACTTTTTACGTCTTCTTACAATAAGTTTGTCAGAAGCTTTACCTTTTTTACGGGTCTTATAACCAAGAGCCGGTTTACCCCAAGGTGTTTTAGGGTGTCCGCCAGGACCGGTTTTACCTTCACCACCACCGTGCGGGTGATCGCAAGGGTTCATTGTTACACCACGTACAGTAGGTCTGATACCAAGGTAACGTTTTCTTCCGGCTTTACCGATTGAAATGTTTTTGAATTCTGCGTTACCTAATGTACCGATTGTTGCCATACATTCTTTTCTTACCATTCTCATTTCTGATGAAGGAAGTTTTATTGTAACATAATTACCTTCTTTTGCCATAACTTGTGCTGCATTACCTGCAGATCTTACCATTACGCCGCCACGGCCAGGTGTAAGCTCAATGTTATGAACAATTGTACCAAGAGGGATTAATTCAAGCGGTAATGCGTTTCCGTTTTGTACCGGAGCATCCGGACCTGATACAATAACATCACCTACATTTAATCCTTCCGGTGTTAATATATATCTTTTTTCACCGTCTGCATAATATACAAGTGAAATTCTTACGTTTCTGTTTGGATCATACTCAATTGTTTTAACAGTTGCAGGTACACCAAACTTTTCGCGTTTAAAATCGATTACGCGGTATGCTCTTTTTACACCGCCGCCTTTGTGACGACATGTAATTCTTCCGGTGTTATTTCTGCCGGCTGTCTTTTTCAATTTTTTAAGTAATGATTTTTCCGGAGTTTGAGTTGTGACTTCCTGATAATCACTTTTAGTCATTCCTCTTTGTCCTGGAGATGTAGGATTTATTTTTCTTATTGCCATTTTTATTTTCTCCTTTGTTGGCTTTGTTCTATCTTGTCGGGACTTGTGCCTCACGCCCCTGTTTTTGGACCAGCTGTATTGCATTTTGTCCTGTTGGTTTGCCTTTAATGTCGCTCGCCTTTTAATCAAGCCTTACACATCACAGGCAAAATCAACTAAGCTCCGATGAGTTCTTCAATCGGATCGCCTTCGATTGTTACGATGGCTTTTTTAGAAGAATCTGTTCTTCCGAATTTATATCCCATTCTTTTTTCGTGTGAAGGCATATAAACTGTTCTGACTTTTTTAACTTTTCTGCCAGGAAAAGCTAATTCAACTGCTTGCGCAATTTCAACTTTTGTAGCGTCTTTCACTACTTCGAAAGTATACTGGCCTAATGTAGTTGCACCTACTGATTTTTCAGTAATCAACGGCTTTTTAATTACGTCGTATAACTTTTCTGTATTTGTTCTGTCTTTACTCATTTTTATGTCCTTTACTGTTTTCCGATTTTATGATTAGCTTAATCTTTCAGTTATATCTTTTACAGCAGATTCTGTAACAACCACAAAATCAGCTTCCAATAAATCTTTTACGTTTAAGTTTGAAGGCAAAATAATTTTTACGCTCGGGATGTTTCTTGCTGCTAATTCCAAATATTTATTTTCAGCAGCTTTAACATCAGCGATAACCAAAACTTTGCCGGATACATTTAATGATTTCAATGCTGCAACCATTAATTTTGTCTTAGGTTCGGTGATAGTTGAAAAATCTTTAACAACAACTAACTGTTCTTGTCTTGCTGATAATGCAGATTTCAAAGCCAATTTTCTTGCTTTTTGCGGCATATTGAAACCGTAATCTCTCGGTTTCGGTCCGAATACAACACCACCGCCTGCAAATAATGGAGAACGAAGTGAACCTGCTCTTGCGCGGCCTGTTCCTTTTTGTTTCCATGGTTTTCTGCCGCCGCCTGATACTTCTGCTCTTGTTTTACAAGATGCTGAACCTTGACGGGCATTATTTAATTGTCTTCTTAATGCAAGGTGCATTACATGTAAATTTGGCTCTACACCGAAAACGCTTTTTTCTAATGTAATTTCACCTAATTTTTCACCATTTGTACTTAATATTTCTTTTGACATTTTGTTTTTCCTTTATTTTCCTTTTACTGCCTGTTACCCCTTTCGGAAATACCGTTTTATATGGCAACTCGGGATTTTTGAAACTTGTCTGTTTTTATTATGTCTTTCGGATTAATTCCATTTTGTTCTGGTCGGAACGATTGTTACCAATCTGCCTTCACAACCCGGTACTGAACCTTTTACTAATACTAAATTGTTAGCTGAATCAACTTTAACTAATTTCAATTTAGAAATAGTAACTCTTTCGTTACCCATGTTACCGGCCATTCTTTTGCCTTTGATAACACGTGAAGGTGTTGTACCTGCGCCGATAGAACCCGGTTCTCTGTGGTTTTTAGACCCGTGAGCCATTGGCCCTCTGCCGAAATTCCATCTTTTTACTGTACCCTGGAAACCTTTACCTATTGATTTTCCGGTTACATCAACTTTTTCTACGTTATCAAGAACTGATAATTCAATTTTATCGCCTACTTTGTAGTCTTGCGGATTATCAATTCTGAATTCCTGAAGATGTCTGTAGTTGCTTAAGTTATTTTTCTTGAAGTGACCCAGTTCAGCTTTTGTTAAGTGTTTTTCTTTAGCGGCAACTGTACCAACCTGAATTGCGTTATAGCCGTCAGTTTCTACAGTCTTAACCTGAGTTACTACCATTTCATCTACTTTAATAACTGTTACAGGGATAGCCAATCCTTTTTCATCAAAGATTTGAGTCATACCCAGTTTTTTACCAATTACACCTAGTGTCATATTTTTACCTTTCTTGCAAAGTCAGCCGTATTTTTCCAAAGCATGGCTCTGAAATTTTGCCAATCTTTGCATTTTCACTTGCGAGCGCTACGTCTTGCCTAGTCCTTACCTTAAATGAGGATTCTCACCTCTACAACCTTTCGGTTGTCCCGATTGCGCCTGAATTTGTTTCATGGCTTACAACCGGCCGCAGTTCACATTATATGCATAATGCTATTAAATTTTCAAAAATACTCGGGGTTGATTTTGAGGATTTTGGCCTGAACTACCGTTATAGTTTTCTATGCCGTGCGCTCAGGCCTATATAAATTACAATTTAACTTCGATATCAACACCGGCAGGTAAATCTAATCTGCTTAACTCTTCAGTAGTCTGTTGAGTCGGTTCGTATATATCAATAATACGTTTGTGAGTTCTGATTTCAAAGTGCTCACGGGATTTTTTATCAACGTGAGGGGAACGCAAAACGCAATATATACGTCTTTTTGTAGGTAAAGGAATAGGGCCTGCAACTTTAGCGTCAGTTCTTTTTGCTGTTTCTACGATTTTGTCTGATGATACATCAATCAATTTGTGGTCGTATGCTTTCAAACAAACTCTGATACGTTGTCTTTTAGTGCTTGCCATTTGACATTCCTTTTTCTTTAGTGTTACTTAACGAATTAGGGTGAAAGCTGCTTGATAATTGAGTTTCAACCCTGCTCGGGATAATGCTATTCAGAAATATTTCGGATATTTGTAAATACTATATCTCAAGCATAACAATACTAAGACAAACAAAAACGGGTGTCAACAAGGAATTTTGAAAAATGTTTAAAAATCGTAACATTAGACAAAGGGGGTGAACTGTGAACAGTGAACAGTAGACTGTTGTTATCAAAAGGCACTAAGGGGGTAAGGCACTAGGGCACTAAGGAGTTAATAAAGACGTTAGGACGATAAGACGTTGAGACGTTAAGTTCATTTCAATTAATAGGGCAATGTGAGAATATTCTCGCATTGCCCTATTTTGTAATAACAGTTCACTGTTAACAGTTTACGGTTCACTATTTTGTAACCACTTAACCACTTAATCACTTAATCACTTAGTCACTTAATCACTTAGCGCCTTTTTTAAAAAGGGGGGTTGCTATTTTTAGAGAGATACGGTATAATACTTGTATGAAGAAACATTTAGCAAGAATAGTTTTGGATATTGAGGATTTAGCGGGGTCTAACCTAAAACTTGACAAAGCCCAAAACCCTTGTAAAATAGGGCTTTCAGACGTCGGGGGGGGGGCTCACTTACTCCAATTGTAAACTTTTCGCAATATTTCCATTGTTGCGCCGTGACGCAGTTTTTTCACGCGTCATCCCGCAACAGTTTGAGTGCATCTTGCCAAAATTGTTGCCTTGCGGGAACTCAAAAAAGAACAACACAAGGGTCTTTCCTTGTGCAAAAACATATAAACCAAATAAAGGTGGTTTAATGAATAGAATTATTGTATATTATAGACTAATAAGGAGGATTGTATGAAAGATAATTTAATAAATGCTGACACGATAAAAAAAGGAGATGCAACTATGTACAACCAAAAAACAAACAGTTATGGCGGACAAGTCCGCTCTTACACATCAAAGGTGAGTGAAGTGAGTAGAGTGAGTGAAGTGAGTAAGATGTCGAAACAAGACGAACAACAATCGCTACATTCCCTTCTACCTTTGGGAGAAGGTGGCCGCAGGCCGGATGAGGGTGCGGACGTACCCCGTCACGAAGCTACAGAGCCGGCCTCATGTAAATTCTCAATCACTCAATCACTTAGTCACTTAATCACTTCCCAGAAGGCCGCCTTCACCTTAGCCGAGGTCTTGATTACTCTGGCCGTCATCGGCATTGTTGCCGCCCTGACCCTTCCAGGCCTAATCCAAAACCACAACGAGAAAGCATGGTCTACGGCTAAAGATCTCTGGGAAAAGAAACTCACAGAAACAGTCCGCCGCATGAACACAGACGGCGTCATGACAGGGCATCGCTCTACAGAAGATTTTATGGATACTTTCAAACAATATATGAAAGTAATTAAGACTTGTGATAACACAGATATTAACAAGTGCTACTCACCTAAAGTTGTAACAACAGGAAGCAACGAAGAACCTATGGAAGTCGAAACAGATAGTCTTACAAGCGCTTCAAGCATGGGGCTTACAAGCTGGCAGACTAACACTAATACAATGTCATTTGTTGTAGCAGATGGTACAACTGTTATCATGGCATACCAGCCGGAATGCCCTTATGCTGACCCTATAGAAGATACAGGTAGTCAGGTATCTTGCATGGGCTATATGGTAGATGTAAACGGAAAGAAAGGGCCGAATAGAGTTGGAAAAGATATTCAATTATCCTCCGGCGTCGCATTTTCTACTTGCGATAACCCGATAGGTGACATGTGCTGGAGCACAGACTTTGCCGCAAATACTCCATTGGATACAACCTTAGATGAAAATAAACAGTATGATGAAAATTATGCAACAACAGATAACTACTGGGCAGGAGCAAAGAAAGCATGCAAAGACAAGGGAATGGAACTTCCAACGACAGCCCAACTTGCACAATTAGCAAGCAATCTATATGTGGATAGCAACGGAAACGAAGTAACAATAGGTGCAAGTGAGGACAAATTCAACCTAAAAGTAAAGGACGAATACAAAGATAATCCTCCAATCACTCTTGGCTACCCCTACTGGTCCAGTGAGAAGAGCGGTACGGTTACCGCGTACGGGCGGGGCTTCTACACTTCCTACAGTGACTGGGGCAACTACCGCAAGGACGTCAGCAACTACCGCGCTGTTTGTCTCGGGAGCTAACGCGTAACGGCCACCTAGCACATCTAACGCTGACCGCTTGGGTGACTAAGTGATTAGCGGATTTGCGGACGGATGGCGCGAACGAAGTGAGCAAATCCGGGTAGCGAGCAGATTGAGCCGACTTGTGCGCTAGCACTATAGGCGAAACTCTGCGAGCGTGAAGCAAATCCAAGACAAGTGATTAAGTGACTAAGTGGTTACAAAATAAGGCAATGTGAGAGTTTTCTCATGTTGCCTTTTATGCCGTTATGCTGAACTGCGAACATTAATCATTACAATACCTTCTCCCCTTGGGGAGAAGGTATTTTTTACCGTTGACTATACTTCGTTAACAGTTTCCAAGTGTAAGAGCTGACTTGTCCTACCTCTCGCACAAACAATCCACCGGAGTGTTTGTGCTCGGCAGAGTCGCAAGGGGCGAGGAATATTTTATCGGTAACGTGAGAATTTTCTCGTTGCCTTATTTTGATAATCCTTAGTGCCTCAGTGCCTTAGTAACTTAGTGCCTTCGTTCGCGCCATCCGTCCGCAAATCCGCTAATCACTTAGTCACAATCACAGTGCCTTAGTAACTTAGTGCCTTTTCTTTCTATTTCAAAGCAAATGTCATGTCTGCTTCCACGCAGATTTTGCCGTCGACTGTTCCTACGCCATGTGCCTTGCAAACCGGACCTTTAACCTTATTAAGTTCTACGTGCATTTCAAATCTGTCTCCCGGTCTTACTATATTTTTGAAGCGTACATTGTCCACGCCGGCGTATAAAGTTAATTTACCTTCAAATTCCGGCATTGTCATCAATATCGGGGCTGAACACTGTGCCATTGCTTCCAATTGCAAAACTCCCGGCATAATCGGATTATTCGGAAAATGTCCCTGAAAAAATTCCTCATTCATCGTCAAATTTTTGTATCCTTTTGCGTATTTGCCCGGAACACATTCTGTTATTCTGTCTACCAGCAAAAACGGATAACGATGAGGTATCATTTCAATTATTTCAGTTGTTGTAAAGCTTAAAACTTTAGTTTCTTCTGTCATCACTTTCTCTCCTTTATTTACATTCAATTAGTTTATCTTTTAAAAGTTTGGCCGTTTTTAAATGGACTGCATGCCCCGCTTCTTTCACAAGGATTTGTGCTTTCAGATTAAGCGGGTTAACACCTGTCAGATACAAATCTCCGATTAGGTCGAGTATTTTGTGTTTAACAGGTTCTTTGCCTGAACGAAGTTCTGTTGTGTAACCTTCATCCTCAAGCCCCACTGTATTTTCGTATGTTACGCCCTGCGCAAATCCGAGCATTTGGAATTTCTTTAAATCTTTATAAAAACCGAAGGTTCTGGCTTCTATAATTTCTTCTTTATTTCTCGGATTGTAGTTTACCCAGCACTGACGCAAATCCGGATGATCGTAATTAACGGCATAAGAAATAAATAATTCCTTATCCGGCACTATTACGAGGCTTGTCTTACCGTTGAGATAATAAACAGGCTCTGATACGGTATATTTTGGCGGACTATAAAGAAACGGCTTCTTAATTCCCGCTTTGTTGAACAAAGCAACCCATTCTTTAGCGCTTCCGTCAAGCGCCGGTACTTCATCCTCTGACATGCAGATATCAATAGAATCAATTCCGCAAAAGGCAAGTGCAGCCGTAAGGTGTTCTGTCAACATTGCTTTACTTGTTTTATTTCCAAGAGTAACGCAATGCTCTGTTGAAAGCACATTATCAACATTTGCTTCAAAGCTTTCTTTACCTTTGACAAAATATCTTATCTTGCCTTCTTCTGACGGGAAAAAATTCACAGTGCAAGGCTTGTTTTTCATCAAGCCTTTGCCGGTTATTGATATTTCTTTTTTAATGGTTATCATTATTCAAATTGTCCTCAAATTCTTTTAGCAACGGTTCATATTTTCTGAATTTTGCAAATATTTCCTGTGCGTCTTTCATAGTTTTGAGCTGCTTGATAAATTCTTTTCTCGGAACAGCCGGAATACCTACGACAATTGATTTTTCAGGGAATGATTTTGTAACACCGGCTTTTGCGGTAATGATTGAATCAGAACCGATTTCAATATGATCAGCAAGACCTGCTTGACCGGCGAGAACTACACGATCGCCTATGACACAGCTTCCTGCAATACCGACTTGAGAAACTATCAGGCAGCCTTTGCCGATTTTACAGTTATGACCTATCATAACCTGATTGTCGATTTTTGTATCATCACCGATTGTGGTGTTTTCGATAGTGCCGCGGTCAATAGTTGTGTTAGCGCCGATTTCGACATTGTTACCGATAACAACAGATCCGATAGAAGGAATTTTGAAAATAACATGTTTTGCCGCACTGCCGTCTTTAATTTGTCCTTCTTTTCTTGCCTGTTCAATGTTATCAGGATTTTCTGTGACGAAACTAAAACCGTCAGCCCCGAGAGATACACCGTGGTGAAGGATTACACTGTCACCGATTTGGACTCTGTCGCCAATATTTACACCGGGGTGGAAGAAACAGTTTTTACCGACTTTTGCATCGCTTCCTATGTAAGAGTTTGCAACGATTTTTGTATTGTCACCGATTTCTGCTCCGCGGCTGATAACGACATTAGGCCCGATTTTTACGTTTTGTCCTAATTTTGCTTCCGGATGAACTGTTGCACTTGGATGAACGCCTTCTGCAACTTCCGGTTCTTTATAAAAAAGAGTTATTAACTTCATCATAGCAAGACGCGGTCTTTCAACTTCTATGGTTGTTAAACCGTCGATTTGCACACCTAACGGAACAAGTGCTGCTTTTGCTTTTGAATTTTCAAGGTTTGCGATTTCTTCTTCACCTAATGCAAGAGCAAGAGTATTTTCATCAGCCAATAACGGCGGTGCTATTCTTTCAATTTTAGCATCCTGTACTTTTGTCAGCATTCCGCCTGTAATTTGTGTGATTTCTTCAAGTGTAAAAGCTTTCATATTTGTATCTCCTTTTTAAAATAATCCAAACTCATTTCAAGCCCTTGAAAATAAAAGAGATTGAAATAAATTCGGGACTAACTGTTTTTCATTTTTTCTATTGTTCCGGTAGTTGATTTACCTTCAACAAAACTGATAAATTCAACACGCGTACCGTTTTTAATCATAATATCGGCTTCCGGCAATGTTTCCATATTGTAATCTGCACCTTTAGTATAGACATCCGGTTTGATTTCATCCAGAAGATTACGTGGACTGTCCTCGTCAAAAAGGACAACATAATCCACACAGCTTAATGCGCACAGAATTTCGGCTCTGTCATTTTCGTTATTTATCGGCCGGCCTTCCCCTTTTATGGAACGGACGGATTTGTCAGAATTAAGAAGCACTATTGAATAATCCGCAAAAGTTTTTGTTTTTTGCAAATATCTTACATGACCTACATGCAAAATATCAAAACATCCGTTTGTCGCAACGATTGTTTTGCCGCTTTTTTGCAGATTATGAACAAATTCCGCAACATTTTCTCTTCTTAAAACTTGTCCCATAATATCCCTTTTTCTTTAATCTTACCAGAAAAAAGTATGGAGTGCAGTATAATTTAACAAAAAGTAATAAAATGCGCACTTTGCAAGTTAAAAAATGAAGAATTATCCGATAAGATTAAGTTTTTTGCCCAGTTCTTCGCTGATAACGCTTCCGATAGAGTATGTTTTGCCGTCAGAAACCTGCTTTGTTTGATTGTAATAAGCTTCCAATCTTTCTTTTTCAATTTCTTTTTGGATATCGTCAAAACGGGTCGGAATTTTACTTTCCGGAAATTTTAGAACATTTTTAAAAACTTTTACAGGCATTTTAAATTTTCCTTTCGTTATGATAAAGAAAGCTAAAAATAAAAAATGCCATATTTTAAAGTTTTATTAACCGAAAAAATCAAATCCTATGCCGCCCAGGACGCGAATATCTTCAACCGGAGTTTTGTTGCCGACATAAGATTTCGGATTGACAAATGACGGAATTTTCCGTTCTTGCGCCAATTTTTTTATTAACTTGTCCGGCAAATTATTTGCTTGTCCAAGTGCTTTTTGGGTTGTTTTTAAAAGCGCCTGCCGCACTACTTCCTTATCCGGATTAATTATTCGGGTAGAAGTATAGTGTTTTGACATGGGTAAAATAGTTAATTTGTTAATATTCATATTTTCTCCACGGGGTAAAGAAACAGGCACATGCCTGCTCCATAATAGATTTAGTATAAGTCCATTTCAATAACTTTCCGGCAAAGTCTTACGGTATTTAAGGCAGCGCCAATTCGTAAGTTATCAGCCACACACCAGAGTGAAATACCGTTTTCAAAAGCCAGATTTTTTCTGATACGGCCGACAAAAACAGGATTAACTCCAGAGGCATCGCGTGTAGTCGGATATTCGTAATTATCAGGATTATCAATAACCGTAACGCCAAAAGAGTTTTTAAGTATTTCTCGGACTTCTTCCGGTGAAATATTTTCTTCAAATTCTATATCAACGGCTTCTGAATGTCCGTTATAAACAGGGACACGCGCCGCTGTACAAGATATCGGAGTATCTGCCGCAAGATGAAGTATTTTTTTTGTTTCATTTGCGACTTTCATTTCTTCTTTTGTATATCCGTTGTCACAGAATACATCTATTTGCGGAATTACATTAAAAGCAATAGGCTTTTTGAAACATTTATTTTCAAATTCTTCACCTGCAAGAACAGCTTTTGTATTAGCCGTTAATTCATTAATTGCAGCAAGCCCTGCACCTGATACAGCCTGATAAGTAGAAACAATCAGACGTTTGATTTTTACTATGTCATTTAACGGTTTTAAAACAAGCATCAACTGTGAAGTTGAGCAGTTAGGATTTGCGATAATGCCTTTATGATTTTTCAAATCTTCATCATTAACATAAGCAATAACCAGCGGCACATCTTTATCCATTCTAAAAGCGCTTGAATTATCTATCAAAACGCCGCCGCGTTTGACTATTTCCGGCGCAAATTTCTGACTGGTAGAACCGCCTGCTGAGGCAAGAACAATATTAACACCGTCAAAGCTTTCCGGTTTAGCTTCTTCAACTATATATTTTTTACCTTGAAATTCTATTTCTGAGCCCGCACTTTTAGCGCTGGAGAGAAATTTAATTTCATTAAAATCTATTTTTAATTCATCAATAATTTTTGTTATTTCGCGTCCTACAACACCGGTTGCTCCCAAAATTGCTATGTTAGGTTTTCTCATTCTTATACCTCAAAATATAATTACAAAATAATATTAACAAAAACATAAATACAACGCAGTAATATGAAGAAATTTTTACCATATGTACTTTTTATTCTGCTAAAAATTCCGGAATACATCTTCACATATTCAAATATACAGATTCATTTTATCGGTATATTCCGTCTATATTATTACTGTAAAAATAAAAAGCTCCCATATGCGGGAGCTGACTTCACTTTACTACCATTCTAACCTTTTACTATATATGAGGAATCTATTATCAAATTTCTTATTATTCTTGTGTCTGTTGTTCTGCCCCCTCCTGTTGTGTTTCCTGTGTTGAAGCAGCCGGCTGTGTTGATTGATAAGCATTCAGAATGATTACAATCTTATTGATAGCTTCTGCTACCGCATCTTCATCAGTGTTCCAGAATGAGTTCAATTCTGAATTGATTTTTGCTTTCAGCGGAGTTATTGCCTGCAGCGCTTCATTGCCTAAATCAGCAGCTTTTTCTACTAATGCATTCAGGATATGTGTTACTTCGTGTTTTCCGCCATTGAACCAGAGAGATTTGTCATCATAAATGGTTTCAATCAAGCCGCCTTTATCGTCATTGATGTAATCCGGAGCATAAGATGCGTTCCAATTATCAAATACATCTAATACATTGTCTTTGTTAATTTCTTCAACAGCTTCACGTAATTGCTTATCTTTTGTTGCAACACCGTTAACAGCATCAAATATTCTTTCATTAATGCTCAAAACTTCCGGTGATACCTGTTTGTTTTGCGTTGTAATCAAACTTTCCTCAGGGTTGCTGCCTTCCGGAGCTATTACCTGAACATCACCTTGATCTTGAGCACCCGGTGTTGTGTCGCCGCCAGGTGTAGTTGTATCGTCGCCGCCAGGTGTAGTGGTTGTATCCTCATCAGGTGTCTGCTGTGCTTCTGCAATAAGTGTTTGAAGCATTTCAGGAATTAATACCTGTAATTCTTGAGCAATACCCGCAAGAGCTTCAACCTGATTGTTTATCTGGTCTAAAATTTGTGGATTGTTAGCCATCTGTGCATTTTGTACTGCCTTTTGTAATTCTGTTTGAATTTGATTTATTCTTACTAAAAATTGATTTATTTGTTCTTTTTGTTCTTTAGAAAGAGAGTCATCATTTGCTAACTGCTGGAGTTGTGCAGTGTAACCCGCAAGATTTTGTGCAGTATTATTTGCAATAACACCGATTCTTGTTTTGCGGCCATCAATGTAACCTTGGACAGTGCTCATATCATAACCGCCTTGTTGTATTCCTGTTCCAGGATAAACAGGCATCGTGGTTGTCGGAGATGAAGGGTACATTCCAGGATACATCTGGTAACCCGGCATAAATCCTGAACAACCTGAGAACATATTGTTTTGATTTAACCAGTTGTTCTGTATACGCAATGCTGTAGATGGTGATACCCATTCAGGCATTGTATTAAACTGAATTTGTCCCCCGTAGTTTGATGCCCAGGTGAATGGATAGCCTGCTGCATTTAATCTTAAATTAAAACAATTGCAACTCATTGTTCATTTCCCCTTAATTTGATTCCCCGTATTTATATAAAGTATTTTGAGTCGCAAAAATTGCCATTTATCAGTGTATATCATGTAAAAGCCTGTATTATCAAGCTTTTACAGTGTTTACATTACTTAACAATTCTATTATCTCCTCTCTTGAGATATCGGGATTTATTTCTTTTATAGAGGTAATGCCTTTTACTTCTTCGTTAAATATTTCTTTTAAGAGTTCTGAATTATAGTCATATAAAATAGAACCATGCTGGAGAATATAACTGTCTTTTCTGAATTGCGCCGAACCAATAAGTTTACGTCCCTGATAACAGAGATCAGCACCTGTAGAAAGAAGCATGCAGTAGTCAAAATGCGTATCAGGCCGCCTGGTAGTGCCAAAATCAGTTTCAATGCCAATTTTTTTCAAAGCATCAATAAGAATTTGAGAAATTTCTTTATATGAGGCTGTAACATTTTCTCCGTGTTCAAGAGAAGAAACAGGACAGATGTAGCTGTAAGTTATTTCATCATCATGTAAAAGCGCGCGGCCTCCTGTAAGGCGTCTGACAACATCAATATTTAACCTGTTCAACAATTGCATATTGAGAAAATCATCTTTCTGGTTGCGTCCGAGAGAAATACATGCCGGCCGCCAGCCGTAAAGTCTGAAAATCGGTTCTGTCAATTGTTCTTTTATTGCAAATTCCAGCAAATCGTTGTCAATTTGCATATTTTCTTTACCTGTTTTGACTTCATAAGACACAAATTTCATTATTTATTCTTCTTTTCTCTTTCAATCAAGTCAGCTTCAAACTGTTTAAACACGTCATTGCCGACAAACTGTTCAAGTGCGGCGCGTTTGGCATAATAATCGGATTTTGCTTTCATAAGCATGTCAAGTGAAGTTCTGTAATAAGCATCAGTGATGAGAATAACTTCTCTTGAGCTTTCCTGTGATTTGTCGTAAATCCTTTTGCGTTCAGCGGTCATTTCTTCAAGCATGCCGAGCTTTTTTCTTGCCGTCATATAACTATAATACAAATTCACGGCTTTTTGCTGTAAATCCTCGACCTTACGCACAAGGATAATCATATCCGCATCTGTGACCTGCGTGTATTTATAATTCAAGGCTTTGGTATCCTGCGACATTATACCTAAGATATTTCCGCCGATGATTGAGCCTGTTGCAAGCACAGGGCTTCCCATACTTGCCCCGACAATTGTGGACATACTCGCAATTGTTGAAAGAACTTTTTTGACGGATTTTTCATCCGGTTTATCTTCTTCAGGGTTTGCGAGTTTATACAGCGCAAAATTTATGGTATCGCTTTGAGTTGCAGCGCCCTGCCAGAGCAAAGATAAATCGCCTACCATTTCTTCTTCATCCAGAAGAAGCTCCTGTGCAACTTCTTTAGAAATTTGTTTTATGCTCAGGTCAGCGTAAGTTATTTCATTTATATTAAATTTATTATCTTCGTCTTTTTGAGCAAACACGGTTGCTATATCCGGAACTTTTGTTTTTCCTGTATTTGCAGCGGTTTGTTTAACTTCAACATACTCTTTTTCCGGCTGGTCTGAAAGCCCGACCCTGTATGCCGGCGGACGAACAGTGTTTATATCCTTGTATTCAAGAGCATAACAAGGCGCGGAAAGTGATATTATTAGGGACAAAATCAAAACTTTTTTCATTGTTTTTCCTCCTGTCCTTTTAATAATGTGGAATTGTAGTTATACTGGTACAAATTCAGGTTATCAACAACTTTTTTACCCGCAAGCCTTTGTAATTCAATATGATATCTTTTAGCGTTTTCCATAAAATAAAATTCTTCAATTCTCATATTGTCGTATAGTGCTGATGAGATTGTAATTTCAAGGATATCTTCATTTTCGAGCGCATTGGCATAATTTTTGTGGTACAAAAGCAATCTGGAACGAGTTTCTTTTAATTGGGTCAAACTGCTTTTGTAGTTGTAATATGCTTCAATGATTTTATCCTGTAAATTTTCGACCAGACCGGCAAGTTCTATAAGTTCTGTATCGGTAAGCGGAATTTCTGTAGGTATGTTTTTTCTGTTAATAAAATTTTGGGCTAATCTTCCGGCAGAATATGCAGCAGTTTGCGTCATATAATCAGCCCCCATAAGTGACGGAGCAAATGATGCACCTGCAACTATGGCCGAAAGTGTTTTTGCCATCAAAGAAGAATGTATCCGGCGCTGGCTTTCAGGTGTTGATAATTTTTTCAAAGCAAAACCGATAACCTGATTGTTTTCAACAGTTCCTTTCCAGAGATTTTCAATATCCTGTAAATCTTTTTCTTTTTGCAGCTTTACAAGCTCCTGCATTACCTGTTCATCAGTTAAAACAAGAGATTGTTTTTTATTAACCTTAACCTCCGGCAGTTCAATTTTTGGTTTGTCAACCGCAGGCAGATGAACTTCGGCCGGCATGGCAGGCAGTGAAATTGTACATAATAAAAATAAAACTGCTATCTTCTTCATAATTAATTTATAACACAACTAAATTTATAAATCCAATGATTGATTAAGTTATACATCGAAAGATTGTTCTATAGAGTGCGTAAAATCTATAGAATTAATATTGAAGAGAGGTTTTTGTGGCAACAGAAGTTACAAATATAAAAACTATAAAAAAAGCAAAAGTCAAAAAGGTTAACGATTTTTGTGTTAAAGCAGATGCTTTGCGTAACGAAAATTCTTTTAAAGAAGCTGCATCAAACTATCTTAATGCAATACTCATTGACCGCAATGATGCATATTCATATTACGGTTTAGGGGTATGCTTCAAACATTTAAAAAACTATGCAAAAGCAATACGATATTTAGAAAAAGCCACTGAAATTGATAACGAATATTATGATGCATTTTTTGAGATGGGAGTATGTCATCTTCTGGAGGGCATACCTTGCGGAGCAATAAAAAGTTTTGTCAGAGCAATACAGATAAATCCTGAAAAACCGGAAGCAATTTTGCAGCTTGGTATTTCGCATGAACTCTGTGAAGAATACGATCTTGCGCTGATGATTTATCAGAAGTTGATTGAAAATTCTCCGGGATTTTTAAAGGCTTACGAACACAAATCAACCCTTTTGATGAAGCTTGACAGATATCAAGAAGCCTCAAAAATCCTAAACGAACTTATAAAACTCAACCCCGAGTTCTATCGTGCCTACGTAGGCATAGCAATTTGTTTTGACAAACTGGGCAAAAAAAGTGATGCACAGAGATATTACAGAAAGTTTTTGATTATGAAACCGTTTTCTCATCAGGCTCAGTTTGTCAAAAACAGATTGTTGAAACTGAAATCTTTAAATTCAAAAAAACAAAACTTAAAACTTGTTGAATAAAATAGCAATTTTTTATCCCCAACCGTTTTTATATAAACAGGTAGAAGGATTATGTATTATTATAACAAAATAAGTAGTATAAAGCCGCGTGCAAATATTCGCAATGAAGAAATAAAAGCGCCTGAACAGCCAAAAGTTCAGACACAGTCTGATAAAGAAATATCGCGTGCCGCCAAATATATGATTGGTGCAACTGCTCTTGCGGCAAGTGTTGCTTTCGGTATATTGCTGCATAAACGTATTAAAACGCCAAAACTAAGGCCTATCGAAAATCTTCCGCTTCCAAACCGTGCAAAGCCAAAGCCTATAGAAACACCTGATATGCAGGTTATGACACCAAATCCAAGAGCACAAAGGATTTACACACAAACTGATGAAAAATTGCATGCTACAAATCCGATAAACAGCGAAACTATTGATAAAAATATTTTCAAAACAACGGAAAATAATAAAAACGGCTGGTCGGCCGATGATATAAAAGATTATTATACTAAACTTGAAAAAGATTCTGCAAAAGCCGCTATTGAACAGCAGCGTGCAGCAAAAATTCAGCAGCATCGCGAAGCTCTGTTCAGACCGGATGATAAACATGTTCAGCTGCAAGGTAAGAAATTTAATACCGAAGAATCACTTGCCGTAGGCTCTTATCAGGACAACTATACTTACAACAGTGCGCTCCGCGACGGTGAAGTTATACCCGAAAAAATAAAAGAAATACGAATAATGGATAAAATTGCTCAGGAAGCGCCGCCGCTGGCTGATGATGCTGTTGTTTACCGCGGTATCAAAACAAAGGTCTGGTATGAACCGGAAAGAAAATTGCCAATTGCCGACAAAATCAAAAAAGGCGCAATAATTGAAGATCCTTCATTTGTATCAACTGCAAGAAAGGACTGCGATTTGATGTCATATTTTAATCCGATTGAAAATCCTGCAATGGGCTGTGAGGACAATCCTATCGGTTATATGATGAGGATTAAACTGCCTAAAGGCTCAAAAGTAATCGACTGCGGCCGCGGCGGAATTTACAATGATGAAATTATTTTGCCGCGTAATTCAAAAATCAAAATTAACGATATTGATGAGGCTAATCATATTCTTGAGTGCGAATACCTTTTACCGTAGGTAGTTTTTAAGTTGTTCTATCTTGTCTAAACTGTCGCTTTCAAAATATATTCTCAAAAGCGGTTCTGTTCCGCTCGGACGTACTAATATCCAGCTTGCGTCGTCATCAAAATAAAGTTTTACACCGTCTTTTGTATCAATATTTTTTACTCTGAAAGCCCCTATTTCTTTTTTTGTGCGGTATTCTTCAAGAATAGGTTTAATTTCTTCTGTATTGTGTAAATGCTTGTCAATTCTGTCATTATAGAAATGGCAGCCGACAAAATCGTATAAATCTTTTTGCATTTCGCAAAGAGTTTTACCGGAATACGCCATTGCTTCCGGAATAAGAAGGTTTGCAAGAATACCGTCTTTTTCCGGAATATGCCCTTGAATGCTCAAACCGCCGCTTTCTTCACCTCCGATTATCGGGTTGAATTTGCGCATGGCTTCTCCTACATGTTTAAATCCTACAGCAGTTTCAATGACTTCAACCCCCAGTTTTTCGGCTGTTTTATTGAGTAAAAGACTTGCGCCGACAGTTTTTACCAGTGCGCCTTGATAATTTTTATGCTTTTTAAGATGGATTAAAAGCATTGCAATAATTTCGTTTGGAGAAACATATTCGCCTTTTTCATTTATTACACCAAATCTGTCACTGTCCCCGTCATTGGCAAATCCGACAGCTCTGTCGTATTCTTTAACTTTTGAGATAAGTTCCTGTAAATATTTTGGTTTTGGTTCAGGCATGCCGCCGCCGAAATTAATATCGTGATACATGTGCAGACTTTCAAACGGAATATTTTCTGTTCTCAAAATCTCATCAAAATATCCGATACTTGCTGCATACAGCCCGTCAAAAATAATCTTGCTTTTCAATTTACGTATTGCATCAAAATCAATGAGAGATTTTATATGTTCAAAATATGCAGGACTAAAGTCATATTCAATAATTTTACCATTTGAAAAATTTTCCGGCTCAATACCGAGATTAGCAACGAGTTCGTCCGTAATATCACTTGTTGCAGGGCCGGCGTAATCAGGTATAAACTTTATTCCCAAATATTCAGGCGGATTGTGGGAGGCTGTAAACATAATCGCACATGCATCCAGAAATTTTGCATTAAAAGCCAGAACAGGCGTCGGAATAATTTTGTTGCTGTAAAGGACTTCAAATCCCAGAGCGCTTAAAATTTCCGCGGTCTGAGTTGAAAATTCTTTTGCCATATTACGCGGATCATACCCGATTAAGATTTTCTTTTCCGCTCCAAAATTATCATAAACATATTTTCCTATTGCCTTTGTAACTGTTGCGACATTCTCTTTGTTAAAATCCTCACCGACAATTGCGCGCCAGCCGTCTGTTCCAAACTTAATATTTGCCATATCATCTCTCTTTCTGTTATAATAAATATAATAGCTGAAAAAGGGAGTAAACGCAATTATGAATTTTGACGAAGTACAAAGCATAGCATACTTAGGGCCTCACGGGTCATTTTCGGAAATGGCAACCGATGCTTTTTGTGAAAAATACAATATAAACGCTGCTCCTGCTCCTCTTTCAACTATCAGGCAGGTTGTCGAATACGTCGACAACAACCCGAATACTCTCGGTGTTTTACCTGTAGAAAATTCAATTGAAGGAACTGTTACTGAATCGCTTGATAATTTGATGTTCACCAAAAATCCTAATATTTATATTCTTTCCGAATACATAATGCCGATACAGCACTGTCTTTTAGCGCGGACAACGGAAATTTCAAGTATAACAAATATAATCTCTCATCCGCAGGCGCTTGCGCAGTGTCAGAATTTTATACATAACGAAATGCCATACCATGTAAATGTAATTGAAGCCTCCTCAACCTCAGAAGCAGCGCGTTCACTTGTTAATTACAATTTGACCTATGCTGCAATAGGCAGCAAAAAAACAGCGGATGCGTATTATCTGAACGTTTTGCGTGAAAATATAAATGACGACAAAACAAACCGCACAAGATTTGTTTTGATAGGTGATTTTGAAACAGAACCGACAGGAGATGACAGAACATCACTTGCTTTTTCTACGGCAAACAAACCGGGGGCGCTTCTGGAAGTATTGAAAGTCTTTTTAGAAAACGACATAAACCTTTCATATATAGCATCAAGACCGTCAAAACAGAAATTCGGGGACTACATATTTATAGTAAACTTTGACGGCCATATTAAAAATCCGCAAATGTTCAAAACAATCCGGCAAGTAAGAGAAAAAACGGATTTTTTAAGGTTTTTAGGCTCTTATTCAAAATAAACAATAGTACGTTTTTTTATTTTATGCTAATATCATTTCGGAGAAATGAAAATAAAATGCTTCAGGTTAAAACAAAACTTTTTAACGGTGCCAAAATACTTATTAACACCCTACAAAATTCAGGCGTGGATACCATTTTCGGCTATCCCGGAAGTGTTGTTTTGAATGTATACGAAGAACTTTCCAAACAAAACACTATTAAGCATTTTCTTGTACGTCACGAACAGGCGGCTGTGCACGCTGCAGAAGGTTATGCAAAAGTGAGCGGTAAAACAGGTGTTGTTCTTGTGACATCAGGCCCCGGTGCAACAAATATTGTAACCGGCTGTGCTGATGCTTATTTTGACGGAATTCCCCTTGTTATTATAACAGGTCAGGTCGATAAAAATTTGTCCGGAAAAAACGCGTTTCAGGAAATAAATATCATCGATATGACAAAATCTTGTTCTAAAGCAGGTTTTCAGATATCAGACGTAAAGGAATTGGAACAAACACTTGTAAAAGCGTTTGAAATATCTCAATCCGGTAAAAAAGGACCGGTAATAGTTGATATTACACAGAATGTTTTTTCTGACAGTGCGGATTATAAAGCCGCAATTTCTCATCAAACTTTAACGGCTACAACAAACACTTATGATTTTTCTTCTGCAGAACGATTGATTAATCAATCTAAACGTCCTGTAGTTATTGCAGGGGCAGGAGTGTTGAATTCTGACGCTCAAAAAGAATTATTTGATTTTGTTAAAAAATTAAATGCACCTGTCGTTTCAACAATGATGGGATTAGGGGCTTATCCGCAAGATGTTGCAAACTACCTTGGTATGCTGGGGATTTACGGCCATAATTCAGCAAATGAAGTATTGAAACTCGCTGATTTGATAATAGTGCTCGGTGCAAGACTTAATGACCGCATAACAATGGTCTTTAAACCGGAAGATTTTGACAAAAATATTATACAGGTTGATATTAATCCGGAGGAATTAGGCCGTAATTTTAAGGCAACAGAAAAAATTTGTACTGATATCAAAAACTTTTTGCAAGATATTGATGTAATGTCAAAAAGCGACGGCTGGCTTAATACCGCACGTGCATTAAAAACTTTAAATAAATCCGCTACTCGTAAATCAAATCTCTTGCATTCTGATGACGTGATAAAAGAAATTTACAAGTATACTGATACAGTTACAACCGAGGTTGGTCAGCACCAAATATTTGCAGTACAGAATTTGCCTTACGGGGTAAAACTTTTAACCTCCGGCGGTTTTGGAACTATGGGATTTGGTTTCCCTGCTGCAATAGGAGCGGCTGCGGCCAATCCGAAAAAAACTGTTACCTGTATTGCGGGAGACGGTTCTTTTCAGATGAATATTCAAGAACTTGCAACCCTCAAAGAATACAATCTGCCGGTTAAAATTATGGTTCTGAATAACGGTTATCTGGGTATGGTAAGACAATTACAGGAAAGTCGATTTAACGGCAATTATTATGAAACCAAGATTTCTAACCCTGATTTTGTAAAGCTCGCTGAAAGTTACGGTATTCAAGCGCTCAGAGTTTCATGCCTGTCTGATTTGAAACCTGCTCTTGAGAGTGCATTTGCTGACAATACTCCGTTTCTGATTGATTTTATCGTAGAACAAATGGAAGAAGTATAGCAATACCTGTTAATATACAGAATTCCGTCATTAAATTCCGTGCCTGAAACAGTGTAAAATAAAATCCAAAACTGCCTTCATTCAAATAAAATTCCTGATTTTCAAAAGGCAAATTCCACCATCTTACAACAGGTATCCGGCTTTTTTCAAAAATCCTTGTTTCTTTATAAGCAGTTACGGCCAGAGGAATTGTTAAATAAGTGATAAATAAAAAGGTATTATGTGTGTGAAACGCCAGAAATGCAATGGCAAGATACCCGAAGGTGTAAAATGCAACAAGCAGTTTTAAAGCCTTTGTTTTATCACCGATACGACAGCAGAGTGTTTTTTTGTGAGAGGTCATATCGCCTTCAAAATCAAGTATTGTGTGTACGTACAAAAATCCGAGTGTAAACATAACCACGGCCAATGACAATAATAAAACATTGAGAGAAAAGTGTTTTGTCATAACAAAATAAACACCTTCAAACATCAAAGGCCCGTAAGCAACAAACACCGCAAATTCACTCAATCCGACAAGCGAACATTTTTGATAAAAAAGTGTCACACCCGCGCCGATTAAAGCCAGCCATATAACAGGCAACCCTGCTTTAAATGTTAAAATCAGTCCGATTATGGCGGCCAGCAAACAATACAGAATAATCATCCGGAGCATTTCCGGCAGAGTGACGCGTCCTTCAAAAATATGCGCACATTTGCATTTTTGAGCGGTTTTGATATATTTTTCATCTTTGCAAAGAATTTTATAATCACAGTAATCATCTATTAAATTCGTTGCAAGATGTGCAAGTACTATTCCAAGAAGCGCCAGAATACCATTAAAAACATCCCCATGGTCTTTTACACCCCACAAAAACACGACAAGCCACGACATCACCGTCATGGGTAATGCAAAAGCACGGGAGCAATCCAGCCAGAATAAAAAACGTTCTAATATCTTCTTTATCATTTTATCAGGCAGCCCATTTTAACTACATCTTCATAATCAGCGCCGGCCTCCAGAAGTTCTTCGGCCGTGAGTCCGAAAAGAGTAATAAGACTTATGGCATTATTATCGTTTTCTTTCAACAATTTAACAACTTCTTTCAGCGCATCTTCGCGTGAAAGCTTAAAGAAATCGTCTAAATCTCCGCGTCTGAACCCTCGTTTTTTTGCCTTACCCATCAGCATTTTCTCCAAGAGCCAGTAGTGCCGCACCAATCATACCGGAATAATTGCCTGTTGTTGCTTTAACGACTTTTGTCGGGCGTGTAACTATTTCTGCATTCACTGCATCAGTTAAATAAGCCGTGTCAACAAATTCCGCCATAGAACCGGATAAGACAATTACATCAGGGTCAAAAATATTAGCAAGCCCTATAAGTCCTGCCAGAATATCTTCCTGCCAGCGGTTAAATACAGCTGTCATCTTCTCATCACCCTTTTTCCAGCCGTCTATAACATCATAGGTTGTAATATCTTTGCTATTCAGCATTTCTTCAGCCGTAATTTTTAGGCCGGTACCTGAGGCATAACTTTCAAAACAATCATAAGCGCCGCATGTGCATTTTCTGTGCTTATCTGTCCGCATTTTAAAATGCATTTCGCCGGCCGCTCCGCTTTTACCTTTATATAATTTATTGTCTAAAATAATTCCGCCGCCGACACCTGTCCCGAGTGTAAGCATAATAGAATACGGCATTCCTTTTGAGGCGCCGATAATATGTTCTGCCCAGGCCGCACAATTGGCGTCATTTTCCACAAAAACTTTTTTATTGCTAAGGGAGGCAAAATCCATTGAAGGATATTCTTTTGCGATATTGCCGGTTGAGCCTAAAATACCCGTATTTTGATTGTTAACAGCCCCGCATGTAGAAAACGCTATAACATCCACATCATTTTCGTATTTGGAAATAATTTTTCTAAACAAAGATTTTATTTCTTCAAAAGTTTCCGGAGTGTAATTTTTTTCTATTTCAGAAATAATTTTGCCTTTTTCATCAATAATTGTATTATAAATTTTTGTTCCGCCGACATCAATGGCTAAAGCTTTGCGCATTAAAACTCCTTACTTCTTTCTCTGGACAAATCTCTTTGTAATCAGTTGTGGACGGGTTATTGCAGACCCTATTACAACACAGTGCGCGCCGAGTTCAAAAGCCCTGTCAACTTGTTCAGGCTCCCATATTCTACCTTCCAGAACAACAGGAATATCCACTTCTTTTACAAGATTTTCCAATAGTTCAAAATCAGGCCCGTCACCGCGGTTTTGTGAAAATTGAGTGTAGCCTGAAAGTGTTGTAGAAAGCATATTAGCCCCGATTTGGGCACAATTTACACCTTCTTCTACAGTTGAGATATCGGCCATTGAAACGCGTTTGTTTATTTTTATATATTTAATTGTTTCAGCCAGAGTGCTGCCGTCAGGACGCGGACGGGAAGTTCCGTCAAAAGCGATTACATCGGCCCCGACACTTATAAGACTCAACACATCGTTAATAGTCGGCGTTATATAAACAATTTCCTGCCAGTTTGCCGGTATGATATCTGGCTTTGTAATACCTATAACCGGAATATCAAAAAGTGTTTTAGCGTTCTTGACATCACGGGTGCCTGCAACACGCAAACCGCCTGCGCCGCCTTTTACAACGGATTTCATCATTGCAGCCATGCACTTTTCAAGATACAAAGGCTCACTCGGCATTGCCTGTACAGAAACAACAACTTTATTTTTTAGACGATTAATTATATTATCCATATTAGAATTATAACGTAAAAAAATTTTTTTGCTGTATAATGTTTACAAGAGTTAAAATAAATAAGGTATCCGTAATGAAAAAAAGTTTGATAAAATATCCGTTTTTAACAAAAGAAGTAGAAGTATACGAGCGTGACAACGGACATAAAATTGTTCTTGCACATAAAGAAGGAGATCTGGTAAACGTAAGTACATGGGTTAAGACCGGCTCCATAAACGAAGATGATAAAAACAACGGTATTTCACATTTTCTTGAACACCTGATGTTCAAAGGCACACATAAACATAAAGCCGGCGAGTTTGACAGAATTCTTGAGGCAAAAGGTGCAATAGTTAATGCGGCGACCTGGAAAGATTACACTTTTTATTATGTAACACTTCCGAAAGGTCAGGAGGACAAAGACCTTTATCTTGCTATAGAACTTCATTCTGATATGATGTTAGATCCTGTTTTGCCGGAAGAAGAAATAGGAGCGCCGTTTGACTTAAATGATAATACAGTAACCGACAAACGCGAACGCCATGTTGTCATTGAAGAAATAAGAATGCGTAAAGACCAGAACTGGACAAAAGTTTATAATACGTGTAATTTCAATATGTACACCAGGCATCCTTATAAACGCGATGTAATCGGCACGCCGGAAATTATCTCACAGGTTACTCAGTCTGAAATTATGCAGTACTATAGAACCTTCTATTCTCCGGAAAATATGACAACAATTATTGTCGGAGATTTTGACCATGAAAAAGTATTAAAGGCTGTAGAAGCAGGTTTTGATTTCAAGGGACGTCCTAACGCACCTAAAAAAATTAACGAAATAGACAAGCCGACAGACAAGACTATTGTTGTTGAAAATACGACAAAAGCAAACACTGCATATCTGATGATTGGATATCTCGGCCCGCGCGCAAATGCGCTGAAAGAAAATATTGAACTGGATTTAATCAGTATAATACTCGGTGACGGCACAAGTTCCAGACTGTACCAGAACTTAATTGAAAAACAGCCTGAGCCGGTTTTCAACATGATAAACAGCGAGCATTATCAATTCCGTGACGGTAACAATTTCTTTGTTCAGGCAAACTTTAAACCTGAGAAAAAAGATTTTGCACTTGAACTTGTAAAAGGCGAAATTAACGGACTTTTAACAAGAAAGATTACGGAAGAAGAATTGCAAAAAGCCAAAAAGAAAATAAAATCACGTTTTGCCCAGGAAGCGGAAACCGTATCTGAAATCGGTGAAACAATCGGGTATTATATGACTGTTTGTGACGATTTAAAACTTATTGAGGATTATTTGAAAGATGTCAACGACATTACGGTGGAAGATTTGGAAACCACGATTAAAAAATATCTTAATCTTGATAACGCCGTAATCTCAATCCTCATGCCGGAAGGTTAGTCAAAATCGAAAAAATCTTTTACAGGTATTTCCAGCACATCGGCAAGCAGAAATAATTTTCGGAGGCTGATAAATTCTTTGCCTGTTTCAATGCAGGCAATATGTTCACGCGAAAAATCAAGTATTTCCGCAAGCTGATTTTGCGAAAGCTTTTTCTGCTTGCGAAATTTTTTTATATTTGCCCCTAAGAGATTAAGTCTTGACATATTTCTACCTCAATTCAGCCTGAATTTTTTTCGGGTCGATTGAGAGGGTTGAATAATTTTTCAGGGCGAGTTTAAGGTACTCTTTGTATCCGTCATCTTCGCCCTGCATTTTTTCTATTCTTGCATAGATATAATAAAAATCACCGGTGTTCGCACCCTGTTCTTCCGCTTTATCCAAAATCTCATCGGCTTCTTCCACACGGCCGAGTTTTGCAAGAATTTTGGCGTAGATTACATACGCGTCGTAATCCTTGGGATTTAATTCAATTGTCTTTTTTAAATTTTCAATAGCTAAATCAAAATTTCCGCGTTCATAATCAATTGATGCAAGATTAAAATATGCCCAGCTGTAATCTGGCGACAACTCCAGAACCTTTTTGAATTTAGCCTCTGCGCCATCCAAATCGCCTGCATCTTTCAAGATGTTTCCGATATAAAAATGCGCGTATATGTCCTCATCGTTCAATTCCGTTGTGCGTTCAAAATAATACTTTGCACCGTCAAATTTCCCTTCTTTAAAATAACAAAGCCCTATACTAAAATATGCATTGGAATCGTCTTTGTCGTGTTCAAGTACTGTTTCGAAACAATCAACGGCCTCCTCATACATTTTTTTGTCACTGTAAACAAGACCGAGATTATAATACGCATCAGCTTCATCAGGAGATAATTCTATTGCCTTTTTATAGGCTTCTATTGCCTTATCCGCATCTTTTAACTTTTCATACACAATTCCGAGATTGTAATAAATTCCGCTGTCCTGTTCAAAAAACTTTGCCAGATAAAGAAAATGCTGCAATGCCTCTTTCGGAAAGCCTGCGTCAAGAAGAAGCACAGCCAGCTGACGCCGCACCTGAAAATTGTTATGATCCTCTTTTAAGATATTTTGTAATTCTTCTATTTTATCTATCTTTGACATACTTTAATAATAACAATATTTTTACACATGTGCAACCTATTGCAAAATCTTCATCTTTTGCGCTAAAATATATTTGTTCAAAACAAAATACAGGAGAGATGTTATGAAATTAAGAGTTTTAACAATTATACTTGCTATGTTTATATTAGCGCAAACAGTTCTGGCCGCGCCATTCAGCGCAAATGCAAAAACAAAACGCATACCTGCAGGAACGAAATTTGAATTGAAACTCTTAACCCCTATTTCATCAACTCCTGAATTTCAAGGTAAAGAGTTTCAAGCCGTATTAATGACAGATCAGACTTCTGACACTGATGTTATCTTACCTATGGGCTCACTTGTCAGAGGAAACGTGACTAAAATAGTTCCTGCCGAAAGGTTTTCAAAAGGTTCAATTATGTACCTGACTTTTGACCACGTTGTAACACCAAACGGCCGCCAGATACCTATAAGTATGTCTGTTGTAGGCCGGACAGATATAACTTATGACGGCGGTATTACCGCATGCAAAGGGTACCGCGATGCATTATCCCAAAACTGGGAGACCACTAAAGATATAGCAAAAACTGCAACAAACTGGGGCGATGAAACTTTTGAAGATTTTGCCGGCGGATATTTCAGAATTTTAACAGTACCGCTTTCTGCTATCGGCGGCGGTATCGGGGCCGGTGCTTATTATGTTTATGACGGCATTGCCGATATGATTAGAAAAGGTAAAGATACTTATTTGAACAGAGGCGAAACAATCAGAGTTATCCTTGTTGACCCTATTGATGTACCGATAATATAAATAGTAAGGAAGATGTAATTATGAAAATGTCAAAATTGTTTGTTCAAACGCTAAGAGAATTTCCGTCAGATGCGGAAGTTATTTCTCATAAAATGCTTGCACGTGCAGGTTATATAAGAAAATTAACCAGCGGTGTTTATAACTTTTTACCGCTTATGTGGCGTGTTTTGAAAAAAGTTGAAAACATTATTCGTGAAGAAATGGATGCAGCAGGCGCTCAGGAACTTTTGATGCCTTTTGTCCAGCCAAAAGAACTCTGGGAAGAATCAGGACGCTGGGAAGCTTACGGCAAAGAACTGATGAGATTAAAAGACAGACATGACCGCGTAATGTGCCTTGGCCCGACTCACGAAGAAGTTATTACGGCTATTGCACGCGACGGACTGAAATCATATAAACAAATGCCTGTTAACCTTTATCAAATCCAGTCTAAATTCCGTGATGAAGTCAGACCGCGTTACGGACTTTTACGCGGCCGTGAATTTATCATGAAAGACGCATATAGTTTTGACCTTGATGAAGCAGGGTTAGACAGAGAATACCGGAATATGGCGCGTGCTTACAAAAGAATTTTTGACCGCTGCGGATTAGATACCAAAATGGTTCAGTCTGATTCCGGTGCAATTGGCGGAAGCGTAAGCCATGAATTTATGGTTATCACAGACACTGACGCAGGTGAAAATGACGTTTTCTACTGTGAAAATTGTGATTATTCAGCAAATTCTAACCACGCTGTATCAAATTTATTACCGGCTGTTGTTGACGGCAAAGAATATTTTGCTCAAACAAAAATTCTGGACACTCCTGATACTCATTCTATTGAAGAATTATCAAAATTTTTGAATATACCGTCAACACTGATTTTAAAATCACTTGTTTATATTGTTGACAAAAAACCGGTTATTGCACTTATAAGAGCGGACAAGGCCGTTGAAGAAACCAAATTAATGAACGCTGCAGGCGGTATAGAGATAAGAATTGCATCATCTGCCGAAATTGCAGAATTAATGGCAAACCACGGATTTGATGCCGTACCGGGATTTATCGGCCCTAAAGGTATGGAGGATGTTCAAATTATTGCTGATGAAACTGTTAAAGATATGAAGAATTTCGTTGTCGGCATTAACGAAACAGACAAACACCTTGTCGGCGCAAACCTTGATGATCTCGGCATCAAAGAACTTAAATACGCTGATATCAGACTTGTTGAACGCGGCGAACTCTGTCCGCAATGCGGCAAACCGCTTTTAGTAACCCGCGGGATTGAAGTCGGCAACATCTTTAAACTCGGAACAAAATATTCCAAACCGATGAACGCTGTTTATACTGATGTTGACGGCAAAACAAAACCTTATGTAATGGGATGTTACGGTATCGGTGTTACAAGAACTGCTGCAGCCGCTGTTGAGGCTCACTATGACGAACACGGTATCAAATGGCCTATTGCCATTGCTCCTTATCATGTGACAATCGTGCCGGTTAATATTTTTGATGAATTACAGATGAAAGTTGCGAATGAATTGTATGAGAAATTACAAAAAGCAGGTGTTGAAGTTGTTCTTGATGACCGTGATGAACGTGCAGGTGTAAAATTTAAAGATGCTGATTTAATCGGTTTTCCATACAGAATTACTGTCGGAAAAACTATTAATGAAGGTCTTGTTGAATTTAAAACACGCGAAACCGGTGAAATTGCTAAAATTACACCTGAGGAAGCAGCAGAAAAAATTATTGAAATTGTTAAAAACATAAAGTAAAAAGCTATGAAACTATGTGTTTTTCAAGGGACATTTAATCCTATTCACAATGCACATCTTGATATGGCGGAATTTATTCTGCAAAATTACGGATTTGAAAAAATACTGTTTATTCCGGCGGCCGCCCCGCCGCATAAGGATTATGATGTCAAAATGGCTGAACACAGGCTTAATATGGTTAAATTAGCCGCTCGGAATAATCCTCGCTTTGAGGTATCTGATATTGAATTTCGTTTAAGCGGAAAATCGTATTCGTATCTCACAGCACTTGAATTGTATAAAATATACAATATTGACGGCAAAATTAACTTTATTATCGGCACAGATGCCTTTGAAAAAATCGAAAGCTGGTATCATAGTGATGATTTTAAAAAAATAGTTGATTTTATTGTCTTTGTGCGTGAAAATAATTTCAAACCGGAAAGATTTCAACATCTCAAAGAAAAAGGTTATAACTTTCAATTTACCCGAATGCCTTTTGAAGATATTTCGTCAACTGAATTGCGCGAAAAAATACGGTTAGGACAACCGGTTGACAATTTAGTACCTAAAATAGTAGAGGATTACATAAGAAAAAATGATTTATACAAAACTGAATGAAGAACAAATAAAACAGTGGTTAAAAGAGAATTTATCGGAAGAGCGATATTATCACACACTCGGCACGGCCGAATGCGCAAAAGAACTGGCTCAAAAACTCGGTTTTGACAGTGAAAAAGCCTATATAGCCGGCCTGCTTCATGATTGTGCAAAATGTTTTACCAATGAAAAATTGCTGGAAATTATTAAACAAAATCTGAATGTGGAAGAATGCGAGCTTTTAAACTACAAAACCCTTCATGCACCTGTAAGTGCTTATATTGCAGAGAAAGAATTCGGTGTAACTGATAAAGAAATTCTTTCCGCAATTCGCTGGCACACTCTCGGGCGGCTCGATATGACCGATTTTGAAAAGCTTATTTTTCTTTCTGATAAAATAGAGCCCAATACACGCGAAAAATGCTACTGCCAAAAACTCCGCGCATATCTTGATGCAGAAAACGGATTGAACCGCGCAATGTTGGAATGTTACAAATCAACAATAAAAAGTCTTGTCGAAAGAAACCTTAAAATATGCCCGATAACCATAAATATTTATAACAAGCTCCAAGATATTGTAAATGAATAATAACGATTACTTTAAAAAAATAAATATTTATGCTATTATAAATTGCAAAAGAGAGGGTTTAATTGATGAAAATTCTGGAGATTAAGAATAATCTTGTAAAAATATCTTATGATATTGATGACAATCTGGCACTTTCCGGATTCGTTATCATTGAAGATACAAACTGTCCTTATGTTGCTCAAATAGTCAGCCTGAAAGCAGACAGTGCCATCAATACGGCAATTGTAAAATTACTGTTTACTTTTGACGCAGAAGGTGTCTTGAAAAATTACAACGGCACAATTCCGTCAATAAAAGCAACAATATCTAAACTTCCGGCAAATGAACTGCTTGATGTTCTGCCTGTTGAAATCCCGATTAAACTCGGTTCTCTGGCTCAACAAAACATCCCTCTTTTTGTTGACAAAGGTGTTTTTGAACATAATCTGGTTGTATGCTGTAACAAACAGGAAAACACTAATTATTTTATCCGGAATATACTTCCGCAATTAAACTCACTTAATCAAAAAACTGTAGTAATTGATGTTGACGGTGAATTTGATTATGAAAATAAATTTGAATTCGGCTATGATTTTAAACTCCCGCTGAATTATAATACTCTGAACTATATTTTTGATAACGATCTCGGAGATGTTGATGCAAAAAGTAAGGCCGTTATTCAGGATATATTTTATGAAGTTCAGGAATACTCAAAAACCCTTCCTCATCAATTTATTCCATTCAATACTTTTCTGGAAGTTGTTGATGCTCAATACAAAGAAACCCAAATTCCGGAACTTGTATTGCTGAAAAATAAATTACTAAAATACAAAGATAACAATGTTTTTGCTCTAAACTCCGTTGAATTGACAGATTTAGAACAGGAATTGCAACATAACAATATTACGGTGTTAAATATCTCAAAAGTTGACGGCGACTTGCAAAGACAGGTTATTTATTATCTGTATGAAGTAATGTCTAAAGTTAAGTCATCAATATATTCAATGATAAAACTGGACAATTACAATGCAAGCAAAAAATTAATTAAACGTCAGTTAGAAGGCGGCAACATTCAGACAACATTCATTTGCGGCCATGAATTCAAATACCTGCAGGAATTAAAACAATACGCAGAAAACTTTATATTCTTTGCGCCGCTTACTGTACAGCACGATTTTGCAGCATATAACACTTATCTTTCAAAACTCAATCCGGAAGAATTTGTTGTATATGGCGATGTAACACAGGAAATTCCGTTCATAGTACAATTGGAAGAATTTTCACAAGAAGATTTGCAGCCGCGTGTATATTATGAAGAGCCGACAGAACTCACAAGACCGTCCTCACGTGTTCAGACAGAATTGCCTGCTTATGAAGAGCCTAAAGCATCAGAACCAATTGTATCAGAGGATGTCACTCCGGAAGCGGTGAATGTAGACAACGAAGAAGAACCGGTTATTGAATTTACGCAAACAGAAGAAATACCGCAAGATTTATCGGAATTGAATGTTCTTGCACAAGAACAGGAGGAAGAAACAGATTTCCCTGACTCCTTTGACGCTCAGGATGTAATTCAGGACAGACCGGAAATTCCGGTATTCACAGAGCCTGAACAGCCGTTAGAAATTGCATCTGACAAGCCGGAACTTTCTGAAACTCCTCAACCGGTGATAAATGAAGTCATTGAAGAGCAAGCACCGGAAGAAGCTGCGACATTTGAACCTGTTGAAGAACAGGAAGATGACATTGTTGTAACTCCTCTTGAGGCGCCTGTTGCAGAACCACAGGCAGAAGAAACTCCGTTTGAACCAGAACCGCTTGAACAAGAAGCCGCTCAAGACTCCCAACCAGCAATTAACGAAGAACAGATTATTCAGGATGTAGATTCGCTTCTTTACAACAAAAAAGATGCGGATGAAGAAATCCCGCCGCTTGAGGATGATGAAGAAATCACTGAAGATGATTTGAATGTAATTGATAATCTGAACAATTCAGTTACGGAACAGGACGACTCAGAAACCGAACTGAATACCGAACCTGTTATTGTTGAAGATACGGATGAGAATTCCAACAGCCCACAAGAAGAAACACTTCCAGAAGACGAACTTCCAGCTGCTGAAGAACCTGAAATTCAGGAAGAAATCATTGAAGAAAATCCTGTAGTACCTGTTTATCCTGCAAATGATATTCCGGAAGTTTCTTCAGAAATTTTTGAGGCAGGTGATCAAGTCACTCACCCTAAATACGGAACAGGTGTTGTCGAAAAAATGATTAAATACGGCAATAAAGTTCTTTGTTCTATCAATTTTGAAAACATCGGACGCCGTCTGCTCGATCCTGCGATTTCTGAAATAACTAAAATCTAGTATCCCGCTTAAGCAATTGTAATTTTTCCTTTACTTCAGTAGATATTCTGTATGACTCTATACATTTTTGTATAGCTTTATTAAAAATCCAATTGCTTAAATGTGAATGCCAAAGATATTCATAAGTTTTATCAGGGAACTTAATAAAACATATTGAGACAGCCCAGGCAATTGCCATTTGTGCATAGTAATCATCCGTTTGAAGCTTATCCAGTTCTTCCAGAACTTTTAAAATATATTTATCATCAACAAAAAAATTTAAAAGCATTACCGCGGCAAAACGGATATCATACTCTTTTTTTGAAGCAAGGTATGGCTTTAAAAAATTCCATACCAATTCCTGATTATTTTTTGTAAATTTTAGACTGTTGCAAAAAGTGTCACATACAGCCCAATTATTTATTTTAGGCACAAAATCTCTTGTATACCGCAACAACTCCTCTGGTTCGGCCTTAATAAGACCGATAAGCATGCCTTGCAGCATTGTTTCTTCCATATATTCAGGTTCAAAATCAAGCAGATACTCCGGCCAACGGCCTGATGAGTATATTTCTTTTGCAAGCTTGCGCAATTTAGGAAGTCGTACACCCAACACGTTGTCTATATTAGGCAACAGTGCCGAAGAAAAATTTCGGTACTGTTCCTCTGATAATTCCAACAATCTTCGTTTAATTTCTTCTCGCATGTATGAAATTTTATCATAAAATCAGCGCTTATGAAAAAAGTAATATATTAGGTTGATTGTATAAAAAAACGAATATGGTATATTACAAATATGATTAGAAAAAATATCAAAAATTTTTATAGAACAATAAAAGTTCGTGTTAAGCGTACCGCCTGGAATATCAGTCTTATACGTAAATTAAAAAGTCGAAAGGATACCAGAATAAATGAACGTAATAAAAAGCTGTTTAATTTTATTCTGGCTGATGAGTTTATTGAAAAATGCAAATCCGGTAAAAAAATAGAAAATATAAATGATTACTATATACATTTATATGAATTTGAAGATGCATATATTTCAAACTGTGTTAATTGTGCTTTTGTACAAAAACTTGTAGACGGCAAATTATATACAATGAAAGAATCAGCCGGTCTCATTGCGCGGCTTGATGAACCGGTAATGAAATACGCACCGCCTTTTGATCTTAGCGGCAATAATCAGGAAGAAGACGAGATATGCATGCTGTGCTATCTTCTCGGAGAAAATTACTGGCACTATATATTTGATATAATTCCACGGTTGATGATTATGCTTAAACGCGGGTTTAAAGGAAAATTTCTTGTAAATAATACATGGTGCGCACGTACGTTTATGGATTTGCTGAAAATACCGGCTGACAGAATTATAATAAATGAAAATGGCAAAATCATTCATGCCTCTAAAGTTTATTTGTTCAGCGAAATGTATGGGATTGAACTGCATGGCAGGCTTTTGGAAGATACAAGAAGCTTTTTGATGAGCGAAGCTGAAAAAAATTACGGACCGTTAAAAGATGAAAAATATCCAAAAAGGATTTATGTACCAAGGGTAGCACGCCGTAAAATAATTAATGAACAGGAAATAATAGATCTGTTAAAATATTACGGTTTTGAGATTATGATACCTGAAAAATGCAGTATTCATGAACAGATGAAATACTTTTATAACGCGGATATCATAGTCACACCGCATGGTGCAAACTGTGCAAACCTTTTGTTTACACAGGAAGGCACATCAATGGTTGAATGCTTCGGACACATGTGGGTTAACCCTTGTATGATTAATACTATTGCGCTGCTTGAAACAGATTATCACATGATTTGCGAACGTCTTGCGGATTATTCAGATAAGGCATATAAATTTTCTGATTACAAAATCAATGCCTTGCTGATGGAATGTAAGATTAAACGAATTATCGAATTTAGAGCCCTTGCTTATGATGAAGATATGGTTATAAAAAATCAACCGGAAATAAAATCTGAGGTTTGAGAATAACAACACAATATTTACATAACTTTATTATCAATTGTTATGTTACAAAAATATGCTATCATGTTGATGTAGGAGTTAAGGAGGTAATAAATGAATAAACTTTTTAAATTACTATTATCATTGTTGGTTATGCTTGGCGGTGCAGGTATGGTATTCGCATTTCCGGATGTATCTGATACACACTGGGCAGCAAGCCAGATTAAGGAATTATCTGAGCAGGGTGTAATTGTAGGCTATCCTGACGGAACATTCCAGCCGGATGAAAACGTTACACGTGCTGAATTTGCGTCTATGGCGATAAAAGCACTCGGACAGCAGCATGCACAAATTGCACAGCCTATTAATTTTACTGATATTGATAAAGATTACTGGGCGTATGATGCAATTCAAAAATCAGTATATTTTGATTTGATTTCCTGTCCGGAAGAAGGCCAGCCGTTTAGACCTGACGATTCCGTATCACGTGCAGAATCTATTTCAGTTGCGGTAAATGCTCTGACAACAGAACAAATCAGCAAGTATAAGGCTGAAGAAGTTTTGAACGCAAAGTATAAAGATGTAAAAGAAGTTCCGGAATGGTTTTTAATCCCTGCCGGTAAAGCAGAAATATTAAATATGCTTGTTACAATGCCGTCAGAAAGCAAAAATATTTCCGCAGAACGTCCTGCAACACGTGCAGAAGTTGCGGCAATACTTTACACAATGATGGAACAGGCAAAACTCAATCCTAACGCAAAACTCGCAGAAGCAATGCGTAAAAAAACAGGTGAAGGATATATTATCGCCGGAGCAACCATTGAAGGCAGCATAGGTACAATTCCGGCCGGTTCTGTAATTCCTGTGGAAATAACCAATTATATTTCATCTCAATCTTCAAAACCGGGTGAAATGTATGTTGCAAGAGCCGCACAAAACTATGTCACAAGAGATAAATATATTCTTGTAACAAAAGGCGCAAATCTTAAAGGCCAGTTGTCTGATGTTCGTGCGGGAAAATGGTTTGTAAGAAACGGCGTTCTTGTATTAGATAATTCATTGATGACAACCGTTAATGACCAAACTGTTTCTTTTGCAGCAAGCGGAAATATTACCAAAGACCGCAACTGGTTTATGCAGTTTGTAAGAGCAGTATTTAAAGGTGAAAAACTTAATGTACCTGCAGCAGGCATTGTAAAAATGACAGTTCTGAAACCTATAAAAGTTGATTTGACAAACGGATGGGTTATTGAGGAATAATAAATATTAATAAATGAACTTACAATAATGCAAAGTGAACTCTTCTCACTTTGCATTATTAGTTAAAAATTAAAAAAATTCAAAATATAAAACACAACAATTTGCACTCACCTGATTAATTTTTATAAAGGGGGTTGAATTTTGCAGGCAAATAAGGTATAATATTTATAAAGAGTTTATATAGGAATTTTGAATGTCAAAAGTTTTCAATAAGTTGAATATTTTGGATGTTGTGAGCGAACCTGATTTTACGACCAAATTTGACAAAGTTCAAAACCATTGTGCCGCAAGGCATTCAGACGTCGGGGGGGGGGCTCACTTACTCTAATTGTAAACTTTTCGCAATATTTCTATTGTTGCTCCGTGACGCAGACTCGTTCTCAGTCATCCCGCAACGTTTTCGTCGCGTCTTGCCACAGTCGTTGCCTTGCGGGATCTCAAAACACAAGTTGAATACTTGTGACAAAACATATAAACCAAACAAAGGTAGCTTAATGAATAGAATTATTATACAATATAGATTAATAAGGAGAGTTGCATGGAAAATAATTTAATTAAAGCTAATACAAGTATGAAAGGAGAATAAACTATGATTGAAACAAATGTTAAAAAAGAACAACAGTTGCATTCCCTTCTACCTCTGGGAGAAGGTGACCGAAGGTCGGATGAGGGGTTAAATGACGAACCCCGTCACGAAGCCGCAGAGCCTAAAACCTGTAACCACTTAATCACACAATCACTTAGTCACTTAATCACTTCCCAAAGAGCCGCTTTCACTTTGGCTGAAGTATTAATCACCCTCGCTGTCATCGGAATAGTTGCAGCACTGACACTTCCGGGCCTAATCCAAAATCATAACGAGAAGGCATGGTCTACTGCCAAAGACCTCTGGGAAAAGAAACTTACTGAAACAGTCCGCCGCATGAACACAGATGGTGTTATGACAGGACACGATACGACCGAAGATTTTATGGATACCTTCAAACAATATATGAAAGTTATTAAGACCTGTGATAACACAGACATTAACAAATGCTATTCACCTAAAGTCGTTACAACAGGAAGCAACGAAGAACCTATGGAAGTCGAAACAGACAGCCTTACCTCTGCATCAAGCATGGGACTTAGCGACTGGCAAACTAACACTAATACCATGAGCTTTGTCGTAGCAGACGGAACAACAGTTATTATGGCATACCAGCCGGAATGCCCTTATGCTGACCCGATAGAAGATACAGGATCTCAAGTAAGCTGCATGGGCTATATGGTAGATGTAAACGGAAAGAAAGGGCCGAATAGAGTTGGTAAAGATATTCAACTATCTTCTGGCGTAGCTTTCTCAACCTGCGATAACCCGATTGGCGACATGTGCTGGAGTACTGACTTTGCTGCAAATACAGCAATAAATACATGTGATGACACAACATACGATCAAAGCGGTTCATCTAATACATATTGCGATACAAACTATTGGGCAGGAGCAATAAAGTCATGTAAAGACAAAGGAATGGAACTACCAACAAGAGCCCAACTAGCACAACTAGCAAGCAATTTATACGTAGATAGCAACGGAAACGAAGTGACAATAGGAGCGAACGAAGACAAAAACAACCTAAAACTAAAGGACGAATACAAAGATAATCCTCCTATCACTCTTGGCTACTACTACTGGTCCAGTGAGGAGCGCAATGCTAGCAGCGCGTACCGCCGGTACTTCGACACTACCTACACGAGCGGCATTAACTTTTACTGGGGCACCAAGCACAACAGCAACAACCGCGCTGTTTGCATTTCCAACTAAGGACTTTGTCCTTAGTTGGACGTGACTAAGTGATTAGCGGATTTGCGGACGGATGGCGCGAAGCGCGAGCCGGCAGAGGGCGAAACGGCGACGCGAAGGCGGCGGCGTTGCAGACCCGTTTAACGCCGGCGAGCAAGACAGCGAAGTGAGCAAATCCGGGTAGCGAGCAGATTGAGCCGACTTGTGCGCCAGCACTATAGGCGAAACTCTGCGAGCGTGAAGCAAATCCAAGACAAGTGATTAAGTGACTAGGTGACTAAGTGGTTAAAGGAATAAGGCAATGAGATTATTTTCTCGTTGCCTTATTCTATTAACGAACTTAACGTCCTAACGTCTTAAAGTCTTAACGTCTTTTTAGGTAATGAGATTATTTTCTCGTTGCCTTTTTTAACCTCTCCAAGGGGGAGGTCGAGATTCCGTGAGCATAGCGAAACTGAAATTTCGGGTGGGGGTTAAACGCGTAGCGTCCACAATTGACCCCCATCTGAAATTTCTAGTCTCGCTTTGCTCGCCAACAAATTTCTGTCTTCCCCCTCGGAGAAGACAATTCTTTCACTCTCTCCCAAGGGGCGAGGGAAATTTTATCGGCAATGTGAGAATTTTCTCGTTGCCTTATTCCTGTAACCACTTAGTCACTCAATCACTTAATCACATAGTCACGCATTAATGAACTTAACGTCTTATAGTCTTACTTTTTTAACTCCTTACTGCCCTAGTGCCTTCTTTGTAACAAGAGTTCACTGTTCACTATTCACTGTTCACTATTTTTATGCTATCTTAAAATCACACGAAAATATAAGAAGAACGATAAGGATAAGATTATGACCGAAACATCCATTAAGATTGAAGATTTACCTACAGTATATGATGCAAAAGAAGTAGAAGACAAGATATATAAATTCTGGGAAGATGGCGAATATTTTAAAGCTGATGCCAAAAGCACGAAAAAACCATACTCCATAGTAATACCTCCGCCAAACGTAACAGGTGTATTGCACATGGGACACGCTCTGGATGAAACTTTACAAGACATACTTATCCGTTATCACAGAATGGCAGGTTTTGAAACACTGTGGGTTCCGGGAACAGACCATGCCGGTATTGCAACGCAAAATGTTGTAGAAAAAAAATTACGAGAACAAGGCCTCAGCCGCTATGACTTAGGCCGCGAAAAATTTCTTGAAGAAACCTGGAAATGGGCTAATGAACATAAATCCGCAATTCTTGACCAGTGTAAACGCTTAGGCGCATCATTTGACCGTACAAGAGAAAGATTTACCTTTGACAAAGGCTGTTCTGATGCCGTAAAAGAAGTTTTTGTAAGACTTTATGAAAAAGGCCTGATTTATAAAGGCGCATATATTGTAAACTGGTGTCCTCGCTGCAACAGCGCGATTTCTGATGTGGAAACAGATTATGAAACAGAACAAGGCCACATGTGGGAAATATCATATCCGCTGAAAGGCGAACCGGGGGCAATTATTGTTGCGACAACCAGACCGGAAACAATCTTCGGAGATGTGGCTATTGCTGTTCACCCTAGCGACCACAAATATTCCGAACTAGTCGGCAAAACTGTTATCATTCCGCTTTCCGGCCGCGAAATACCGATTATCGCCGATGAATACGTTGACAAAAACTTCGGCACAGGCGCGGTTAAAATCACACCGGCTCACGACCCGAATGACTACGAAGTAGGTAAACGCCACAACTTAAACCCTATCTGGGTTATTGATACCGAAGGCAAAATGAAAGCCTGCGGCGAAGTTCCTCCTGAACTCCACGGACTCGACAGGTACGAAGCAAGAGAAAAAATTATCGGAATGCTTTCTTATAACAATTTCTTATTAAGAACACGCGATCACGAACATAACGTCGGCAAATGCCAGCGCTGCAACACAACCATTGAACCGCTTCTTTCAGAACAATGGTTTGTAAAAATGGAACCGCTTGCAAAAGAAGCAATTGCAGCAGTAAAAGACGGACGTATAAAATTTGTTCCTGAACGCTGGGAAAAGAATTATCTGGGCTGGATGGAAAACATCCGCGACTGGTGTATTTCCCGCCAATTATGGTGGGGACATCAAATCCCTGCTTATTATCACAAAATAACAGGGGAAATGGTTGTCGCTAAAGAAAATCCGGATCCGGAAAACTATGTTCAGGATACAGATGTACTTGATACCTGGTTTTCTTCAGGCCTGTGGCCGTTCTCAACAATGGGCTGGCCGAACACTGATTCCGAAGATTTTAAAAAGTTCTACCCTACCAGCACTCTTGTAACCGGTTTTGATATTATATTCTTCTGGGTTGCAAGAATGATTACTATGGGGCTTGAATTCACAGGAAAAGCACCGTTTTCAACAGTTTATATCCACGGGCTTATCCGCGATGAAAAAGGCCAGAAAATGTCTAAATCAAAAGGCAACACAATCGACCCTGTTAAAATTATCGACAAATACGGCTGTGATGCGCTGAGGTTTACAATGACATCACTTTGTACTTATGGCGGTCAAGATATAAAAATTAGTGACGAAAGATTTGAATATGGCCGCAACTTTGCAAATAAAATCTGGAACGCCTCCCGATTTGTATTAATGAACCTTGAAGGTGTTGATAACAACGATATTGATTTTTCAAAATTAACTATTGCCGACAAGTGGATTTTAGACAAATTGAACAATACGGCACAAAATATTAACAACAATATTAACGAGTACCGCATAGGAGAAACAGCACACGAATTGTACGATTTCTTCTGGAATTCATACTGTGACTGGTATGTTGAAATTGCAAAAATACAGCTTCAGGACAGCAGTCTGAAACTCAATACGCAAAGAGTATTAAGATATGTCCTTGATATGGCTCTGAGAATGCTGCACCCTATAATGCCGCATATAACAGAACACGTATGGCAATTAATTCCTAAAAAATCAGAATTCAAGGCAATTATAGTTGCTGATTACCCTCAATACGACGAAAAATTAGCATTCCCGCAAGAGGCTAAAGAAATGGAATTGGTGTTTGAAACAATCAAGTCATTGAGAAATGTCCGCCAGAGTTTCAACATCTCACCGGCCCTTAAAGTTAATATTGAAATAAGAGCAAATAAAGATGAAAAATCTATTTTTGAAGCTATAGAATCTTATGTTCAGCGTCTTGCACGTGTTGATGGTATAACTTATGCGGATGCTGACGCACCAATCCCTCCAAAATCAGCAACAGCAGTTGTTTCAGCTTCAAAAATTATAGTTCCGCTGGCTGATTTGATTGATCTGGAGGCCGAAACAGCACGCCAGCAGAAGAAACTGGATAAACTTACAGCAGAGAAAAAATCTCTTGAAGGCCGAATTAACAATCCTAAGTTTGTTGCAAACGCACCGAAAGACCTGATAGAACAAACTAAGGCAAGAATTTCAGAAATTAATATTCAGGAAGCAGCAATTTCTGAATTGATAACTTCTTTAAAAGCTTAAAATATTAAGATATATAAAGACTAAAACAAAACATGGCGCAAAATCAGTCATGTTCTGTTTTATTATAAACATAAATTAAAATGAAAGGGAAAAGAAAATGGCAGCAATACAAAAAGCAGGCTGGGATTTTAACAAAATGGCCGCAAAATACGGACAAAAATTAATGAATGTACCGCTTAAAGACAAATCAAATGCAAAAGTACTCTGGAATGACAATACAGTAGACTGTTTTATCATGAAAGGCGACAAAATGGTCGAAGGACGAGGCGCAAGCGGTAATCCGGATTTTGTCAGTCTTGAACTTGCAAAAATCCTTGACAAACTCCAAAAAGTCGCTGAACCCGGATTTGATATGTTCACAAATTTCGTGAAAGCCGCTAGGGGCACACTTAAATAATGTAAAGTTAGTTTACAAAAACTTTACAAAAATTGAAATATCTGTTACAATAGTAATGTAAATTATTATTGTTACACGTCGTTATAGAGTTGGCAATGGAGTAAAATATGGCATCAACAAATGAATTAGATTTTGAAGAATTGTTAAAACAGTATGATTACAAATTTCAAAAAGGCGATTTAGTAAAAGGGGTTATCTGCGGTTATGACAGCACAGGCGCAATGGTTGATATTGGCGCGAAAACAATAGCTGTTGTACCGGAACGTGAAGCCGTTGATAAAGGTGAAAACATTGAAGATAAGCTAAAAAAAGATCAAGAATACGAATTTTTGATTATCAGAGAAGAAGATGAGGACGGCAAATTCCTCTTATCTCGTAAAAAAGTCGACCTTGCGTATGCATGGAAAGAACTTGAAAAAGCAAAAGCCGCTGATGAAACTATTCTCGGCACAATTGCCGGAATTGTTAAAGGCGGTTTATTAATAGATATATCAGGAGTTAGAGGCTTTGTTCCTTCAAGTCAGCTGCGTTCTAAAGAAACAGAACTGGAAGTCGGAAGCAAAATCGAACTTAAAATTTTAACGCTTGACGCACAACAAAATAACTTCATCCTATCTAATAAAAAGGTTTACGATGACAGCGTTGTTGAAGCAAGAAAAAATGTATTCTCACAAATTGAACCGGGTCAAATTGTTAAAGGTGATGTTGTCAGAATTACTGACTTCGGTGCATTCATTGACTTAGGCGGAATTGATGGTTTATTACCTCTTTCTCAATTAAGCTGGCGCTGGATTGACCATCCGACAGATATCCTAAAAGTCGGTGACAAAATTGACGTTGAAGTTATTGCAGTAGATCATGACAAACAACGTGTTTCTTTGAGTTTGAAAAATCTTGAACCTGATCCATGGGTTGAGGCTGAAAAACAAATCAAAGAAGGTGACAAAGTTGAAGGTACTATCACCAGAATTAAACACTTTGGTGCGTTTGTCGAAGTATTCCCGGGAGTTGAAGCTTTACTTCCGCACAATGAGGTTGAAGAACTTCAAAACAAACAGGATTGCATCTTAAAAGTCGGCGACAAAGTAATGACTTACATCCTGAAATTCAATCCTACAGACAAGCGTATTGCCTTAACTGTAAATGAACCGGAAATAAAAGCCGAACTGAAAGAAATACCGGAAGAAGCCGTTTCAGACTCCACGCCGGAAACAGATTCTGCAGAATAATAAAATTCATATTTTATAAAGAGGCACGCACCTCGGGTGCGTGCCTCTTCTTTACAACTAAATAATAGTTTTAAACATTCCGTTAAAAATTGTCATGACATCTCCTTCATTCGTATGATTTTGTGTTATTCAGATATATTTTTTTCAACCTGTGACGTATAATCTATTATATAGTTATGTTGACTTTTGCAAAAACATAATTAAATAGATAGATGTAGTAGATATTAAATTAAATATAATCAGGAGAATTGCTTATGGGTATGGCAGCTTCACAAGCCAGATATCTGGCATTAACCGCGAGAAAAACAAACGTTGAATATGAAGGACAACAGGTAAACCAGGCTCGTACAGCGCTTGCTAACCAGAGTGCCAATACATTTAATGATTTGCTTGCTCTGGAAGTTCCGACAGCACCTAGCACCAGTGATTATACCACTGTACAATATTCTTATGAAGATGGAACGATAGGTGAAACAATTACCGAAATGACCCCTCTCAATGATGATCCTAATTATAATTATATGGTCACACACTATCATTATTCAGATGTATTCACAGGTGTACAATCAATGAAGACTAACCCGCAGGTCGTCATGAAAATTGACCCTACTGAAAACACCGTTGACAGAGCCAATATTACTCAGGATCCTAATACCAATGAATATCTGATTAACGGTCAGCCAGTGCAGGATTATGACGCGCTTAATAACGAACAAAGTGATGCATTAAATCAAATTTATGCAAAATATCCGGATTTTCAAGATGTAAATCCGACAGATATCGGTTATTATGTAGATGCCGATGATAACATGCATTTCTTTGACAAAACACAACTTGCCGGTACTGACAATCTTACCGATTACTACATCCAGCAGGATATTCCGACTTATGTCGGTAACTGCGAATTAGAATCTTATACTGATCTAATTAATGATCCGGATGTTAATTATGAAGATTTGCAAGAAGCGGTTAATCAGATAAAAGAAGATTGGCCGGATACAAATTTTGCCAATGCAGCTGATGAGGATATATATACCTGGGAATATCAGGGAACACGTTATTTTGCATGTCGTGAAGATTTATATACTAGCGCAATTTCAGGTACGGATCCGACATTGCCTACAGAAAATCAAGATAAATTAACTTATTACAACGCACAGGATGTAAAAACCAAAATTGAACGTACAGAAAAAGCTTTCGTTGATTTTGACGATCAAGGACGTGCAGAAAGTATAAGATTTGAAAATTCATCACTTACATATTCTCTTAGCACGGAAACAATAACAGATGAAGCAGCATATCAAGATGCTATGAATCAATATAATTATGAACGTGATGTTTATGAAAAGGCAATACAAGATATCAATGCCAAAACAGAAAAAATTCAAGAACAGGACAGAACTCTTGAATTACGTCTAAGGCAACTTGACACAGAACAGGACGCGCTTCAAACTGAAATGGAAGCCGTTGCCAAAGTTATTGAAAAGAATATCGAATCAACATTCAAAACATTCGAATAGAGATACATATAAGAGGTACATATGGCTTACAAAAATGATAGTTATCTGGTAATAGCAAACAAATTCGGTTCCGCAAGCGGCGATGCGAAAGCAATGCTTTTTGAAACTTATGATAAACTGCGAGATTTAACCGTATCCGGCAGCGGGCAGGGAACCGGTTTTGAAGCAACAGGAGGCTTTTTATACAATATAGCAAGTATGTTAGCGCCGTCATCCTTTGCAACCGTATTCGGCGGCTCTGATTCAATGAATGTACCGGGTACATCATACAACTCAAGTTTTTCAGGCGGCACATCATTCGGGATAGATTCACTATATAACTATTCCGGTTTTCCTAGCGGTGCAGCGCCTATTTCCTGGGGGTTAAGCGGCACAACAACCGGCGGAGCAGCAAATATATTCGGTTGGGGAACTGATACAGGAGTTGCAACAGGTTATGCCTCTAATATGGGCGGCATTGCGGATATTGCAAGTGCTGCGGCGTATGGCGTCGGAGCTGCAAACGGTTACGGTTTTTTCGCTAAAAACATTGTTCTGCCTGTTGCCGGTATTATTTCCGGATGGGGCGGTATTATGCAGGCGGCGGCTCCATATTTAGGTGAATATGGTTTGCCGGCCCTTGTTATGGGGAACCTGATGCAAGGTACAACATCTTCAGCTCTTGCTGCTTATCAACGTGTTACCGGTAATATTACGGCTAATGCCGATACAATTCTTTCAAACAAAGTCCGAAATATCGAAACTGTTTGTAAAATGCTCGATACGCAAGGCGATGTCGTTAAAAAGATGCTTAAAGAATCTATTGATGGTGATAGTAAAGCCATTCAAAACTTGTAATATTTTGTGTAAAATTATATTACAAAAAAATATAAAATTGGCTTATTCATTAAAGTTTAAGCCAATTTTTTCGTAATATTAAATAAAGTAATGTAGTATAATCCCAAACAGGTGATAATTTAGACCCAAAACATGATTAAGACATGTTAAGCAAAAAACGCCAAATCAGGCAATAAAATCCAAATAACTGTTTTATTATATGTAGGTCTAAAGTTGTAAAGGAGAAAAATGCTTCGTGAAACTTTAGAGATGAATATAAAAAGGTTGATAGACTTTTTGATATATTCGAGAAACTTCATAATAAGAAAAAATCCGATAAAAGCCATGATTAACTCAATAGTTGACGGCTTGAAAGATTTTCTTACGATGAAGAAAAAGTTAAAGATGGCACAGTACAGGTTAAATTATCACCGTCATCAGTTTCATAAAATGGAGCAGTTGATAGCCGAAAACAACCAGCATAGTTTCCTGAAAGGCAGTCATCTTAACGAAACCAGATAAAGGGAAAAATTATGGGAATACTCGTTGCGACATTACGATTGCAATATCTTATTCAATCCAAATCATCTTTGGAGTATAAGATACAGTTGATTACGCAATCCAAATTGGGATTGATGCAATCAACCAATGAGTTAATGGCTGTCGGCAACGATTATGATTCGGATTCTCCAATAGTTAAAACACTTCAACAGCGGCAAGCAAAATTAAAAATGCTTGAAGTCCAACTTGATTCACAAATGCAGCAGTACCAGAACCAGTTAAAAGCCGTAGAAACAGAAATAGAATCAGCCAAAGGCATTATAGAAAAGAATATTGAACACTCGTTTAAATACTAAAGTGAAGCGTTAGGTAGTTAATTTTTAAGTGCTATTGAGCATTAAGTTCGTTACGGATATCCTCGACTGTTACATGCAAAACAGGTGAATTTTCATCTTTACGCAGGACAACATTTTTTATTCCTGATTGCACAATAAATCTTTTACATAATATACAAATAAAATTATGTCCCCAGATATACATTGTTGCATTCTGGCATCTGTCTTGACCCGCTTGAATTATTGCGTTTTGTTCTGCATGAATAGAACGGCAGGTTTCGTAACATGTTCCTGACGGAATATTGTTTTTAATACGATAGCATTCGCCACGCTCAAAACATGATTCTACTTTTGATGGCGTTCCATTATATCCGGTTGCCTTAATTTTTTTATCTTCTCCGACGATAACCGCACCGACCTGCGCACGTAAGCAGTTTGAACGGCTTGCACAGGTTTTTGCAAGATCTAAAAAATAATCTTCCCAGGATTTTATTTCCATATTTTCCTCTATTCTTTTTATATACGCAGGTTTTTAATACCTGTTGTAATCATAACGATATTGTATTTGTCCGCAAGAGCAATAATTTCATTGTCCTTAACTGCTCCTCCGGGCTGGATAATTAAGCCTATTCTACCCTGAGCCGCGGCATAAATACATTCTGCTGTCGGTATAGGTTCATCAAATGCCGCAATTGCGGACTTTGATGCATCACAGGCATAATTTAGAGCCTGCTCCAGTACTGTAACAGAATTTACATGCCCCTGTCCTATTGCAACGGTTTTGAAATCGGTTGCAATTATAACACTGCTGCTGCGGGCATATTTCGCAACTTTCCAGGCAAAAATAGCGTCCTCTATCTGCTCTGTTGTCGGTTTGTTTTTTGTTACAACTTTGAATAAATCTTTATCCAGTTCGCTTTTGTTTACATCTTGAATAAGCGTGCCTAAAGGGGTAATTTTAATTTCTTCACAGAGTAATTTTTTGTAATCAGATATCGGAGTATTTAATTTAATAACTTTTGTGTAGTTTGTTTCAGCCAGAAGTTTTAGGGCATCCTGTTCAAAATCCGGCGCAACGACAGCTTCTACAGCCATGGAACTGATGTGGCCGGCGGTTTCTTTGTCAACTTTTTGCGTAAATGCAATTGTGCCGTAGAATGCGCTCACAGGATCACAGTCAAAAGCTTTTGTATAAGCATCATAAATTGATTTGCCCAGCGCAACTCCGCAAGGGGCTGCATTTTTTACAATAACGACAGCATTTACATCAAAAAATTCAGAAGCAATATTCAAGGCTTCTGATATATTAACTATATTCAAATAAGTTAACTCGCCGCCCGTAAGAATTTCAAAATCCGCATTTTTTTCACGTTTATATAATCCTGCATTCTGGTGTGGATTTTCTCCGAAATTTAAACATTTTACATGGCGAAATTCGTATGTTCTGTCGTTTTCCTGATAATCAAATTCTGTCATTTTACCCTAATCCTGTTTTACAAATCGAGTTTATCATAAAAAATTATTATTAGCAATTTAATACGTATCATTTTGTAACTATTATGTTGAAATAATTTTTTCACTAATTTATAATACAGCTATGCGAAATATAAATTAATTTGTAAGAAGAGGAACAATGATAAATAACAGATTAAATGAAGGCGTTGGCAAGAAAATTGTAGAAGCGCTAAAAAAACAAAATGACATTGAAATTATCCCTGTAAGCGAAAATACCCCGGAGATAAACGAATTCGGTGAAACATCTGAAGCTAATAATTCATTAGAACAAGAAGCATTTGATATGAGTTTTGATGAAGAAAACGCGATTGTGGAAGAACCTGTTTATGAGCAGCCGGCATACGAACAACATCTGACTCAAAATGTTCAGCCGCAAACTCAGGCTGCTTATACAACACCGGTTTATGAAGAACCAAAACCTGCAATGAATTTCACTAAACCGCAGATTAATCTGCAGCCAGGCAGTGTAACTGTTAATTCAACACAAAATTTTGCAAAAGATCTGGACGATTTTGAAGTTCCGACAAATGTTGCAGTGTTGAAGCAGTTGATTTCACAGTTGCCGACCGGCGTAACAAAACAAACAGGCGCTCAGATTATCAGACAAACCATGGAAGCACTTGGAATTTCAATGAAAAGTGTTTTGCAGGAAGCACAACAGGTACAGGAAAGCATAAATACATCTTCCCGTGACTGTCAGGCTAATATTATGGAATACAAAAGACAAATCGTTCTTTTGGAAAATCAGGTTCAAAAATATACAAGACAATCAGCAGCCTTGAATGATATTATCAGTCTTTTTATTCAAACCGGTAACTAAGGCTGATGATAAAATTAGTAATTAAGCACAGGCGGGTTTTTAAGCCCGCTTTTGTTTATGAAATTTACAAACTCCTTGAATTTCATCCATGCCCGTGATATTCTTTTTATGCACTATTGCCATATAAAGAAAGAAGGATATTTATGTCAGAAGTTAGAGTTAGAATAGCACCGTCTCCAAGCGGTAATTTACACATCGGTACAGCAAGAACAGCACTTTTTAACTACCTGTTCGCAAAGAAAAACAACGGAAAATTTATCCTGAGAATAGAAGATACAGATGCTGAACGTACAAGTCAGGCTTATATAGATAATATCTTTGACAGCTTGAAAGCATTAGGTTTAAACTGGGATGAAGGCCCTGATGTAGGCGGTGATTACGGCCCTTACACCCAATCAGAAAGATTTGATATTTACCCTATATACGCACAAAAACTTCTGGAAAGCGGCTATGCTTATGAATGTTTTTGTACTCCGGAAGAACTGGAAGCGGAAAAAGAAGAAGCAACTAAAAATAAAAAACCTTACGTGTATACTAAAAAATGTGAAAATTTAACAGAAGAACAAAAAGAAAAGTTGCGCGCAGAAGGTCGAAAACCGGCTATAAGATTTAATATTGCAAAAGCTCAGAAAGCTTTCCACGATTCTTTTATTTTGAAATTTGACGACCTTGTAAAAGGCGAATTACACATGGATACGTCTTTACTTGGTGATTTCGTTATTATGAAATCAAACGGCACTCCGACTTACAACTTTGCGGTTGTAATTGATGACATGCTTATGAAAATATCACACATCATCCGTGGAGAAGATCATATTTCAAATACATTTAAACAAATTCTTATCTATGAAGCACTTGGCGCAGAAGTTCCTCGTTTCGGCCACTTGGGCATGATACTGGCACCTGACAGAAGTAAACTTTCAAAACGCCACGGCGCAACTGCAGTTTCCGAATTCGTTGAAAAAGGCTATTTAACAGAAGCTTTAATCAACTTTGTTGCACTTCTCGGCTGGTCACCTTCTGACGGACAGGAAATTAAAACTGTTGATGAAATTGCGCAGGATTTCAGAATTGGTGATGTTTCTTCTTCAAATTCAATATTTGAATATGATAAGTTAAACTGGATGAACGGACATTATATCAAAATGCTTGATATTGAAGATTTGAAAGAAAGACTTAAACCGTATTTGACAAAATATGATTTGAGCGAAATGACTGATGCTCAATATACAAGAATGGTAGAAGTTACACGCGAACCGTTAACAATACTTTCCGATATCACTGACGCAGTTCCGTATTTCTTTGGTGAAGATGTTGAAATTGAGCCTAAAGCGCAAACCGAAGTTCTGGATACGGAAGTTTCACAGAATGTATTAAAAGAGTTTGTTAAACAGGCTGAGGGCTGGAGCTTTGATGAAGAAACCCTGCATGAAAAACTGGAAGCTTTTCGTGCACAATTTAAAGAACTCGGTATCAAACCAAAAGTTACAATGTGGGCAATAAGAGCTGCAGTTACAGGCCGAACATGCGGTGCTGACATGACAGCAATTCTTGCAATATTAGGCAAGGATAGAGTTATGAAACGTGTAAAACGTGTTATGAAATAATTTAAAATGTAAAAATATCTTAACAAAATCCCGAAAATTTTTAAATTTTTTTCGGGATTTTGTCGTATATAGCAACAGGAAAATATTACTTCACTCTATTGGTCTTTTGAGGATATTTAGGAATATGGAATTCAGAAAAAATATACTTTTAATACTCATGCAGTGTATTGATGACAGTTCTGTCAAATTCCGGCAAACTGATGAGGATTGGAATGCAATACTGAAAAGAATATCCAATACCCGAATGGAAGAATTGAATGAAATAGTCCGAGTTATAGACTCCGCAAATAACGCGATAGAAGGTCTCTACAGCTGCAAAAAATTTATTGAAATATTGGATAATAAGGGCTTTGGAGGCTTAGTAAAGTAATTGATATTAATGTTCTATTAGAGAAAACTCGGATGGCAGATTTTCTTCAACACGTCTTAACAGTTCAGACGGTTTTAAATTTAATGCTTCACACAATGTCCAAATAGAGATTAATTTGGGTTCATTAATTCCGTTTTCAAGCCTGCTTATTAACGATTTTTGAATATCAAATTCATCGGCAAGCAAGCGTATTGATTTTTTTTGGCTTTCTCTTTCTTGTTTCAATTGTTGCGCCAGTATGGTGAATATTATTTCTGATTTTTTAGTATTTGCGTGTTGCATATATAGAAATCTTAGTATATAATTCTGCTATAGGTTTCTATACATAGAACAGCGAAGGAGAATTTTATGACGGATTTTAAAAACTATTTATCAGGTAACGCGTTTACACTCACCAAGGGCAGGCAAGCCTGGCAGACGAAGTCTGGCGGACAAGTCCGCTCTTACACATCAAAGGTGAGTAAAGTGAGTAGAGTGAGTGAGGTGAGTAAGATGTCGAAACAAGGCGAACAGCAATCGCTACATTTCCTTCTACCTATGGGAGAAGGTGGCCGCAGGCCGGATGAGGGTGCGGACTACGTCCGCTCTTACATGGAGACCTCTAAAGAAGTACGGTCAACATTTGAACATACCCTCGCCCCTTGCGGGAGAGGGCAGAATTTGTTAGCGAACGAATGTGAGCTTAGAAATTCGGGTGAGGGGTCAGGCAAAAGCAACATGACCGAAACAACCCCTCACCAAGTTAGGACTAAACTCGCTAGACGCTCGTTAAGTCCAACTATCCTCTCCCGCAAGGGGCGAGGAATGCGCGCCGCTTTCACCTTGGCTGAAGTATTAATCACTCTCGCGGTCATCGGGATAGTAGCAGTTCTGACGCTGCCTAACTTAATCCAAAACCACAATGAGAAGGCATGGTCAACGGCTCAGGATGTGTTTACAAAACGATTGGAGGTCGCAACACGTCAGATGAATACAGAAGAAAAACTTGCAGGTTACGACAACACCATGGATTTTGTAAACGAACTAAAGAAATACATCAAAATCACCAGAGTGTGTGACAACAGCGAGATTACAAAGTGTTTCAATAAACAAGTAATCTGGAACGAAGGTGATGAACCTGTTGACATGTCTGCAATCAAGAATGCGCAAAACTTTGGACTTGACTGGGAAAGCGATACAGTAGCGGTACAGTTTGCAAATGGAGTTAATGCGGTTATTGCATATAATCCTAATGCTACACAGGATCCGTTTAATAATCAGTTTAACGCAACTTCAAACAGCATGGCGATTCTTTACGATGTATCAGGTAACAAGAACCCTAATACGAATGGCAAAGATATTAATCACATCAACGTAACAGAATTAGCAGGCACAACCGGTTGTATGATACCTGAATTAGCTGATATAATGTGTATTACTCGCATATTACCTGCTTATCAATATAATCCACTTAATAAAAACGATTGTAATGATGACATTTTAAATAAATATGGTATGCAATATTGTTTTGACAGCAGATGGGGCTACCAAAATGATTATTGGGCAGGAGCCGTCATTGCATGCGAAGGAGTAAATAATATGCCGACTCGAGAGCAACTAGGTAAATTGGCTATGTACATTTATAATACAGATAGAGAAATTGGGGCAGGAACAAATATAGGCAGCGGATTAAGCAAAGATCCTGAAAGAGTTGCTCCTTTTGGAACAGGTGACTTTTTTATCTGGTCTAATGAAGAAATCAATGAAGAGAAGGCGTATCAAAGATATTACAGCTTTAAAGGAACCTATGGGTATTCTAGCAATCTGAACTATGAACGAAATACATCATCATATATGGCTATATGTGTAACACAAAATTAGCACAGGCTATACATTGCCCTAACGCAATGTTTTGGTGCTATCGAAAAACGCAAGCTAAGCATTTGTATCGTCCAAAAGTTACGTAGGTACTGCAATTGAGACTAAGTTGTTATATGCATAAGTCAATGAGATTATTTTCTCGTTGACTTATCAGTCAACTTTTTGAGGAATACTCCAATTTAAAATGTGATGATTTGAGCTGGGGTGTGAAAACAAAGTGCTGATAGATGCTTTTTCTAAACCTCTTTTTATGCTAAATTATTGTTATGGAAGAATTTAAGCATTACACGGTGATGAAGAATGAAGCTGTTGACGCGCTTGAATGCAGTGACGGCAAGATTTATGTTGACTGCACACTCGGCGGCGGAGGCCACAGCGGGCTTATATTAAGCAGAATACAGCCCAATGGAAGACTTATTGCGTTTGATGTTGATGAAGATGCTATAAAAGCATCTTCCGAACGCTTAAAAGATTACAAAAACTTAACAATTGTACAGGACTCCTATACTAATATTAAGAAAGTTTTACAAAATTTAGGTATAGAAAAAATAACGGGCGGAGTGCTGTTCGACCTTGGCGCATCTTATCATCAATTCAACAAAGCCGAGCGCGGATTTTCCTTTTCAAAAGACGCTCCGCTGGATATGAGATTTAATCAGGATGCGGATTTTTCCGCGTATGATGTTGTAAATTCTTATTCTGAAAACGATCTTGTGCGTATTTTTTCAGAATATGGAGAAGAAAGATTTTCCAAAAGAATAGCAAAAAAAATAGTAGAGCAAAGAAAGCTGAAAAAGCTTGAAACGACTTGTGAACTGGCTGATTTAATCGTTAACTGCACCCCGCACATAAAATCCTCCATTCACCCTGCAACACGTGTGTTTCAGGCCATAAGAATAGAAGTTAATCAAGAGTTAACAAATGTAAAAAATACATTGAAGGATGTGTTGGATTTATTGGACTTTGGTGCTATAATAAGTGTGATAAGTTTTCACTCATTAGAGGATAGGTTGGTGAAACACTTATTCAAATATCACTCGCAAAAGTGCCACTGCGGCAAAAACGAAATGATTTGCCACTGTCCGCCGCCAATACTGGAGTTGGTTAATAAAAAACCAATAGTTGCAAGTGATGAGGAGATAAAAGAAAATCCGCCTTCAAGAAGCGCTAAACTGAGAGTAGCAAGGTGTATAAGACGGTAAACACAATTAAATAGTTAACTTTTGAACAAAATTGGGGTAGGAATTTTGAACACAGCAAGAGTAAGAACAGAAGAAGCTTATGCTTACAGATACCAGCAGCAATACGGCACTAATCCGGTACAGCAAAAAGCGTCTGTTATTGAAGGGTATTTTCAACAAGAAGATTTGGTTAAAGCTATGGCAATAAGAAAAGTCAATAAAACTTTGTGCGGTTTGTTAGGTATACTTGTCGTGACGGCATTTGTAAGTTATTATTTTGCAATGAACTGCGAATTAACTTTGAACACACTTTCACGTCAAATCACGACTTTAAACGATGAAAACGCTGAATTACAAAATAATTTAGACCGATTAAAATCATTCAACAATGTTGATACCAAAATGATCCAACAAAACTTGCTTCAAAAAGCGGAAAAGGTCATGGAAGTACCGGCGGTTAAATCTGTTGAGAGCGTTGAAAAACAGCCTGCAAAATCCGCTCCGTTTAACTGGCTTATCGGTTATTAAACCAGAGTGAACAAAAAACAGCAAAAAGAGTCTAAGATTTATATTTATTTGTATAAATCCAAATTTTATTCTATTCTTGTTCAAATTTTTACAAATAGCATTTGCTTTCCTGACCTGTAACACCGGCATAAAGCTCTACATATTGCTTTGCCGGGCTGGATTCAATCTTTGTCAGAAGAACTTCTTCTATCTGGAAAAATCCCACATCACCGGACATTTCTATATCAATCCTAATCGGTTTTCTTTCTCCGTGGTGAATGCCGATACGATTTATTGCATTGGCTGAATATTTATGGATATCTCCGACTTTAGGTGTTGTATTTATGGCAAGCGGTATTCTGGCACGGCCTTTTGTCATATCACAGCCATCGGCAATTAACAAAATACCTGCTTCTATAGAATGTATTTTTTTAGAGGACATGTGCCCGATTATCGCTTCTATTGCCAGCGCTCTTATTACAACCCTTCTGTTTAAATCTTCAGGGAAAATATGCATCAAAGCACGCTCAATCATTGGTTTTGCAAAAATAACAGACATATCTTCGTGCCCCTGACGGCCGATGGTCATTCCTAAATCATGCATCATGCCGGCAAGAATAACAGCACACATGCTGTCCTCAAATGTTCCTATCTCCTCTTTTTCCAGTGAAGTCGGAATATTTGCTTCATGCAGCAGGTTAAGCATTTTTATTGCGTTACTGACTACCTGACGCATATGCACAGGCCCGTGGTCATTGTACCCTAATCTTTTTATTGAAACATTGTTTGCATATTCCTGCATTTCCTGCAATTCTTCGTCTGCAAACAGATAATTAACCAATTCCAGACAAACAGGATTGTTCTTTAATCTTGATAATATTTTTGTTTCTATTGCTACTTCTTTAACTGATTTCATTATTACTCCGTTTTAATCTGTAAATACTCCCTAATAATATAATACCCTGAAAAATAGAGAATTAACAAATTTTTATTCCGTGATATTTTTTATTCAAACTCTCCGCTGCATTTTGTACCGCAAAAGATACAGTATCCGTCTTTGAGATTATATTCGGGAAGCCTGTATCCTTCTCTTTTAATAAGTATTTTACCACAGTTTTTACAATATGTGGCCGCGGTTTCCGTTACCGCAGAATTACCAGTATAAACATAATTGAGCCCCATGCCGGAGGCGATTTTGTATGCATTTAAAAGCGTCTTATATTCTGTAGGTTTGCGGTCAGAAAATTTATAATTAGGGAAAAATGCACTAAAATGCAGGGGTACATCTGACCCGAGATTATCCAAAATCCATTGGCATTCTGATTTTATTTCTTCATCAGAAGTATTTTCGCCTTCTATCAGTAGTGTTGTCAACTCAAGCCAGCAATTTGTCTGATTTTTAACGTATTTTATGGTCTCAAGTACAGGGGCGAGATGCGCCAGACAGTTTTTGCGATAAAATCTTTCGCTAAATCCTTTAAGGTCAATATTTGCGGCATCCATATATTTAAAAAACTCTTTTGCGGGTTCCGGATTAATATATCCGGAAGTCACAGCAACTGTCTTAATCCCGTTTTCTCTGCAAAGTTTTGCCGTATCAAGAGCATATTCAAAAAAGGCAATCGGATCGTTGTAGGTAAAAGCAACACTTTTGCAATTATGAGCTTTTGCGATATCGACAATTTCTGCGGGCGTTGTCGGATTAAGCAACATGGCATCTGCTTTACCTCTTGAGATATGCCAGTTCTGACAAAAGCGGCAGCCCATAATACAGCCTAAAGTCCCGAAGGAAAGCACAGAACTCGCCGGATAAAAATGAAAAAGCGGTTTTTTCTCAATCGGATCTATTGCAAGCCCTGTATTATACCCGTAACTTGTCAGAACTATTTTGCCTTCAATATTTTTTCTTATGTGGCAAAAGCCTTCCTGACCGTTTTGCAAAACACAGTTACGCGGGCATATTGTACATTGGACTCTGTCATTTAGCACATTCTGAAAACACATAAATATATATTAGCATAATTAACAATGTATATACAAGTATGTTAAAAGACACTCGTATATACTTTAAACCTGATTAATTAAACGTTTTTTACCGCCATCATAAGGAAGTATTCCCTCAGTTGCTGTATCCCACATTGTTCCCGGTTTATTTATACTATAGGTAATATTTTCACGTATTACTTGCTGATTTATTTCTTGAAATCGTCCAACTGCACCTTGTAAATATTCTTCTATCAATTCACAACATATCCATTTACGATTTAAACGTTCACAAACTTCACCTGTAACACAACTTCCGGCAAACGGGTCCAGTACTATATCACCTTCATCTGTTAACATTCTGACAAAATATTCTGGTAACTCGCTTGGATATCTCGCCGGATGTGGAGCTATTCCATTATTTCTACAATAGCGAATATATGAACTATTACTTTCAGTATTAGGTATTGCTATCAAATTTGGAGGAATAGAACCACCATTGTTATGAGAAAATTTATCACTAATATCATGTCCACTTGGACGTTTTTTAGCTATATACCCGTTCTTCAAAAGTTCTTCCATGCTCGCACTATAAGGTTGAAGCACACGTTTATTGCTCGCTTTGGGATATGGAGATTTTGATAACCACCAAATGTTATTAATGGCATCTTTTACTCTAATTCTACGTACATTTACCCATTCTGCAGGTGTTGGTAGTTTTGAAGGATTCCACCAATAATAATCTTGAGCCAAATTAAAATTGAATTCTTCACAAAGCATAATGAGAAGTTTGAAATTATATAAATTCTTGGTGGGTAAACCTTTATTCCAAGTACCACCTATATCTATTACTAAACTTCCATTATCAGAAAGTATTCTGTAAAATTCTTTAGCAAAATCTTTAAACCAATTTAGATATTCATTTGCTTCTACATTACCATATTCCTTTTTTCGAACAAGCCCGAAAGGAGGACTTGTCATTATGAGATTAATACTGCCGGAAGTAATATCCTTCATAATTTCAAGAGAATTAGCGCATAGCATTATACCATGTTCAGTTTTATAATAAGATTTAATATTATCTAACATAATTTCCTCATATTTTCAATTTTTTTAGTATTTGTGTAGATTTAGCTTCACGCATAAATACATTAATAATTTGGGCCGGATCTTTTGCTATTTTCAAAATATCTTCTCCATCGATCATAACAATACTTAAATTAGTATCTTTCATGACAATATTTGCATATCTTCTTGCATCCGCACTAATTTTTCCTGTACTTATAATGACTATAACGTTACTTTTCAGAAGCTGTATTAAACCAATTTCTTTCGCAATATCCTCAAGCGTTACATGTGATGTATTCTTGCATTGAACCTGCCATCTTGAAAACACTAAACGGGAGGCTTCAAAAATCAAATCAACTTCTGCGCCACCAGTGTTTTCACTTCTAACTCTGGTTGCTATATAATCTAACCCGATTATTCTCATTAATTTAAAAGCTAAAGCCTCAAGTGAGAGTCCTGCTATATATTTGTTTGAAGATTTTAAATCATGTAAAATTTCTGGCATTGGTTTGCAAAGAAGATCAACCAACTTAGGATCTGTCTGCTTTCTTAGCTGGTCGAGAAAAGCAGATACTATTTCTTTATTTAGTTTATCAGTCGGTGACACCAAGAAAGGTTTTGCACCTCTGCCTGTAGTTGTTTTTTGTATACTAATAAACCCCTTCTCAACCAAATTATTTAAGACCTCTTTTGGTAATGATTTTTCCGGAAAATTAACACTATATGTAGCCTCTGCTATTTTTTTTATTCTATTTGCAGGTTGAGGCTCTGTAATACCTGTATTTATCAGAGTCTGTAAAAATATCCTTTGTAATAAAGTAAGAGAACGTAAAGCCTCCATATTATCATTTAATCCTAATATCTTATCAACTTGATGGTTATTAATATTCCAACTTTTTTTAGCAAAAATTCCTGCTTTTTCTAACCATAAACGCATTATACTAGGGTGTTTACCACCTGATGGATAATAAATTTGTCTTTCAGCACAGGATTTTCTTAATGTAGTCAATGTAATATGTTCCATTGCTAATGTCATATCACGAATACATTGTATAAAAGCCATGCCGTTTAGTTCTAGGAGGATATGTTTAGCAAATCTACTATATAATTTATTTGTATCCAATCGTAAATTATACAGTTCTATCCCCAAGTCTGTCATTTTAGATTTATCATCTATAATCCCATACGCTTTCAATCCGAGTCTACAATTCATCGCAAGCTTATTTTTATTATCTTGATTACCTCTTCCATGACTTTTAAAAAAAGTTTTTTGAATATAATCCTCAATAGCTGCCTTATTACCCGAATATTTCATACAAACTTCAAGTAATACAGGTAACTCAATCTGTGAAGGTGAAAATTCACTTCCAAAAGGTAAATTTGTATCTGACACCATATCTCCAATAGTATTTATTATATGTTTTTAATATAATTCAATTTTATCGTATTTGTCAATACAAATAACAAAATGTAAACGTTACTTCTTCTCCTCCAATTCTGCGAATTTTGCGGCCATGGTCGGATTATTCTTCGTAAGCCGTTTTATGCTCAAGTCCTCTGCCTTTTTATTGGCCAGTCGAAGATGATCCTCTGACGAAATTAAGGCCGCCTTGGTCTTTTGCAAGTGATCTATGGTTTTATCAATTTCTTCAATTGCTTTTTGAAATTTTTCGCTTGCCAGTCTATAATCTCTCGAAAATTTATCTTTAAATTCATTCATTTTTGCTTCAAAGTTAGAGATATCAATGTTCTGGTTTTTGACAAAAGCAAGTTCCTGCCTGTATTGCAGTGAATTGCTTGCAGCATTGCGCAAAAGTGTTATCATCGGGATAAAAAACTGCGGTCTTATCACATACATTTTAGGATACCTGTGTGATACATCCACTATGCCGGAGTTATACAGATCGCTTTCCGGTTCCAGAAGCGACACAAGAACTGCATATTCACATTTTTTCTCGTTACGGTCTTTATCCAGTTCTTTGAAAAAGTCCTCATTCTTTTTCTTTGTTGAAGTTGTATCCATTTCGTTTTTCATCTCAAACATAATCGAAATGTATTCTGTTCCGTCAATGCCGTAATCTCTATAAATGTAATCCCCTTTGCTTCCTGTTTTGGCATCGTTATCTTTTTCAAAATAAGAATTTTGAAACGCGGTCGGTCTGAGTTTATTAAACTCAATCTCGCAATGCTGTTCAAGACTCTCACCAATCATTTTGGTTGATTGTTTTGCTTTCAAATCTTTGTAATACGCGATTGTTTCATCTTTATCTTTCAGTTTTTCTTCATACTTGTCTCTAAGCAGTTGCTCTTTCAATTCACTTTCTTTTTCACCGGTTTTAATTTGTCCGTTGAGTTCGGCAATTTGCTTTTCTTTTTCTGCGAGTTCTTTTTCTTTTTCGCTGACGGCTTTGTTGACAGCCAGTTCTTTGTCTTTTTCAGCGGAGTCGATTTGCGACTTCAATTGTGCTATTTCTTTATCTTTTTCATTAGTGACTTCTGTTATCGCGAGTTTTTTCGCGTTTGCTTCGGTATCAATTTTAGATTGCAATTCAGCTATCAGCAAATCTTTCTTGTTAAGTTCATCATTAAATCTGCTTTCAGTTTCAGCTTTAGCGAGTTGAATTGCGGTTTCTTTTTCTGAGATAAACTGATTTTCGCGGGCAGAAATTTCTTTATCAAACTCCTTATCCCGAACCTGTTTTACTATAGCGGCGTATCCTGATTCATCAACCTGAAAAACTTCTCCGCACTTAGGACATTTTATTTCCTGCATAATCTTACTCCATTAATTAATAAAAGATATTCATAGTGTAATATATTATGTTCAATTTGTAAAGTTTGTGTTTTTGCCGACTTTTTAGGTCACTTATGTGCGGTTTTCTTTTCCAGTTGTTTTTGCGTTTGTTTAACCGATTCTAAGAAATGTTTTTCGACTTCGGATAATTCGTCTTTTATCGTTTCTTTGTATTTTGCATATTCTGCAAGAGCCTTGTTTTCAGCTTCTAATTTTGAGATTTTCCCGGGATTTTCAAGAAGTTCACTTCCTGTCATTTTTATAAAATCATCGAGTTTTGCTATCCAATCTTTCATGGTCATCGGAATATGTCTGATTGCCTGCAATTCGGCAAATTCAAGATAGGCCGATGTAATTCTGTTCAAAATATTCAGTTCTTTTTCATCAAGATAATTCTTCGCAACAGTAACTTCATCTTTCTTTGGATGTTTGCCTTTGAAAACAGTTAAACCCATATTATCTTTTGTGCTATCGGCTCGTAAATATATAACTTCAGCTGCAGTATGACCGTGTGCCGCAAAATGCATTTTGTTCTGGACAACTTTGAAGAATAATTTTGTTTCTTCAGCATTAGGATTGTAATCCGTACTTGTTGCATAAATATCCAAAATCTGGCGGTAAAAAACTTTTTCAGAAGAACGAATATCTCTTATACGTTCTAAAAGTTCCTTCCAGTACCCGCCGCCTCCGGCTTGTTTTAATAAATCATCATTAAGAGCAAAACCTTTTTTCATGTATTCTTTTAAAACTTGTGTTGCCCAAATTCTGAATTGGGTACCGCGTAAAGATTTAACACGATAACCCACAGAGATGATTACATCAAGATTATAATGCTTGGTATTATAATTTTTTCCGTCTGAGGCAGTTGTTCGGAAATTCCGAACAACTGAATTTTCATCCAGTTCCCCTTCTTCAAAAATATGAGAAATATGTTCACTAATATTGGCTTTACTTGATTGAAACAATTCAACCATTTGATTTTGCGTAAGCCAGACTGTTTCGTTTTCTATTCTTACATCAATTTTTGTTTGCCCGTCTTGAGTCTGATAAATTATAATTTCATTTTCCATGCTATAATCCTTTATTTTAAGCAATTATAACATATATAACCATAATTAGTAAACAATCCCTCATTTTAGATAAACAGGGGATCGCACACTAAATTATTCATTTTCCGTCTGATTTAAAGTATCATGAAGGGTACTCAAACTCTTGAATTGAATGTAATAAAATAAATCCAGTAAAAAATTAAACAAAGAGTTTTTATTTGCCCAAAGAAAATTTTGATGCAGCCTGTTTTCTTTTCGGGTAAACCTTATGTCTGATTTTCTTTTTTGCCTACTTTTTTCTTTGTAAAGAAAAAAGTATGGTGGAGACGGTGGGAATTGCACCCACGTCCAAAATGGATTCCCATAAACCTCTACGTGTGTAGATATTTATTCGCTCAATTAACTCAGGTAAATATCACAACCCTTATGAGTTAATCCAAGGTTTTATTTCGGGGAAACTCTAAACCCTTGACGGTTCTCTTGATACGCCTACCGTCATCAACGTACTGCCGCTTGCATAATGGACTAATATAACCGGCAAGCTGGGCTATATCAGTAGCTATTCATCGGAAAGACTACGCTGCTAAAGCATAAGCTCTAGAGAAGTCTGCTTCGATTACATTGTTTTTAGCATTTAATTTGTTTTGCTCGTTGATAACCGTGAACAGCGCACGGACACGCAGCTTATGACAACCAATCATCCTGTCAAATCTAAAACGTCCCCACGTTTGCTTTTCTTTAATAACTAACGTGAAACTTGCTATTTGTTAGTTTTCAATGTGCTTAATCCCATTATAACTCATTGCGTTGTAAATTTCAACCCCCTCTGCAATAAAGAATGAACGCCTTTAATGGATTTGAAATACGCATTTTGAACAATGTGCCTTTGGCTCAACAACCAGATTGTCCTCTAAATCGTACATCTGCACAATCTTTGTCACAAGCGGAGCACCGCATTTCGGACATTTTAAACCGCCGGATCCCTTTAATATCAATTCTTTCAAACTTTCAATAATCTGAGGGGATACAAGATCCGTACTTATATCTTTTTCATAAACCCGTATTTCTTCCGGATGACAACGTAAACCCTTTGCCAGATTCTGACGCACTGTAACCGCCAGAAACAATTCCTTGCCGGCTTCTATCTCCTCAATCGTATTTAAGTCGAGGTTGCAGCGTTTTGCAAGTCCTGACGGTGACAAGCCGAGTTTATCTCTTTTCTTTTGAACAAATTGCGCTAAGGTTTCCATAATTTTTATTATACAGCAAATATAATAAAAAGTCCCCTTTATTCAAGAGGACTCTTTTTATATTTATTCTCGTATTTATTTTTCAGGGTTTGCTAATACCATTTTTGCTTCTGACCAAGCGTATGAATCTTCATATCCGCTGTCAGTAAACAGATTCTCATAGAAACTGATACCTTCATCAGTACTTCTTTCAAGATATCCGATCGGTGTCAGGTTAAGATTTTCATCATATTCGGAAATCAAGTTTTCACCGTTTTGCATGTTTGTTGAACATACTTTTGCAACTTCCTGCCATTCAATCGGGCTGCTCGGTTTCACACCTACAACAGGTGCTTTGGAAATTTCTCCGGCAACACCTCTGCCATAATCAACAGAATATTCAACACGATTGTATTTTACCTGCGGGTTGTTTGGATCTTCAGAATAATCTTGTGCTCTATCAATAAACACCATTTTTTCTTCTGATGATGCTTTACCGTCGAACACTAAATCGTGTGCTGTTGAATTCCACTGATCAAATGCAGTGATACGAACAGGAATATTACCTTCACCTTCAAATTCAAAACCTAAATTTTCACCGTGCGCTTTAAGGGAATCTGCAACTTCTGATTTATAGTTAGGTTTCAAATAAGTTGTATCTCCAGGTAATACAACGATAATAGAATCTCTAACGGTATCACCCGGTATTGGTTTTTCTATAACTATTGTATCCGGATCAACAGGACATGGTCGTAAATTTACATTTACTTCAGTATCTGATTCGTGATTAAAAACAAAATCAGGGTCATCATCACAGCTAACTGCCATTGAGCTTGCGCCTAACGCTGCCAGCATACCTAATGCCAAATTTCTCATTGCACGTGCACCGTCTTTTGAGATTACAACATTTTGTTGCGGTAAGTTTTGTTGAGGCTTTTTAAGAGGTAAATTGTTTTCCGGTTTTGATACCGGTCTGTTACCTGTAAAGTTTACGCCGTTTAATTTTTCAATCATTTTATTTTAGACCTCCAATTGTGTGTATGAGCTTTTAAAATTCTAAAATTTATAAATTTGCTAGTTGCCGGAACTAAATTATAACACAAATGCAAAAAACCTTGTAGTAATAAGCTTTTGCAGCAAAAGTCGCCTTTACAAAAATTAATATATTTTCATAAAGGCGACTTGTTTCGGCTATATTTCGTGTAGAAAATTATTTTTCAGGGTTGCTTCTGTACATTTTAGCTTCAGACCATGCGTAAGAGTCAGTGTAACCGCTCGGGCTGATTAAGTTTTCGTAGAAGCTTACTTCTGAATCACCTTTTTCAAATGAACCGGTATTTACAAGATTGCCGTTTTCATCATATACAGAACGTTGAATAAATCCGTTACGCAGGTTAGTCAAACAAACCTTTCCTGTAGGAATCCAGTCATTTTTACTTGAAGGTTTAGAGCCTGGATAACGTGAGTCAAAGTATTCAAATGTAACACCTTTGCCGTAATCAACGGAGAATTCAGCTTTGCTGTAGTTTAATGTAGGATTTTTAGAATCTTTTGAGTAATCCAGTTTTCTGTCTGTGAATACCATTGTTTCGTAAGAAGATGCTTTGCCGTCAAATACTAAGTCGTGGTCAACAGAATTCCATTGATCAAATGCGTGGATACGGGTAGGGATTTTGCCGTCACCGTCCATATCAAGCCCTAAGTTATGACCGTGCTGAATAAGTGAATCGGCCACTTCTGATTCATAATCAGGTTTTACATAAACAATTTCACCAGGAATTTCTACTTTTATGGTATCGCGGATAGTATCACCAGGTAAATAAATCGGAACTTTCTGAATTATTGTGTCAGTTTTGTAAATAGTATCCCCCGGCAGATAGACTGGTTTCTCTTTATAAATTGTATCGGTTTTGTAGATAGTATCTGTAACATATTTTGGTACTTCTACGATGAATGTATCAGGATCTTGCGGGATAGGGTGATAATCCACATTTACAACCAAACTGTCTTTGTGATTAAATTCCATATCCGGAGCAAAATCATCATCACAACTTGTTAAGGTCGGAGCCGCAATTGTTGTTCCTAATGCAGCAAGAATACCCATTGCATAGTTTCGTAACGCTCTTGCGCCATCTTTAGAAACAACCACAACTTGTTCCGGCTGCTGTGATTTATTTTCTTTTTCAGGTTTTTGAGCAGGCAAATTTTTACCTGTTTTACCTGTAAATTGTACACCATTTAATTTGTCGATCATTGAAAACCTCCTAAATTTTCTACACACATTACACTTTGTATTGCATGTAAGTTTGCTGATGATTTTAAATTGCCCTAATTTTTAATTAATTAAATAACAAAAATAAAAAAGCTTGATAAATCAGCTTTTTCAGCCATCATTTTTGCTTAACAAAAATTAACATTTAATTTTAAACATTTTTTTGAATTGGATGCCCTAAAAACACAGCAAAAATCTGCGCTTTTTCATCAAAAACGAAACCGCCGAAAAGCAAGCGGCACAAGGATTGGGCCAGTTGGCTATCCATGAAAACACCTAGGTGTTTTCATCTACATGTTTTCGTGGACTTTTATTTTTAAAAATATACGTTATACTGAATATGTAAGTTAAGGCTCAAGCCCGCGGGAATAGAAACCCGCCTTAGTAGATGGTAAAGTTGTTTGCTTACCGACTCTCAGGAGATATCGTATCTTTATGCAAAATTGCCTGATATCCTCTTGGGTTTTTGAAATTTTTAGTATATGATATAAATATGAAAAAATTATTAATATTATTACTGATTATTTTATTAACACCAAAGATCGGATTTAGCGAGGAACTGCTTCCGCGAGGAACAGGTAAAAGTGAAACCAAAGAGACGCATCCTATATATTTCGGATATATGGAGGATTATGCAAAAGAACTCCGTAAAGCTTTTGAAAAGAAAAGGATGTTTGCTCTGTGCCATTGGGGTACTGCATATTACTTTACCGTAACGCGGGACGGCCAGATAAAAGATATGAGAGTGTCTGTATATCAGAATAATTACTTTGACAAAAAGGTTAAGGAAGTCATTATGTCTGTTAAACCTTTACCTTTTAGAGACGGCATGAATTTGGATTATATGAGATTCTCTGTCTTTTTATCGTATGATAATTTTGAAGAAGTAAATATGTCTATAGGTGCCGCACCGCGCTCACCTGACAAACGCTTTAGGATACAAATTACCCTGAAAAAATAGCTTTAGTCTCAACTGGTGTTAGATTACTTGCAAAATCGACTGCTTTTTAAAGCAGTCGATTTTGCAATACAAAAAATGAAAGGATAAATTAAAATGGAGAACATTTTTGAAAAAGCTGATGAGTACAAAGAATTATGTGCTCAAGCCAATGACATGTGTAAAAACAGCGTACCGGAAGGTACTGATGCCGGTAACGGCTGGGTAAAAGTAACCCACAGATATGAACAAAACAGCAACTGTAAAGTAGTGCTTTACAAAAAAGGAGAACAATATGCCGTATGTTTTGTTGGTACAGATAAAAGAGAAAAACGTAAAGATTGGGGCGCCAATCTAAAAATGGCGTTTACAGGCTCTAGCAGACAGATTGAAAAGGCTAAAGAATTCACTGATAATTTGATAAATAAATACGACTTAAACAATGGAAACACTGTTTCGATTGGACATTCAGAAGGCGGAACAGAGGCAACTCATGTAGGAATTGAGTATGGTTTTAAAACATTTACATACAATGCGTTTGGTATTAAAAAGCGTTCAGCTGACAAAGATGTTGATTATTCTGATTGGGTTTTCAATTTCAGAGACAGGAATGACCCTGTATCAAAAATGCGAAAAAATATCGGATCAACATACATATTAAGAGAAACACAGGCTGATACATGGTTACCTTTCGGGACACTAAAGGCCCATGGTATTGATAATATGCCAAGTTGTAAAAATGCTATTCCTATTGACGAATATAAGAAGTACAAACGCAGCTTTGTTGATAGTATTGATGATTTAGCTATTACCGGTGAGAATGTAGATTTAATGGCAAAAGAAGGACTGTTTGATTTGTTTGAACCTGTATTAATGGAAAGCTTATCTAAAGGAGAAATTTATAGAGAAAGGGATATAAGATCAGGTAGAATATGGGTATCCGCGTACACCCGCGATGATGGAACACCTGTTGATGGATATTACAGACGCTTGCCACAAAGAACTGCTTGAAGTATAATCAGTGTATGAAAAAAATATTAATATTATTACTGATTATTTTGTTAACGCCCAAGATCGGATTTAGCGAGGAACTGCTTCCGCGAGGAACAGGTATCCGAAAAACTAAAGAAACTAATCCTATATACTTTGGGTATATGGAGGATTATGCAAAAGAACTCCGTAAAGCCTTCGAAAAGAAAAGGATGTTTGCCCTATGTCATTGGGGAGCAGAATATGATCTTATAATAACCCGTGAGGGTGAAATAAAAGACATGAAAATATCAATATACCAGAATAAATATTTTGACAAAAAGGTTAAAGAAATCATTATGTCTGTTAAACCTTTACCTTTTAGAGACGGTATGAATCTGGATTATATGAGATTTTCAATATACCTTGGGTATGAAAATTACGAAGAATTGGGCGTATCAATAGGCGCAGCAGCGCGTTCACCTGATAATTGTTTTATGATAGATGTCACCCTGAAAAAATAGAATAAATTTTATCAGGTCTCTGTTGCAAAATATCACAAGCAAAGCCGCTGTAAACAGCGGCTTTGCTCATCTTCTTAATACCCGATGTTATTTGTTTGCTAATTTTTCTCTTACAAGTGATTCAACCTGATTGAGGATATCAGGGTTTTCGTTTAAGAAGTCGCGTGCTTTATCTCGTCCCTGGCCAAGTTTTTCTTCATTAAAGCTGAACCATGAACCTGCTTTTTTTACAATATCAAGGTTAACCGCAACATCAAGTATATTACCTGTTTTACAGATACCTTTACCAAATATAATATCAAATTCAGCAGTTCGGAAAGGCGGCGCTACCTTGTTTTTAACAACTCTTACTCTTACGTGGTTTCCGACATCGCCATCATCGCCTTTAACACCATCCGTACGTTTAATTTCCATACGAACAGAAGCATAGTATTTAAGAGCGTTACCGCCGGTTGTTGTTTCCGGATTACCATACATAACCCCGATTTTCATTCTCAACTGGTTGATAAATATTACAGTAGTATTGGTTTTACCGATAATACCTGTTAATTTTCTCAAAGCTTTACTCATCAAACGTGCTTGCAAGCCCATTTGCTGATCTTCCATTGAGCCTTCAATTTCGGCTTTCGGAACAAGTGCCGCAACAGAGTCGACAACAACAACATCCACAGCCCCTGAGCGAACCAGTTCTTCTGTAATATCAAGTGCCTGTTCTCCTGTATCCGGCTGGGATATAAGCAAATCGTCAACCTGAACACCTAAATTTCTTGCATATTCAGGATCAAGAGCATGTTCGGCGTCAACAAAAGCCGCAATACCGCCGCGTTTTTGGCATTCTGCGACTATGTGCTGTGCAAGTGTTGTTTTACCGGAACTTTCAGGGCCATATATCTCAATAATACGGCCGCGCGGAACGCCGCCTATGCCCAGTGCAACATCAAGCGCTAAAGAACCCGTCGGAATAGCTTCAACATTAACTGATGCTTTATCACCAAGTTTCATAATTGAGCCCTTACCAAAGTCCTTTTCTATTTTTTCTATAGCAAGTTTAAGCGCCTTGCTTCTTTCATCAGCAGGGTTTACTGCTGTTTCTGTTTCTTTATCTTTTACAGCCATTATTAATTCCTCTTAAATATCAACGGACAGACCGTTATTCCCACATGTGTTTGTCTTTTTTTCTGTACAAGCCTAAGCCTACCGGTTTGTAGCAGTTTAAACTGTTTTTAAGCTGGTAAATTTCTTTATTCAAATCAATAACTTTCTGGCGCAGAGTTTCATTATCTGTTTTGCAGCGAATAAGTTCAACAACAACTTCGTCCATGCCTTCTAGTTTTTCGTCAATAACTTTAGAAATTCTATCGCTCAAATTTTGTTCCATTTCTTTTAGCGAATGCAAAATATTTTTAACAGCAGAAGGGTATTTTTCCTGAGTTGCAGGGTATTTCAGCGCCTGTACTTTTCTCAAATTTTTAACTTCTTCATAAGAAAAATAAGTTTGGCCTTTGTCATTTTTCTTCGGCAAAATAGAAGCACGTTTGCAAAGTTCCAAAATTTCTCTGTTGTCCGCTTTCAAAATGTTTCTTACTTCTTGCGGTGTTAATGTTCTTTCTTTAAGGTTTTGTTCTAACATCATCTATACCCTCTAAATTTCCCCACCTCTATTTTATTTTATTAAAACAAAAAAGACAAATGATTTAAACACTGTTGTAACATGACTTAATAATAAATAGCCAGGGTGGGTAATAAAAATGTCTAAATATTGATTTTCTTAACTAAAATTAACACGCCTCTTGAAAATTTATATTTTTAATATTATTATATTCTCATACAACTAGCTAGAAAAGGAAATAACTATGTCAAAAAAATGTGAAATATGTGGAAAAGAAGCACTTAAAGCTGCAAAATTAACTTTCTCTCATAAACAAATTGTAAAACGCCAACAGCCAAATTTACAAGAAGTTAAAGCTGTTGTTAACGGTCAAACTAAAAAAATCAGAGTTTGTACATCTTGTTTAAGAGCAGGAAAAGTTACTAAAGCTTAAATTTTATTCTAAAAATAAGTGTAGCGGCGAAGTTTTTTCAAAACTTCGCCGCTTCCTTTTACACCTACATAACTAGATATTAAAGAATACTTGTCCTTCTCTGTTCATTTGTCTAAGCAGACTGTTACCGCCAAATGGGGATGTAATATTATTCTGAACAGAGTTTTGTTTGTCCTCTGCAAAATATTTTACGTATAATTCTTCGTAATGATCAGGATGCTTACGAACGATTTCGCGAACTTCTGACTGGCCTTTGTAATCCATTAATTGAACAACCTTGATAGCCAGATCTGATGTTTCACCGATAATTTTAATTATTTCAGGTCCATAACCCATATCTATAAAGGAATTAATCAATGTCGGAGCATACTTAACCAGCGCTTTAATAGCTTCCTTTTTCTGGCTTGGTTCTAATTGACCGATTAATGCGAATTTGTTAGATGTCGGATCTTTAAATTTTGCTATATATTCTTCAATAGCGGATTTAGTTTCTTCAGGCTCAATCAATCCTGTACGGAAATCCTGCTCTGCTGAGTATTCCGCATAATCTTGAGCGACTTGCTGAGTATATTTTTGTTCAATTTGTGTAGTGTAAGTTCTAATTTCTCTTGCCAGATCTCTGTCGTAACTTTCACTATTAGAAGGAGCCGCGGCGGTTTCGTTTTTCAATCCTTCACATCTGTCGGCATTAGAAATTGCCGCTTCAATAGCTTTTTCGTTGCCTGTTTCAAGCGTATATTTCATCGCATCTTTTTGCGCAGACTCGTCGTATTTGTAAATATTTTCTGCTGCATGCTCAATAACACTCTCAAATTTTGATTGAGAAACGATTCTGTGTGCTTCTGCTTGAACAGACGCATCTAAGGTTTCAACCTGATCTGCCATTTTCATACTATACTGTTCAGCAACTTTTGCATCCTGCGTATATTCTTCGTTTCGCTTCAACATCATTTCGTATGCGGCTTTTTGGTTTTCAACAGCCATTCTGGAATATACGTTACTATCAATTGCAGCATGCGTTGCAGCTTCATTTTCATAGGTTAAAGTATCTAATGCATCTTTTTCAACATCATCATTATATTTATCAGCCGTTGCAGCTGCCAGTTCTATAGCTTCCTGATTGCCGTTTTCGACAATTATATTTACTAATTCTTTCTGAACTTCAGATGTTGCCGCTCTCTGGCTCATATAGACGTTGCCACTATGTACTGACTGTAACTTAGATTCTTTCGTTGCTTTAGCAACACCTGTCATAAATTTTTCTTCAACTGTATTTTGAACAGCACGAATATTCTGTTCACTTAGTTTGTCACCGCGTCCAACTTCTTTTTTAATGTAATCAACGACTTCTGCATCCAAATTGTGATTATTAACAGCGTTGATTTGTCTGGTAGACTCTTTGTCACTATCTGTTAATTGTTTCCGAAATTTTTTGTCTGTTTTAGCTAATGAGTGTATAAGGTCTGCGAGTTCTAAACTACCGCATTCCATTGCATCAGTCATTAAATCTTCAACAATCTGTGTATATTTAGGATCATTTTTATCATAAGTTTTTTCTAAGTAATCTTTTAGAATAATCACCTTGTCATCTACAGAAGCTTTTTCAAATGATTCTGCATAGGTAGACGACATAATTTCATCAAAAATTTTAGGAGTTGAACCGGCTTTTGTACCTATTTTGCTAAAATCAACGCCAGATTCCACCCATTTACTCAAAGATTCAAACCTATTTTTTTCGGCTCTGCTTAACTTTTCGCCATTTTCTGTTTTATTTTGCAAATATTCATATTCAGCTTGAACATAATTAATATTCTTCTCTTTCAAGATTTTTCTTGCCTCAGCAGGACAAGGTTTTTCATCAGAACCGGTTACATATTGTACAGCCTCACATAATAGATTATTCTCACTTAATATTCTTCGATTAGCTTTGGATAAATCCTTAATATCCTGATTATAAAGATAATCATAAAGAGTCATTTCCTGATATTCCGCAGGTTTCTTTTTAAAATCAGCAAGACTCATTTGGGCATTTTCACTTGCGGCTAATAACAAAGTCATTGATTTATCTAGCCATGCATGTCCATTTTTTCTACTTAGAGCACCTTTTTTCGCAGCTAATGTTGCTTTTTGCTGATCAATTAATTTTTGCTGTTCTTCTTTACTTAAACTATTCCAATCTTCAATAGTTTTTTTATTCTCTTTATCTCCGTAAAGAAATTCGTTCTTTGCCAATTCGGTAGAATAAACCTCAAACTTTTTCATAATTGACATTCTTGAAAAAGCAAGCGTTGTAATAGGCTTTTCCTTATCGTTTTGGATTTGTGAACGATTATCGTTTTCTGTATCAACTGTATTTTCTACCGTAGTTTCTGTTAATGATGACGTTTGCGCAGCTTGTTTTATGTTTTTTATAAATTTTAACTGTTCTTCAAAACTTAATGTTGCAAATTGCGCGTTCTCGCTACATAATTTAACATATTGTTCCTGAGTAATGCCTAATTTTGAGCATAAATCAGTATTCGCTGTTTCTGTTTTGCCAATAGGAACATTTACAGATGCAGACGTAGATTTAACTTCTACAGGAGTATTTGTTTGTATCTCCTGCTGCGATGTTTTCATTTTATTAAAATCTACATTTAAGCTCATAGGTATTCTCTTATTTTTTATACTCATATATAAAAAAACATGCTGAAACGTTGAATTTCAGCATGTTTCAACATGTTTACAAAAATTTACACATTAATCTTGAGCAAATACTGCCCCTTTTGTTGTTACACCATAATTATTTGCCAGAGATAATACTGCATACGCGTTATTAAATGCATTACCTTGCTCGGTAAGTGACTGTTTAACAAAATCCATAGCCTGAGTTAATGCATTATCAACAATATTATATTTTTTGTTTTTTGCATCAACTAATATTACCTGACCGTAGTTTAGCTGTGTTGCATTATTATAATCGCTAAAGAAAGTATCTTTATGATACACAGCCAGACTTACTTTTAACTCAGGATAACCAGCTTTCTGTACGGTTACTACTTCAGCATTATTTTCATTGCCGTCAGTAGAATAATATCTTATTGTATATTTGCCATTATCACCGTCAAAATCATTACTGCCTATATTCTTACCGTAGCTAGCCTTAGGTGTTGCTGTTTTCATCGAATTACCGCCGGCATTGTTTTCCAGATAACCGGTTGCAGAAGGACCGACCACACGATTATACTGAACAACTTCCACTGCTCCCGGATACTGTCTATTCAGAGTTTCCATATAGGAAGTAACTCTTTTGTCATTAGGAACAATAGGAATAGGCGCCATGCGGCTGTTGAAATCTTTTTGCAGTTCCTTGTCTGTATAGGAATGTACATTTTTTATTGTAAATTTCTTACTTGTCCCATCATCAGAACGTAATGAGAAATTATATTTTACTAACTGATTTTTACGGGTTTTGGTTATTTTATTGTCATATCCGGTATAAAGAAACTGTACATTTTTCTTATTATTCTGTTGAACTAACTGAATTTCCAGATTTTTTGAGGCTCTTACTTTTCCAAATGTTTTTGATGCCAACACCCTGCCGGATTGCTGTGCTTCATCAATTTCATCAATTTCATTAACTTCCGGTGCATCAACCAATTCAATAGTATTTGCTTCCGGTTCAATGCGATAATTTGATGCCGCATCACTTGACAACGGACTCATTGCAATTAGAACAGCCAGCGGGACAGCTTTAACCATTGGTGTTGTATGCGGCTGTGGTGTGTTTTTTTCCTTTTTCTTTCCTTCAAATTGAATTACATTTGTTTGATTTGGCATTATTTGTGATATTGGTCTGATTGCCATAATTCATTCTCCTGTTTTTATTTTTTATCATCAATATAAATGTTTTCGGTACTTGCAGAAATTTTATAATCCTTTGCTACTTCCGCTTTATCAAACGGAACATTATTTTTGTTATACAAGGCGCTTTTTGCGACTTTTTCCATATATTCGCCTAGTGTTTTGTCATAAATTATTGTAGTTACACCATCATTGTCTTTCAGGTTAAACTGATATGTTTCAAAACTTACCGGCTCCATATTGTTTGTCGCAAAGCTGGATTTCACTTTAATCATTTTGTCAATTTTTAATTCCGGATAGCCTTCTTTTTTCAGCGTAAATTCTTCTGCTGTAAGAGTTTGCTTGTCAGAATTGTAAATTGAAATATCATAAATTCCGTTGTCGCCCTCAAGGATTTTGTGCCCCATAAATTCACCTTCCGGTACGTATTGATGAGCATCTTTCCATAAATTTCCGTCCTCATAAGAGATTACCACACGGCCGGACGGCAGAGGAACAAGATTTTCATTATGATTTACAACTTCTATAGCGCCGTTGTTTTCCGGCGATTGCGCCAATTTGTCAAAATATTCCAGAAATTCATCATTTGCGATTAATACTTTCTGGGTATCGACAATATCCTGCGCTTTTACACCTTTTACCGTAAAAAATCCATTGTTTGCCTCATCATCAGCTAATGGTGCAAAATTATATTTTGATATTTCTTCTGCTTCATAACGGCTGCCTATAGAATTCGGGGTTGCCTGAGAGATTAAAATACTTTCAAAATTTGTACTGTCATTATCTAAATCTTTTGTTCTGACTATGTAGTTTTCACCATTTACATTAAAAAATGTTTTTACGGCAAGCGTTTTACCGGCCAAACGATTTTGCGGGCTGTTATTGTCTACAACAACTTTTTCAGGCTGCGCCGGTAGAGGCAGTTTGTCCTGTGCTGTAACTGTATTTGGAGCAAGCGGACTCATTGCAATGAATGTTGCTAAAGGAATTTTTACATACATTGGAGTTGATGATTTTGCTCCTTCCGGCTTTTTGTCCGGTTTTCCTGCAAAACCTGTCTGATTAGTATTTATATGAATGTTATTTATTGACTTTATATTCATTTATTTTCTCCAAACAGCCTTACTCTACATCATAAATATTGCCTTTGTGATCTACAATCTGGGTTTCTTCAACATCTTCCAGTTTAAAAGCCTTATTAGCAGGGTCATTTGTCAACTCTTTCAAATCAGCAAATAATGCATCATTAAAAATTCTGGCGGTCTCAGTACCTTTGTTTTTCAACAAAGTTATCTGGTTGTAACTAAAATCTCCAATTGGCGCGCCTGCATCAATTAATGATGAAGTTACATTTTTCAAATTAGCAACCCTGAATTCAGGTTCACCTGCACGCTTTATTGTAACTACTTCATAATCCTTTTTGTTTCTGTCAGTAGTGTACGCATTGATTGTATAAGTTTCACCGTCTACCTGTCTTGTCCAGCCTGCAACAGGGTGTCCGAAAGAGCCTTCCGGCTTAACTTTTGTCCAGCCTGTATTTTGAGAATTAACATTTTCAAGTCCGTATCTTCCGGCTTTCACAGTTTTGGTTATATTTTTGGTTTTGATGCCTGTTTTGTTCTCATCAGAAAGCAGGAATTTAGCAAGCTGAGCAGAAATATTAGGTTCAGTATAACCGTAAACACTATTTGCATCATCTGTAGCTTGAACTGTCAATTGCGGAAATTTAAAGGTTTTGGCTTCAACGCCGTCATCTCCGACGAGTTTTAAGGTAACATTTTTATATTCTGTAATTCTTTTACCGTCTAAATCACCGTCATTTATATATATATCATTTACTTTATTAGAAGCTTCTTTGTTATTTACATAATATAATTTTCTTACAATGCCGTCATTACCGCGATATCTTTCCGTTTTTAAAAGATTGGTATTCTCCGGAAGCTTGTCTTTCATTGTGCTTTCAAGGATTACAGTATTCACATCCGGTATATTTGCAGTTCCGACTGTTGTCATCGGACTCATTGCAATCAATGTCGCAAGCGGTACTGCCATACCGAGTCTTGTAGTTGATTTTGTACTGTCTGTATTATTTTTGTTTTTGCCTGTAAACTGCAACGTTGTAAAAGATATGTTGTTAATAGGGCTAATATTCATGCCAATTCTCCTATAAAGTCATAAAACATCACTATTATAACCACCCTAAAAATTTTTTTTGCTACCCCAATTTTCTTTTATTTCCAATTAAGCCTATTATATCAACGTTTCCGGTATTTGTAAAATAGTATATACGAAATTAATATATCTTAATAATGTTCATTTTCTAACCCGCTTGAGTAATAAATATGTTTGTCATAGTATTAAGAAACGGACAATATTTATATAAATTAAGGGGAAAGATATGAAAAACAGAATAGGAATTGATGTTGGCGGAACAAACGTAAAAATCGCGTTAGTAGACGATAAAGGCAAAATTGTTTACTCTAATTCAGTACCGACACGCGCGGAAATGGGTTATGAATACACAGTAAACAATATAAAACAAGCTATTTATGATCTGATGAAAGAAACAAAACTTTCAACAAAAGATATAGAAGGTATCGGCTTTGGTTTTCCTGGACAGGTTGACTATAAAGCAGGTATCGTAAGAAACGCTCCGAATATTCCGGGCTGGGTGGAAGTTCCTATTGCAAAACTTATTGAGGACGAATTTAAAATCCCGACCCGTGTTGATAATGACGTAAGATGCGCTGCATTAGGCGAATTAAACTACGGCGCCGGCAAAGGATGTGAAAACCTGATTTGTATCACTGTCGGCACAGGCATTGGTTCAGGCTTAATCGTAAACGGAAAACTTGTCCGCGGTGCTTCAAATGCGGCAGGCGAAATCGGCCATATAAAATTACAAATCCATGACGGCCCTCTTTGCGGCTGCGGCGATACCGGCTGTTTGGAAGCGTTTGCCTCAGGCCCTTCAATTGTCGCAATGGCCGAAGATTACATCAGAGGCGGAAAATCAACCAAATTCCGCGAACTGGCAAGCGGCGGTGATATTTCCCCGTATATCGTATGTGAAGCCGCTAAGGCAGGCGATCCTGTTGCAAAAAGAATTTTCACCATTATGGGTGAATACATCGGCGTAGGGCTGGCAAGTGTAGTTAACCTTCTTAACCCTGAAAAAATCATTATCGGCGGCGGTGTTGCTGATGCCGGTGAAATTCTGCTTGACCCGTTAAAAGAAACGCTTAAAAAACGCGCAATGAAGATTGCAGGTTCTGCTGTCGAAGTGGTACCGGCCCAACTGGGTAATACAGCGGGAGTTATAGGCGCCAGCTTATTAATTGAAAGTTAATCTTTAATTATTTATAATACCCTAAAATCGCGATACACGCCGGTTTTAGGGTAATTAAAAAGGAGAGCAAAATGAATACTGTTTGGGATAAATACGCACAAGTTCTGGTTGACTATTCAACAGATGTTCAAAAAGGAGACACTGTTCAAATCCGTGCAACAAGTGCAGAAGCAAAAGACCTTGTTAAAGCAATTTATAAACGGGTGCTTGAAAAAGGCGGTCATCCGATTGTAAGAACATCCATTGTTGATTTAGCAGATACATTCATCAAATACGCATCAGACGAACAGCTTGATTATGTTGACCCTATTACCAAAATGGAATACGAAACCATTGACAAATTTATCTCAATCGGAGCGCCGCTGAACACAAAAAGTATGGCACGCGCTGATTTAAACAAGCTTTCCCGCCGCGGCAAAGCAACCAAACAATTATCCGAAATATTAATGTCACGTGCCGCAAAAGGTGAAGCAAGCTGGGTTATCGGGGATTTTCCGACAAACGCTCTTGCTCAGGAAGCAAAAATGTCCCTGGATGAATACACCGAATTTCTGATAAACTCCTGCTATCTGAATTGCGAAGATCCGGTTGCAAAACTTAAGGAGCTTGACGCAAAACAGACAAAATGGGCGGAATATCTTAACAATGTAAAACAAATCCACATAACCGGCGAAAAAACCGACATTACGTTTAATGTTGAAGGCCGCCGCTGGATAAGCTGTTCCGGCAAAAACAATTACCCTGACGGCGAAGTATTTACATCACCAGTCGAGGATGGAATTAACGGTGAAATATATTTTGATTTTCCGCAAAACTACCGCGGCAACGAAGCGCACGGTGTACATCTGTGGATAGAAAACGGATTAATCGTTAAGGCACAGGCTGAAAAAGGTCAGGACTTTTTGCAGGCCATGCTTGATATGGATGAAGGCTCAAAAGGTATCGGAGAAATAGCAATAGGTACAAATGAGGAAATACAGGAAGTAACCGGCAATATTTTGTTTGACGAAAAAATCGGCGGTTCTATCCACATGGCAGTAGGCGCGTCTTATCCGGAAACCGGCGGTAAAAATGTATCAGGCCTGCATTGGGATTTGATTAAAAACATGAAAAACGGCGGCAAAATCTATGCAGACGGAACGTTGATATACGAAAACGGAAAAATGCTGATTTAATTTTCGTAAAAGCTGTATTTACTATGATTTATTGCGCAGCTTGCGTCAATAAATAGGTTAACCTACCTGATTACGTCCGTTATTTTTTGCCGCGTACAGCCTTTTATCAGCACTTTCAATAATTGCTGCTGCATCAGACCCGTCATAAGGATAAGTAGCCACACCAAGACTTATTGTAACATTGCTTTCTCTGTTGCCGCTTAATCTATATGTCTTTTCCGCTACGCGTTTACAGATTTTTTCCGCTGTAGAATACGCTTCATCTTTTCCGATATTCGGGAGAATAATGCTCATCTCCTCTCCGCCGTAACGGCAGACTATATCTGTTGCACGCACACTGCGTTTAAGAGTTAACGCAACCTGTCTGAGCACTGCATCACCTGACTGGTGGCCGAATGTGTCGTTAAAGTTTTTGAAATGGTCTATATCTATTATTATCAATGAAAAATCCGATTCATAACGCTTAGCCTGTTCAACCTGTCTGAGCATCTGTTCCTGAAAATATCTGTGATTATACAATTCTGTCAATCCGTCTGTCGTTGCAAGTTTGTATTGATATTCAAAGTCGCGGGATTTAATCAAATATTTTACTATTAACGTACCGATAAACGCCAGCATTGAAAAGATTAGAGGATAAATAACCTCAAACCAAACATTGCCAAAGCGCATGACGTAATATGCGCTCAGAACATAAATAAAATATATTCCAAGTGAAACAAGTGCCGCATATACCGCTGATTTGGAGCGTAAAACAATTGTCCCGATTATAAAAGCGAGAATAAGGCTTATCACAATCGTACTAAAACGCTCGACCTTGCTGATAAAATTGTTATCAATAAGGTTATTAACGTAAGTTGCCTGAATTTCCACTCCCGGATAAATCTTGTCAGTCGGAACTGATTTTATATCAAAAAGGCTTGCGGCCGTTGTACCGAAATAAACAATTTTGTTATGGAAATTGTAATCTAAATCTGTTTGTTCATGATTAACTGCTTTAATCAATTTGTACAGAGGAATCTGTGTATAAGTCCCTGCCGGTCCGTACCAGTTAAGAATTGCAGAGCCGTCTTTTTGCAAAAGAATATTTCGTCCGCCAAAACTCAATACTGAATTGGCATCTATTTCAAAATTATCAACATTAATCCCTTCAACCTGTCTTAAATATTCCATTCCGACTTTGAGTGCAAGTTGAGGATAGAATTTATCCTGATATTTTACAAATACAGGCATGGTGCGTAAAATTCCGTCGTCAGATCTTGATACATTTATAAATCCGATATTTGAGGAATAGTTTAAGATATCGTCAATTATTGCACGGCAGTTGGTGAAAGTTAAGGCATCAAAATTCACGTCATTTGAATAGTTTTTTACGTTGACGGCCAGAGCTTCAGGAAGTTTTGGCGGAGTTCGCAAATCTTCTGACTGATTATCGAGATTCATAGCGGTATAAACATTACCGTATTTTTTGAACAAATCAGCAAGCGCTTTATCAGCCTGATTAGCACTTTTCAAAGATTTAACAAACATCAGGTCAAATGCCACAATACGCGGGGATTGTGTTTCAATATAATCAACAATTTTTGCATAAATATCACGCGGAAGAGGCCATTCTCCGTAATTATCCAGAATATATTCATAACTTGCGTCATCCACAACAACTATTACGATATCCTCGGAAGCTTTTTTTACTCCGGAATTAACCATAATTGTCTGTCTCAAATCAAAGGTTTTATTTTCAACCATATCAATAAAACCGCTGAGATTTGCATTTTTTATACTTAATACTACAAGTAGAAAAAATACCGCAAGTCCTAATGTATAACAAATCTTTTTAAACATATCCAATCCTCAAAAATCCTTGTCCTATACGGAAAAGACGTTATTTAACATGTTCAGTATAATTGATTAATGATGATTTGGCAACAAAATTTTTCAGGACAAACTGTTTTTCCAGAATAAAATTATTCAGCTTTAACACCTGAGTGGAATATAAAAGTTCATCAGGATTTTGTAGATATCTAAGTAAACATTTTTCGTGCAAATTCATCACAATATAACCTATAACCAATTTCGGAACGATAAAAAGATTATTGCAGATAAAATTAAATTCTACATCAACCTTTTAAATAATATACGTTCTAATATCTAATTCAAATGCACGAAATAATAAATATGACATTCAAAATTGCGAGCGTCTTAGAGTTCGCTTTTAACATATTTTACCAATTTTTTAATATCTTTATTCCATGTACCGTTCCAGTTCCTGATAATTATATCAGCCGGAGTTACGCCGTACATGGTAAGTTCTTTTAAACCGTCAAGATATTTTTCTTCGCCGTTATTTTCCTCAATAAGCGCTTTTTCTGCAATATAAAGTATTTCTTTTGCAATATCAGCCGCTGAATAATTGGATATTTTAGCACTTAGTGCATTTTTAGGAACATTATAGCGAAGTTCTGCAAAATCTCTGTATGAAAATTCTTTAAATAATTCTTCAATTTCATTGCATGCAGAAGCGTTATACAAAATACCTTTGTATATAGCAAGCATTGCGTACTGAAAACCTTTATTTACGCAGTCATGGTTACGTATTTCCACAAAATTGCGCAGTCTGACCTCAGGGAAATAGAGATTAGCCTGTAACTCAAAATCCTCTATTGTCGGTTCAAAACCTTCAAAGCCATGCGCCATAAATTCTTCAAAATTAATTTTACCGTTAATATCAACCGGTCTGCCGTCACGATTAATAAAAATCATTGGAGTTTGTAATACGTAATCAATGTAGTCCTCAAACGAAAAATTGTCATCAATCTGGCCGACAAATCCGCAGCGATCATTATCCGTATTCAGCCAGCTAAGGGCACGGAAACTTTTATATCCTGTTTCCACTCCGCCTCTGATAGGTGAATTTGCAAATATTGCGGTCATAAAAGGAACAAGTTTGTTCGCAATACGGAATTTTCTTATTGCATCTTCTTCGCTCGAAAAATCAAAGCATGCCTGAATACCTGCAGTTTCCCGCATCATAACATCAGACAAAATTCCCCATAAATATTTTGCCATTAATTTATAGCGTTTTTTCGGAATAAGATTTATGGATTTATGCGTAGACAGCGGAGAAACACCGTAATTTAGCAATGCAATACCTGATTTTTTAAGTATCGGCTCCATTTTCGCATTTAATGAATTTATTTTCTTTTCTAAATCCGCAATTCTCAATTGCGGTTCAATACTCAATTCAATCTGACATCCGGGTTCAAGAGTGATTGTATCATGCCCCTGTTTAAGACCGATAATATTATAATCATCAGTTATATAATCCCAGTTTTCTTCTCTTGCAAAAGCACGCAAAAAGTTACAGATACCAAATTCCGACCCGTAATCCGCTGCTTTTGAGGTCACTTCAAATACCGGCAGTCGTTCATATTCTATACCCGTTTTATGCAGGCTCTGCGGTTTACAGCCGTGTGTAAACAGTTTGATTATATCCCTTTTTTCCAGTCTTTCTTCGGTTTTTACGTTACTCACTTTTACCCCCGTTCGCATTAATTATAACAAATAAAAATTAACAAAGAAAATTATTTAAAACATTTACCTGTGTGTGTTATTATAATTAGTATGATGAACTACTTCGAACGGGCAAGATACTTTAGAACAAAAAAAAGATTAGGCCAGAATTTTCTGATTAACGGTGATGTAATTCAGGCTATCATAGATTTTGCGGACATACATCCTGATGATACTGTTGTCGAAATAGGGCCGGGTGTCGGCTTTGTAACCGAACAGTTAGTCAAGCATGCCGGAAAAGTTATTGCAATAGAACTGGATGAAGAAGCTGTTAAGGAATTAGAAAAGCTTAATGCGCCAAATCTTGAAATAATTCATAAAGATATTCTGAAAACCGATTTATCCGAACTTTGCGAAGGGAAAATAAAAATTGTAGCGAATATACCGTATTACATAACAAGTCCTATTATTGCGCACCTGTTGGGTGAAGTCGATGATTTAAACAACAAAAACAGAAACAAAATCACCGATATAATTCTTATGGTTCAGGAAGAAGTTGCGCGCAGAATGACGGCCGACGAAAATTCACCGGCAAAACAATACGGCCTGTTGACAATCCTGTCACAATTTTGGGCTCAGGTTGAACTGTTAAAACTTGTGGGACGCAAATCATTTTATCCGGCGCCAAAGGTTAATTCCGCTCTTGTAAAACTTACGGTAAGAGAAAAACCGCTTCTGGAACTGAATGACTACAGCCACTTTAGAAAAACCGTTAAAGCAGGATTTTCGCAACGACGCAAAAATATTAAAAACTGTCTTGTAAGCAATGGATTTTCAAAAGAAAATGTCAAAAATGCGCTTGAAAAATTAGGGCTGGATGAAAATATCCGCGGCGAAAAGCTTTCTATTGAAATGTTTGGCAAACTTTCAGAGGAATTGAAAAATGGACAATAAAAGCATAAAAATTCAATGTCCTGCAAAAATAAATCTTTCACTGAAAATCCTGAACAAACGCGAGGACGGTTTCCATAACATAGACAGTATTATGCAGACAATAAATTTGTTTGACTACCTGACTATTACGGTACAAAAAAGTCCTAAATTTGAAATAAATCTATCCGGTAACAGTACAGAAATTCCTTATGATGAAAAAAATATTGTATACAAAGCATGCTTGCTGTTTGCGGAACACACAAATTTATTGCCGCATAAAATAGATATTTATATAGAAAAACATATTCCTGTTGCCGCTGGCCTTGCAGGCGGAAGCACAGATGCAGCCGGCACTTTATACGGGCTGAACAAATTGTTCAACACTCCTTTAACAAGAGAAGAATTGCATGATTTATGCGCCCGCTTAGGCTCTGACCTGAATTTTTGTCTTGAAGGCGGCCGCCAAAGGACGACAGGACGCGGCGAAGTTTTGCAAACGATGCCTTTTAAGGAGTTTCAAGTGTCGCTTATTAAACCTCTTAATCTTGGCATCAGCGCTAAAGAAGCCTATACTAAATTCAGCCGCAAACACTCTGTGACCGATGAATTGCGTACAGAATTTCTAAATGATCTGGAATGGGCGCTTATAGATGACTACAAAGAACTGCAAACAATAAAATCACAGTATCCGGCATCAATAATGTCCGGTTCGGGCTCAACATATTTTGGCATAGGAATGGAGTTTGAAAAACATGATGGCTTCTGGGTAAAAAATAATCTTTGTGCCATTCCTTACGGCGTAAAAGAAATACAAGGGTAAAAATAGCCGGCTATACTCTACTCATTTAAAATATTCCTCCATTTAAAATGGCAAAAAAAAGCCTCAACTTTCGTTGGGCTGTAAATCTTTTTCTTTAATTCTCGTGTAGTAGGTAGTAGAAGGTAGTAGTAGTATTTAAAGTCTCTTTATATCGTCCTCGTATATATATAAAGTATTTTCCGTATATAAAAATGACATATTTGCTTCTTTTTGTTACAAAAGTTAATATTTAATTAAAATAAGACAATTTCCCTGCTCTTACACGTTTTTTATTATATATACGGGGAATTTGTATGATTGGGAAATTGGGGAAATACATTTCAACAGGCATATCCTATGCCGCAAAAAAATCATCAAAGTATGCTGCTGAATTATCTAAAAAAACACAGCTTGCGGAAGATTTACTGATTGATAAAACCCCCATATTCAAACGAGTGAAAACAGGTTTTGACAAAGCGCAGGATGCACTGTTTACACCTTTTGAGTCAAATCAAAGCAGCAATATTTTAACATCGCTTAAAGGCCACATTAAAAACAATTTAAAGACTTGTAATTTTCTTGAAGATGAAAAATTATATAAATTGATATTACAGTATTTTGACGGCTCTAATTTTAGTAAGATAGATTTAAAAAAATTGGATAGCATTCAGCTTCTGCAAACTATAATTGAAAAATCCGGAGTCGGTACAACCAAACTTGCCCAGATTATTGCCGACAACTCTCAAATCATGAAAGGGTTAAAGTCTAAAATTTTTGAGAACAAGAATATTCCGGAAGAAATGCGCCAAAAAATGTGGGACACTTTGTCTGAATCCTTAAAACGATGCTAATCCAAGGGGACTCCTTCAAGAACAATAAAAGAAACCGAGGATTATATTGCCAAAACTTTCGGCAGCGGGTATAAACTCCGCTCTGACAAAATCGAGGTAGGCAGTATTGGAGAAACTTGTTTTGTGACACGTCCTGACGGGTCCAAAGCAGTTATAAAAATGCTTAAAAAAGATGTGGATGCCAATAAACTTAATAATGAAGAAAAACTTTACACATATTTATTAAGAAAACTGGGCGGACAAAATGACGAAACCGACAAACTCGTCGGAACAATCAAAAATTATTACAAGAACTGGAAAAAAGAACTTGATTTTAACCATGAATTTAAAAATAATAAACTCTTGCAAGCGGGCGCGCAGAGGTTTAAAGTCGCGAATGTAACCGAAGTTTCAAAAGACGGCAAAGCTCTGGTAATGGATAATGCAAACGGTATTCAAATGGAAAAACTATTTGAAATTTTGCAAGATTATAAAGCAAATCCGTTAGCATTCAATTCAAAATATGCTAAATTGATTGAAGAAAATCCATGGCTTGACAATCCGGAACAGGTTCTGAAAGATTTGCCGGCAAGTATTTTAAAATCGTTTGATGAACAGTTTTTATTTTTAAAAAAGGGCTCCAAAAGTATAATGCACGGTGATCCGCACATGGGTAATTATTTTATTACAACAGATAGTAAAGGGAAATTGATACCTGAATTTATTGATACAGGGAATTGCGTATTGCGTTCACCTAAAGATATACAAAATGATATAAAATTTTTCTCAAATTATTTTGTTGGTAATTCACGTGCAATTGCCGAATACTATGTAAATGCATGTAATTACACAAAATCCAATAAGGAACTTGTTACCAGAAATATTGCAAAAGAAATACAAAAAGAAATTTTTGGAAAAAATCAAAATATAACAGAATTCGGTAAAGTGCAGAGTGCAATAAACGGAATACTGGAAAAACACGGTTTGCACCTGCCTGAAGAATCAGCTACGGCTATGAAAGCACAAATACAGTTCATTTTAAATGTTTCCAAGGTTTCAAAACTTTCAGGCGGAGGTATGGATATTTCCGTGATAATGAAAGATATTCCATCCGCAGCATTAAAGCTTTATAAAAGCGGAACAAACCCGATTAGCGGGCTTAAAGATGCTCTGCATTTTGCATATTACAATCAGGAACACAGTTCTTCAATGATTTTCCAATTTCTTCTGAATAAAGACGCGCTGATGAACAGGAGGCCGATTTGCGCATAATAATTTTACAAAAATTAATGTAAAGATATTTTTTTTGCATTATAATAACTTATGCTCAAAATAAGAGGTAGAAATAATGAAAACAGCAATATATCCCGGCAGTTTTGATCCGATAACCAAAGGACATCTGGATGTGCTGCACACAGGATGCGAAATTTTTGACAAAGTAATTATCGCCGTGGCTAAAAATTCCGAAAAAAAAGGATTTTTGACGGTTGAAGAACGCGTCAATTTGATAAGGGAAAGCATAAAAGATTTGCCTAATGCCGAAGTCGATTGTTTTGAAGGTCTAACCATTGAATACGCAAAACAAAGAGGGGCACAAATTCTATTGAGAGGATTACGCGCCGTATCTGATTTTGAATACGAAATGCAGCTTTCACAGGCAAACAGCGCACTTTCGTCAGAAATAAAAACCGTATTTTTGATCACCAAACCAAAATACAACTTTATTTCTTCAAGTACAATAAAAGAAATTTTTCTCAATGGCGGTGACGTATCAAAATTTGTGCCGGAAGCTGTCAACAAATATTTACTGGCGCGCAATAAATTTTAATATATTTTGAGTTTCGGCCTTCATGTATTTGACAATTTTTTTTTGCTTTTGTAGAATGTAATTATATGAAAGGGATATATAGAAACAATGCAACAAAATGGCGTATATGATTTACTAAAAATGCTTGAAATATCTTTGGAGGAAGGATTTCCGATTATTCCGAGAAAATTTACCGTGGTAAAAACCAAAGAAATTGAAGCTTTAATTGATAGAATTTATGCGACTTTGCCTGTAGAGGTACAAGAAGCAAGAGCGTTTTTAAGACGCAGAGAAGAATTACAGATAGAAGCACAACAAAAAGCTGAAAAAATAATAAGCGATGCTCAGATGGAAGCTGACAGAAAATTGAGCGAAGCTGACTTTATCAAAGCTTTGGAACGTGAAGGTATCAGAATAAGAACACAGGTTCAGCAGGAATGTGAAGAAATTAAGCGCAAAGCATCAGAAGAAGCAGAAAATATCAGACTTCAGGCAACCGAAGATGCTATGAAAACCCGTGAAGGCGCTGAATTATACGCTGAACAGGTTTTAACAAATCTGGAACAGGATTTGACTCAATTACAACAAGTCGTTAAAAACGGTCAAATCTACATGGAAAAACTTCGTTCTGAATCACTAAATGCCGGATTTGATACCGGATATTCAGACAGAAGCAGATCCCGCGCAGGAGATTTTGTGATTAAGTAATAACACATATATTCTTTTTAATTTATATTGTATATTTAACAGTCCCTCTCGGACTGTTTGTTTTTATGTATAGAAAGTTTACAAAACATTTGCATTTTATTTTGTTTAAGCTATGATGATATCATAAGCCGAAAAAGATAGAATGTGTTTCATCTCACATTCTCTTTTAAAAAGCTCTTGGGCAGGCTTAAATACGTACAATAACAACTAAAATATAAAGGATAAACCGATGGGAATCAAAGGTAAAAACGACAGAATGGTAGTTCTTGCATGTGAAGATTGCAAAGAAAGAAACTACACAACAGTTAAAAACAAAAAAAACATTAAAGAAAGATTAGAGTTGAGCAAATACTGCCCGACTTGTAAAAAACACACAAACCACAAAGAAACTAAGTAAGCAGATTTTCGGCGGGTAAAAGCGCTATAAAAATGAGCCGTATCTCGCCGAAAATAAAGGCCGTGATTATTCACGGTACGGGCGTCCTTAGTTCAGTCGGTAGAACGTCGGTCTCCAAAACCGGATGTCGAGGGTTCGAGTCCTTCAGGGCGCGATTTTAAAACATAAAGGAACAGTATTATGAACGAAACAATCAATGCAATTCAAACTTACCTTAAAGGTGTCAGAGCCGAATGGGGAAAAATTATTTGGCCTGAAAGACGTCAGGTTATCGCTGAAACAATTTTTGTAATCGCAATTGTTTTTGTTTTCACTGTTTCAGTATATTTAATGGACTTAATATTTAAAGGCTTATTTGGATTAATCAAGTAATACCTCCGTATAGCGCGGAATTGAAAAATATATAGGTGGCTTATGGCAAAAAAAGAAAAATCAATGGCAGAACAACTGAATGAAGAAAAAGCTTTAGAAGCAGCTCAAGCAGAAGCTGCTGAAGAAGAAAAAAAGGCTAAAAAAGCACAAAAACGCTGGTACATTGTCCACACATATTCAGGATATGAAAATAAAGTAAAAGTTAACCTTGAAAAGCGTATTGAATATATGAATATGGGTGACAAAATCTTCAGAATAGAAGTTCCTCAAAAAACCGTTACCCAGATGAAGGGCGGTAAAAAACAGGAAAGAGAAGAAAAAATCTTTCCGGGCTATGTTCTTGTTGAAATGATTATGGACGAGGACAGCTGGTATGTTGTAAGACACACTTCAGGCGTAACCAAGTTTGTCGGTTCCGCTAAGCGACCTATTCCGGCACGTGACAGTGAAATTAAAAAGATCATCAACCGTTCATCTTCTCAAACTCAGAAAATTGAGCTTGATGTTAAACCGGGTGATAAAGTCAGAATTATTTCAGGACCGTTTGCAGACTTTATCGCAGATATTATTGAAGTTTACCCTGATAAGTCAAAACTTCGTGCAAATGTTTCAATCTTCGGCCGCGAAACTCCGGTAGAATTGGAATACAAGCAAATAAACAAATTATAATCAAAAAATCTGCGCAAGCAGAAAAAATAATCAGTGCGCAAGCACAAAGTATGTTAACTAAGTAATGTGGAAGGGACGCCCCCGTTATAACCACAAAAGGAGAAAAAAATGGCAAAAAAAGTAGTAGGAAAAATTAAGCTTCAAATCGAAGCCGGAAAAGCAAATCCGTCACCTCCGGTTGGTCCTGCGTTGGGTCAACACGGTGTTAACATCATGGATTTTTGCAAACAATTTAACGCAAAAACAGAATCTCAAGCAGGATATATTATCCCGGTTGTTATTGATGTTTACGAAGACAGAAGTTTCTCATTCATCGTAAAATCACCTCCGGCTCCTGTTTTGATTAAAAAAGCACTGAATTTGCCTAAAGGTTCAGCAGTGCCTAATAAAGACAAAGTAGGTGAAATTACTCAGGCTCAGCTTGAAGAAATCGCTAAAATTAAAATGAATGACTTAAACGCAACAACATTGGAAGCTGCTGTGAACATGATTAAAGGTTCATGCAGAGCAATGGGTGTTACAGTAAAAGCAGAGTAATTAAGTATGGAAGGATAATTTATCAAACGATAAATTCCGTTACTACCATGAAAGGACTAAAAAATGGCTAAATTAACAAAAAAACAACAAAAAATGCAGCAAATGCTGGAAGGATTTACTCAACCGGCTACTGCTGTTGATACAATTAAAAAATTGAAAGAAATTTCTAAAGAAGTTTCTAAATTTAATGAAACAGTTGAATGCCACATGAGATTAGGTATTGACGTAAGACAAGCTGATCAACAAATTCGTTCAACTGTTGTATTACCGGCAGGCTTAGGCAAAACTGTCAGAGTTTGCGTTATAGCAAAAGGCCCTAAGGCAACTGAAGCAAAAGAAGCAGGTGCTGATTTTGCCGGTGCAGAAGAAATTATTGATAAAATTTCTGACGGCTGGTTTGAATTTGACACTTTGATCGCAACACCTGATTGTATGGGTATGCTCGGTAAATTAGGCCGTGTGTTAGGACCTAAAGGCTTAATGCCAAACCCTAAAACAGGTACAGTTACAATGGATATTGCTAAAGCTGTTAAAGATGCTAAAGCAGGTAAAGTTGAATTCAGAGCCGACAAACAAGGTATGATTCACTGCCCTATCGGTAAAGTTGAATTTTCTGAAGAAGACCTTATCAAAAACTATGCAACTTTAGCTGATGCAGTTTTGAGAGCAAAACCGGCTTCTGCAAAAGGTACTTTTGTTAAATCAGTTTACCTTGCAACAACAATGGGACCTGGTTTAAAATTAGACCCTAAAACTTTTGCAGCAGAAGTAAAAGAACTTGTTTCATAGTGAATAAAAATCAAAGAGGCGTGAGGAATTATCCCGCGCCTCTTTTTTAGTAATTTTGGAGAAAAAGGGAGCTTCACTTTGGTTAAAAGAGGTTATTTTATAACATTTGAGGGCGCTGACGGCTGTGGTAAGACAACACAGTTAGAATTGTTGGCGGACTACTTGAAAGAAAAGAATAAAGAGGTGATTATAACAAGAGAACCCGGAGCCAAAGGATTAGGAGAAAAAATTCGGGAGATCTTATTGAATTATGACGGTGAAGTTTCCGACAGATGCGAATCGTTTCTGTTTCTGGCGGACAGGGCACAACACATAGATATGATAGTAAATCCGGCGGTTGAAGCCGGCAAAATTGTGCTTTGCGACCGTCATATTGACAGTTCCGTGGCATATCAGGGGTATGGCCGCGGATTGGATATTGAGCAAATTGACAGATTAAACATGCTTGCAACAAACGGCAGACGCCCTGATTTGACGCTTGTGTTTGATATAGATGTGGAAACATCTATGAAACGTGTAGGTAAAGAAAAAGACCGTATGGAAAGCGCCGGAGTTGAATTTTTCAACCGCGTGCGTAAAGGATATCTGGAACTGGCAAAACAAGAACCCGAACGCATTCGGGTTCTTGATGCGACAAAATCTATTGAAGATATACATAATGAAGTTGTGAAAATAATTTCGGAGTTTGTTTAGTTGAACAGAAAAAAAGTCAGCTTGACACCTTGACAACAATGAAAAATTAAAATTTTAGCGGGTAATCGTCAGGAATTTTCCAACCGTTCATTTGGATTAACTTTGTACAATATGCTCGTTCGTTAGATACAGCTTCTTTACAGCCTATGGCATTATCATTTTTAAGGTTTTCAACTGTACCATCCCATCCTTGTAGATATGGTTCAAGTCCTTTTTTATAATGATACTTCCAGTTTACATCATCTTTATATTTTTCATACGGCCAGAAGTGAAATGTAAAATATTTTATACCTGAGCTTTCTCGAGGGTTTCTGTAACTATCATTTTCTTCATCATACACAGGAAGTGAATAGTCACTGGCATTTGGCCAAAATTGAAAAGAACCGCTGCTCATTTTACATAAACTACCGTCTGAAAAATATACAATAATTGTAGAAGTTGTATCAAATATTTTATCGGTTGTTACGTAATTATACTTAAGGTAAGGTTTAAAATATTTCTCAAACCAAATAAGTTGATTTACGCTGCCTTCAGTTGCGACACCGTCAAGTTCATCCCAATATTCTTTAGGTCCGTTATCTATTTCAGACAACTGTATTGCCTGATTCATTACTGAATAAAATTTTGCGAGTCGTGTTTCTACAATTTTCTTTTTGTATGATTGAACCAAATTAGGTATAGTTAAAGCCGCAACAATGCCGATAACCGCCAGAGTAATCAAGATCTCGGCTAGAGTAAAGGCGGCCTTCTGGGAAGTGATTAAGAATTTACATGAGGCTGGCTCTGCGGCTCCGGAACAGGGTTTGTCATTGTAAAAATTCTCATTCTTGTTCATACAATCTCCTTTCAAATTCGATGCCGGACAAATAGGTCACTGACTTATGCATAAGTTTAAGGCAAAATAGGTCACATGTCAAGGCTTAAAAAGTTAGGGAAAAATATAGCATATTACAGGCAGCTAAAGGGCTGGTCGCAAGAGTTACTGGCTGAAAAAGTAGACCTCTCACGCGAGTACATAACCCGCGTGGAAAATGGTCAAAAAAATATAAGCCTGAAAAAATTATTCGCAATTGCCGATGTTCTGGATGCAAAATTCTCCGATTTGACGAATTTTGACTAATCACACTTTTGTTTACCGGTCCAGCTCAAATCATTACAGTGTAGATAATCCATATTACCCTTTTCTATTACCCAGGCTGTGCAGCCATAGCCGGCATCTTCTGATGTGGATGTTCTATTACAATTATTTTCAAATGTTCTACTACTACTTGGTTCTGTTTTTCCTCCAATTGGCATTATATTATTGGGGTGTATATAAAAATAAAAAATATCTTGTCCAAAAGCATTAGGCGGTTGCTTAATTCCATTAATATCAATAGCAAAATCACTACATATATCATTCTTATTGGTACAACTAGCCGAATTAACCCATCCACCAATTAAGACCATGCCGTTATTTAAGGTTATATTAGGAACATTATTGATATCAGACCTTCGCTCTTCACCGTTCAAATTATAATACGCTTTTATTCTGGTACAATTATTTTGCTCTGGCATACATTTTTCTGTTATATTCAAATTTTTACCTATTTTTTCCCATAGTAATGACATATCATATATCGCGGTATCATTGAAATGGAGATTTCCGTCTTCATCAGTTTCTACAATACCTGTTTTGTAAAACCCCCAGTTATCAAAATCGCCATTCTCTAACAGAGCCATTTGATATGCAGAATTAATTATGGAATAAGCTTTTCTAAGTTTCGTCACAGTAACCTTTTCTTTGTATTTCATGACCAGATTAGGTATAGTCAAAGCCGCAACAATACCGATAACCGCCAGAGTAATCAAGATCTCGGCTAGAGTAAAGGCGGCCTTCTGGGAAGTGATTAAGTGACTAAGTGATTGAGTGATTAAGAATTTACATGAGGCTGGCTTTGCGGTTTTGTGACGGGTTTTGTCATAAATTATTGTTGACCGTACTTCTTTAGCGGTCTCCAAAGTGGTAGAGCGGACCTGTCCGCCTTTAGCGGGCACCTGAGTGGTGGTGCAGGCTAGCCTGCCTTGTCCACTCACCTTACTCACTCTACTCACTTCACTCACTTTTAGTTGTAATGTATTGTCGTTGCGACGCATAGACTTCTCTTTTTTATTCATATATCCTCCCAAAATAAGATGTTATACATCAGTATATTACATAATAAAATCACTTTTGTCAATTAAATATGATTTTTTATATCATAACGCGTCGGGCTTGAAAATTGTAATATATTTTAAGGAGATTTTTATGGATAATATTAAAGAATTGTTAGGCAGGCGAATACGTGAGTTAAGAAAAGATAAAAAACTCACTCAGGAACAATTTGCCGAACTCATTGGTATTGAGCCGCGCAATCTTATAAAAATAGAAAATGCCCAAACATTTCCACGTATACAAACACTGGAGAAAATCCTTGAAGTTCTGGATATCTCACCGCAAACATTATTCCGTGTTGAACATCTTGAAGATGTTTCCAAATTACGCAATAAAATAATCGAAAAACTTGAACGCAATGACGAATTAGTTAAATTAATATATAAAATGCTTTTTTGAATGTGAGTATTAAAAAAATAAAGCGAGCACGCAAATTAAACTGGTTCTACATCCGATTTCTGAATTGAATTAATTAATTTTCGTTTATTATTTATTTTTTGTTTGAATGCATCAAAGAAAAGTTTTTTATAAAAAGGTTTAGGCCATCTGACATAAGATAAATCATAATCAAAATCACTTAAATTAAACAACGATTGTAATATTTTAGAAGACAAACTTTTTTGAGCATAAGGATTTTCCATCAAGACAGTTTTTGCGCTGAATATGAATAATACAGCAGAAATTTTACGATTTTCTTTACGCTGAAACATACCGTCAAACTGTAATTTTGCTATCTTCCCTATTCCCTTATACCCCTCCAAAACAAGATCTCCATGTTTAGCATAAAGCGCTTGCCATAAGTTTCCGGAAAAAAATCCATACATGCCACCGGCAATAATAGGTGTTGTATGTTCATAGTTAACGCACCACATATCATCATTTAAAAAATTTATGACAAGTATATTCATTTCATTTTCCTTTAGCTGCTTTTTACCGAATTTTATATTTGAAATTTTACTTATACAATTTTCGGCTGCTGTTGAATATTTAGGGTTGTTTCCCATTGGAGAAATTTCCATAATATAACTTTGAACAGGAACATCAGGAGATAAATTATTTTGAAATTTTGTCATCTCATCTTTTTGCCTTTTTGCTTCTTTTTCATTCATACTTGGCGTATTAACTTCAATATTAACTTTTTCTTTTAAATAATTATACATAAAATCTGAGGTCTGCTGATCTTTGACAGTAGCTACAGGTGTAAGCTCAGTTATATTATTAAAAATTGATATCGTATGTATTTCGCCTAAAATAGCATATTTTTGTTCCGGCTTATTAGTTTTAACATAATCTTTTATTTTAGAGGTTAACCAGCTATTCCATTTTTTATCTTTTATCATTTTTTTAACAATATTATTTAACTTGTAAACGATATGGCTGGTAGAATTATTATTCGCACGTTTTTTTAAAGTCGTAATATTATAATACTCGGTTAATAATTTACCTAGTGGATCATTTGAATCCTCAAGTATATTTTTAAGTACATCATCATTAAATAGCTGGCTCAAATCAGAAAGCCTTGTTTGTATTTCATCAACTAAAACCATAACTGCTCCTTTGTCATTTATTTTATTAATAATTTATACCTACTCGATTTTTGACAGGATGGATTACGTCAATAACATTCAAATCTCTAAAATGTGAAATAACTTTGATATTATCAGGATTTACAATGGTTTCTTTGGCTAGCAATGCTCCTACAATTGCCTCCAGCTGTGACATCGGCATCATATTCATAGGAAGTTCCAGTCCCCATTCACTTCTTAACGTTTGCTGTAAAAACTTACAATCCGCCGGAGAGCGTTCTTTATAGCACGAATTGAGATGCATACTCTGACGTGTTAAATATAGTTCAAACCGATCTATTTCTATACCTTTTTCGGTTAAAGATTTAAAATACTCAGATCCTCTGGTGGTATATCTCTGTGTCCAGTTATCTTGATTTGGTATGTGCGGATTTGTCGCAACCATTTGATAAGGTTTAGCCAGCACTCGCCACTTTCCGTTCAGCATAGTTCTGTCCCAGGCTAGTGATACACAGATTTTTGAATACTTTAATGATGAGTAATTATCAAAAAAGTATATTATATCATTGACTTTGTACAACTTGTCAACAAGAATCAGAGTGTTGTTTTCATCCAGTATTGCAAGCCCTGAATCCATGCTTGAACCGGATGCCAAAGATAATCCTACATAATATTTCATATTTGCTCCTCAAGGGTTGAAATTTATTTTAAATATTGTTATAATATAATTATAGGGCGAGCGAATTGCACTTCGCTCTTTAAATACCCTAGTTTATAGTAGTTTTAGCGCTAGTATAATAAGTAATATTATAGCTAGCGCTTTTTCACTTACTATCACTTTATCACCCCCCTTCATGATAGTGCTTACGCCAATACCACTCGGGGAAATAATCAGGGTATACCCTATTTAATTGTCAATTTACCAACTATACAATATTTCATATTTACCACGATAAGGGTTGAAATTTTATTCAAATATTGTATAATATAATTATAGGGCGAGCGAATTGCACTTCGCTCTTTAAATACCCTATATTTGGTTAATTTTTAAGAGTTGCTACGATAAACAAAAGCAGTAGCAGCTCTATTTTATCAATAACCATTCTATCACCTCCCTTCACGATTGTGCTTACGCCAACATCACTCGGGGAAATAATCAGGGTATACCCTATTTAATTGTCAATTTGCATTTATGGAGTGCTCAGTCTCAACGTTACTACTCCTGCAATAATAAGAACTGTGCCGGTAATTTTCATCAGGTTTATACTTTCATGAAAAAATAAAATTCCTATTGTTGAAATAGCGATAACTCCAACAGCACTCCATATAGCATAAGCAACTCCTACCGGAATAGTTTTCAGTGCTACTGACAAAAAGCCCAAGCACACAAAATAACAGACAAACATACCGATTGTCGGCCAAAACTGAGTCAAACCGTTTGATACTTTTATAAAGACAGTACCAAATGTTTCAAAAAGTATTGCCAGTATCAAATATAGCCAGCCCATAAAATCCTCTTATTGCATTAGTTGTGTAATAATTAGCGGTTCATCTTCGGTTGCAAGAACAGTATGTTCAAAGTGCGCGGAAGGCTTTTTGTCTTGCGTACTTACTGTCCATTCATCATCAGCCACCTCTACTTCATCACATCCGAGGTTCAACATCGGCTCAATTGCAATAACATAGCCTTGTTTAATCAAGGTATGATCTCCAACCTTATAGTTGAATAAAAATGGTGCTTCATGCATCTCATGACCTACACCATGCCCGCCATACTGACGGACTATACCCAGTTTTTCGCGATTTGCAACTGCTTCTATTGCGCCTGATATATCGTCAAGCACATTGCCGTCACGCATCTGTGCAATACCGGCAAACAAGGCTTCTTCCGTTGCATTCAGAAGTCTTTGAACTTCTTCTGTTATTTTACCGACAGGATAAGTCCATGCTCCGTCGCCGACCATACCTCCATAAGTTGCGCCGACATCAATACTTATGATATCACCCTCTTTAACTTTTACGTTTTCGTTAGGGATACCATGGACAACCTGTTCATTAATTGAGGCGCATATACTGCCCGGAAATCCGTTGTAACCTAAGAATGTCGGAATTGCACGCTCTTTTTTTATAATATCATGTGCTATGCTGTCAAGTTCCAGTGTGCTTATTCCGGGTTCTATTACTTCCTTCATTTTTTTATGCACCAGAGCAACAATATGACCTGCGTGGCGCATTCGTTTTATTTCGTCACGTGACTTACGATTTATCATAAGTTCCTTCTTTCTTATTTTATTACTTCTAATAATCTTTCCCAGACTTCATCAACAGTACCGTCAGCATCGATTGTTTTTAAAACGCCTTTGTTTTTGTAGTAATCAATCAGCGGAGCTGTCTCTTTAAAATATGTGTCAAATCTTGCCTGAGCAACTTCTCTTGTATCATCTTTTCTCTGTGTCAATTCTGCACCGTCTTTGTCGCAATGGTTTTCTACTTTAGGCGGAATTGACAAAAGATTATATATTGCACCGCAAACAGGGCATGAACGGCGGTTTACAATTCTTTCAATAAGTAAATTAGTATCTATATCAAAATATATAGCTCTGAAATCTACATTGTTGTTGTCAGAATTAATTTCCTGATTTATAATTTCAAGCTTGTCGGCCTGTTCAAGGCTTCTCGGGTAACCGTCAAGGATATATCCGTTTTTACAGTCATCCTGCGCAAGTCTGTTTTTGATAATTTTAGCTACAAGTTCAGCCGGAACAAGCTGGCCTTTATCAATAAATTTTTTTGCTTCTTTTCCTGCTTCTGTTTCATTTTTAATCTCATTTCTTAAAAGAGATCCTGTATCAATATGCGGAAAATGTAAATATTCGGCAAGCCGGTTTGTTTGAGTTCCTTTGCCGCATGCCGGAGGTCCTAAAAAAATAAGTTCTTTTTTCATAAAATAACTCCTCTCTTATAAACCCAATAAGAGCCCTCAAGACGAGAGCTCTTATCCGTATTATTATGTATCAATATTTGTTGCGTAAACAGCGTTCGTTTCAATAAAGTTGCGGCGCGGGTCAACTTTGTCACCCATAAGGATATCAAACAGTTGATCGCAAAGCATTGCATCTTCAATATCAACTTTCAAAAGAGTTCTTGTCGCAGGATCCATTGTTGTTTCCCAAAGCTGCTGCGGCATCATTTCTCCCAGACCTTTGAAGCGCTGGATTGTCAAACCCTTTTGACCGCGTTCGTCAATAAGTTTTTGCAATTTGTCAAAAGATGTAATTTCATAAGCTTCTGTGTCAGTTTCCAATCGGAGATAATCTTCTTCTTCAATCAGGTAATCTCTGATTAACGGATAAGCCGCTTTCAAACGTTTATATTCAGAACTTTTGATAATGTTGGAATTAACAATAACATGTTCTTCTTCGTTCAGATTTAACTGAATAGAATATTTTGCGTTTTCCGGATTATATTTAAGTTCTACGTTGTAATTCTCAGCTTCATGGATATTGTAATTTTTAGCATGGTCTATAAGATAGTGGTTCAGATATTCAATAATTTCTGTCATTCTTGCCTGATTTTCAAAATCTTCAACAGTAATATTTGAACGAACCAGACCTCTTAAAAGAACTGCAGGGAACAAATTCAATATCGGATTGTTGTATGAATTGTAGAATGCAGACATGTTCTTAATCAATTCTAACAACTCATCACCTGTTTTGACTTTTGTTTTGGATTTGTTAGACAGACTCAGTGATTTAATACCGCGTTCTTTCAACATTTTGTCAAGCGCGTGTTCATCATACAGATATTCTGATGTTTTTCCGCTTGTAACTTTGAACAATGGCGGTTGTGCGATATAAACATGGCCGTGTTCAATTAACGGACGCGCATAACGGAAGAAGAATGTCAAAAGTAAAGTTCTGATGTGTGCACCGTCGACATCCGCATCTGTCATGATAATGATTTTGTGATAACGAAGTTTTTCAAGGTCGACTTCTTCTTCATTTTTGCTTATGTTTATGCCAAAAGCCTGAACCATTGATTGAATTTCATTGTTACCGTAAATTTTATCAAGTCTGGCTTTTTCAACGTTAAGAATTTTACCTCTCAACGGCAAAATTGCCTGAAACATTCTGTTTCTTCCCTGCTTTGCAGAACCACCCGCAGAATCACCCTCAACAATGTAGATTTCACATTTTTCAGGCTCGCGGTTAGAACAATCGGCCAGCTTACCCGGCAAAGTTGAATTTTCAAGAACTGATTTTCTTCTTGTGAGTTCTCTTGCCTTTCTTGCAGCCTCTCTTGCACGCTGCGCCTGAAGTGTTTTTTCCAGAATAATTTTAGCTGTTTTAGGGTTAAACTCAAGCCATTCCTGCAACTTGTCACGGACAGCATCCTGAGTAGCCCCCATTGCTTCCTGATTGCCAAGTTTTTCTTTAGTTTGACCTTCAAATTCAGGGTTGGAAATTTTTACGCTGACAATAGCGGTTAACCCTTCTCTGACATCTTCACCGGAAAGGTTTTGGTCAGAGTCTTTAAGAATATTATTTTTACGTGCATAGTCATTGAATACACGGGTAATAGAGTTTCTAAAACCAGTCAGGTGAGTTCCGCCGGAATGTGTGTTTATGTTGTTTGCAAATGACAGAACACTTTCATTATAGGCATCAGTATATTGCATAGCAACTTCAATCTGCATGCCGTCAACGACTTTGTCAATATAGATTGGTTTTTCATGGAGTACAGTTCTGTTTTTATTCAAAAATTCAACATAACTAGCGATACCGCCTTCATAATGAAAAACTTCCTGTTCTCCGGTTGCTCCGTCTATGAAAATTATTTTCAAACCTTTATTCAGAAATGCCATTTCGCGCAAACGGTTTGCGATGACATCTTTGTCAATTTCTGTTGTTTCTGTAAATATTTCAGGATCCGGCCAGAAAGTCGTTTTAGTACCGGTTTTGTCGGTAGCCTCCCCTTTTTCAACAGGCGCAACCGGTTCGCCGCGCATGTATTCTTGACGCCATACATAACCCTGACGAGAAACTTCAACAATATATTTTTCAGAAAGAGCGTTAACAACAGACGCGCCAACGCCGTGCAGACCGCCTGACACTTTGTAACCGCCGTCTCCGAATTTACCGCCTGCATGGAGGACTGTGTGAACGATTTCCAATGCAGATTTTCCTGTTTCCGGTTTTATATCAACAGGAATTCCGCGGCCGTTATCTTCAACAGTTACACTGTTATCCTTATTAACTGTTACATGAATTTCCGTACAATAACCTGCAAGAGATTCATCAATAGAGTTGTCTACAATTTCATAGATACAATGATGTAAACCCCTTTGAGATGTTGATCCGATATACATACCGGGACGCATTCTAACAGCTTCTAATCCTTCCAAAACACGGATATTGCTGGCATCATAACTATCGGAAGTTTTGGTTTCTATTTCTTCAACTTCTTGAGCGATGTCTTGTGTGCTGTCTGCCATATATAATTTCTCCCCTTTTAAAAAATAGTCTGTTCTTATAACAGTATTATAGCACAAACATAAGAATAAAATTAGTTTATAACAAAACGTAACTTTCAACTAATAGCACCGTACATTATAAGCATAAAAAAATAAAAAGCAGTTCATAAGCCGTGTTCTGTTTCTAGATAATCATCTGTCTGGAGTTGTAATTACTTACAACTACTAGCGATTTGTCGGAAGTGGGCGGACACCTTTAAACCTTCCTGCTAATCTTGCATCCGATCGGGGTTTACCTGGCCGATACCTTCCGGTATCGCCGGTGAGGCTCTTAACTCACCGTTGCACCATCGCCTGTGATTTGTTTAAATCCATCGGCAGTCTTCATTTCTGTGGCACTGTCCACCGGCTCACGCCGTCCGGAGTTTCTCCGGCGATCTGTCCTTGGATGCACGGACTTTCCTCACTTTTTACTAAAGCGCGATTATCCGGCTGCTTTTTATTTTTTAATGTGCTTTTGTATCCATCATCACGTAATTGACGGCTTTTTCATCATCTTCATGGATATGCATTCTGCCGTTTGAATAAACCACTATTCTGAAACGGTCAGGGTTTGGGCAATTGCTGTCTGTTTCCAGACAATTTGGTTCTTCTTCACCATTTACATCTATAAGAATGTTACGTGTGTTGTTTCTCGGAATAGCACCTTTGGTCCAGACACTCTTGTAAGGGCCTGCCGCGTCTGTGGAAAAGTCAAATATCATTCCGTCTGATGTTTTAATTTTATATTCAGATGAACTTTCAGTTGTATCTATTACGTTAACCTGTTCTGCAAACAGTTTAGGGAATTTGCTGTTACCGGAATAAGTTTCACCGTTATATGTCACCTGACTGTCATCGTCAAACCCGTAAGTGCAAGTTTCACCGGTAACTGAACCTGTAGGACAATACATAGTATTATCAGGATATAATGACGGGTCATTAATAAGGCTGCTTATTACCTGTTCTGTCACGTAATATGCTTTTTTTGTCAGCATACGGCGTTCATCAGGTTTCGTATTAATAATTGCCGGAATCATTAACGCAAGAAGTATCCCGAGAACGGTCATTGCTATTAATAACTCCGATAAAGTAAAGGCTTTTTTCATGATTTTCCTTTCTTGAGATATAAAAGATTATCTATTTATAATAATAGCATGTTTAATAGAATTTTACAACCTGTTATTAGAAAATAATATGTCAGATTACTACTTTACATAACTTTATTAATTGTAAATTTTTATTAATATTGTAGCAAAATAATTTATTTAGATGAGTTAAAATAACATTCCATGCGGTATTCTGATAAACAAGAGGATTTCCTTTTTAAAGAATCTTAAAATAGGAAATACACACGTGGAAACCATCAATGTAGAGGGTTAAAAATATGGTCGATAACAGATCAGCAGGATTTTTCGGAGTCGGCGGTGCTTTTAACTTCAAGAGCGGAGACATCTCCGGTACAGCAGCCAGAACTCAGGACGACAAAATGGGTCAGGGCGGTGAATACTTTGCTCAGAAGAAAAAAGAAGCCGAAGAAGAAAATCAGGAAGACAACAAATATATGGACAGGAGTGCAGTACTGCGTGCTACACTAAATTCTCTGGCAATGATGAATGTGGCAAATGTTATTAATGCCAAAAAGCGCTCAATTCTTGATGATAAGAACAGAGAGCGGCAAAATAATAAGAAAAATGAACACGAAGATGCTTTAAGTAAGGAATTTGATATTGAGAATGAAGAAAACGAATATCATTAAAAGATTCTGTTAAAGATGTTTTCTACTTTCTCATCCTGATTTTTTTCAGATTTTTTAACGTGTAATAATTCACCGTGATAAGAAGGGCTTGAGCCGTTTTTATCTTTGCTTGTTGAAAAACTGATGATACTGTTAAATTTAGGAGATTGATTATTTGCTTTGATATCGGCAGGTGCTTCGTTAACGCCGATTGTCATTTTACCTTCAACGTTTTTTTGAACAGTTTGTGCTGCTTGTGTGTTGAGGTATTTTATTGAATTGAGAACATTTTGATTTAATTGGATTTGTAAACCGGAATTGTTCATAGCAATTTGACGTGCGGTATTGTTATCAACAGAACCGTTGTATAAATCAATACCCATTTCGCGAACCTGAGTGTTGCGAGATACAGTGTGCACATTATATTGCTGATTTTTTTCGGCAGCTCTTTTAAGTATTTCTTGAGAAACTTCTTTCAAAACACTTCTGTCGATGCCGTTAGCAGCCAATAATTGTGAATTGTTGTAAACACTGATTGCCATTATATTATCCCTTTTTTCCTTACAAATTTATCTACGACATACAGAGCACTAAACTTTAAGGTTTTATGCTATCCCTGTAACATAACTTAACAAACTTCAAAAATCATGGCAATTTTTCCTTAAAAATCATGTTTATATATATAACAAGTATATAAAACCATGAGATGATATTATGAGTCTAGGTAAACTTAATTACGTATTGAGTAATGTCAATGCCGTATTAGGCAGTGGCGTTAGCTATATTAAGGACAAACAGGACGGTGACAAAAGCGGTGCTGCGGAGGTAAATTTCGGCCTTAATGTAGTTAACGGACTGGCCAGAAACGCGGTAGCCGAAGGTATCAGGCGTGATACCGGAAGTTATCTCGGTTATGCAGTAAACGGTCTTGCGGGATACGGTGACGCTACATCAAACGCACAAGGTATGGTCGGGTTAATGGGCGCATCGCTTCTGACCAATCCTTATATGGGCGGAGGATGTTACGGCCCGTCACTGTTTAGCGGCTATTTTGCCCCGATGCCGATGTATACTCCAATGCCGATGTATGGCGGCGGGTGCTTTGGCGGAGGATTTTACGGCGGAGGCATGATGTATGGCGGAGGAACGTTCTTTGATGTGAACAGGCCGTTCGGAATGTTTGGCGGAGGTTTTAACTGCTGTTGTTAGCGGATTAATTCTTCCCAGCTTTTTGCAACACGATCAAGTATTGATTGTGTTGTAGAAGTGTTTAGCAGGGCTCCTTGAACAGCCGTGTTTATTAGTGTGTTTACATCTTTTTGATTTTTTCCTGTCTTAAATGCCGGACTTATTTTGTTCAATTGCTTTGCGCTGATAACCCGTGCTTTTGCAGGCAGATCGTCCGCTGAATAGGTATTATAAAATTCATCTTGCAGCGCTTTTTCGTTTGTCGCAAGTATGTTTGTAAGTTTTGCGAGTTTAAGCTGATTTTCCTGATTAGTAATAAACAGTGCGAATTTTAACGCTTCTGCTTTATGCGAAGCTTTGAGAGGTATTATAAAATTCATCAGCGAAAAATCATACTGTCCGAGTTCGCCAGTAATCTGCGGGGCAACATCTGTATTTTCATAAGTTGAGGGCGCATTCTCTTTAATCATATTCAAAAAATTTGCACCGGATTGAAAAAATACTGTTTGTTCGGCCATATATTTTTCCAGTGCCTCACGATGTGTTTGTGTTATAGACTCTTTTGGAATTAAATCGTTAATATATAGGTTCTTAAAAAAATCAAAAACCTCAATAGCTTCCGGAGAATTAATATTATCTGCGGAATTAATTCCGTATTTATTCAAAATCCTCAGCATTGTATCGTTTTCCGTAATATTAGGGAGAATGGAATACACGCCGGTTTTACGGATTTGAGGAGAAATTGCAGCCAGCTGTTCATAGTTTTGCGGCACTTCGACTCCGGCCTTTTGCAGCAGCTTTTTATTATAAATTGTAACGGCTGAGGTCGCATACCACGGAATAAGATACAACTTGCCATTGTATTTAACCGCATTAATTATTTCCTGATTAAAGTCTTTTGTAAGCGTTGTGTCAATCTCATACAACGCTCCTTTTTGTGCCAAAAGTGCGGAAAAATCAGGATTAAGGTTAATCAAATCCGGCGGGTTATCGCTCAAAACGCTTGCAAGAGTTCTCTTTTCTCCTTCAGAAAACGGTACATCTATCCATTTGATTTTTATTTCCGGATTTTGGGTTTCAAATTCCTTTATAACTCCGTTAATATATGAGGAAAAATCCCCCATTTGCAAAGTCCAGAAAGTAACCTCTGTTCTGTTGTCATTTTTTACAGAAGGCTGCATAATTTTAAATCCCGTAAAAACGACCGCCGCAATAACTATTAAGATCAAGAAAACTTTTTTCATTCGCCACCTTTTTCTTTTGATGGTATAATTATACTATGAACAATTTGTTTACGGAACTGGAAAATCAGAATAAACAAATCCCGCTTGCAGAAGTTTTGCGGCCGAAAACGCTTGAGGACTTTCTCGGGCAAAGTAATGTTATATCCGCGAACAGTCCGCTTTTAAATTTAATGAAAACCCAGAGATTGTTTTCGCTTATATTTTGGGGCACGCCCGGATGCGGCAAAACCACTCTTGCGAGATTAATAGCAGCCAAGACAAACGCTGCATTTATTGAAATTTCAGCTGTAACCTCAGGTGTTAAAGATATAAAAGATGCCGTGGAAACAGCAAAAATGAATTTGCGCAGCGGAACAAAAACCATTTTGTTTATAGACGAAATTCACCGGTACTCAAAAACGCAACAGGACGCGCTTTTGCCGCATCTTGAAAATGGCACACTGTTTTTGATAGGTTCAACCACAGAAAATCCGTCTTTTCAGGTTGTACCGGCCTTGTTGTCGCGTGTTCAGGTCATACGCCTGAATTCAATTGATGATGAGAGCATGGCAAGAATTATCAAACGCGGGTTTGCATATCTCGCCAAACAGTATATGCCAATGGATTGCGAAAGCGGGGTTATAGATTTTATAATAAATCTTGCGCGCGGGGATGCAAGATATGCATTGAATGTAGTTGAAAATGCTTATTTTGCCAGTGATTTAAAAGATAACAGACGTAATTTAACAGTAGCCATTATTGAGAGTATATGCCAGAAAAGGAATACAAGATATTCACAACAGGAACATTACGATTGCGCATCAGCGTTCCAAAAGAGTTTGCGCGGAAGTGATGCGGATGCAGCGGTTTACTATCTGGCGAAAATGATTGCAGCAGGTGAAGATCCGCGATTTATCGCAAGACGACTGATAACCTGCGCCGCGGAGGATGTAGGTAATGCAGACCCCAATGCATTGAATGTCGCCTTGAATGCTTATAAAGCTGTTGAGATTTTAGGACTACCGGAAGGCCGAATTCCGCTTGCACAGGCCGTAATATATGTTGCAAGAGCGAAAAAATCCAATGAAACAGTAATGGCAATAGATGCGGCTCTGGCGGATATTGACAGCGGGAAAGATTTTCCGCCGCCAATGCATTTGCGTGATGCACATTATAAAGACGCAACCAAATACGGATTTGGCATCGGATATGTTTATACGCACGATGCCCCTGATGTAAAACAACAGTTTTTGCCGGATGAACTTGTAAATAGAAAATATACAACAGCACAGTGAACGGTCGTTATCAAAAGTTACTAAGTTACTAAGGCACTGAGGCACTAAGGAGTTAATAGGTGACGAAGTGATTAGCGGATTTGCGGACGGATGGCGCGAAGCGCGAGCCGGCAGAGGGCGAAACGGCGACGCGGAGGCGGCGGCGTTGCAGACCCGTTTAACGCCGGCGAGCAAGACAGCGAAGTGAGCAAATCCGGGTAGCGAGCAGATTGAGCAAGCCGAGCAGAGGCACGAGAGTAACGAGAGACGAGCAACAATCAACGGAAACGTTGAGTTTTCGTTGTTGTTGCGAGCGGTGCCGTTTAATGCGAGGCGCAGTTGTGCGCTAGCACTACAGGCGAAACTCTGCGAGCGTGAAGAGCGAGTGAGCGAAGAGTTAAAGCGTAAGCGTACTCGTCATTCGCGAACGATGCGACAGGCAAATCCAAGACAAGTGATTAAGTGACTAAGTGGTTACAAAATTGTGAACTGTGAACAGCAAACAGTGAACTGTTGTTACAAATCAGGCAATGAGAAAATTCCCACATTGCCTTATTCTTATTCCGTCATCCTGAACTTGCGGATTGCGAGCTGAGGCTGTAGGAGCTTTCTTTGGAGCAAGCAAAGCTTGCGAAAAGAAAGTCCGGAATGCCGTTACACGCGAGCAACCAAGCTGTTTCAGGATCTCAGCCAGAATACGCCTCGCTAACGCCGTTCCGTCATCCCGCAGCGGTTTGAGTGCAATATGCCAGAGTTGACACCTTGCGGGATCTCAAAGAAAAGCACTAAGTCGTTACAGTTTGAGCGAACCATTGTTATATTTTTTTTAAATTGCACTTGCAATTTTGCAGAAGATACGGTATAATACTTGTATGAATAAACATTTGGCGAGAATAGTTATGGATATTGAGGATTTAGCGGGCTCTAACCTAAAACTTGACAAGGCTGCAAACCATTGTGCCGCAAGGCTTTCAGGCGATGGGGGGGGGGTCCGCTAATTGTAAACTTTTCGCAATATTTCTATTGTTGCGCCGTGACGCATCTTCGTTCTCAGTCATCCCGCAACGAATTGCGAGCAGAGGCACGAGCGAAGCGAGAGACGAACAACAATCAACGGAAACGGTCAGTTTTCGTTGTTGTTGTGAGCGGTGCCGTTTATCGCGAGCAATTTTTGAACGCAATACGCCACAGTCGTTGCCTTGCGGGATCTCAAAAAATAAAAACGCAAGGGATTTTCCTTGTGCCAAAGTGTATAAATTTAACAAAGGATACCTATTGAATAGAAATATGTTAAAATATAGATTATTAAGGAGAATTGTATGAATAATAAAAAGCTAAACAAAGTAATACAACAAGAAAAAAGAAAGGAAAACTGTATGACTAAATCAAAAAACTTAAATGAATTAGCGCTCATCTTCTCCGAGGGGGAAGACAAGAATTTGTTAGTGAATGAAATGAGCTTACAAATTCTAGATGGGGGTTGGACAAGTCCAATTTTACACACAGGAGACCGCTTACGAAAACCAGAAACCGAGCCAAGCGTCGAACCCCCACCCGAATTTCTAAGTTCGCCAGGCTCACTAAGAAATTCTACCCTCCCCTTTGGAGAGGGCAAAAACCACCGCAAAGCAGCTTTTACCTTAGCCGAAGGCAGGCCAGCCTGCACCACTACTCAGGTGGCCGCTAAAGCAGCTTTCACTTTGGCTGAGGTATTAATCACCCTCGCAGTTATCGGCATCGTGGCAGCACTGACACTTCCTGGTCTCATCCAGAACCATAACGAGAAGGCATGGTCTACGGCTAAAGATCTCTGGGAAAAGAAACTCACTGAAACAGTTCGCCGCATGAACACAGACGGCGTCATGACAGGACATGACTCTACAGAGGATTTTATGGATACTTTCAAACAATATATGAAAGTCATTAAGACCTGTGACAACACAGATATTAATAAATGTTACTCTCCTAAAGTAGTTACAACAGGAAGCAACGAAGAACCTATGGAAATTGAAACAGATTCTTTAACATCTGCTTCAAGTATGGGACTTAAGGACTGGCAAACTAATACAAATACAATGTCATTTGTTGTTGCAGACGGAACAACAGTTATTATGGCATATCAGCCGGAATGCCCTTATGCTGATCCAATTGAAGATACAGGTTCACAGGTATCTTGTATGGCATATATGGTAGATGTTAACGGAAAGAAAGGGCCTAATAGAGTAGGCAAAGATATTCAATTATCTTCCGGCGTAGCTTTCTCTACTTGCGATAACCCGATAGGCGACATGTGCTGGAGCACAGAGTTTCGTGCGAATAGAGCAATAAACACATGTGAAGGCAGTGAATATGATGATCTGGAAGAATACCAGAGTCCTTACTGTGATAACAATTATTGGGCAGGTGCAAAACTAACTTGTCAAGAGAAGAACATGGAACTACCAACGAGAGCGCAACTTGCACAATTAGCAAGTAATTTATACGTGGATAGTAACGGAGCTGCCGTAACAATAGGTGCAAATGAGAACAGATCAAGCCTAAAAGTGAAGGACGAATATAGCCAAAATCCTCCAATCAAATACAATGGCTACGCCTACTTGTCCAGTGAGGAGTACAATGCTAACTTCGCGTACGTCCGGGGCTTCAACACTACCGGCACGAACGGCAGTGACAATTACTGGGGCGGCAAGAACGGCGGCGGCGGCTTTGCTGTTTGTATTTCCAACTAAGAGGCTTGACTCTTAGTTGGACGTGACTAGGTGACTAGGTGATTAAGTGACTAAGTGGTTACAAAATTGTGAACTGTGAACAGTGAACGGTAAACTGTTGTTACAAAATAAGGCAATGTGGAACTTTTTCACGTTGCCTTTTATTCAGTCATCCCGCAACAGTCTGAATGCGGCTTGCCACAGTCGTTGCCTTGCGGGATCTCAAATTTTTTTGTTGGGCAAGAATGCACCAACCTACATCAATCCGACCGTTAGCCGGAAGCGCCAGAGGATGTTAATGAAACAACAGCAATGCGCGCGTTGTCTGAGCGTAGCGAGTTCGCGCGCTATAGTTGAATTTACATACTCTGTGCGCTGTAGGTGAAGGTCGGGAGCTTCTTTGCTTACTTTCTTGTCGGTACAAGAAAGTAAGATTATACGTCAGCTTAGTAAATCTGACCTACCTCTGTAACTGGCAAGACGCGTTCTGTATGAGATCCTGAAACAAGTTCAGCATCTCATATGCCACAAATTTGGTCAGTCGGCTAACTTCAGACTATTGCGCCATGGCTGGCATCCTGTACATTTTTAGCATATTTTGCCAGATAACCTGATTGACATTTCAATTCAAACGGTTTCAATGCAGCTTTGCGTTTAGCAAGCTCTTCTTCGCTTACCAGAAGTTCTATAGTGCGATTAGGAATATCTATTTTTATCCTGTCACCTTTTTCAACAAGCGCAATCACGCCGCCATTTGCGGCTTCCGGACAAACATGACCAACACAAATTCCGCGGGTACCGCCGGAAAACCTTCCGTCAGTTATAAGGGCGCATTTTGTGCCTAAACCTTTGCCGACAAGTAATGATGTAGGTGCAAGCATTTCGCGCATACCAGGGCCGCCCTTAGGGCCCTCATAACGTATTACAACTACATCCCCCGGTTTGATTTTATCCTGTTCCAGCGCTGACATAGCTTCTTCCTCGCTGTCAAACGGCCGTGCAATTCCCTCAAAAACCATGCAGTTTTCATCTACTCCGGAAATCTTTATTACCGCCCCGTCTTTAGCAAGGTTTCCGTACAGAACCCCGAGTCCTGCCTGTGAATAAGATGATGCATCATACTCAGGGATTACGGCTGTATCAGCCCATGCCTGTTCAATTATTTCACTAATCTCAAGTCCGCTGACGGTTTTTCCGTTATTTAGAACATTTTTCAAAGACTTCATTACAGCCGGTATTCCGCCCGCATAGTGAAAATCAGTCATTGTAAGCTTTGAGGACGGGTTAATTTTTACTACCTGATGAATTTTCCGGCTCAGGCGGTCAAAATCATCTATCGTGATGTCTATATTTCCTGCGTTTGCGACCGCTAACAGATGAAGGAATGTGTTTGTAGAACCACCGAGCGCTAATGAAGTTATTATCGCATTTGTAAGACTTTCTCTGGTTATAATGTCAGATGGCTTGACGTTGTTTTTAACAAGTTCAACAATCTGTAATCCGCTTTCAAAGGCAATACGGCGTTTTTTTGAGGAAACCGCTGCTGATGAGGCACAGTATGGTAAACTCATCCCCATAACCTCAGTCAGGCATGCCATTGTGTTAGCGGTATACATACCCTGACATGAACCCGCTGTCGGACAAGATTCTTCTTCAAGACATTTTAGACAATTTTCTGATATTTCACCGCTTCTAAACCGGCCGACAGCTTCAAAAGAGCCGGATATCATAGTCAATTTGTCCTGATTTTGCCAGTGACCGTCAAGCATTGGCCCTGCTGTGACAATAATTGCCGGAATATTTAATCTTAATGCGCCGATGAGCATGCCGGGTGTGACCTTGTCGCAATTGGAAAGCAGTATAATACCGTCGAGTTGGTGTGCAGCGGCAACTGTTTCGACACAATCTGCTATCAAATCGCGTGACGGCAAAGAATAGCGCATCCCGCTATGTCCCATTGCAATACCGTCGCAAACAGCCGGAACACCGAAAATAAAGGCCTGACCGCCCGCCGAATGAATACCTTTTTCTATTTGCCGCTCCAGATCACGCATTCCGATATGACCCGGAACAAGATCGGAAAAAGAGCTTGCAATACCGATAAACGGTGCGTCCATATTTTTTTTACTAACCCCTGTTGCCATTAAAAGTCCGCGATGCGGAGTTCTGGCTATCCCTTTTTTAATACTGTCACTTTTCATATACATTCCTTTTTTCAACAACAATATTATACCGCAAACTGTTGGATTAATCTGTATATAATTTTTTTGTTGTCATAAGGCTGCTTTTTTATAATCTCAAAAATTTCTTTTTCGAGTTCAGCCTCGGTTTTGAGATACTGAAAGTCAAAGAATTCCTGCGGCGCGGTGTTGAATTTGTCCATGATGTTCAAAATCGTCTGCATTGAAGGATAGCTCTTGCCATTTTCAATATTGCTCAAGGAGGGTGGTTCAATGCCGATTTGTTCACTAAATTTGTCCTGAGTTAAATTATTTTTCTTGCGTATTTCTTTTATTTTTTCGCCGATAAGTTTTTTTCTGTTGTCCATAAACGCTCCATTTATCAACAGAATACCTTTATATTTTGCGTTTATAAATAATGTTTACATTAATTATATAATTGACATTTAATGAAAACATGATAATATTTAATGTGTACTACAAATTTTAGGAGGAAATATTATGTTTACAGCAAAAAATAGAGCGTTTACGTTTGCCGAAGGCAGGCCAGCCTGGCAGACGAAGTCTGCTTTTACACATCGGGAGACCGCTAAAGAAGCACGGTCAACGGTAAAAAATACCCTCGCCCCTTGCGGGAGAGGGCAGAATTTGTTAGCGAACGAATGTGAGCTTAAAAATTCGGGTGAGGGGGCAGACAAGTCTGCTCTTACACACGGAGAAACCGCTAAAGACGCACATGACTCTCTTCGTCATCCTGAACTTGTTTCAGGATCTCACCATGCAGCAAGTCTTGAGGATGTAACCCCTCACCAAGTTAGGACTAAACTCGCTAGACGCTCGTTAAGTCCAACTATCCTCTCCCGCAAGGGGCGAGGAATGCGCGCCGCCTTCACGCTAGCCGAGGTCCTAATCACCCTCGCGGTAATTGGAGTGGTGGCCGCACTGACACTTCCGGGACTGATCCAAAATCATAACGAGAAGGCATGGTCTACGGCTAAAGACCTATGGGAAAAAAAACTTACTGAAACCGTCAGAAGAATGAACACAGACGGCGTCATGACAGGTCACAATACAACAGAGGACTTTATGGATACTTTCAAACAGTACATGAAAGTCATTAAAACATGTGACAACACAGACATTAACAAATGTTATTCACCTAAAGTCGTTACAACAGGAAAGAACGACGATCCTATGGAAATTGAAACTGACAGCCTAACATCCGCATCAAGCATGGGATTAAAAGAATGGCAGACTAACACAAATACCATGAGTTTTGTTGTCGCGGACGGAACAACAGTTATTATGGCATATCAACCGGAATGCCCTTATGCTGACCCGATTGAAGATACAGGTTCACAAGTATCTTGCATGGGATATATGGTAGATATAAACGGAAAGAAAGGACCTAATAGAGTAGGGAAAGATATTCAATTATCTTCCGGCGTAGCATTTTCAACTTGCGATAACCCGATTGGTGACATGTGCTGGAGTACTGACTTTGCACCAACAGCAATAAATACATGCTCAGACGGAACAGAGGAAGATAAAGCATACGACCAAACTGGAGACAGCAACAGCTATTGTGCAACTAATTATTGGGCAGGAGCTAAAAAAGCATGCGATCAAAAGAACATGGAACTACCAACGATTGCTCAACTAGCCCAATTAGCAAGTGAATTATATGTAAACTCAAGCGATGGAAGCGCAGTAACGATAGGAGCGAACGAAAGCAAATCCAACCTCAAAGTAAAGGATCAATACAAAGATAATCCTCCACTCACTCTTGGTTACGGCTATTGGTCCAGTGAGGAGTACCGCACTCTCTATGCGTACGGGCGGGGCTTCTACACTTCCTACAGTAACTGGGCCAACTACTACAAGGGCGCCAGCTACCGCCGCGCTGTTTGTATTTCCAACTAAGGACTTTGGCCTTAGTTGGACGTGACTAAGTGATTAGCGGATTTGCGGACGGATGGCGCGAAGCGCGAGCCGGCAGAGGGCGAAACGGCGACGCGAAGGCGGCGGCGTTGCAGACCCGTTTAACGCCGGCGAGCAAGACAGCGAAGTGAGCAAATCCGGGTAGCGAGCAGATTGAGCAAGCCGAGCAGAGGCACGAGAGTAACGAGAGACGAGCAACAATCAACGGAAACGTTGAGTTTTCGTTGTTGTTGCGAGCGGTGCCGTTTAATGCGAGGCGCAGTTGTGCGCTAGCACTACAGGCGAAACTCTGCGAGCGTGAAGAGCGAGTGAGCGAAGAGTTAAAGCGGAAGCGTACTCGTTATTCGCGAACGATGCGACAGGCAAATCCAAGACAAGTGAATAAGTGACTAAGTGGTTACAAAATTGTGAACTGTGAACAGTTGTATCAAAAGGCACAAAGGCACTAGGGGGCTAAGGCACTAAGTATTATCAAGAATAAGGCAATGTGAGAATCTTCTCATTGCCTTATTTGTAACAACAGTTCACTGTTTACTGTTCACAGTTCACCGCTTCTGTAACTCCTTAGTGCCTTACTGCCCTGTCTTGGATTTGCGGAACTACTGTTCCTTCTGATAATAAACATGACAAAAGATTATTCCATGATATAATTTTGGTATGGCCGATACAATAGAAGAACTCGTTCAACAAATAAAAGAAAGACTTAATATAGTCGATGTAGTTTCCGAAAAAGTTATTTTGAAAAAAAACGGAAGCCATTACTGGGGTTTATGTCCTTTTCATAAAGAAAAAACGCCTTCTTTCAGTGTTAATCCGCGATTAGGAATTTATAAATGTTTCGGCTGCGGGGCCGGCGGCGATGCGCTCAGCTTTATTATGAAAACCGAAAACCGTGACTTTATGGATGTGATAATAGAGCTTGCCGAACGATTTGGGCTGGAAGTTCCGCTTAAAAAGAAAAAACTCGTCTCTAAGGAACTTAAAGACCAGATGATAAGCGCATGCCAGAAAGCGACAGAATATTATAATACATACCTTTTGCAGGACAAAAGTTCAGATACGCTTAAAGTAATGGAATATCTGACTAACCGCGGCATTACAAAAGATATTATTCAAACATATTCTCTTGGCCTTGCTCCAAAATCTTACCAGAATCTATATGACCTTTTGAAAGCTAAATTTTCCGATGAAGTACTGGAAAAAGCCGGCTTGATTATTAGTTCAAAAACCGGTTATATTGATCGTTTTAGAAACAGATTAATAATTCCGATAGTCAACGAATACGGAGAAAATGTTGCCTTTGGCGCGCGTGCCATTGAAGCTGATCAAATGCCTAAGTACCTCAATTCATCAGATTCTCTGATATACAACAAAAGTAAATTACTGTTCGGACTTTATACAGCAAAAAACGCCATTAAAGAAGAAGACAGCGTAATTCTTATGGAAGGATATTTTGATGTAATCTCGGCTCAGGCACACGGGATTAAAAATGCTGTTGCGACCTGCGGAACAGCGCTTACACCGGAGCATATTAAGCTGCTCTCCAGATATTCAAAATCAAGAAAAATATATCTTTCATTTGATACTGATGCAGCCGGTCAAAAAGCAACAAACCGCAATGCAGAGCTTTTGAGAGAAGCTTTTCAGGGGCTGGGCAGCATAAAACAGTTTGATGAAAGTTATATTTCTACAACGGATGACCGCTATTCCTGCGAAATTCGTGTTATTGCGCCGCCCGAGGGCAAAGATCCTGACGAATTTATTCGTTCTGTAGGGGCTGAAAGTTACAAGCAATATATGGAAAACGCCCCGTTGTTAATTGATTTTCAGATAAACAGCATCTTAAAACATAAAAATGAGATTAAATCCCCGATGGACAAAACACGTTTTGTAAAAGAATTAATCCCTATTCTGGAAGAAATTAACAACGAAATAATCCAATCAGAATATATAAAAATGGTTGCAGGTACGCTGAATATCAATGATGACGCACTTTACCGCGAAGTCAAAAAAGCAAAAAAACAAAACACCATTGTTGATACTGATGTATCTCAAATTGTTAAGAAAAATTTATCAATTTCAGAAAAAGCGCAAAAAAATTTGTTGAGCGTTTTTCTTGTAACAGATTGCAATTTCACCTTTCAACAAATAAATGAAATGATTGGTGATACCCCGTTTACGGATGAAATGTTAATAAATGTAAAATCTACAATTGACAAATCAATCAACTCCGTAAATAATGTTAAAGAATTGATAGAAAAACTGTACACAGCTTTTCTTGAAAATCCGGAAATACAAAGCATTATAACCGATTTAATCAGTATTTCCGAAACCTTTAGTCATCTGGACGACAGAGATTTCCAAAACGTAATCAGGGAAAACATAAATAAAATAATACAGTGTCAGAAGGATGAAGAAAAAGAACAAATGCGTAATCTATATAAAAGCGCAAATGACAACGAAACTGAAGCCCTTAAAATACAAATACAACTCAGAGATAAAATAAATAACAGATTAAAATTGGAGAAAATGAATGACTAAAAAAAGACAACCAGGATCTTCCGTCGTAAGCATTATGGACGAAGACAACCTTGACCTCCAGGATTTAGACGAAGAAGCAGGTCTCTCTTCCGGCCGCGACGGCGTTAATTATATGAACGTAGATATCAGTACTGATAATATTGAAGATATTGTCAGCACTAAAATGGATCATAAAATAAATATTGAAGATATTTATATGATCAATTCTCAAGAAGAACAGGAACAATCAGACTTTGACCTTCCTAAAGGTGTTGCGGTTGATGACCCTGTAAGATTGTATTTAAGAGAAATTGGCCGTATCAAGCTGCTTTCTGCAAACGAAGAAATTGAACTTGCAAGAAAAATTTTAGAAGGCGGCACACCGGGTGCTATTGCTAAAAGAAAACTTGTACAGGCAAACCTGCGTCTTGTTGTAAGTATTGCGAAAAAATACGTAGGACGCGGCATGCTTTTCTTAGATTTAATTCAGGAAGGTAACCTTGGTCTTATTCGTGCGGCTGAAAAATTTGATCACGAAAGAGGGTTCAAATTCTCCACTTATGCGACATGGTGGATTAGACAGGCGATTACAAGAGCTATTGCTGATCAGGCCAGAACAATCCGTATTCCTGTTCACATGGTTGAAACTATCAACAAGCTTAAAAAAGTTACAAGACGCCTTGCACAGGAATTATCAAGAAAACCGACCGAAGATGAACTGGCAATTGAGATGAATGTTTCTATCCCGAAACTTCGTGAAATTATCAAGATTGCACAGGAACCGTTATCTTTGGAAACTCCTATCGGAAAAGAAGAAGATTCCCGCTTAGGTGACTTTATTGAAGATAAAGAAGCTGACGCGCCGATTAAAACAGTTGCATCAGAACTTTTAAGAGAAGATCTTGCCGAAGTTTTATGTACACTCTCACCACGCGAACGTGATGTATTGAGATTGCGTTTCGGCATGGATGACGGACGTCAGAGAACTCTTGAAGAAGTTGGTCAGTTATTCGGCGTTACACGTGAACGTATCAGACAAATTGAAGCAAAAGCTTTGAGAAAACTGCGTCACCCTAACCGCAGCAAACGCTTAAGAGAATACGTTGAAACATAATTTGAATAAATTGTAATCTAAAATTGAAACCCTAAAGCTAAACATTGAAAATTAGTTTTAGGGTTTTATTATACACTTGTGAAAAAAGCCGCTGAAATCAATAATCTTGCATAAAGTCCGGCGCTTTAATCCAAATTTGTAATAACTAGATAAAGAAATCTGGTATTTTTTTCGTCAAGAATTTCCAATTTTTGACGAATTTTTTCTTTTAATATTTCTGTTGATTCATAATAATCATTTTCAAACAAAGACTGAATAGGTATCTGTAGGGCAGAAGCCAACTTTTTCAATGTTTCTAATGACGGGTAAGCCTGACCCATTTCTATTTTTACCATTTGACGCGGACTAATATCAATTTTTTCGGCAAGCATTTCTTGTGTAATTTGTTTGGATTTTCTGATTGTTCTTATTTTCAACCCTAACAGTTCTTTATCATTCATATTAATCTCCTAAATAAATTTTATTTATTTCTCAATACTAATGTAATGAGCTTAAATTCATAATCTGCTTGACAATATGCAAAAATATTCATATAATCTGAATAGAAATACATAAAACAACGATTTGATGAATAAAAATTCATAGAAAGGAGATTTATGAAAAAAGAGAGTAGAGTAACTAAAGTGAGTGGAGTGACAAAACAAGGCGAACAACAGTCGCTGCATTCCCTTCTACCTTTGGGAGAAGGTGGCCGCAGGCCGGATGAGGGTGCGGACGTAGTCCGCTCTTACACTCTGGAAAACGCTAAAGGCGGACAACAATCGTTACATTCCCTTCGCCCTATGGGAGAAGGTGGCCGGAGGCCGGATGAGGGTTTAAAGGAAACCGTACGATGCAACAGCGATGAGATGCTGAAACAAGTTCAGCATGACGTACCCCGTCACGAAGCTACAGAGCCGGCCTCATGTAAATCCTTAGTGCCTCAGTGCCCTAGTGCCTTAGTAACTTCAAAGAAGGCCGCTTTTACATTAGCTGAGGTCCTAATCACCCTCGCCGTTATCGGCATTGTGGCTGCGATGACCTTGCCTGGGCTCATACAGAACCATAACGAGAAAGCATGGTCTACAGCTAAAGACCTTTGGGAAAAGAAACTCACTGAAATAGTCCGCAGAATGAACACTGACGGCGTCATGACAGGACACAATACTACAGAGGACTTTATGGATACTTTCAAACAATATATGAAAGTCATTAAAACCTGTGACAACACAGATATTAACAAATGTTACTCTCCTAAAGTCGTTACAACAGGCAGCAACGAAGAACCTTTGGAAGTCGAAACAGACAGCCTTACAAGCGCGTCCAGCATGGGACTTAGCGACTGGCAAACTAACACAAATACCATGAGTTTTGTTGTCGCGGACGGAACAACAGTTATTATGGCGTATCAGCCTGAATGTCCTTATGCAGATCCTATAGAAGATACAGGGTCTCAAGTCTCTTGTATGGGCTATATGGTAGATGTAAACGGAAAGAAAGGACCTAATAGAGTAGGAAAAGATATTCAATTATCTTCTGGCGTAGCATTCTCTACTTGCGATAACCCTATAGGTGACATGTGCTGGAGTACAGAATTTCAACCAACAGCAATAAATACATGTTCAGACGGAACAGAGGAAGATAAAGCATACGACCCAACAGGAGACAGCAACAGCTATTGTGCAAATAACTATTGGGCAGGAGCTAAAAAAGCATGCGATCAAAAGAACATGGAACTACCAACGATGGCTCAACTAGCCCAATTAGCAAGTGAATTATATGTAAACTCAAGCGATGGAAGCGCAATAACAATAGGAGCAATGGAAGACAAATCCAACCTCAAAGTAAAGGACGAATACCAACAAAATCCTCCAATCAAATACAATGGTTACAACTATTGGTCCAGTGAGGAGTACAGCACTAACGACGCATACACTCGCAGCTTCAACTCGTCCTACAGCGGCTGGTACGACGGCTACAAGGGCAGCAGCAGTCGTCGCGCCTTGTGTATTTCCAACTAAGGACAGAGTCCTTAGTTGGACGTGACTAAGTGATTAAGTGACTAAGTGGTTACAAGAATAAGGCAATGTGGGACTTTTACCAATTGCCTTATTTTATTAACGAACTTAACGTCCTAACGTCTTAAAGTCTTAACGTCCTTTTAGGTAATGAGATTATTTTCTCGTTGCCTTTTTAACCTCTCCAAGGGGGAGGTCGAAATTCCGTGAGCGCAGCGAACTTGGAATTTCGGGTGGGGGTTGAACGCGTAGCGTCCACAATTGACCCCCATCTGAAATTTCTAGTCTCGCTTTGCTCGCCAACAAATTTCTGTCTTCCCCCTCGGAGAAGACAATTCTTTCACTCTCTCCCAAGGGGAGAGGAATATTTTATCAGTAATGTACGAATTTTCTCGCATTACCCTATTTTGTAATAACAGTTCACTGTTAACAGTTCACAGTTCACTGTTTTGTAACCACATAATCACCTAGTCACTTAATCACTTAGTCCCCGAGTTACAGGTTGGCGGGGGCTACCCCAACTAATCTACCTTGAACAAATTTTTTCACATCGGATATAATACGTTTTAGTCATGAATAGTTATTTACGTAGCAAAATTTATTTTGTTTGGTTTTAATAAAAATATGACAAAAATACAAAAAATAAGACAATACTTTACAACTCCAAACAAATGTTTTATTCCAAAGTGCAAAGCCCGCTGTTGTATTGACGCACCGCTTCCTGAAGGCTTTCTTCCGACAATGCAAAGCCGCATTCAACGGCCGATTTATAGTGCAGTAAACATAGGGAAAAATGATCCCCGGGATAAATTTAATTCAATCATATATAACACGACTCCAAGTCCGCTTCAAGTGCTGGGTATTGACCCAAACGGCCATAAAGTAGTTGGGATTTCAAAAGATGTTATTGAAAAATTACAAATAAAAAGCATGGATGAGATCAAGGCTTTAATAGAAAATTATAGCGGGTATAAAAACTACTGTCCGTTTATAACACCGCAGGCCCGCTGTGCCGTATATGAGCACCGCCCTTCAATATGCCGGGAATTCGGAAGTTCTCCGCTCAAAATTGACTACTGTCCGGACAAAGCCAGCAGACTGGATATTATAAAAATGAGTATTAAAGCAATGCTGAATTTTAAAGGCACATTTCAATACATAAAAGAAAGTATTCAAGCAAAGTTCTCAAAATAGAATTAGAATGTTTTGTCGAGACACAATTCAATAAACCCGTAACATAAGAAGTTTCTACTTAAAACTTTCTTTGAAAACGGCAAAGCCGATGTAAAGAATGTCAGAAATAAGATTAAATGCGAGCGTGCAAGATAATTCCTCCATGTGTAATAGAAAATATTTCAAAATGTAAAAATTAAATTATGCAGTAGCAAGTTTTTGATTTACATCTGTTATATACATATAATTTTCAAGTTTTACTAACCATGAAAGGAAATATTTATGCAAATTTCGCAAAATACTCAATCAGTTTACCCTAAATCAACCTCATTCGGTATGGCTCTCAAAATTACTCCGGCCGCTAAAGAAGCTTTAGAAAAAGCTACAATGAAAGAAATTGAACAACTGCAAAAAGCAGGTGAAGCTCTGAAAGATACTAAATACTATCATCTTGAAATAGGCGAAAATTTAACCCCGAGAATTGATTCTCCTTATGCAAATGCTTATACATCATATTTTAAGCCGATACAACCTACACAATATGATCAATTTTTCTCTTTTGAAACTAAATGGGACGGAACAACGATAGCTGGCAGAAGCAAAGGTCAAATAGTACATCCGACAATTATGTTTGATACAGCCGAACAAGCTCAAAAGGCGTATGCGCAAGTTAAGGATATGCATTATGATATTGACCGGGCAACTGCTCTTACCAAAATGCTGGATGATGCAGAAATAAAAAAACAGGGAGAAAAAGACGCGGACAGAGCACTTAAAGCAAAAATTAAAGCTGCAGCGCAGGATTTAATGGATAAATTCGGTGCTGAAAGCCATGTTAAATATTAATAATTAACATACACAATATAAAAGTTAAAGCTCTCTTTTTTTAGAGAGCTTTAGTTTTAGAATAATCAATTTTATCTGCAGCATTACATATCTAAAGCCAGATCCAGTGTTGGTGCTTTTGCAACAATAGCGCTTGAAGATATAATATCAACACCGGTTTCGGCAATTGTTCTTACGGTATCCAGATTTACATTGCCGCTGGCCTCTACAATTGCACGGCCTGCAATATATTCACAAGCAGATTTCATATCAAATATTGTCATATTATCAAGCATAATTATGTCGGCCTTGCAGGCAACAGCTTCTTTTACCTGCTCCAGTGTATCGCATTCTACTTCGATTTTATGCGCATGAGAAAGATTTTTTCTCAATTTTTCAACAGCATTTGTAATTGTGCCGGCAAGTCTTATATGATTGTCCTTTATCATCGCGCAATCAGAAAGATTAAATCTGTGTAATGCGCCACCGCCTGTTTTAACCGCATATTTTTCAAATGCTCTGAAATTAGGAGTTGTTTTTCTTGTATCAACAATTTTGGCCGGTAATTCACCTATTGCATTTTGATACTTTGAAGTCTCGGTCGCAATTCCGCTCATGCGCTGTATGTAATTTAGTGCAACCCTTTCTCCCATAAGCAGATATTTGGCCGGACCTGATATGTCTGCTATTTTATCACCTTTTTTAATCTTGTCGCCGTCTTTAAAATAAAATTTTATTTTTATATCCTTGCATAATATTTCAAAGACAGTTTTAAAAACTTCACAACCGCATAAAATTCCGTCAGTTCTTGTGTTTAATGCGCCTTCCAGAAAATCGTTTTCTCCTGCAAGGTTTTCTGTTGTTATATCGCCAAATCCTATATCTTCAGCCAATGCCGCTTTTACATGATCCTCTACATAAAATTTAGTTAACAAAACTCAATTCTCCTTCTCTTTTTGTTAAACAACTGTGAATACATTCTTCGTTTGTATCCGGATAATCCAGTCTGCAATGTGCCCCGCGGGATTCTTTGCGGTTGAGGGCCGAGGTTGCAATAAGCATAGCAACCGTTAACATATTTTTGAATTCATATTCTGCTCTGTTCAGGCACTTTGTATGACGGGCAAAATCAGATTTTAGATTTTTAATTTTTTCAACAGCAGTTGTCAAAGACTTACCGCTGCGCAAAATCCCCACATAATCCCACATGATATTTTGAAGTTCCTGTTTCAATGCAGAGATATCAATGTCATCCGGAATATCGTCATCTGTAGGATTATATTTGTCTATAACTTTTTTAATATCTGAATCAATTTGCTTAGGCGTTTTTAATTGCATATTGCGTAAAACATCCGCAACTTCATACGCGCAAACCACACATTCTAAAAGGGAATTGCTTGCAAGTCTGTTTGCGCCATGCAAACCTGTTGAAGCTGTTTCACCTATCGCGTATAATCCTTGTATTGAGGTTTCACCTTTTATATTTGTTTTTACACCGCCCATAAAATAGTGGGCTGCAGGTGCAACCGGAATAAAATCTTTTGAAATATCAATGCCGTTTTCCGCACATTTTTTTGAAATAGTAGGAAAACGTTTTGCCAGTTTTTCTTTTGGTATACAAGTTGCATTCAGATATACATTATTCAAATGTTTTTCAAGCATTTCATTGAAATTTGCACGCGTAACCACATCGCGCGGAGCAAGTTCTTTCATTTCATGGTATTTGTGCATAAATTCAACACCATCGGCATCTACAAGTTTTGCCCCTTCACCTCTTACGGCTTCACTTATCAAAAATCGATTTTCTTCACCGTCTATAGCCAGCGCTGTCGGGTGGAACTGAACAAATTCCATATCCTGCATTACAGCTCCTGCATTGTAAGCAAGCGCAAGGCCGTCTCCAGTTGCCCCGATAGGATTTGTTGTATATTTGTATAACTGTCCTATTCCGCCGGTTGCAAGTATTACAACGGAGGCATATATAGTTTCATATTCCTGTGTAATCTCATTAAATACAACGAGTCCGCGGCATTGTTTTTCGGAATTAACAAGAAGTTCCACTGCTGTAGTATTTTCGTAAATTTCGATATTAGAATTTTCCTGAACCTTTTTACACAAAGCCAGTTCAATCATCCGGCCTGTGGCATCGCCTCCTGCATGCAAGACACGATTTACACTGTGTGCAGCCTCAAGTGTGAAGGTTAATTCGTTATTCTCGTTTCTGTCAAACTCAACACCGAATCTCATAAGATCTTTTATTACTGTATCAGAATTTTCAGAGATAAATTTGACAGTATTAAACTCACTCAATCCTGCTCCGGCTTTTATTGTATCGCTGATATGGGAAGCTGTTGAATCGTTTTTATTCTCTTTCATAACTCCGACCATACCGCCTTGAGCGTACATGGAATTACTTTCGCCTAATTGTGATTTTGTAACCAAAAGTATTCCGTCAGGTAATGCCACCTGTTGTTCTATTTTCAAAGCTGCATACAAACCTGCAATACCGCTGCCAATAATTACCGTGGAATATTTTGAGTATTTCATAACGTTCACCTTTTATTTTATCAATAGACATTCTAAAACAAACGGGAAAATTTTTCCATATTTTTTAAGTTAATTTTTTATAAAGAAAAGGCGACTCACACAAGTGTAAATCGCCCAACTGCGAAAGGAGCAGTATAAATCAATTTATAAATACGATATACTTTGAATGTTAACACATTAATGCGATTTTTGCAAGTGGTATTTTTTTGGGGTTAAAAAGCTTAATATATAGTACTTTCAATAACTAATTCTCTGTTAAATTTTAATCCAAATAATATTTCGCAATATTAAACCGTTAATATTGTCTGTTTTTTGTTGAGACAAACCGATTAAACAATTACAAAAAGATTTTATATATATAATAGAAAAATTTATAAGGGGAAAAATTATGAGTACAGAACCAATAAAAATATTGTTAGTTGAAGATCAAAAACTTATGCGTGTAGGCTTGAAATCCTTACTTGAGGGTCAGAACGAAATAGAGGTTGTCTCAGAAGCCCAGAGTGGAAAAGAAGCCATTGAAAAATATAAAATTATGCATCCGGATGTAATTTTGATGGATATCGGGCTGCCTGATATTTCCGGCATAGAGGCCGCAAAAAAAATCATTGAACATAACAGTAAAGCAAAAATCGTTATCTTAACCTCTCATTTAAGTGAACAGGAGGTTATGGATGCACTCCATGCCGGAGCCTGCGCTTATGTTATGAAAGATATTAATACAGAATATTTAAAGATGATAATAAAAACCGTAAAAGACGGCGCAATGTGGTTAGATCCTCAGGTAGTACCTATATTAAGGGAAAAAAATTGCGGAGTAATCCCGCCGCGCCAGATTTCGCGTGCAATGTTCAAAGAGCAGCATGCAAATCTTACCCAGCGCGAATATGAAGTCCTGAAACTTGTTGTGGACGGCAAATCCAATAACGAAATTGCGCAGGAACTCACAATTTCTGAACACACTGCAAAAGCACATGTCTGCAACATAATCCAAAAACTGGTAGTTGATGACAGAACACAGGCCGCTGTAAAAGCCTTGAAAGAAGGGCTTGTTTAATCAGCAGGAGTTGTGTAATTTTCAGGTTCTATTGAATTTGTGGTTGTTGTGCTGCTGCATTTTATAGCATTTCCTTCAACCGTACAATTGTTTTCGATATAATATTTCATTGCAGCCTTAAAGTCATCCGTATCTTTTATATTTTTGATAATCTCCGCAATATAACTCTGAACATTTGCATTGCTTCTACCATCATCCAGAAGTTCTGTCAATATGTCCGAATTATCCCATTCATTGTTGCCATATCGTATAGCATAAATAATCGCGTTCCTAAAATCCTGACGTTTACCGTAATCAGTATAGTTAACATCAGTTGGAGCAGCAAGAGTCTGCATTCCTAGCAACACTACCCCTAATAACACAAGAGTCCTTTTCATATAAACCGCCTTTCAACTATATAATAACAAAAATATTGAATCTTGGCAATATCTTGAAATTTTGTTAACTGAGTCCAGATTATCAATCATGTATTTGCTAATCTGAAAAATTAAACAGAGATACCACTTCGACTTCTAAGGTTTCACTAAATTTGGAGAGCGTTTTAAACGTTATGTTACGTTTGCCACGTTCAATATCACTTATATATCGTACATCTGCACCTATTTTTTCAGAAAGTTGTTCTTGAGTAAGGTTGCGCATATTGCGATAATATTTCAGGCGGATGCCAAATTTTTTTGTCAATTCTTCATAATTCATATTTTTTATTTTATCGTTTGTAAAATGTTATATAAATCGTATTGACATGATAATTAATACATATTATAATGATAATACACAATATAATTAGGAGACCATGACATGAAAAAGGGATTTACTCTGGCAGAAGTATTAATCACACTTGCAATTATTGGAATCGTTGCCGCACTTACGATCCCCGGTTTAATAGAGGACTACAAAAAACGGGAATATGTTACCCGTCTGCAAAAGGGTATTTCAGTATTAAACAACGGTTTTAATTTAATGATGGCTGATGAAGGCGTGAACGAAATAGATCTATTGGAACTTCAGAAATGTAATCCTAGGGTTGTATCTTATTACGGTGATACTCAAAAATGTTTGCAGCCGTATTTTAAAAAATATTTTAATATCATTACCGATAACGCAATAGACGATCCGAGGGAATTTTATCCGTGGCAAGATGTTACACCTCTTAGTGGTTCGGATAATACTTTACTAGGCTATTTAGGATTTGTTGCATACTATAATTTTATAACAGGGGACGGCATACTATATGTTCCATTTTCTTTTACAACAATAGGTGATGCATTAATTGATGTTAATGGTACTAAAGGTCCTAATCAAATTGGTCGTGATATATTCTGTTTAAAAAATGAGAATGGGATATTTGTTCCGCGCGGGATTGGAGAGTGGGATGACTCTGCCAGCACTGAATATTGTAATCCTGCGGCTGAAAATTCCGTCGGTTACGGCTGTGCAGCAAGAATTGCGGCAGAAGGCTGGAAAATGAATTATTAATCTTTATCCCGTAAATCTGTAGAAATTAAATGAGCTTGCTCAGCACTAAGTAAAGCAAAATTGTATCAAATTAAACCTCCGATAGCAAAATTTATTTTTACTGTTTTTAATATGTCAGGAGGTTTAACATGAATACAAAAATTATCGGAACTTATGACAAATTAATTAACAGATTTTCTAAAACCGGCCGCATTAAAAATCAGATATACAAAGAATTAGAAAGCGCTGGCATGAAAGAAATTCGTGAAAGAACAATTTCAGAAGATAAATTTGTTCTTCTTGGCTCAAAACAAAAAGGTAAAGGACACAGTAATATGACTATTGGTGTGGACTTAAAAAAGGGTTATATCCAAAAAGAATCTCAAATGGTAAAAATATTAACATGCTTTTCTAAACACAAATCAAGTATTGAAAAATACTTTACGGATTGGAACGGAGCTTTGCAGCAAAAGTTGTCTAAATATACATCAATAGTTAATGGTGAAATTGCGGAAACCAGAAATGTAACAGAAATTCCGGGAAAACTCGTAAAGACCTCTGAAACAAGTATCTATTCACCTATTCGGCGTTCAGTTAATGTTGATTATGAAAACGGCAACAAATACAGTTTCACCGAACATGAAAACGGTAACAGGGTTTATTCCAGAATTATGAATGGCGTGGAATACAATTTTTCCAATAATAAATAATTTTATTTACGGGCGTAATTGTTTTTGCCGGCTTGTTAATTCATAATCCAGCATATAATCTTTTACCTACTTTTCTTGTGATTTTTTGAAGATTTTGGCAAATTTTAATTTCTGCAAAAATTTGAGTTACAATATCATAATTCACAGTTCTATTCCCTATTTATTAAAAATGTTAACATAAAACTGATGAAATTAAAATTGACTTTATATGACGTGAGTATAAGCCGGCTAAAATATCTGTTATACAAATGCATTATTATTTTTCATACTTTTCTCTATTGATTTATTATATTTAATTCTGTAAAATAAAGGTACAAATGTTTTAAAAGGAGATTTAAGAGTATGGATAAAGCGTTGAAGAAAAAGATATGGGTTGTAGTGCTTTCTTTTATCGGATTTATTACAACTATTAAACTGGCAATGATATATTACGATGCGAATTTTAACCCTTATGCGCTGGCAAGTTTTTGTTCTATCAATGAATTTATTGATTGCGACAGCGTTGCAAAAACTACCGAATCCCAATTCTGGGGAATTCCGCTGGCATACTGGGGAATGTTTTTATATCTGTTTATGATAATGCTTATTTTTGCAGATAAACTTAAAAACATTAAATTCCTCGGTTTTTTAGAAGTTTTTAAGAACCCGCTTGATTATGTAGCCTCTCTCGGACTTATATCTTTTATTATTTCAATGTCATTATTGTTTATCAGCCTGCACGAAATTAAAATGCTTTGTATTTTATGTGCGGCAACTTATATTTTGAACTTGATTATCGGCCTTGTTGCCGTTGATTTTAAAGAAGGCGGATTTGTTAAAGCCGTTAAACAAAGCTTTTTAGATTTTGTTGACGCGATAAAAGTTAAAAAATATCTGGCAATGTTTATTGCTGTTATGGTTTTGGCCGGCGGCGCTTTAACATATACCACAATGTCCAATGTATTTACGCCTCAGGTAAAAAGAAAGAAAGAATTTAAAGAATTTGTTAAGGCTAAATATAATATGTACGCTGTAAACGGTAATCAACTCGGTGATCCGAACGGTAAAGTTCTTGTTGAAATATACTCTGACTACCGCTGCCCTATGTGCCGCTCACACAATATTATGATGCATAAACTTGCAAAAGAATTGAATAACGTAAAATTTGTGCATCACAATTTCCCTCTGTGTACAGATTGTAACCCGTATATTCAGGTTTCAATTCTGGGCCATGAAGACTCTTGTATGCTTGCACGTTATGCTTATGCAGCAGAGAAACAGGGTAATCTCTGGGGGTTGAATACAGTGCTGTTTGATGCAAAACCGAAAAACGAAGAAGAAGTTCTTGAGCTTGCAAAGAAAATGGGACTTGATGTCGCAAAACTTGAAAAAGATGCAAACAGTATGGAAGCAATGCAGGCTTTGCGTAAAGATATAGAACTTGCCGCAAAACAAGGATTTAACGGCACTCCTGTAACCGTTGTAAACGGCAAATCCCATATCGGTGTAAAAACATACAGTGAATTTAAAGATTGGTTAATTAAAGAAGGTGCTCAGCCAAAAGATGAAAAAACAAAATAAAACAATTGTTTTGCACGCATGTTGTGCTATATGCTCAGGATATCCGGTTTCTTTTTTACAGGAAGCCGGATATCAGGTAGTTGTATATTTTTACAACCCGAACATTTATCCTGCCGGCGAGTACCGGAAGCGGATTGAGGCGGAACGTACACTGTGCGAAGCTTTGAACGCTGAACTTGTAGAAGCCGAATACGAGCCGGATGAGTTTTATATTGCGGCAAAAGGTCTTGAAAATGAACCCGAAAAAGGCGCAAGATGCGATAAGTGTTTTGAATTAAGACTTCGTAAAACCGCCGAATTTGCCAAAAAATCAGGTATTGAGGAATTTACAACCTCAATTGTCATAAGTCCCCACAAAAATTTCGACCGATTAACCCGTATAGGTCAAAAAATTGCAGATGAATACGGACTAAAATATCAGGCAATAGATTTCAAAAAGAAAGACGGCTTTTTGAAAACAAACAGGATTTCCCGCGAATTAGGACTTTATCGTCAAAATTACTGTGGATGTGAATTCAGTATCAGAAATTAATTTTGCAAAATAAAAAGACCTCATTTTTGAGGTCAAGGTTGGTTATTTTGGTTATGTTATAGTTATTGGGTTGTTATTTTAGAATCTCCTCGTTCGTTTTAAGACCTGTAAAAAATAAATTTTGCGGTCTTAAAAAACAAATATTTACAAAACTTAATAAACGCAATTGTTAAAATCTGATATTATGTAATTAAGATGTTATTGAAATTAAAAAAGTGGTTTTTATCAACGATATTGCGCCGAAAATATTACAGAACGGGTAAATGTAATGCCTGCGGCCAGTGCTGTACGCATATTTATGTAAAGCATTACAAACACGTTATTCAGGACGAAAAAGAGTTTAAAAAACTTCAATTGCTGCACAGTTTTTATGCGCATTTAAAGGTTATCGACAAGGATGATATCGGTCTGGTTTTTGAATGTCAAAATTTAGATCCGGTGACACACAAATGTAAAATTCATAGGACGCGGCCGGGGATATGCCGTCGGTATCCTCAGGAAGAACTGTTTTCCATGGGTGGCGCATTGTCAGAAAACTGCGGGTATAAAATGGAGCTTATAATAGAGTTTGCCGACGTACTGCGAAAAGAGCAAAAACGCTCAAATTCTTTGTGGAATAGGTTATTGAGAAAATAAGGCAGTAAGTTGCCAGGGCACTAAGGAGTTACAGAAGTAGTGAACTGTTATTACAAATAAGGCACTATGATTGTGACTAAGTGACTAGGTGACTAAGTGGTTACAAGAATAAGGCAACGTGAGAATATTTTCGCATTACCCTATTTTGTAATAACAGTACACTGTTTACTGTTCACAGGTCACAGATGTAGGTTGGGGCATTCTTGCCCAACAAAAAAATTTGAGATCCCGCAAGGCAACAATTCTGGCGTATTGCACTCAAAAATTGCTCGCGATAAACGGCACCGTTCCGCCTCCAACGAAAACTGACCGTTTCCGTTTCGGCGTCACCTCTCGCGCTGTGCGCTCGTGCCTCTGCTCGCAATTCGCTGCGGGATGACGGAATAAAAGGCAACGAGAAAATAATCTCATTGCCTTATCTTTGATAATACTTAGTGCCCTGTCTTGGATTTGCCTGTCGCATCGTTCGCGAATAACGAGTACGCTTACGCTTTAACTCTTCGCTCACTCGCTCTCCACGCTCACGGAGACTCGCCTTAGGAGCGTTGCTCCAGCCGGCTCGTTCCGTTCGCTATCCGGACTCGCTTCGCTCCGTCCGTCCGCAAATCCGCTAGTCACTTAGTCACCAAAGCGGTTACCGTTAGATGTGCTAGGTGGCCGCTACGCGTTAGCTCCCGAAACATAAGGCGCGATGAAGGCTGTAGTCCTTGCCGCCGTAGACGTTCCAGCGGCTGTAGGGCGAGTAGAAGCTGCGAACGTATGCGCTGGAGGTGCTGTACTCCTCACTGGACCAATAGTGGTAACCAAGAGTGAGTGGAGGATTATCTTTGTATTGATCCTTTACTTTGAGGTTGGATTTGTCTTCCATTGCTCCTATTGTTACTGCGCTTCCATCGCTTGAGTTTACATATAATTCACTTGCTAATTGGGCTAGTTGAGCCATCGTTGGTAGTTCCATGTTCTTTTGATCACATGCTTTTTTAGCTCCTGCCCAATAGTTATTTGCACACCAAGTGTTTGTATTACCTGTTTGGTCGTATGCTTTATCTTCCTCTGTTCCGTCTGAGCATGTATTTATGGCTGTTGGTTGAAATTCTGTACTCCAGCACATGTCGCCTATTGGGTTATCGCAAGTAGAAAATGCTACGCCGGAAGATAATTGAATATCTTTTCCTACTCTATTAGGTCCTTTCTTTCCGTTTACATCTACCATATAGCCTATGCAGCTTACTTGTGATCCTGTATCTTCTATCGGGTCCGCATAAGGGCATTCCGGCTGGTATGCCATAATAACCGTTGTTCCGTCTGCTACGACAAAGCTCATTGTATTAGTGTTAGTTTGCCAGTCGCTTAGGCCCATGCTTGAAGCGCTTGTGAGGCTGTCTGTTTCAACTTCCATAGGTTCTTCATTGCTTCCTGTGGTAACGACTTTAGGTGAATAGCATTTGTTAATATCTGTATTGTCACATGTTTTAATAACTTTCATATATTGTTTGAAAGTATCCATAAAGTCCTCTGTAGAGTCATGTCCTGTCATAACACCGTCTGTGTTCATTCTGCGGACAGTTTCCGTGAGTTTCTTTTCCCAAAGGTCTTTAGCCGTAGACCATGCCTTCTCGTTATGGTTCTGGATTAGCCCCGGAAGTGTTAGCGCGGCAACGATGCCGATTACAGCGAGGGTGATTAGCACCTCGGCGAGGGTAAAAGCGGCCTTGCGGAAAGGCACTAAGTTACTAAGGCACTGAGGCACTAAGGATTTACATGAGGCTGGCTCTGCGGCTCCGTGACGGGTTTTGTCATGCTGAACTGCGGATTGCGAGCAGAAAGAAATGTTTTCCGAAACCATAGCGGAGCCGGAGGTGAGAGCGTCGTTGAGGAAAGCATTTCTTTCTGCGATTTTCTGAGTATTGGTGCAGGCTGGCCTGCCGGTCCCCAGAGTGTAAGAGCGAACTACGTCCGCACCCTCATCCGGCCTGCGGCCACCTTTCCTCTCGTACAAACAATCCACCGGATTGTTTGTACTCGGCAGAGTCAGAGGGAGAAGGGAATGTAGCTGTTGTTGCTCTTTGTTAACATTTGGTTCAATCATAATTTGTTCTCCTTTCAGTTTTCTTCTGTAATCTATTTTTCTTTTATTCATTTTTTTGCAACACAAGTTCCACAAGCTAGAAATAACTTGTGGATAATATATAATATTTCCATTTTTAGCAAAATCTAGTCGCTCAGCGGGCCTTAAATGTTTTGCCCCCCCCCCCCGTAAAGCCAGTAATAGCAAGGGTTTCAGGCGATTGAGTGATTAAGTGGGTTTTCAAAATTTCTTCTGTTAACACTTTCGTCACTTTACTCACATCACTCACTCTACTCACCTTACTCACTCCAGTCACTTTTTTACTTCTCTGTGCTTCCAACATCCTGTTTCCTCTTTTGCATACTAGTTATTTTTAGTTTAACATATATTCCCAAATTTTTCAACCGCGATTATTAAAATTTTATATCTCATAATTGCAAACTGGCCTTAAAATGTACTATATTGCCCCGTTTTGCGACCTCAGATATAAAACAACTATATTCTTCTGATAATTTTTTTAATAGCTGTATATTTTATTTTTGATATAATAATGACAGGAGGGCTTATGAAATTTTTACATTCAATGATTAGAGTAAAAGACATTGACGCGTCTTTAAAATTTTACACAGAATTGTTAAACATGAAAGTCGAAAAACAAAAAAGACTTGAAGATTGTGAATTATACTTCCTCAATGATGAAGAAAACAGCGGGGCGCAAATTGAATTGACCTACAACGATGAAACGCCGCCGGAAGGGTATCAATGCGGCAATGCTTTCGGACACTTTGCATTTTCTGTTGACTCGCTGGAAAAATTCACCGAAAAGCTGCACTCACTCGGGTACGAATATCTCTATGAACCATTTGATTTAAACGGTAAAGGTACCAAAATTGCCTTCATAAAAGACCCTGATGGCAATGAAATAGAAATGATAGAAAAAGTTATCTGGTAAATATATCCATATCTTCGGACTAAGTATAAAAGATTACATATTCATCCTGATTAATATAATTAATCAGGAGTAAAGCCTGTGCGGATAATATCTTTACCGAAACGACTTTCCAGTTTATCAAAGCATCTGGTTAATTTTGCTTTTTTATCATCCTCCGTATCCGTAAACAAAAACAGCTGCGACTCGCTATTATGTGTAATCCCGTCCAGTATCACGCCGGTGCTGCGATACAAAATGTTCGGATTATACAGTTTATCAAGTAATTCAAAAATAACCCGCGATATTTCAAATTCATAATCAGTCGGCTTGGCAAGAATACGTTTTTCATAATATGATTTAAAATCCTTTGTCTTTAACATCAGCGTAATACCAGTACATCTGGCATCTATCTTCCTGAGCTTTGCGCAAGCGCGGTGAATATGAAAATTTAACGAATTCTTTAAAAAATTTATATCTGAACTGAATTTTGACAACATACTTGTTTTTTGTATTGATTTTGGCAATTTCACAACAGTATCAACAGGAGAAACCATTTCTCCCAAAAGTTCATGTTTCATCTCAAGCCCGCGTATCCCGATTTTCTGATTTAACCAGCTGTCAGTCTGGGAAACAAGTTCATAAGCGTTTAAAATCCCGTTTTTGTGAAACATTAGTGTAAGATTTTTGCCAATCCCCCAAATCTCGCCGATATCAGTATTTTCCAGAACTTCAATAATCTCTTGCCTATGAATATGATAAACTCCGCCTGACATTGATTTTGCCTTGTCAGATGCAAGTTTGGCAAGAGTTTTGGAGGAACTTATTCCGATAGAAACAGGTATATCAACGCGTTTCATCACCTCTTCACGCAAAAACTCACCTATTTCAGTGTAATTCTTTTTATAAAGCCGTTCCAGCCCCGTTAACTCAACAAAAGCCTCGTCTATAGAATACACCTCAACTTTCGGACTAAATTCCTTCAAAACCGCCATAACTTCTTTTGACACCTCGCCGTACAAATCATGCCGGCCGGAAAGATATATCGCTTTCGGGTAATCTTTCTTTGCCATAAAATACGGCAGTCCCATCCGTATTCCCATCTTTTTTGCTTCTCTGGAACGGGATATTACACATCCGTCACGGTTTGAAAGCACGCAGACAGGTTTTCCTTTCAATTCAGGATTGACCTTCTGTTCACAGGACACAAAAAACGAATCACAATCTACCAGTGCTATGACATTTTTCTTACCCATAGCAACAGTATCAATTTGTTTCTGTATTTCGTCAAATCTCAAACGCATTATACGACAATCTCTTTTTCACATTTATAAGTAACATAGCCTAAATTAGCTTTAGGCGGCTTTTTCAGATATTTTCTTCTGGTATAAATCACCCCTGCTTTAGTGGAAAGTTTTGCAGAGGAATATTCTTTTGCAAGCTTTGCACACTCATAAATCATCTTATCAGAAGGGTTGTCCGAGCGCAAAAGCACATGAGAACCCGCACAATCCTTTATGTGGAACCAGTAATCTTCATCTCTTGAAAGTTTTGACACAATATAATCATTCTGGCGGTTATTACGCCCGATCCAAACCTTGCAGCCTTCAATCTCGGTTTCTAACGGCCGGTTAAAAGTCTGTTTCTTGTCTTTTTTTTCAACTTCCGGAATAATTTCCGGTTTAATCTCCAGCAAATCCCCCATGCCGGATGCTATTGAAATAGAATATAGCACCTGTTCCAGATAACTAATTTCCGAACGCAAATCTTCGGACAACTCTGTTAACTTTTCCCGTGAAGTTTTTGACTTGTTATACAGTTTATAGAACTTATTGGCATTATCTTTGAGAGTCTTTGTCTCATCCAATTCTATCTGTATATTTCGGTTGTTTTCATAATCAAAGACCTCAGCCGCTGCACTAAAATCTTTAAGGTTATAAAGATTTGCCAGCAGCAAGTCACCATAAAGTCTGTATTTATCTGCATCTTCTTCTTTTTGTATCTGTGTCTGCATTTTAGCCAACGAAGTCCGGCATTTTTTCAATCTTTGATTTACAACGGTTGTTAAATGCGTTTTCAAAGCCTGAAATTTATCTTTTTCAACATAATAAGCATAATAATTGTCAAGCATATCATTAACAGAGTTTTGCGGCACTGCATCCGGCAAAAGTTCCGCAAACAGGCTGTATTGGCTGTAATCGGCTGATATAGCCGGAGAAAGCCCTTTTAATTGCACATAATCCCGCAATTTTTCAATCTCCATGCCGTAAACCTGAGCGGCAAAGGATTTTGAAAACCAGTAAAAGTCACTGTTCAATCTGTTATAATCTATTTCTCCGTTATAATCCAGTATATCAATCTTATTTTGTTTAGGCGGATAAACGTATGGTAATGTTCCGGCCATTTCACGCTCGCGGCTTTTTTCCGCCCCGACATTATGTGCGCATCCGATAATAACATTTGTATCATCATTATAAAGCACAACATTTGAATGTTTGCCCATTAATTCTATTGCAAGGCACAGATGAATTTTCTCTGCCAGTTCATTAAATGTTTCGACATACAATTCCAAAATCCGTTCATAAGGCGGCTGGTTAACCTTGCAGATTTTGGCATTCTCCAGATATTTACGCAAAAGCATACAAAACATAGGCGGTTTTTGCGGGATTTCAATGAGCCGTTTTTGTTCATTTTCCTTGTTCATAAAACAAACATGGTGGTATTGCGGATTGATATTTACATAAAGCTTTTTTGCCGCTGACTTACCTGTATTATCAAACCCTCTTATCGTAAAAACAAAATCCCGCCTTGTCGGCTGCTGAATCCGCTGTATTCTCGCACCCGTCAAAAAATCCCTGTTTTCTTCTACAAATGCTTTAAGAGTTAAACTGTCGAATGTTATCATACTAAAATCTTACACCAAATATAATTTTATTGACGGAATATGATTTATCTGTTAATATAAAAAACATAAAAAAGGAGAGATTATATGTTATTCTGGGAAATTTTTGCAATTGCAGGTGTTGTATTCCTGATCTTGGAAATACTTGTTCCGTCAGTATTCTTTTTAAACTTTGCGGTTGCAGGCTTTTTAACAGCAATACTATCACTTGTCGTGCCGGATATGGTTACACTAATCCTTGCCTTTGTGGTATTTTCGCTGCTTTCAATTCTGCTTATCAGACCGATGATACTCAAGAATAAGAAAAAAGACGATATGCAGACTGGCATTGAAGGTAAATACATTGGCAAAATCGCACGTGTTATAGAACCTGTAAACAAATACAAAGGGGCAATAACAATTTATGACGAACGCTGGGATGCACGTTATGACGGTGATGAAGAAATACCGGTTGGCGCAGAAATTCGCATTGTCCGTAATGAAAGTCTGGTTATGTACGTAGAAAAAATATAAAAAAGGAGAAAAAAATGAGTTTATTTTTACTAATTCTGGTAATTTTACTTTTCATCTATGTATTCAAAGGTATAATTATCGTTCAACAACAGGAAGAAGTTATTATCGAACGTCTGGGACGTTATGAAAAAACGTTAAAAGCGGGTCCTAATTTCATTTTCCCGATACTTGACGCCCCGCGCGGTATCGCAAAAAAAGTTACCCAGAGAACTCTTGACGGGCAAACATATTCTTATCTCAAAGAAACATCTAAAATTGATTTAAGAGAAACTGTTTATGATTTTCCGCGTCAGAACGTAATCACAAAAGATAACGTTTCCATTACAATCAATGCACTGTTATACTTCCAAATTATAGATGCAAAAAGTGCGGTATACGAAATTGCTAATCTTCCGGAAGCAATAGAAAAATTAACGCAAACAACTTTAAGAAACCTTGTCGGTCAGCTTGAATTGCAGGAAACGCTGGTTTCCCGCGACAAAATAAACGGTGAATTGCGTGCAATACTTGACGAAGCTACAAACAAATGGGGTGTAAAAGTCAACCGTGTAGAACTTCAGGACATTATTCCGCCGGCAGATATTCAGGCCGCAATGGACAAGCAAATGAAAGCTGAGCGTGAAAAACGCGCAATGATATACGAAGCAGAAGGCGAAAAACAGGCCGCAATTTTAACCGCAGAAGGTCAAAAAGAAGCCGCAATAAGAGAAGCAGAAGGTCAAAAGCAAGCTGCTATTCTGAAAGCGGAAGGTGTAGCCCAAGCTCGCGTTGTAGAAGCTGATGCAGAAAAAGAAGCTATCCGCAGAATTATTGATGCTCTTTCTGACAAAGGCCAGCCTGACAAATATTTAATCGCAATGAAATATCTCGAAACCCTGAGTGATATTACAGCAGGTGAAAACAATAAAGTTGTTTACATGCCTTATGAAGCAACCGGCATTTTAAGCTCTGTTGACGGTATTAAACAAATGTTTGATAAAAAATAATTAATATTTTGATTAGCGGGCGGCAAGGCCGAGGCCTTGCCGCCCTTTGTTTTATTCAAAATAAAATATCTTTTCAATACTAATATCAAGTGAATTAGCAAGTGCAACTATTTTTTTGATTGTTAAATTTTGTTCACCGCGCTCAACCTTGCCTATGTAATTTGTGTGAACATTAGCAATCTCGGCGAATTTTTCCTGAGATAAGGCCTTTCGCATCCTCTCGGCACGAAAGTTCAAGCCTATTTTCTTTAAAATATCCTCATAAACAATCATTTGTTAATGATATACTATTGACAATGTATATTCTATACTATTATAATAGTTGACATTAAAGGAGGTAATATGAACGAGAAAATTATGTCAAAAGAAATGGGAGTGAATAAGGTGAGTGAAGTGAGTAAGATGTCGAAACAAGGCGAACAACAATCGCTACATTCCCTTCTACCTTTGGGAGAAGGTGGCCGCAGGCCGGATGAGGGTGCGGACGTAGTCCGCTCTTACACTCTGGGGACCGGCAGGCCAGCCTGCACCAATACTCAGAAAATCGCAGAAAGAAATGCTTTCCTCAACGACGCTCTCACCTCCGGCTCCGCTATGGTTTCGGAAAACATTTCTTTCTGCTCGCAATCCGCAGTTCAGCATGACAAAACCCGTCACGGAGCCGCAGAGCCAGCCTCATGTAAATCCTTAGTGCCTCAGTGCCTTAGTAACTTAGTGCCTTTCCGCAAGGCCGCTTTTACTCTTGCTGAAGTATTAATCACCCTCGCCGTTATCGGCATTGTGGCTGCTCTGACAATACCTTCACTTGTTCAAAGTTATAAAGAACGCGTCACCATTACTAAAGTTAAAAAAGCTTATACCACTTTAACTAATGCACTTCAACTTGCCATAATTGAAAACGGTACTGTTGATAACTGGGGGCTAACAGGAGTTTATGAAGATGAAGACGGCAACACTCAAATTTCTCAGGAAGGTTCTATAAAATTCGCGAGAATTTTCTCTAAATATCTGAATAAAAGCACTATTTGCGAAGGAGATGTTGATTGTATAGGCGGATATGACCAAAAACTTATGAATGGGGACGACTATACAATCAGTGCTCAAGGTGCTTCTGCTGTTGTTCTAAATGACGGTACAGGTGTTGCTTTTACTCCATGGATGTATAATAATAATGGTTCTAGTTGTGAGAATAATACTTATGCGTGTGGTTCAATTGCTATATATACAAATCTTGGACATACTGCGCAATACGGTGTAAATACATTTGTTTTCTATCTATACAAAGACAGGATTGTACCGTGGGGCGCACGATCATTACCCACAAACGACGACAACTCCTTTGAAAACAAATGTAAATATAACGGCGGAAACTTTGAAAACGGATTAGCATGTACAGGCTGGGTTATTGAAGTAGGGAATATGGATTATCTGCATTGTGACGGGCTTTCATGGGACGGCAAGCACAGTTGTAAAGAATAATATATATATAATAAAATGCGAAAAGTGCTCAAAATGAGCACTTTTCGCGCCATTAAGTCATAAAAAAATTATACATCCGGCAGAGTTCCTTTAACCTCTGCAACTTCATCGCATTCAAGTTCAAAAACTTTATGCAAAGCTTTTACAGCCTGTTGTGCTTTATCTTTATCAACAAGGCAGCTTATCTTAATTTCACTTGTAGAAATCATTCTGATATTGATACCTTGTTCTGCCAGTGTCTCAAACATAGTTGACGCAATACCCGGTCTGTCAATCATGCCGGCTCCGACTATTGAAACCTTTGCGATATTGTCATCAACCTTTATTTCACCGCAATTCAAATCAGCCTTGATACCGTCAAGTGTAGCAATAGTTTTCGCAAGATCAGAACTGTCAATTGTGAATGCAATATCATTTGTGTTAGAAATTTTACGCGGATATGACTGGATAATCATATCAACGGAAATATTTTCTTTTGCCAATTTACTAAAAATAGTCGCTGCAGACCCCGGTTTGTCAGGCACATCACAGACAACAATCCGCGCCTGTGAAGAATCAGCCGCAACTCCTGCAACGGGTTTATAAATTTCCATTTTATCAACTCCTACTATTAAAGTACCTAAATTATCTAATTTAAAACTGCTTCTGACCCGCAGAGGGACATTAAACTGTTTAGCAGTTTCAACGCTGCGCGGGTGCAGAACATTTGCTCCTGCATGCGCAAGTTCAAGCATTTCTTCATAAGATATTTCTTTTAATCTTGATGCATTCGGCACAACACGCGGATCGGTTGTGTAAACGCCTTCTACATCAGTATAGATATCACAGCGTTCAGCATTCAAGGCAGCAGCCAGCGCAACTGCAGAAGTGTCAGAACCTCCGCGGCCGAGTGTTGTAATTTCTCCGTCCTCGGTTACGCCCTGAAAACCGGCAACAACAATGATTTTTCCTTCATTCAGATTTTTGCGTAATTTTTCTGTTTTAATATCGACAATGCGCGCTTTTGAATGAACGTTTTCGGTCATAATACCGACCTGCATTGCGTTAAAGCTTACTGCCTCATAACCTGCGGCCTGTATTGCTATTGCAAGCAGTGCAATTGATACGCCTTCGCCTGTCGAAAGCAGCATGTCCATTTCGCGGCCTGAAGGATTTGGCGCTAAGTCATGCGCCATCTTTACAAGGTAATCAGTCGTGTGTCCCATTGCTGAAACTACAACGACAACATCATTACCATTTTCTTTTTCTCTTATTACAGTCTTTGCTACGTTCTTAATTTTTTCTGTGTCAGCTACGGAAGTTCCGCCGAACTTTTGTACAATAATTTTTCTCAATTTTTTCTAATTTTCCTGTATAGTTTTTAAAAGTTCCGATAATTCCGATTTTTCGTCGGGGTATTCAAAGCGGCCCAGATTTTCCGCGGCTTGCGCAAAACCAAGCGCTTCTCTTACATTATAGTCACAAACATTATCTTTTACAAGTTTGTAACAAGCATAAAATAATAAATTTAATATTTCTGTATTATTTTCGTCTAATTTTAAGGCTTTTCGCAATTTTCGTTTTGCCTCTGCAAAATCGCCTTTTTCAAAACTATATTTGGCAAAATCTCTGTAAGCTCTGAAAAATATCGGATTTTTATCAATAGCAGAGTTATAACAATCCTTTATTTTTGTGTCATTGTTTTGTTTTTCATAGCATTTTGCCATATAGTAATCAACAAAAGCGTAATCAAGTTTTTCTTCTGATAATTTTCGCAATTCGGATAAGGCCGTTTCTGTATCGTTATTTTCATAAGCATCAATTGCGTTTATCAACCTGCAGGCAAACGTATTTTCAGCATGCGGCATTAATTCTCTCGCCTGATCCTTTTGACCGGTCATATAATAACTGAGAGCCAGATTAGAAATAACGTCTTTATCTTCCGGAACAAGTTCATTTGCTTTTTGAAGTTTTTCTATAGCCTCATTAAATCTGTCAAATTTTTCCAGTGCAAGCCCCCACTCCAGATATAAAGGCGCTGATATTAAATCTTTTTCTTCCGCCTGTTTGTATGTTTTCAGAGTGCTTTCGACATCCCAATTCAGTGCATACACATCCGCAATTAACAGATAACTCGGAAGCATGCTTGAATTGTATTCCAGAGATTTTTTGGCATAAAAAAGTGCATTGTCATAATCTTTTTTTATAAATTTCAAATGAGCATACTCGTAAGTATTGGATTCATTAGGGTTTACATTTGCAAGGAACGCAAGCCGTGTCTCGGCCTTATCCAGATCGTTCAGCCGGATATCCATAACCGCAGTCAAAAATATCGCCGTAAAATTATAACGATTAATCTTTGTTGCAATAATAAATTTTTCACGAGCTTCTTCATGTCTTTGCTGTTTCATCAGGGCCATGCCCCAGCCTGTATATGTATCAGTATTGCCGTGAGCGACTTTATCGGAATTTTCAAAAGACTTTTCCGCTTCAACAAATTTATTTATTGCAATAAGTGCAAATCCCAATTTTTGCCAGATATTTTTATCATTAGGGTTTAAATCAGCCGAATCCTGAAAATATTCCACGGCCTCAGCCGCATTTCCCAGTTTCTCTGCAACCATACCCTGATATTTCAAAACCCGCGCATCCTTTTGCGGTAATTCCATTGCCCTGTCAAGAATTAGTTTTGCCTCTAAATATTTGCCCTCATCATATAATTTTTTAGCACGATTGACTAATGCAACCGCAGGCAATGATTGTATAACAGTATCCTTATTGTAATTATCAATAGAATGATTAAGGTTTCTGATTTTTTCAATAATTTTATTTAACCAATCGGGTATACCCATATACAAATCTCACAATATTTGCTATAATCACAGTATAACATAAACTGGATACAAAATATAAAAGGTTAAGATAATTTAATTATGGCATGGTATCTTCTAAATCTGGCAATACTTACGGCGTTAATTCTACTGTTTATCATCACACGACAAACCAACCGCCGCTGGTCAAAAATAAATGATTATCTCGGAATTGTTACAAATACTGTTAACTCGGTCCGATACGGGAATTTATCAACCAAAATAGAAGAAATCAGCCACCCGACATATCAAAATGTAACAAACAGTATTAACCGGATGGTCGACACCCTGAATGACCGTGAAAAAATGATTATCGAATATCAGGCCGAACTTATGCGCCAGAATAAATTACTGGAAAGTGTTATTAACTCTCTGTCAGACGGTATCCTGATTGTTAACGAAAAAGGGATTATATTAAGAGCAACCCCCAAAATATCAACATGGTTCGGGATAAAAGGCAGTGAACTTATCGGAAAAAATATTTATGATTACATACAAATCGCAGAAGATGTCAGCATTGAAAAGCTTATAAATTATGATGTATTTATCAAGCATTCGCCGGCAAACAATTTTTCAATAAGTTCAATAAAACTTTCTCTTGATGACAACAAAAAACGCTATGTTCTCCTGATTACCGATGTTACCAACGAGCGCGAACTTGAAAAATTAAAAGAAGATTTTGTCGCAACTCTAACACATGATTTAAAAGTCCCGATTGTTGCAGAAACAAACATGCTCAATTTCTTTTTAGATGAAAAATTCGGGGCAATAAATGACAAACAAAAATTTGCGCTTTTGAACATGAAAAATTCCAACAAAGAGCTTGTCGACCTTGTACAAATTCTTCTGGAAACCTATAAAATAAAAGATCAAGGTATAAAGCTTTTTAAAGAAAATATATTACTAAACGGATTTTTGACAGATTTGGTTGATGAAATGCAGCCAATAGCAATAAACGCCGGTTTAAAAATAAATTTTGAGCCCAAACGTGATATAAAAGTTTACGCCGATCCGCTACAACTTGAAAGGGTAGTAAAAAATTTAATATCAAATGCAATATCACATAGTAACACATCCGAAAACATAGATATTAAAACAGGAGAATTACCCGGTTTTATAACTATTTCCGTAATAGATTACGGTCAGGGCATCCCTCAGGAAGAGATTAAACTGATATTCAACAAATATTATTCAGCGGCAAAAAAATTCCGTAAAATAGGAACAGGCCTCGGTTTATATCTATCCCAGCAAATAATCCAGTCACATGGCGGCGAGATAATTGTAGACAGCGAAGAAAATGTCCGTACGGAATTTTGTGTAAAATTACCGATATAAACCTGACAGACATTTTTTCTTGTATTGTTCAAATAAATACATGAGTCGTATTATAATAATCATTAACAGCAAAAAGCGATGATATCGTGTTTCCGGCGAATATTTTTTAAATAGCGGTAAATAATATGTATAATAAGATTTTGGAGCAAGATTAAAAATCATCATAAGTATTACGGAGGTTTTTAATATTCATAACCATAATGCCTGTGTTAAAAGAATCAAAATTCAGCCTGTCCATTTCAGCTGAACAAGAAAAATACTCCGGCATTTCTATCTGATTAAAATCAATATTTTTAGTAAAAATAACATCGCAATCTGTGTATAAGACAAAATCATCTTCTTGCTCAATAATGGGAATATCGCATCGCAAAAATGCACCGGAAGCAATGTTTAGTTCATTGTTGTCAGTATAATGTTCTTTTAATTTATCGTAAAACATAGATTTATGAAATATAATTTTTACATTGTGTTTTTCCAGCCATCCGGTAAGTTCATTTGGAGAGCCGTCATAGATAAAATGAGGTTTTAGATTCGTATTCTTTAAAGCGGAGCGTACTGCTGCTTTAATTAACTCATAATATTTTTGACTTCTGTCATTACATGCAAAATACCATTTCATAAAAACCTCCTAAAATCACGATTTTGATAAAAATAGCGTCATATAATATCGATTATTATGCATAATATGCATACTATTGTCAATATATCGTATAATAGTGTTGTTTATTATCTGTCATTAATTTCGTACGCTACAGATATCAAAGGAGTTTCAATGACAAACACAAAGCAATACCTTGGCACCCGTATACAGGAACTTCGGAAACGCAGGGGGTTAAAACAGTCAGAGCTTGCGGAAAAAATAGGGATAGATTCAAAGCACATGAGTAAACTGGAATGCGGAAGGAGTTACCCTTCATTTGATTTGCTGGATAAAATAGCGCACTCTTTGGAAACGACGCCGTCCGAGCTTTTAGATGTAGAGCATTTAATAGACAAAGAGGGTCTAATTGAGGGAATAGTGAATATGTTAAAGAACTCAGATGAAGAAAGAATAAGACGGGCATACAAAATATTAAGAGAAATTTTATAAAAGCTAAAAAAGCTATTGCATTTTTTTTTTGAGCATGTAATATAAAAAAGTAACCCGAATACGCGGGGGTAATTCAGTGGTAGAATGCCTCCTTGCCAAGGAGGATGTCGCGAGTTCGAGCCTCGTCTCCCGCTCCATAAAAAAGCTCCACCAATGTGTGGGGCTTTTTTATGGTTGAGATAATGGTTCGATGAAGCCTTTTTGCGAGTTGCGCGAGGGAGCTGAGGCTGGAGCGTTTTTGACGGTGTAATGCAGTTACAACGGCAAAACACGGAATGCCGTTACGCGCGACAGAGCAAGACACGAGCCTCGTCTCACACACTTTAAATCGAATCTTTTATGCGAATTTCCTCTATTTCTTAACTGTACAAATATATTACTTTTGTTATAATTATAATATGAAAATCTCTATTATTACAGCAAGCTATAATTATGCAGATTATATTGAAGAAACTATTAAATCAGTTCTAAAACAGACTTATCAGGATTGGGAGCTTATCATTGTTGATGACGGCTCAACCGACAACTCTGTCGAAATAATAAAACAATACTTGCAAAAAGATAAACGTATAAAACTATTTGTACACGAAAATAACGCAAATAAGGGATTAAAAGAAACACTTCTGCTTGGACTTGCAAAGGCTCAAGGTAATTGGATAGCGTTTTTGGAAAGTGATGATATATGGCGTGAAGATTATCTTGAAAAGAAAACAGAGATTATACAAAAATTCCCGTCTGTCGGACTTGTATTCAATGACGTTGAATTGTTTGGCGATGAAAAAAAAGTCTATATTCATACGCCGATATTCAGGGATAATCATAAATTCCTTATGAAAAAAACATATCCTTGCAATATGTTCAGGGATTTTAATTTGAGTAATAAAATCCTGACTTTTTCAACCTTGATGGTGAAAAAAGACATACTGCAAAACACAAATTTTAATACTCCTGTAGATAAACTGCTTGACTGGTGGCTTTATATTCATATTGCTCATGACAACAATTTTTATTATATTCCTGAAAAATTGACACTATGGCGTATGCACCGCGATAGTTATATTTCAAAAAATAAAAAGAAAACTAATTTCTTTTTGAGTATTCAGGCATATCTGGATGTATTTAAAAATCATAAACCGACATTTAATGATAAATGCTTTTTACTGTTTTCAAGCATTCACAAAGTGTTCAATGTTGTACCTAAGGATTTACGTCTATACAAAATTCTTGCGGCAAGAAAATTAAAAAAACTGCTCGGGCTGCCGCTAAAAGATTCGCCTTTATTTATGGATTAATCCATAATCCAGGGGATATGATTTTTGACAAAAGCAGACGCCTTACGCTTAAATATTCCCGGTAATATAGCCATTGTGTTAAAACACAGAAGCTTGAGGAAAGCCGGTATTTTTATTGGATTAAAGTCATAGACTTTTGTTCTTGCCTGATTATTTTTTATCAATTCTACAGGATAGTTTGTATGATTTTTAATAACATTTTCCCAGCCGGCAATTGTTGTAAGATTTCTGTTTGTAAGTCTTATAACACTGCATTTCAAAAACGGTGATTTTGATTTTGTAATCAACTGCCGCCAGAGTGAAAGTACAACATGATTAAACCTGTAATAATCTTTTATATAAACATCTGATGAAAAACCGTTTTGTATAAGAAGTTCACTCAAACCTATTTCGTATTTCATTATAATTAAATTTTTAACATTTTCAGCTTTGACATTTTTTAGAAAGTTAATAAAACAAACAGAGTTAAAGACTTTGCGGCTAAAAACCAGAAAATAACTTTGAATATGAGGCCGCTTGCAGGCACGAATTTCAGAACCACAAAAATCCATCCCGAATTTATTTTTTGTAATCCCCCAGAAATCAGCCTGTCTTGCGTCCATTTTTTGAAAAACATTTTTTAGTGGGAATAACGGCCCATAACAACTATCATTTGCAAACACAAGTTCATCAATTTCATTAAGCATTCCATTATTTTTAAGGTAAAAAAATCCGCGTTTGTACGAGCCAAAATCGTATTCATTATGCTGCTCTGCAATTATATGGTCTGCAATGCCGGTTAATTTTTCTTTTTCTTCCGCAGGTAAATCCACACAGGAAACAAATATTACCTTCTCGCAAATTTCTCGCAAGGCTTTTACGTAATAAACCACATAATCATCTATTAAATTGTCTTTGTCGTAATGTGCAAATACTGCTGCCCGTTTCATAGTTACCTCACGTTTAGTATTGTAACATAAAGGTTTACTATTTACATATTTGCAATATAATAGATACAGCAGGAATAAAAATGGCAGAAAAAATGATTACCCGAACAGAAGATTTAACAGAGCAAAATATAGTAAAAGAAACCAATTTGCAGCATATAGCAATAATAATGGACGGAAACAGACGCTGGGCAAAATTAAGAAATCTGCCATCTGCTTTTGGTCATAAAAAAGGTGTTGACAGCTTGAAAGCAACACTTCGGGCATGTAAGGATTTTGGCATAAAGTATTTAACAGTATATGCATTTTCAACCGAAAACTGGAACAGAAAACAGGAGGAAGTTGATTTTCTTATGGATTTGCTGGCAAAGACAATCCAAAATGAACTGGCTGAAATGCATGAAAACGGTGTTGTAATAAGTTTTATCGGTGATCTTTCACGTTTAAGTCCTAAACTTCAAGAAATACTGGCAAATGCAGTAGAAGTTACTAAAAACAATACGGGCGTAAGATTACAGATAGCGTTTAATTACGGTTCTCGTGCAGAAATAACAAACGCTGTCAAAAAAATTGTTGAAAGCGGCGTAAAACCTGAAGATATAACAGAAGAATTGATATCAAAAAATTTGTATACTGCAAATATTCCTGACCCTGATTTACTAATCAGAACAGGCGGAGAATTGCGTATATCAAATTATCTTTTGTGGCAGATCGCGTATTCAGAACTGTTAATTCTGCCGGAATTTTGGCCGGAATTTAACAAACAATCGCTTTCTGATGCAATAAAAGAATTTCATAACCGTCAAAGACGTTACGGAAAATAAGAAGAGAAGAGAGTTTTTATGAAAAAAATCGTTTTTGCAACCTCCAATGAACATAAATTAGAAGAATTAAAAGCAATATGCGCAGGCCGTTGCAATGTTGAATTTGTTTTGCCGCCGAAAGGCTTTAAACCAGTTGAGAACGGGGTGACTTTTGAAGCAAATTCTTTGAAAAAAGCCAGAGAAGCAGCTAGATTAAGCGGCATGCCTGCATTGGCTGATGATTCCGGGTTATGCGTGGATGCTCTTAACGGCGGCCCGGGAATACGTTCTGCAAGATACGCAAGCACGCCGCAAAAAAGAATTGATAAACTTCTGGACAAAATGGATGAAGCAATAGATCGCAGAGCAAAATTTGTCTGTGTAATGACTCTGGTTGATGAGAATGGTAATGTCTTGGCGCAAAAACGCGGTGAATGTCACGGACAAATCGCTTATGAACCGTCAGGCACAAATGGTTTTGGTTACGATCCTATTTTTATTGTTAACGGGACAGAGCAAACTATGGCTGAATTGAGTGAAGAAGAAAAAAATAAAATATCCCACCGCGCCCGCGCTCTTGAACAGATGATAGAATTTTTAAAAGAATTTGCCGGATAGCCGGTTTATATTTTAGATATATGGTTTTACTCTGACAAATTTTAAGTCGTACCCCAGAATTTGTCCGATTAGAAGTGCTTCTTCGTACTTTAGCGTACCACGCGTAAGTTTTTGTGAAATATTTGAACGCGAAATATTTTTGCCGGTGAGTTTGGACATCTCCTGTGCAATATATGTTATTGAAACATCGTTTTCTAATAGCAGCATTTTTATATCTTTTTTTACACGCATAAACACCTCATCTGTAACTATATTGACATATATTACAGATTGATATAAAATGCGTTATTATAAAGGAACGTTTTCGTATAATAATAACGTTAATTATAACAGTAGTTAACAAAAAGGTGGTAACATGAAAAAATCATTAGAAAAGCTTACACATCGGAACGACAGCAGAGGACAAATAAAAGTGAGTAGAGTGAGTAATACGGCGCCAGAAAAAATTCCATGTAGTATGAACTCCGAAAATCACTCTAATCACAACACTCACTATACTCACTTCACTCACTCTCTTACTCACTTACTTACTTCGAAAACGGCCGCCTTTACTTTGGCTGAAGTATTGATTACTCTTGCAATAATCGGTGTTGTTGCAGCTGTAACTATTCCGTCTCTTGTTCAAAAGTATCAGGAAAAAATAACTATAACGAAACTGAAAAAAGTCTATGCACTTTTGACGCAGGCATACAATATGGCAATTATAGAATACGGAACACCGGACAAGTGGTCTTTCTCAGGAAAAATCCCTATTTATGATGAAAACGACGAAATAATCGGATATGATATGTCGGGTATCGAAATTCAAAGGAAATATCTTACAAAATATTTGAAAGGACAAGAATGTAAAGATTATTTTGAATGTACGAATTTTCCGGATGACGGCAAGCTGTATAATCTGGCGATGAATAATGAGGAAGTATACAAGGATACACTGACCAAATTTCCAATATTCAGGCTGGATGATGGTACAATAATTACGTTTACAAATGTAACCTCTCCGGAATGTAGTGATACTGATGTAAAAGCCAATGTTTGTTCAGATATAGAAGTATTTTTCCCTGATAACAAAGGCTATCTAAGAAGAGGAGTTAATAACTTTATGTTTTTGCTGACAAAAGACGGTATAACACCGGCCGGTCAAAAGGATTCTACGAGGTTTACTTTTTCTCGTCATTGCAACTTGACAAATTCTGTAAATACCAACGGCCATGGCTGTACCGCATGGGTTTTGCAAAATGAGAATATGGATTACCTAAGGTGTGATGACTTAAGCTGGGAAGGCAAACATAAGTGTGATTAAAGTGGGTTGGGACGGCTTTATTTAATAAGCGCCTGTACTTCTTTGAAGTTCGGGTGTTTCGCACTTTTCAGCCACTCAAATAAAACTATTTCAAGACAGGTTATTTTTGCACCGTTTTGCTGCATAATGCTTATTCCCTGTTCAAATTCATATTTGTTACGGCTTGCGCAGGCATCTTTCATCACATAAACATCATATCCTGCTTCCAAAAGCGCTGCACAGGTTTGATGCACACAAATGTGTGTTTCTATACCGCATAAAATTATTTGTTTTTTACCATAAGATTTAATTTTTTCAGCAATACCTTCGGTATCAAGAGCAGAAAAAGAAGTCTTTTCAAATACAGGAGTTTCGTCCGGAAGTTTTTCTGCAACAGCGGTAACTGTAGCCCCTAAACCTTTGGGATATTGCTCTGTTACAATTACAGGAATATTCAAGATTTTTGCGGCTTCGGCAAGCTTTGAAGTTTTTGATACAATAATGTCTTTTTCAAGCATGCCGACAAGTCGTTCTTGCACATCAATTATAAGCACAAGACTATCATTTGGGGATAATGTATTCATTTATTTTCTCCTTATTTTACTGCTGCTGTTTTAAATTCTTCTATAAAATCTTCTATGATTTTTACCAAATCTTTTTGTGTGATTTTGGAAAGTGGCAGAGTAATATCTCTGTTTTCAGGACTATCAAGCCCCTGATGTATAATCGAAATTGTTATTTTGGCAAATCCCGGATATACAATCTTTAATTTGCTGTCCTGATATTTGTTTTTAATATGGAAAACACACTGGTCACTGTCTGCAAATTGGAAAATGGTACTGTCAGGCAGTTTTTCTTCGTAAGTTTTTTGTAATCTGTAAAATACAGGAATAATAACTTTTTCCAATTTTTTTCCAAATACCTGTCTGAATAGTTTGTAGTTTTTGGAAGAGGCTGTTTCTTCATCAAGCCAGTCATCAAGAGTCTCTTCCTGAAATTCTCCGATAACAAACATATTATCGGAATACATAGCATCTAATAAGGCTTTCAGAGCTTCTTTTTCCATATACACAAAATCTTTGTCTGTTATGTTGCTGAAACCGGCTTTTATACAAAAGTTTTCAGGGCACATGGATTGGATTTTTTTGACAACGGCCGCTGCTCCGTCAAAATCAGTGTACGGCAAAAGCAGATAGAATTTTGCTCCCTTGCCGAAAGTTACAATATCATCTACTCGTACAGCCTGTTTAATCGCTTTTGAAATTCTGTCTGTTGAAAACATTGATTTGGAATTTTCATCAGGCGCAATCACTACAAAAGTCCCTGCTGTGAGTCCGCGCAAATTTATTTCATTATTAATGATTTGTTCAGCGTGTTTGTAAGTATAAAATCCTGTGTCTTTGTCAAGAATTTGATTTTGTATAAGAAGTTTTTCAGCACGGCTAAGATTTAATCTTTCGGCCGCTGATTTTATGCAGTTAACTATTCTTATAACAAGTTCAAAATCAGGTGCATTTACAGGACAAAAATCCGTAATTCCGGCATCATAAGCTTCAAGAACAAATTCATTATTTTTAGTTAGCAGAATAATTTCCGCCTCATTTTTTAGCTCTTTTATCATATTGATAGTTTTGTCCGCTCCGTCAGCGTGTAAAACAACTATTTGCGCATTATTTTCTTTTACTGTGTTTAATGCTGACAAATACCCGCTGGTTATTACCCTGTCGGTTTTGCGCAGTAAAATTATCTTTTCTGCAAGTTTTTCAGAAAAATCTTCATTTGCTGATATTAAAACTATGTTGTTCTCTTTACTCATAAATTATACTTGTAAGTGTTTTTTAATACATAAGAAACTGCCGCCTGCGCCGAATAATATACCCATTGCAAACATCGTGAATATAACGATATTTTGAGCAAATAAAGGCCCCGGAACCATAAAGAATTTGTGCATGTTTAACAGCCCCTGATTAACGAAATTCAAAGGCAAAACAGCAATAAGCGCGCCGGAGAATCCGTAAAAAGCTCCCTGCATAATCAGCGGAAAACGAATATACCAGTTGCTTACCCCCATTAATCTCATAATCTCTATTTCGTCTTTTCTGGATTGGATTACGAGCTGGATTGTGTTGTTTATAATTGTTATGGTCAAAATACCCATAATTATAATGACAAATACAGTGATTGTATTGACTATGTTATTAAGAGCCTGAATTTTTTTTGCTAAATCCTGAGCATAACTTACATCTTCTACTGATTGTAATTGTTTAACATCTTTAAATACAAGGTCAATATTTTCCGGCTTATCGACCTTAACATGCAGCGTATCCGGCAGCGGATTTTCCATATCCGGCAAATCCATCTCACGTTTCAGATTTGTCCAGGATGTCATTTTAGGAATAACGGTTACTGATTCAACATGCTCAAAAGTTTTTACCCTGTTTTTAACAATGTTAGCGTCAGACCCTTCTTTCAGATAAACCGAAATTTCTAACACATTGCCTAATTCATGTGCAAAAGCGGAAACTGAAATTGCTGTTCTGAAAAAGGACGCAAAAATTGTCAAAATAGCCGCCATAGTAGTTATAATGACAAGGTTAACAATCCCCGTTCTTTTAAGCCCGTGAAAAGTTTCCATGGTAAGGCGATACATAATTCTGAGTTCGCAAAGCCAATCTTTCGGTATATGTTTTTTTACTTTTTTCTTTATCTGTGATTTTGTCGGATTACTCATAAGTACCTGCCTGTATATCTCTAACTACTTCACCATTGTCAAGCGTAATAACGCGTTTTCTGAAATAATCAACCATAGCATTGTCGTGCGTGGAAACAATAACCGTAATTCCGCGCTGGTTAATTTGATCAAGAATTTGCATAATTTCCATTGAATTTTTAGGGTCTAAGTTCCCTGTCGGTTCATCCGCGATTAGTAAAGGCGGGCCGTTAACAATCGCGCGCGCTATTCCGACTCTTTGCTGCTCTCCGCCTGACAATTCTGCCGGAGTGACATTCATTTTGTCATATAGCCCTACAATTTTTAATGCACCGCAAACCCTTGCATTTATTTCTTTTGAACTTATGCCGAGTGTTCTGATTACATAAGCTACATTGTCATAAACACTCTGATTTTGCAGCAGCTTGTAATCCTGAAACACAATCCCCATACAGCGGCGCAAATTCGGGATTTTATCACTGGAAAGATTCGCGACATTAATTCCGCCGATAGTTACAGTGCCGCTTGACGGACGTTCTTCACTGTAGAGAAGCTTCATCAATGTAGACTTGCCGGCCCCTGATGCTCCTACAATGAATACAAACTCTCCTGACATAATGTCAAGATTGATGTTTTTTAGTGCATAATTCCCGTTTTTATACTTTTTTGTAACACTTCTGAATTGAATCATATATTTATCCTTTGTAAGCCAGACGATATTTGTCAATCTGACGCTTAATACTTATAACCAGTTTTTCAGCGGTTAACCCGTAATAGTCAAGCAGAAAGTCAGCTTTTCCGCTCTGACCGAACGTATCGTTTACCCCGAGCCTGTGAACAGGTACAGGATAGTATTCGGCAAGCAGTTCGCAAACAGCACTGCCAAGGCCGCCTATAATAGAATGGTTTTCTACTGTAATAACAAATTTTGTTTTCTTAACACTGTCAATAATAGTTGCTCCGTCAAGCGGCTTAACAACAGGAGCGTTGATTATTTGCAGAGAATAACCTTGCTTTTCCAGTATTTCGGCCGCAAGAATAACTTCCGCAAGAGTTTCGCCGTTAGTGATGACTGTGACATCAGTTCCTTCCTGCAAGACATCAACTGTGCAAAAATCGAATTTGTAATCTTGCGGGAAAATATCGCAAACATTTGTGCGCGGAATTCTTATATACATAGGCCCGTAATTTTCAGCCGCAAATTTAATAACTTCTTCACACTCGCGGCAGTCAGCCGGAACTATTACTGTCATGTTCGGAATACTGCGCATAAGAGAAATATCTTCCAGAGCCTGATGACTTGCGCCGTCTTCTCCGACAGTAACCCCGCCGTGCGTGCCGACTATTTTAACGTTAAATTCAGGATAGCAGACGGAATTTCTTATCTGATCGTATGTTCTTCCGGTTGCAAACATTGCAAAACTGGACACAAACGGAATTTTGCCCGCAGCGGCAAGCCCTGCTGCTGTCGCTATCATATCTTGTTCTGCAATACCGCAGTCAAAAAATCTTTCGGGAAACTCTTTTGCAAAAATTTGTGTTTGGGTTGAGCATGCCAGATCTGCATCCATGACAACAATGTCATGATTTATCTTGCCCAATCCGGCTAAAGTTTTGCCGAATGTGGAGCGTATAGACTTTTTTTCATTCTTGTTAATTCGCATAATCCCTTGTCCTGCTTGATTATTTACTGTATAAAACCCCGTGAAAAAGTTTCCACTAATATAGTAACACAAAAAAAATGTTTGTAGTAATATTATTTGTAGGGCTATGTGTTAATTTTTATTGACATAATATCAAACTTCAAGTATAAATAGCATTTCAGATGATTTTGTTAAGATTTATTAAAAAAATTAGAAAGATTAGCAATTTTATTTCTTGAGGAGTCTTAAATCCAATGTAGAAGTAATAGGAATTTATAATACATTCATTGTAGGAAAGGAAAATTTATATGATGCAAGTTCCAAATGTACCCAATCCTTACATGCAACCGATTGCTCAACCGGTACAACAACCTAGTTATAACGCTGTAAAGATTGATATTATTAATCCTCAAGCAGGTGCTCAGCAAGCACAACAACCGCAATATGCGCAGCCGACAATGCCATATTACAACTATCCGCAAGGACAATTATATGATTATCCTCAGACGGCTCAACAACCATATTATATGCCGCCGCAAATGACTCAGGCTCCTGTATACCAGCCGCAAGCTCCGGTATGCCCGCCTTGTGAAGTTCCGGTACAACCTGTAACACCCTCAGTAGCACCGGCTCAACCGGTACAAGCAGAAGCTGCAGCAGCTCCTCAGCCGCAAGTCATTCAGCAGCAAAATGTAAACGTACCTCCAACAGTTGTTCCGGCTCCTGCTGTAACTCAAGAAGCTCCGGTTCAACCTGTAACTCCGGCCGCACCGACAGCGACTACCGCTCCGGTAGAAGTAGTTCCGCCGGCTCCTGTTACTCCTCAAGTTGACTTAAATGGTTTCATTGCTAAATTGACAAGCCCTGACTATGAAGTACAGGCAAATGCTATGGAAGAAATAGCAAATATGGTTAAAGATGAACCACAAAAAGCTACCGAACTGTTAGATGAAAAAGTTATCAATGCTTTGAATAACATCATCACAGCAGATTCAAGCAAACTTGAAGGTCCGACACAAGAACAAATCGCTGCAAGACAAAAATTAATGTCAGGTGAAAAATTAACTGATGAAGAAAACAAATTAGCTAACACAATGACTCCGATGGAACAGGCTGAAAGAAACAAAAGTTATGCTATGTTCACCGAATCAATAATGCAAAAACTCTACGGTGACGAAGTTCAAAAACTTTCAAACACAACAGTTCCTTTAACTGAATTACCTGGTGCGGTAACAATCGTTGATCAATTAAAAGATAACCCTAACCCGATGGTAAGAGCATCAGCAATCGAAGCATTAAGCTACATTCAACAGCCTGCTTATAAAGAAGACTTGAAAACATTGTTCACAATCGCACAAAAAGATCAGGACAAAAACGTTCAAGACGCAGCAACAGCAGCATTAGATAAATTAAGCAAAATATAATTTAAATTCCTTTCTTTGACATAAAAAACAAACCGGTGTGTATTAATTGCATACCGGTTTATTTTATTTCAATAAAACAGATCAAATATTACATAGAAGCCCCTTAAACCTAAGGGGCTTCTATATTTTTTCCGCTTTTTAAATCTCCCTGCACCTTTTCCAACATCGCCAGCCTTTATTGGTTCTGTTTTATTCCAACAAGGCTTCCAAAATGTCAGCGTTACGTGCTGCAGCTCCTGTTTCTCTCGCTCTTTGTTTGTTAATGTAAGTCCGTAGTGCCTCCCTAATCAGTTCACTTCTTGAACGGTTTTCGCCGCTTGCAACCTGGTCAATTTTGTTCAAGAATTCTTCAGGCATAGAAATCAATACTCGCGCCATATATTCTCCTTTGTTGTACAAATATTTTTCGCTTATATATTAATAAAAACATTATGATTTAAAAAAGTGCTATTTTTTACATAAAAAATATATACCATTTAGAAAAAGCCCATATTCTCGCCCTTTACGGCACCATAAAATTCGTAATATAAGTTTACATTTCTTCTTTTATAGTTAATTTTCAGCGATTGACTACTTTACATTATAATTTTTTTCATATATAATTGCGCAAAGAGGTGTCCGATGGATAGAGATAGTTTGAAATACAAACGAATTTTGTTAAAGATAAGCGGAGAAGCGCTTTTGGGTGAACAACAGTTTGGTATTGACCAAAATCCTGTACGTATGATAGCCGGCGAAATTAAGGCCGCACGTGATGCAGGGGCTGAAATAGCCGTTGTTGTCGGCGGGGGTAATATTTTCCGCGGAATGAAAAACAGTGCAAAGTTAGGCATGGATCAGGTTTCCGGCGACTATGTCGGTATGCTGGCAACTGTTATGAATGCTGTTGCGCTTCAAAGTGCGCTTAATCAGATGCAAGTGCCATGCCGTGTGCAAAGTGCAATTGCCATGAATCAAATCGCTGAACCGTATATTCGCCACAGAGCAATACGCCACCTTGAAAAAGGCCGGGTCGTAATTTTTGCAGCCGGCACAGGAAACCCTTTCTTTACAACCGATACAGCCGCTGCTCTCAGAGCATCAGAAATTAACGCAGAAGCTATGTTTATGGCGAAAAACGGAGTTGACGGAGTTTATACTGATGATCCGAAAACTAATCCGGAAGCTAAAAAACTTGATAAAATCACATACGACGACATCATAAAAAACGGGTTGAAAGTTATGGACACATCTGCCTGTGCGCTTTGTAAGCAAAATAATATCCCTATTATTGTATTTGACTTTGAACAAAAAGACGGGATTTGTAAAATACTCAATGGGGACGATATAGGAACATATATTAGTTTATAGATAAAATTGAAATGAGGTAAAAAATGTCAGAAGCTTTAGATGAATTATTTTTATTCGGCGAAGAAAAAATGGAAAAAGCAGTTACGCAGTTGAAGCGTGAATTCGGGTCTATTCGTTCAGGACGTGCAAACCCTATGATTTTAGACAAAGTTATGGTTGATTATTATGGTGTTCCTACACAATTAAGACAGATGTCACAGGTTTCTGTTCAGGAAGGTACAACTCTTGTTATCAATCCTTATGACAAATCCATTATCAAAGAAATAGAAAAAGCTATTATCAAAGCTGAAATAGGTATTACCCCTAACAGCGACGGTATATGCATCCGTTTGACTTTCCCGCCTTTGACAGAAGAACGTAGAAAAGAAATAGTTAAAGATGTTAAAAAATTAGGCGAAGAAGCTAAAGTTGCGATCAGAAATATCCGCCGTGATATGACTGATGATTTGAAAAAATTGGAAAAAGAAGAAAATATGCCTGAAGATTCTGTAAAAGATAATCAGGATAAAATTCAAAAGTTAACCGACAAATACACAAAAATTATTGACGAAACAGTATCTGAAAAAGAAAAAGAGGTTATGACAGTATAATGGCAGGCTTGAATAAGAATGCAACAAGAATGCTGACCGGGTTGATTATGGGGACAATCGCCATGGGATGTATCATGTATGGCGGTATTGCATTATTAACCCTTGTTCTGGTTATAGTATTTTTTGCATCAAAAGAATACGTTAAAATACTTGAACATAAAGGATTTTATCCTAGTTTGAAGATAATACTTGCGTCAGAAGTTTTGCTTGGCGCGATAAGTTATTTTCAGAAATTTCATCTTGTTGCAATAGCCTTAACTGTTTGTTCAATGCTTGCATTTATGTGGGTGCTGTTTAGAGGCCGGCAGCCATATATAGCAAATGTCGCAACGACTATCCTCGGATTTGTTTATTGCGGGTGGTTTCCGATGCACCTTTTATTTTTGCGGGAATTACATTCTGCACAGTTTCATGACGGACTCGGATTTGTTGTAATGATGTTTACCGCTATTTTGATGACTGATATCGGATGCTATTATGCAGGAACACATCTTGGCAAACACAAACTTGCACCTGTGATAAGTCCGAATAAAACAATCGAAGGGTCAATTGGAGGCGCAATTGCAGCTGTTATCGGAGCAGTGATTGTCGGATGGTTTATCGGTGTTCAATGGTATGTATCATTGTTTGCCGGTTTGTTGTGTACCGTTTTTGCGCAGATAGGAGATCTTTGTGAAAGTCTTATCAAGCGTGATGCAGGTGTTAAAGATTCCGGAAACACTTTGCCGGGGCATGGCGGATTTTTAGACAGAGCCGACAGTTTTGTCCTGACAATTCCTGTTATGTACTATTTCTGTCATTATTTCATTTTCAATGATGTCATAGCAAAACAGATTTCAGGCTTTATACAAGGACTTTTCTGATATGAAAACTCTTGAAGATATTTTTGGAATAAAAACTGATAATAAAGAGCTATACAAGCATGCTTTGACACATCCTTCTTATGCGCAAGAAAATAATTTATCTTTAAATGAACATTACGAAAGACTTGAATTCCTTGGTGATGCGGTGTTGAAATACACTATTTCCGATATTTTGTACAAAAAATATCCTGATTACGCGGAAGGTGAGTTATCCAAAATCCGCTCTGTGGTTGTATCAGACAGTATTCTTGCAAAAATCAGTGAAGAACTTGGGCTTGCTGATTTAATTATTCTTGCAAAACATGAAGAAAAGCAAGGCTGCCGCAAACTGGAATCCATTCGTGCATGTTCTTTTGAGGCTTTGTTGGGCGCATATCATCTGGACGGCAAAATGCCGGAATTGTTCAATTTTATAGAAAAAACGTTCACACCATATATTGAAGAAATAAAAAACAGCCCGGAAAAATACAATGCAAAAGCCGCATTACAGGAGTATACCCAGAGTCTGACTAAAGAAAGACCGGTTTATAAAACAATCAGTACACAGGGGCCTGAACACAATAAAATTTTTAATATCGAAGTACTATATCAGGACAAAGTTATTGGTAAGGGGCACGGCCGTACCAAAAAAGATGCGGAACAAATGGCTGCATATAATGCCTGCAAAGAACTTGGAGTATTAAAATGTCAGGAGTAATAATTTCACCGTCAATTTTGTCAGCGGATTTTGCCAATCTTGAGCGTGATATCAAGAGAGTTGAAAAAGCTGGCGCAGACTGGCTTCATATAGATGTTATGGACGGACATTTTGTCCCGAATATTACAATCGGTGTTCCTGTTGTCAAATCAATAAAACAGGTAACAACTCTGCCGCTTGATGTGCATTTGATGATTGAAAATCCTGAAAAATATATTGAGCCTTTTGCCAATGCAGGTGCAGATATTCTCACCTTTCATTATGAAGCAGTTGATAATATTGAAGGTATCATCTCTCTGATTAAAGCATTCGGGATTAAGGCCGGAATGTCAATAAAACCTAAAACAGATGCCGAAGAAATTCTGCAATATTTATCATTGCTTGATTTAGTTCTGGTTATGACAGTGGAACCCGGATTTGGCGGTCAAAAGTTTATGCAGAAGTGCGCAGAAAAAATTCCGGTTATAAAAAGAAATGCGCCGGACGATTTGATAATTCAGGTCGACGGCGGCATAAATGCACAGACGGCAAGAATTTGCACCGAATATGGCGCAAATTCTTTAGTTGCCGGTAATTATATTTATAAATCCGAAAATATAGATTTAGCGGTTAAATCTTTGAGAAATTAGACTTCGCCTCTTCTCATACGTCTTTTACGTATTTCTTCCGGATCAGTACTTAATTTCGGATCAGCAAGCGTTAAAGCTGCATCATCAGTTGTGTCGTTTTCCGGAGGAGCAGGAGGTGCGGCTGTTGGATTTTCTGCTGCAAAGATATTTTCATCTGCTGTCGGCTGTTCCGGTTGAAGTTCTGCCGGTTTAGTCGGATCTTTAACCGCATCAGGCTGTTCTGTTTCTACAGGTTCCTCTGCGTTTTCTTCTTCTATCTGTGCCGGCTCCTCAGTTGGTAATCCGAGTTTTTCCAGTGCATCAATTCCCGTGTCGCCATCAACTCTGTCATAAGTTACGCTATCAGGAATTCTTGAAAATGCCGCCATTTGTTGTGCCCAGGCAAGTATCTCGGCCGGTACTTCTTCCCCCTTGCCTTCTTCTGAAATAATTTCTTGTGCAGTAAGTTTTTTCCATTTGGTTAAATCAATTTTACCCGTGCCTTGATTAGATACATTCATTGAATCTGCCATTTTTTTCTCCTTTTTATAGCATGTGACACTTATATGCTATAGTCTACGGCAATTTTTATATAATCTTTAATGTTTTGGTAAGGAATTAGAAAAAACCTTGAAATACCGGCGTTTAGACGTTTTACAATCTGTAATACAACCTCAAATATGAAGTTATGTAACGGAAATTTATATAAATTTGATATAAAAAGTCAATAATTTTGAGTTTGAATTTTTTATATAAATGTAAGAGATAAATAAAGATAAGAAATGAGAGAGGTTAAAGATTATGGCACAGATGCTGTTATTTTCTAATACTGTTACAGACGCATACAAAGATACATCAGAAGCAATTAAGAATATTAAATTAAATGATAAATTAGTTGTAAAAAAGACACTGGTAGAAATGATGAAGCAGTCATTCTTCCATGGAGCAAACAGATTTGGCAGCTATAATTTTATAGCTTAGGCGTTGGAAAATCATAGGAAAGATAGGAATTAGAACACTAACGAATTTAGGAATTTTAGGATAGGTAGAGACTGACAAATGTCAGTCTCTTTTAGTATTCAAAATTAAATCACTTTTGTTGTGAAACGAAATTCTTGAAATATATAAAATCGGCGAAATTATATATAATTTCGCCGATTTTAACCAAATTATATTTACTTTTACTTCATAGCGTTTTCTACAGCAACAGCAACAGCAACGGTTGCACCGACCATAGGGTTGTTACCCATACCGATAACACCCATCATTTCAACGTGTGCCGGTACTGATGATGAACCTGCGAACTGTGCATCACCGTGCATTCTTCCCATAGTATCAGTCATACCGTAAGAAGCAGGGCCCGCTGCTACGTTATCAGGGTGAAGTGTACGTCCTGTACCACCGCCTGATGCGACTGAGAAGTATTTTTTACCGTTTTCAAAACACCATTTTTTGTAAGTTCCTGCTACCGGATGTTGGAAACGGGTAGGATTTGTTGAGTTACCTGTGATAGAGACGTCAACACCTTCGTGTCTCATAATTGCAACACCTTCTGATACATCGTCTGCACCGTAGCATTTAACTTTTGCTCTTTCTCCGTCTGAGAATGCTTTTTCTGAAACGATTTTTAATTCGCCTGTTTTGTAATCATATTTAGTTTCAACAGATGTAAAACCGTTAATTCTTGAGATGATATAAGCAGCGTCTTTACCTAAACCGTTCAGAATTACTCTCAAAGGAGTTTTTCTGACTTTGTTAGCGTTTCTTGCAATACCGATAGCACCTTCAGCAGCGGCAAAAGATTCGTGGCCTGCTAAGAAACAGAAACATTGAGTTTCTTCTCTCAATAACATTGCTGCTAAATTACCGTGGCCTAAACCAACTTTTCTGCTGTCTCCAACAGACCCCGGTACCGCAAATGCCTGTAAACCTAAACCGATTGCTTCAGCAGCTTCGGCAGCTGTTTTAATACCTTTTTTAATAGCGATAGCGCAGCCCAGTGTATAAGCCCAAGATGCGTTATCAAATGCAATTGGTTGAATACCTTTAACAATTGCATCTACGTCAATGCCTTTTGATAAACATAAATCGCGTGCTTCCTCTAAAGATTTGAAACCGTATTCCGGTAAAACTTTCTTTAAAGTAGCCTCACGTCTATCTTGTCCTTCAAATTTAACTGTCATAATTATTTTCCTTTATGTTACTTGTTATTCTTCACGCGGGTCGATAGTCTTAACAGCATCAGCAAATCTGCCGTAAGTACCGATATTTTTTTCGAAAGCTTCTTTAGGGTCAACACCTTTTTTGATAGCATCCATAACTTTACCGAGGTTTACGAATTGGTAACCAATAATTTCATCGTTTTTGTCCAAACCTAATTTCAGAATGTAACCTTCGGTTAAAGAAAGATATCTAGGACCTTTTTGCTTAGTAGAGTGGATAGTACCAACCATAGAGCAAAGTCCTTTACCTAAGTCTTCCAGACCTGCACCGACCGGCAAACCGTTTTCAGAAAAAGCAGTTTGAGTTCTGCCGTAAACGATTTGCAAGAACAATTCTCTCATTGCAACGTTAATAGCATCACAAACAAGGTCAGTGTTAAGTGCTTCAAGGATAGTTTTACCAGGGAGGATTTCACCGGCCATAGCGGCAGAGTGAGTCATACCTGAACATCCAATAGTTTCAACGAGTGCTTCTTGAATGATACCGTCTTTAACATTAAGAGTTAATTTGCAGGTACCTTGCTGCGGAGCACAGCATCCGCAACCGTGAGTCAAACCGGAAATGTCTTTAATTTCTTTACATTTAGTCCATTCACCTTCTTGAGGGATAGGAGCCGGTTCACCTTTAACGCCGCGTTTAACGCAGCACATTTTTTCTACTTCTTGTGTAACTTGTATACGATCCATCATTTTTTCTATACTCCCTTTGGTTATATACAATATCATTGTACTTGCTCAAGTTAGCATGTCAAGGTCAACGTAATTAGCCTTATTAGTGCACGGTCACTATGACTCCTATTATTGCAGGTCAGTTTTATTTAGAAGTAAGACACTAGCGGATTTGCGGATGGATGGAGCGCGAGCCGGCAGAGGGCGAAGGGAATGTAGCGATTGTTGTTCGCCTTGTTTTAGCATCTTACTCACTTCACTCACCTTTGATGTGTAGGAGCGGACTTGTCCACCTTTAGCGGTTTTCAGAGTATATGAGCGGACTTGTCCGCCAGACTAGCTTACCGGCTACTGTTCGTAATAACTGTTGATACTGTTTTTCCATAATGATGTTCCTCATATTAATTTTTTACGCCTTTATGCGCTTATATAAGCAGAATTATGCTTATAATATATCAAATTTGCTTATATAAGTCAATATAGGCTATATTTTTTAGAAGGAGATTTTATGAGTGCTAACGAAGATATAAGGATTTTGATGCTTAAAGAATGTCTAACGCTAAATAAGTTAGCACAGATTTATAATTCTCAAAATGAGCATAAATTTACCCCTGATGGTCTGTCTAAAAAGCTGCGGTTTAACACTTTACGGTATGATGAGGCTAAAAAACTGGCAAATGCTATGGGATATGATCTAATATTCCAAAAGCGCCCTTTATCTTAATCTGCCTTTATATTTCCGGCATAGCAGAAAACACAATTGGATTTAGCCTCAGAATGGCAAATTATTTAATCCAACGGAAGCTTTTAACGTAGTTTTCGCCGTTGATATCGCCGTATATTTCCGCGTTATTACTAGCTATGAAATTTTTTTATTAATTAACACTTTATGGGGCATGCTTAAAAACTGTAAAAAATGTAAAAGCTGTAAACACCGTAAAAATAGTAAAAAATATAAAAGTTGTAAAAAATTTTATGGGTCATTATGGGTCATGGATATGTTTTTTATTCTGTTTCCTATACAGAGTACTTAGTTGTTTTACCTTCTCCTACTTTATGTAAGATTCCCAATTTAAGCATTAAAGCTAAATCTCTTTTACTTGTTTCTCTTGTTGCTCCGGTAATTTCTTGATACTCACTATTCGATACCAAACCTTTTTCTTTAATAACAAGTAGTGCCTTATTTTGTCTTTCATTTAATTCTGAAAATTCTTTCTTGAATTTAACTGAAAAGCCGCCACATTCTTCAAGAAATTCAGGTTGTGGAATAATTTCTTTTCTACAAGCATTCATAATTCTATCTATGCCAGAACCAAATTTTTCAATTAGTCCAGCCCTATAAAATATGCTGGCTATCAATGGATTTCTTGTTTTTGAGGGGTGAGAAGTTTTTAGATTTTCTACAGTTAAATCGTCAACAAGTTCTCCTGGATTGTAAAACCATAACCAATCTTTAAAAATTTTAATTTGAATAGAAGATGTTTTGTCAAAATAATCCCTGTGAACAATAGAATTTAATAGGGCTTCACGAATTGCACTTAACGGATAATCCCAAATTTCTTGTCTTTCTGAGGTTTTACCGGTAATAGAATATTTTACATTTATAGCAAATTTAATAGCTTCTTCTGCTTTTTCAACTTGTTCAAATAAATTACCTTCTATAACTTTATCCGAAATTATTGTAGTTGCATCATTTAACTTGAATGCACCTACTCTTACATTTGCATTTATAAAATATTTTTGAGGATTTTTACCAAATAACAAAATTCCGGCATTAGATATTTTCCCATTAATAACCAGTCCTAATCTTTCAAGTATTGAATCCAGACTTTCATTATCAGGAATGGAAGGAAGTCTACCAGCAGAAATACCATATTTTACAAAATTTCTTACGGTATTTTCGTTTATATCTTCTGAAGAAAATTCTCCTGTTTGAGATTCCCAACTAATACCTTCAAGTAATCTTTCTCTAATCTCATTTTGAGGCATTACTCTTGTAGTATTACCAATTCTTTTATAATAAATATTTTTGTATGCTATAAGGTTGTTTGATTTTTCAACCTTAACAAGTAAAATTTCTTTACCTTCGATTTCTTCTACTTCTATTTTGGGTTGAATACCTAAACAATCTATAATTTGATTTATAACACCTTCTTGTTGTCCGTTAAAACCTTCAATAGATTTGTCATCTCTAACGCCTAAAAGAATACAACCGCCATCAGTATTTGCAAATGCAGATAAAGACTTGAAAAAATTATCATTAACTTTTTCTTTAAATTCAGTAGTATTATTCTCATTTGAAGATAATAAATCTATTGTCAAAACTTTCTCCTTTATGTTTCTAGTATATAGCAAAAATATTATTTGATTTAGCCTCAGAATGGCAAATTATTTAATCCAACGGAAGCTTTTAACGTAGTTTTCGCCGTTGATATCGCCGTATATTTCCGCGTTGAATATGCGGGTACTTTCCTGTGTTTTTATCCCCGGAATTTTGGCTATCTCTTCCTGCATTTGCGCCGGTTCTTCATCTTTATTTATCCCCGGAATTGTATTCAACAGAGTATTTAATGATGCGTTCTTTATCTTACCGAATACGCTTGTTACATTGCGGGAAAGGCTGCCGAATATATGCATATCTGCAAGTGAAGTTACAATATTGTATGAGCCAGTTAAGTACATATTCAAATCTTTTCCGTCAGAATAAATATTGACCGGATTTACTATTCCGTTTTGAATTTTTATATCCCCGCTTATACTGTTAAATTCACCTGTCTTTAACGGGGTAATAAAATCAATAATACTGTTGATTGATAAGCCCATAAAACCGCTGCTTAAAAGGTTTCCGGCTTTCAAAAGATATTCAAGAGACCCGAGTTTAGGCATTTTCCCGTCTGATACACTAAAACTTCCGCTGCCGGAAAGTGTCTGCATGCATTTTTCATAAGAGCGTCCGTTACAAAGCAGATTTACATTACCTGTCATTGAACCGTAAATCTGTCCTTTCAGGTCAAACAGAGCCTCTGTCATCATCTGGGCATTTGCCCGATCCAGGTTTAGAGAAAGCGTTACCGCACGGTTTAATAAATTATTTGTAAAACGGCCGGTTACAGTGCCTTCTGCTATATTGAATTTGAATTTGCTGATATCAAGCAGCATTTTTTCGTTTAAGCTTAGATTTGCAACAAGATTGTTTGCGTGGATATTTCTTACGGTGATGGTATTGGCTGTGATGTCTGCATTTTTCAAGATTACCTGTGATATATCAACAGCCGGAATACTGTTTGTTTGAGTCGTAATTCTTTTTCTTGTTGTAGCTTCTGCTTCAAGATCACGGAGCATTGCTGTCAGTTTGTTGAGGTCTAAGTCAGCCAGTTTAAGCTGTACATCTTCTATTATGTAAGGCGGGGTTAACCGGTTAGCCGCAACAGCTTCCAGCGTTATATTATTTGTTAAAAGTACACCGCGTGATTTAGCATATATTTTGTCAGGTTTAAAATCAAGACTGATGTCTTTTATTGTAGAATCCAAAAACGGAATGTCGATACTTGTAACTTCAAATTTGCCTCTTATTTTAGGATTTTGTGTTGTTCCGTTCAATAAAAGATCTGATGTAAAGACTCCTTGTTTCATTATTGGTTTTCTGAAAATAATGTTGAAGATTTTGGCGTCAGTAGGTGACTGGGTTTTTATACGAAAATTGTTAAATTTCAAATTGTTATCCGGCAGATAGGTAATCGCGCCTGCTGCACTCAATTGCGGGGTAACAAACGGACGGTTGTTTTGTGAAGTTATTGTTTTGTCATATTGAAAACGGTTAAGCGTAATACCTTGAGGCGTAATGTAACTGTCCAGATTAATTGTTACAGGGTTTTGATTGTCACCTAAAGACGCTCCCATATAATACAGGCTTGAGTCCTCATCAAGTTTGAGATTTGACATTATCCGAATTTTATTAAGCCGGCCGGTTATTCTTGAGGTAAGAAGAATATCTCCTTTCAATTTCACAGGATAGAGCGATTTGTTATTGAAAAACTGGTCAAAAAATTCCTGTGTTGGTTTTGCATTTATATAGAGATTTAATCCCGGATTTTTTGAATATATTTTATTTATACTGCCGTCAAGCAGAACAGGCATTTCGCCGAATTGGGAGTTAAGTTTGCCAAGATATAAGGTGTCGTTATTGAGGAATAAGTGGCCGCTTGCAATTTTCAATTTAGCCATAGCCGGCGCATAAGTAAGACTTATATTGTTTAGTCGTGTGAATGCGCGCAGGTTATTGTTCTTTATTTTGCAGGTAAGATTTATGATCCCCTGCAAGTCTTTAATTGCATCAAGCTGTTTTGCAATATCCGGCGGTAAAAATTCTCTTATTGCATTGTCATTAAGGTTGTTTAAGTTGAAGTTTTTAAGAGTAAATTCACCATCAACTTCAGGTGTTTTATCAAATGCATTATGAACGGAGACATTAAGTTTATACGGGCTGCCTTTTAAATAACCGCTTTGCTCAAAGAGTTTAAAGGTGGAATTCTTTAATTCAAACTCTCCGCCGTTTAAAATTATGTTGCGGCCTTTAACCGGATAAACACGGCCTTTCATTGTTACGGCATTGTAATTTACAGGCGAAAGAGATCCGGAGTAGGATGCGTTAAAGCTTATATGTATTTTGGCAAAATCTTCTTTGTAAGGCAGATTAATTTCCGGCATGGAGCTTAAAATATCACTCAAAAGTAATTTGTCTGAAGATATTTTCATATCACAGTTTTGATCTTGAATGTTGCCTGTAATTTTTATTTTGGAAGATTTAACAGAGGACAGCAGGTCAAGATTAACTTTTGTATTTTCAAAACCGGCCGTTCCGCTCACATTTGTAATGTCGAACGGTATTCCCTGTATTCTCAGAGTGTCGAAAAGCATTTTTACAGAGCCTTTTGCAAAGATATTTTTGTTAAATACTATGTCTTTAGGGTCTTTTACTTTTCCTGTTAAATTGAGTTTGAGATTAGCAGGGCCCTGCGCTTTTTCAATCGGAGCAATCATTTGTTGAATATCAACAAGCATAGGTGAGGATTTTATTACATTTATAAGATTTTCCAGCTTCTGATTGTTTGCTGTTACATCAAAATCCAGAACACCTTGCAATGTACATGTTCCGTCAACGCTTACGGGCTGGCCGTTTAATGTGGCCGTGTAAGTTACAAAATGCGTGTCCGCATCATCAAACGTAAGTTTTCCGCTTCCGTTTTGCAAAACCAGATGGTGAATGTCATTAAAAGAAGCTGTTGTGTTTTTAAAGTTGAATTGTCCCCAGGCATGAGGCAACTTTTTGTTTCCGGTTACATGTAAATCAATATTTCCGCTTCCTTTAATATCCATAATCGGAACAGGGCCAAGGTCAAATTTGAATATTTCATGCAACGGATTAAGGACAACTTCCGCAAGCGCGAGATTTATATTGTCTGTACTTGTTATTTTTAAATCAGCATTGCGTTCTCTGTAGAGTTCAATCGGGCCGGTTACGTCAACATATTGAACCTGTGTTGTCGGAACATGGACATCAAGTACAACTTTTTGCCCTGTAAAATCCAAATCAATAATGGCTTTAGGAGAATTCGGGATAGGTTTTACAAGATATGCTTCTTTTATGGTAACGTTTCCGATAACGTCAGGAAAATCAGCCTTTCCTTTTACTTTAAGATTTGCTTGAACATCACCCCAAAATCCTGTTTCTTTTATTTTTAAGAGGTTAATTTCACCTTCAAAATCTTCTATCCCCGGTAAAAGAGGTAAAAGACTTTCAGCTTTGGTATCTGATATATTTATGTCCAAATCCAGAACAGGTAATTTTGAGGTCAGTTTGGTTACAGCCCCCGAAATATCAGAATTTATATCAGGTGCAGAGATATGCATTTTACTTATGTTAATCCCGTCTTTAATGACGGTAAGATCAGTGTCGATTTTTAATTTGTCCTTGCAGAGGATATTTGCGGCCGGATTTTTTTCGAAAACGCCAAGGTTTTTAATCTCGGTATGTGTAACTATTTTTTTATGATTGTCGTTTGTAAGTTCGGTTTGCGCCGTACCATTAACAATGCCTGAAAGTTTTTGGATTTTGTTTTTTGAAAGCACTCTTGCGTACGGTGTAAAATTATCCAGATCAAGATTTATAATCTGGCCGTTTATTTTTATGGTGTCCTCTGTGATTTTGTTTACAGGCAGCGAGGTTTCAATGTCTGCATTGAATTTTGAAACCTTGCCGTCAGAATAGATATCTGCAATTGTTGAGAATTTTAATTCTTTGTCCGGATTAAATGAGGCAACCTCCAGATATTGTCCTGCTAGTTTCAGGGATTTACCGTTAGTTAAATCCGTCATATCAATATCATAACCGTTGAATTTAACTTTTGCATGTTGAAGTTTTAGCGGCGGTTTTTGATTTAGATCAATCGGGTACTGACCGAGTTTTAAAGTTTTGTCATAAGATATTCGGGCATAAATGTTTTCTGCCGTAAAGTCTTTGATGTCGGCTTTTTTGAATAAAAACGGCAAAAGTGCGACTTTAACATAAGGCTTTTTCAAATCAAATGCCGGAGTGTTGTCATTATTCAGGAGAGTGAATTTATCGGCATAAAGAATGACAGCCGGCTTGAGTCCCATTTTAAGCTGCGGGTTTTCAAGCGTAATATTATATCCCTGTTTTTGTGCCGTGCTTTTTATAAAGTCGACTCTTTGCGGAAGGTTAACAAATGCAGGGATTCCCCAATAATAAATCCCGTACAAAAATGTCAGGCAGCCTGCTGCTATTAAACTTTTTAATCTAACGGTCATATCAGAAATTATACGACTAAAACAGTAAAAATAGAACAGGCAACATGATTATTTTCATTTTTATTAACAACTTATTTAAACTAATGACAAAATATTTTATACTCTTAAAAGTTATCTCTAAATTTTGTATATCATTTAGTTATTTAAGAAAAGTGTTGTTGATATATTTGTTTCAAAACTAATATATCATTATCACTTGGTGTTGAAATGTTTTTCTGATGCGGAACAAACATAATATCATCAACCTCAACACCGTGCCCGAGACCGAGCGCATGGCCGAATTCGTGCATTATCGCGCAATATATGCTTAAATCAGTTGTTTCACGCCCATAGTAATTTGGTAACCCGATATCGATTGATATTTTCTTCAGGGAAGTTCCGACAACACTTAAATATTTGCACATACCTTCGTACACTCGTCCGACTTTGACCCAGTGCACAACGATATCAGCCTGTTCTGCCTGTAATACCTTTAAAAATTGAACAGGTATATTATTGGCACGCAAAATACTATTCCACGACGAGATTGCACGTTCAACCTGAGAATACATAAATTCTTTGTTTGCTGCACTCCCTGTAATCGGCGTAATAAAAACAAACACGGAATTCTTATCCCACCTGCAAAGTTTACCGCGGATGAGAGAATTATTTATGTACCGGTTTATGTTTTTAGAAATAGGCATAAAATTATAATAGCACTATATTATAGTTTTCGACTCATGTTTTAAGTTGAAATTTGGCTGATTTTTTGTTATACTTAAATTGTGGATTTAAAATAATGAGGTAGGATGTGGATATTTTTTTAGCACCTAATATTGAAAGATTACTTCGAATGAAAGTCGCCGAGGGGTTGTATGACTCTTTAAATGAGGCGATTAACGCTACATTGAATATTGCTTTAAATCCAGAATGTGTTTCACAAGAGCGATTGGATATGTTAAATGAAGATATTCGAGAGGGAATACTTGCGGCCGATGAAGGCAAGATGTCTGATGCTTTTGACTTTTTGAATGAGTTAAAAAATAAATATGACTAATCATTTATCTGTTTTAATTACTATACCGGCCAAAAGTGATATTTCTGATATTATCACCTTTGTTGCTAATGATAATCCAAAGGCAGCAATTGGTGTACTTAACATTTTTGAGCAGACTTTCAGGATGCTGGCAGATTTTCCTGCTGCAGGAATTCAAAAAAACATTACCGAAGATAAATCTGTCCGTATTTATACAATCAGAAAACGTTATTCTGTAGTTTACAGGGTTAAAAATAATACTCTTGAAATTTTGAGAGTGTTAACAAAATATCAGGATCTATTTGCTATATTATGATAGCATTTGGTCGCCCCCATTTAATGCCCGCCGCAATTTTATCCCCGGAGTTCTTCAAACAGATTTAGATTTTCTGTTTTTCCGGTTGGCTTTGAGGTAATTAATGTATTTAATTTTTCAAGAGTTTGTGTGACTTTGTTACGTGTTGTGCGCATGACTTCAATAAAATTTCCGCCTCCAACCGGTTTGAATCCTAATTGCATGTATTTGCCCACAGTATCATAAGGCCCGTTTTTTATTGCATCTATTTCTATTGATCCGGCATTGCTGTTTAAAAAATCTTCAAACGCGGTTTTGAAAAGCGTTTTGCCGGCAAGCGGTACTTTTTCACCTTTTTTGAGAGGCCAGGTACAGACCCGGGTTATTTCGTATTTAGATTTATTAGGCTCAAATGTCATTATGCCGCATGGCTTTTTGCCTTTTGCAAGCAAATAAGATTTGTTTGCATTTACACAGGAAAGATTTATTGCCTCTTTCAACATTGTGTACCAGACTTCCATTTGGGAATGCGGAATATTGGTGACATATTTTTCTAATTCAATATTTCTGTACATCTGTTGTAAAAAAGGCATATCTTCTCTGTTTAATTCATAAACTTTTAAGCGTGTGATTTTGTTGTCACGCGAAAGACATTTTGTATTTAAGATGTGAACTCCGGTAAAGTTTATATTGCTGGTTTGCATATATAAATAATCCTTTTGGAGGATTAAAACTTCTGAATAATTTTATTTGCTATCAGTGCTATTGTTTATTTTATTAAACTCAATTTCATAACCTAATACATTACATATATCCAGCATTTCATTAAATTTGAGGGTTCCGTTAATTAACTTAGCAGACAGAGTCTGCTGGTAAATCTTTTTTTGTTCTGTTGATAACATCAGGGCAAGCTTGCTGATAGAAAGATTTTCTTTTACCAGAAGTAATTTAACTATTTCTCTTGCATTAGTAGCTTTCATTCTTTCATTATAGGATTAAAGCGGGTTTATTTCTTTATTTTTTTATTAATCTACTTGACAATTTGAAGATGTTACAATATTATACATGTAATTACATTGTTTATTGTGTGAGTTATGTTAAGAAAGGTTAATTGTTATGAGTCTTTTTAGAGTGAGTGAAGTGAGTAGAGTGAGTGCGGTGAGTAAGATGTCGAAACAAGGCGGACAACAATCGCTACATTCCCTTCTCCTTCTGGGAGAAGGTGGCCACAGGCCGGATGAGGGTTTAAAGGAAACCGGCAGGCCAGCCTGCACCACCACTTTGGAAACCGCTAAAGAAGTACGGTCAACAATAATTCATGACGAAACCCGTCACAAAGCCGCAGAGCCAGCCTCATGTAAATCCTTAGTGCCTCAGTGCCCTGTCTTGGATTTGCTTCACGCTCGCAGAGTTTCGCCTATAGTGCTTACGCACAAGCCGGCTCAATCTGCTCGCTACCCGGATTTGCTCACTTCGTTCGCTCCATCCGTCCGCAAATCCGCTAGTCACCTAATCACTTCCCAGAAGGCCGCCTTCACTCTTGCCGAAGTCCTAATCACTCTGGCGGTAATCGGAATAGTGGCCGCCCTGACCTTGCCGGGGCTCATCCAAAACCATAACGAAAAGGCATGGTCTACGGCCAAAGACCTCTGGGAAAAGAAACTCACTGAAACCGTACGTCGCATGAACACAGACGGCGTTATGACAGGACACGATACTACCGAAAATTTTATGGACACTTTCAAACAATATATGAAAGTGATTAAAACCTGTGACAACAATGATTTAAACAAGTGCTACAGTCCGGAATTTGTTTTGACGGGGAAAAAAGATAATTTAGAAAAGAAATATATTGAAGATTTTAAGACAGCAAATGATTTAGGTATATCAGATTGGAATACAAATACAATGTCTTTTGTAATTTCCGACGGAACTACTGTAATTGCTGCATATAATCCGAACTGTCCTTATGCTGATCCGATTGAGGATACGGGCAGTCAGGTTGCATGTTTGAGTATGATGATAGATGTAAACGGTAAAAAGTCACCTAACCGTGTCGGTAAAGATATACTGCTTTCTAATGCAACTATTTCAACTTGCGATAACCCGATTGGTGACATGTGCTGGAGTACTGATTTTCAACCAATC
>CALUUH010000002.1 GCA_944323875.1 Candidatus Gastranaerophilales bacterium
GATAAATGCTTAAAGTTATTTGATTAATTTTATCTTATTGTGTTTTAAATATTATTATGATAGTTTATTTATACTGGGACATTGAGACGAGGGAAAATTAATAAAAAATCAAACAGACAGCACGATTGAGGCTGTTGTTTAGTATTGAGATGTACCGGTCTTTTTGTCTTGGATTATTCGGGGTGTCGGCGGAGTTACGTCCGACCGACACCTTACGGGCTTGCTCGGCTAGTCTCGCATCGCCCTACCGAAAATCCGCTGCACTCAACTACTCAATTCTTGCACTCTTTTGCACTAAAATTTTGTCACCCTGAACTGGCTGCAAAATCCGTTGAGACTAAGTCGAAACGTGATTTTATGCCCCTACCTGGTGTTTCAGGGTTTAACCCGCTCACAAAGCCTATTTTAAGCCGGTGCAAATAAGTGCAATTTATTTTCACTTGTAAAATGAGATGTGCCTAATTGTCCATGAGATTTAGATGCTAACTAAAAATTTAAAAATTCAGCTAATGTTAAATTAAAAGCCTTTGATATTTTATTTAATTTGGAAAAGGTTACATCATTTTGAGCCGTTTCAATATTCCCTAATGTAGAACGTGCAATTTGGGCTAAATCTGCTAAATCATCTTGAGTATATTTATGTAATTTTCTTAACTCTTTTATACGATTTGCTAATTTTTGTAATAACACCTTGTCCATAATCAAATTGTCCGCTATAATGACAATATAGACAAACCGTGAGGCGGACAAAATGGCTTATGCTTGTTAAAAAGATACTTATAGATTTAGATGGTGTGCTAAATGAATATGGAAAAGATACGTTTAATGAAAATCATATTCCTGAAATTAGGGCTGGGGCTTATGAATTTTTAGAAACTTTATCTCAATGTGCAGAGCTGTATCTTTTTACGTCCAGAAATTTAATGCTTGCGACTAAATGGTTAATAAGTAACAATTTAGACAAATTCTTTAAAGATGTTACTAACGTAAAATATTAAACAATGTTTTTAAAAAGAAAATTTTTACTGTTTTATATTTGTGTTCATTTGGTATACAACCTTTAGGAGCTAAAGACAGTGACGTCCATTCTCCTGTTTTTTCTCATTTTTTATAAATTTTTTGTGGAAAACTTTTCTTGTGATTATTTCAACATATATTTAATTCTAAATTAATTTTTATTCAGATATCGGCCGGTAATGCTTTCTGAGCAGACTGCAATTTCTTGAGGTGTGCCTGTTGCAACAATCCGTCCGCCGTCCTCGCCGCCGCCGGGGCCCATATCTATTACATAATCGGCATTGTTTATCACGTCAAGGTCATGTTCTATGACAATAACCGTTGCATTATTTTCAATCAGTTTTTGGAACACGCCGAGTAAAGACTGAACATCAAGCGGGTGCAATCCTATTGTCGGTTCATCAAATACAAATACAGAATCTTCCTGACGACGTCCCATTTCTGATGCAAGCTTTAACCGCTGCGCTTCGCCGCCGGAAAGGCTCGGCGTTGCTTCCCCGAGCGTGAGATATCCAAGCCCTAAATCCTTTAAAACCTGAAGCCGCTGTTTAACAATGTTTAAATCTTTACAGGCAACAAGTGCATGGTTTATATCCATTGCCATAAGCTCCGGCAAAGAGTAGCTTTCGCCGCTTTTTGCCGTATATTTTATGCTTTCTGCTTTTTTAGAATAACGTGACCCTCTGCATTCAGGACAGGTTACTTCCACATCAGGCAAAAATTGGACATCAAGGCTGATACTGCCTGTACCGTCACAATTCGGACAGCGAAGATCACCGGTATTATAAGAAAAATCACCGGCTTTATAGCCAAGTTCTTTTGCCATTGCTGTTCTTGCAAACACTTTTCTGAGTTCATCATGCACATTTGCATAAGTCGCAACTGTAGAACGCACATTTATACCGATAGGAGTTGCATCTATAAGTTTTACCTGTTTAATTCCTTCTGCTGTAATACTTTTAACATGTTCCGGCAATTTTTTCTCAGCAATATAATTTTCCAGAGCAGGAATAAGGCTTTCCAAAATCAGTGTTGTTTTGCCGGAACCGGAAACCCCTGTAATGACAGTTAAACGTCCTTTAGGAATTTTGACTTCAAGAGGTTTTACAGTATGTATTGAGGAAGTTGAAAGACAAATTTCGCCTTTATCAAACATTTCAGTACTCTTTATCTGCGGCCGGATTTTGGTTTTAGTATTATCGGACAAAAAAGGCCCTATTTTAGAAACAGGATTTCGGGTTATTTCCGGAATTGTGCCCTGTGCAAGGACTTCTCCGCCATCAGCCCCTGACTCAGGGCCCATTTCAATAATCCAATCAGATTCCGATAAAATTTGTGTGTCATGATCAACCAGCACTACGGAGTTTCCGTCAGATATAAGGTCATGCATTACGGCATTCAACCCTTTAATATTTGCGGGATGCAAACCGATAGAAGGTTCGTCAAGTACATATAAAACACCTGTGGTGCGGTTTCTCACAGAACGCGCAAGCTGCATTCGCTGTCTTTCTCCTGTAGAAAGTGTGGAGGCTGCACGGTCAAGAGAAAGATATCCCAGCCCCAAATCGGTCAGACGTTTTGCTGTGGCCTGAAAGGATTCGCAAATGGCGTCGGCCATTGGACGCATCTCTTCAGGGAGTGAGGCAGGAACACCTGCAACCCATTTTATTAACTCTGTCAGTGTCATTTCGCAAGCTTCGTCAAGCGATATGCCGCGGAGTTTCGGGGCTCTTGCCGTTTCTGACAGGCGTGTGCCATGACAATAAGGACAAATATCTTCTTTCAAAAATTTTTCAACACGCTTCATGCCCTTTTCATCTTTTACTTTTTTAAGTGCATTTTCAACCGTATAAACAGCATTATAGTATGTAAAGTCTATTTCGCCGGCTTGATTGGAATTTTTTGCTTTGTAGAAGATATGTTTCTTTTCTGCCGGCCCGTGGAATACAATATCGCGTTCTTCTTTCGTAAGTTGATTAAACGGAACATCTGTACGTACACCCATTGCGCGGCATACATCAGTCATTAGCGACCACATAAGAGAATTCCACGGAAGCACAGCCCCTTCATCTATTGTAAGAGATTCATCAGGAACAAGAGTAGATTCATCTACAGTTCTGATCGTACCGACTCCGCCGCAATGCTCGCACGCGCCCTGACTGTTGAATGCAAGTTCTTCGGCGCCCGGGGCATAAAAGTGAACACCGCATTCAGGACAAATTAGTTCTTTGCCTGCAGCAACCAGAAGTGTCGGCTCAAGATAATGTCCGTTTGGGCACCTGTGATGTGCCAGACGGGAATACATAAGCCTTAAACTGTTTAATAATTCCGTACCTGTGCCGAAGGTACTGCGTATTCCGGGAACTCCGGGACGCTGGTGCAGCGCAAGCGCTGCCGGAACATATAAAATCTCATCGACCTGCGCTTTTGCAGCCTGTGTCATTCTCCGGCGTGTATAAGTGGATAATGCTTCAAGATATCGGCGTGAGCCTTCTGCATACAAGACACCTAATGCAAGAGAAGATTTGCCGGAACCCGATACGCCGGCTATGCCGACAATTTTATTAAGCGGAATATCGACATCAATGTTTTTCAGGTTGTGTACATTTGCCCCGCGGACAAGGATTTTATCAGGTTTTAACTCTTTTTCTTCCGGCATAATATTATCCCTTATACAAACAGATTATAACATATAAATTTTCAATAGCGATGTTTTCGATTATCTATGTTCCTCGCCCCATTCGCAAAGTGCATACAAAATCGGGATAAAGGATTCTCCTTTTGGCGAAAGCGAATACTCAACTTTTGGCGGGATTTGCGGATATTCTTTTCTTGTTATCAAATTATCCTTTTCAAGCTCTTTTAACACGCCGCTCAAAGTTTTATGCGATACCATATTCAAATATCTTTGCAGACTGTTAAATCTTATAACTTTATGCCTGTAAATTGCATAAAGAACGGTTAATTTATACTTGCCGCTGACAAGAGAGAGGGTATAATTAAACCCTGTTTTGTCAAAGCTTTCAACCTCTTTTAAGCAGTCTTTCTCTTTTGTTGTCATAATGCATCCCTTTTGGTAAGATAGTTACCTTTTTATCCGTACTTGAATAAACTACCATTATAATTTATCATAATAAATGCAAAAAAGAAAGGCGGTAAAAAATGAGAGAGCAAATCGAAGAATTTAATGCAGTTGAAAATCTTGCATGGAAATTTGTGGAAGCAGTAAAGAACGGAAACAGCGAAATTGTTAAACCATATTTTTATGAAAAGGCAAATTTTTACGGACAGTTAAATGAAACAGAATATCAGTCAGGTTCAATTCAGGGATTTTACGACACTATTGATAAAATGGGCGCATGCGGTGAAGAATAGGTTGCAAGGGTTGACGTAATAACACTGGAAAAAACAATTGCGGCCGTAAGAGTTATTGAAGATAACTGGCATGGATATAAATTCACGGATTTACTTGTTATGAATAAGATAAACGGTGAATGGAAAATCGTTGCTAAAGTCTATGATACCCTGTCTTATGAAGGCTAATTCTATGCACTTCCGGTATTGTTTATTAATAAATAATACCGGAATATTACTATTTATGGCGGCAATCGCAAAATCGTACGATATTGCTAATCATGTTGCATAAATTCCAAGCCATGTTAGAATAAAATTAAATAAGGAGAGGATAATAATGATTAAATTATCTGGTATAAATGCAGAGGGCGAAGAAAAAGAATATTCTTTAGAAGATTTTAAAGGGCAAAAAGTTATATTATATTTTTATCCTAAAGACAATACTTCAGGTTGCACACAGGAAGCGTGTGATTTTAGGGACAATTTAAACCGTCTGACTTCAAAAGCAGTTGTTGTCGGAGTTAGTCCTGACAGTATTAAAAGTCATATAAATTTTCAAACAAAACACGGGTTGAATTTTATCCTGCTTTCAGATCCTGAACATAAACTTTCCGAGCAGTTTGGTGTCTGGGGTGAAAAATCTATGTACGGCAAAAAATATATGGGGATTATCCGTTCAACATTCATTCTTGATGAAGCGGGAAATATTCAAAAAGAATGGCGGAAAGTCAAGGTTAAAGGTCATGTTGATGAAGTTTTGGAGGCATTATGATTTTTAAAAGTATTGACCGTTCGGAGTTCAGAACAATATATGATGATATGACAGAGCAGTTTCCGCCGGAGGAATTAAAGTCCTACACGCGTTTTTGCGAATTGATTGACGGCGGAGATTACTTTGTCCAATCGGTGATTGATGGGGCACTGACTATCGGATACGTAATTTTTACAAAAGTGAATAATAGTTTGTGGCTTGATTATGTTGCTGTTTTAAAAGAGTTTCATTCAAAAGGATATGGAAGTAAGATTTTGAACGCATTAAAAGATGAGTACCAAAAGGGGATTTATCTTGAGGTGGAAAAACCGGATGAAAGCCGTCCGAATACACTCCGCAGAATTAAATTTTATACAAATCTCGGGGCGCAAAAACTGGATTACGATTATTTTTATCCGTCAGAAAAAGCACCATTACCTATGGATTTATATTATTTGCCTTATGATAATATTTTGCCTGTTGATATAGAAGGCGATATAAACACGGTATTTCGTCTGCTTCATAGCGACATTTCTTATTTAAACAGTTAAATCCAGTGAATTTTCGTCATCCGGTTTCGTCTTTTTGTAAAACCGTTGTAATAGTGCTTTGAATTTAACTTTATCCGTTGCCGTAAGTTCTTTTTTGTTGTTATGCGGGGTAACGAATGAAATATTTTCTGTTTCGGAAATTTTAAAGGACATGTGCGAGCCGCGTTTTTTATTGCGTGAAAATCCTAAAGATTCGCAAATTCTTTCTACATCGTCGGCCAGAATTTTTATTTTTTTCGGGGTATCTGAATTGATTATTTTCTCAATAAATTTATCTCTTGAACCTTGAAATTTCGGTGAAGATTGATAAGGTTGTATATTATTAATTTTCATATCAGTGTATTATAAAACGCTGAAATATAAATTTCAATTAGTAAACTATTTTATATATCTGATAAACTAACCTCAATTTTTCATCGCTTTCATTAATTGCGCTAATCAATTCTTGTTTAATTTCAGAAAGATTTTGCTGGTGGTCAAAATCGAATAAATCCTTTGGTTTAACATTCAGAGCATCGGCCAGCTTGCTAAGTTTTTCAGCGCGTATAAAATTAATGCCACATTCGATTTTACTCAAATTTCTTTCGGCGATATCAATTTTTTCGGCCAGTTCTTCCTGTGATAATTTATTTTTCACTCTTAACTCTTTAATCCGCCTGCCAAGAAGTTTTTTAATGTCATCCATATTCTGCTCCGTATAATATTGTAATTTTAACGGCAACAATCAGTCAGTTTAACGATATAAAAAATTCTTTAAATATTGACAAAGTATTTAAAAAATAGTATAACATGATTTAATAGATTTATTAATCGAGAATTTACTACTTTTTAAATAGGAGATAAACATGGTTAGAGAAACAGAAAATTCTATGGCGTTAGCCTTTACCTTGGCCGAGGTGCTAATCACCCTCGCCGTTATAGGCATTGTGGCGGCATTGACGTTACCTTCTTTTATTGAGAAATATCAGGAAAAAATACTGATAACCAAGCTTAAAAAATTCTATTCAGAATTAGCCTTTGCGCATAATATGAATATTGCTAATGAAAAAACAGGTTTTACCTCAGAAGATCTTTTGGAATATTTTAAAACATACAAAATTTGTGAACATACCTATGAGGGATGCGCTGACAATACCTATGTAAATGTTAAAAATGGCAGAGCTAATTGGGGCAAAACAGATAGCTTTGCCAGTACTTCAAATTATGCAATTTTGCAAAACGGGATGATTTTAAGGTACTTTTCGTGGGGTAATACTTGTTCAAATGATGCCGGCACAGGTGCTTTAAGTAATGTATGCAGTGAGTTTAGTATTGACATTAACGGCTCACAAAAACCAAATCAACTGGGTAAAGATGTTTTCTATTTTTATGTGACACAAAAAGGTATAGTACCTTTTGGCACAAAAGAGGAGACTCGGTATCCGTTTGAAACGGCTTGTGCATTACAGTCAGGAACATCCTGTGCAGCATGGGTACTGGAAAATGAAAACTTTGACTATTTTAAATGTGATGATTTAAGTTGGAATGGAAAAAAGACCTGTGAATAGCCGGCTTAAGTTTGTAAAATTCCTCTGCTGTGGGATGTCGTAACTTGTAATTTCCTTTTTATTAAATTAAAAAAGGAGGATTAGTGATGACTGATGAGATGGAAAATATGGAGTTTGTCGAGGATGCAGTTGTTATTGAAGATGTGCATTGTCAGTTGCCCAAGCGGATTTTAATGGTTGTAACCAATGCGTGTGAAGCCCAAAATCATGACAGAACTGGAGTTTGGCTTGAAGAATTTGCAGTGCCGTATCTTGCATTTATAAAACAGGATTATATGGTTACGGTGGCGACCCCGACAGGTGATATTGCACCTGTTGATCCGGCCAGTGAAAGTTTGATAAGGGATATTAAATGGAATGAGGCTAAAAAGGCGCTGAATGATACCTTGCCTCTGGATACTGTAGATTATACTGTTTATGATGCAATAGTGCTTCCTGGCGGACACGGGCCAATGTTTGATCTGGCAAAATGCGAAATTTTAGGCGAAATAATTAACTATTTCAATAAACATCACAAACTTATTGCCGCAATATGCCATGGGCCGGCAGGGCTTTTACCGGCGGTTAGTGACGGTATTCCTTTTGTTAACGGCCGCAAGCTTACCTGTTTTACAAACGATGAGGAGCAGGCATATAAAAAAGTGAATATGCTGCCTTTTTCTTTGGAGGACGCACTGAAAGATGCAGGCGCGGATTTTGTTAAGGACGGAGTCGGAGCGGTTAATGTAATTCAGGATGATAATTTGATTACGGCACAGAATTTTCAATCGTCAGAAGCATTCACTAAATCAATTATAAAATATCTGACCGAGAATGAGTAATAATAAAAATGTAAAGCGCCTTTGTTAACAAAGGCGCTTTTTGTGGTATAATTTTTTTACAAGTAGTTTATTTCAGAGGTGAAAGATGTTTAGGATTGGATTAGGGTACGATATTCATAAACTAACCGGGGGACGCGATTTGATAATTGGCGGAGTGAAGATTACGCATGAAAAAGGTCTTTTGGGGCATTCGGATGCGGATGTTTTAATACATGCAGTTATAGACGGCTTGCTTGGCGCACTTGCTCTGAGTGATATCGGGACTCTTTTCCCTGACACTGACCCGATGTATAAAGATGCAGACAGTACGGTGTTGTTAAAGCATGTTTACGCGCTTATTAAAGAACACGGATATATCCTGAACAATATGGACTGTAATATTATTGCGCAAAGACCTAAAATGATGCCGTATATTCCTAAGATGAAAGAAGTCTTGTGTGATATTTTGGAAACAGAGCATGAAAATGTTTCTATAAAGGCTAAAACTAATGAAAAAATGGATGCAGTCGGAAAAGAACTTGCAATAGAGGCACATGCAGTTGTAATGTTAAAGAAAGCGGAGTGATATGGATATAGCTGTAGAAAAGAAATTTGCGGCAGGATTGTCAATAACTTCTAATATAGTGATAATTATTTTGAAACTTATTGCCGGCATGATAACAGGCAGTATAAGTATAATTTCAGAGGCAATACATTCACTGAGTGATGTTTTGGCATCAGTGCTGACATTTTTTGCAGTTATGCGCTCCTCAGAACCTGCAGATAAGGCGCACCCTTTCGGACACGGAAAATACGAGGATGTATCCGGTTTTATCGAAGGCGGACTTATAATTTTTGCTGCATTTTATATTATTTTTGAGGCTTGTAAAAAACTTTTTTGGGGCGGCAGCGGCGAAATAGATTCTACGATTGGCATTTATGTCATGCTGGCGTCAGTTGCGGCTAATTATTTTGTCAGCAGTTACCTGTTCCATGTCGCAAAAAAGTCTGATTCGGTTTCCCTGTACGCTGATGCGCAGCATTTGAGAACAGATATATATTCATCATTTGGCGTTATGCTGGGGCTTTTGCTGATAAAACTTACCGGTATTGTGATATTAGACCCGCTTATTGCAATTATTATGGCATTATTTATCTTAAGAGCCGGTTTTGCTATATCAAAATCCACCTTGAATAACTTGCTGGACGGTGCATTGCCGGAGGAGGATTTGCACAAGATAGAGAATATTATAGAGAGTTTTAAATCACGCGGAGTGATAGATTATAAGAATTTGAAAACGCGTAAGGTCGGGGCAGAAAAAGATATTGAAATAACACTTATATTTCCGGAAGATATGACAATACTCGAATGCCATAAGATTTGTGATGAGATTGAAGAAGCTGTAGAAAGTAAATTAGGCAAAGCAGATATATTGATTCATCCGGAACCTTATTGCGAACGGTGTGAATGCAGCTATCGATGAGTAAATCGTTTAATAATCTGTTCAGTAACAAGTAATAGTCATTGTAATAAAGGATATATTACATGGATATAAGCCTGACGGTAACACTAAAAAAGCTGACATAGAACAAAGAGTCAGCAGATATTTGCAGACTCTTTGGCATTCAAATATTCTAATTAATAACTATTTAGAAATTCTTCCCGGAACTACAACTCCGCCTTTCAAATTCTTTTTATAGAATTCTACGTGTGGCTGTAATACACTGTCAAGAACTTCAGGCAAAGCTTTGTCTGCCATTATTTTTTCAACAATTTCCTGATAAACTGTCGCAAATGCACGTAATTGAGTCATTGCACCTGCAGCTTGCGGAGTTAATCCTAAAGTTGCTGTTTCAACTTCTTCTTTAAAGAATGCACCTGTGATTTCGTAGGATTTTGTAAGTGCATCAATATAGCTTTCAGCATTTTCACGACAAACGCCATTGTCAACCGGAACTGTCAGGGCAAATACAAGTTTGTTCGCCGGATTAAAGTGTGCTTCTGCACTATGGTGCATTGCATCCGGAACTTTCGCTACCTGTTTTAAGGTGTCTTTAACTGATTCATTTTGCATTTGAGCATGCCAGTAAACTGTATTTTCAAACATAGATCCCATATACTGATGAACAGATGCTTCAATATTGTTCATTTTTGCATCAGCCCAGAAAATACCTTCTTTCAATGCGTCATTGTCTTCAAGATTGTCTGATAAGGACAGTGAAGAAACTTCTTGAGCGGCATTTAACAAAGCTTTCAGGTCATCTTTTTTCATGCCTGCAAAAATAAGCGTAAATAAAGCATGGTCGTCAAATGCAGAAAATCTTCCGCCAACATCATCATGGATAAACAAATCACCAAGCCAGTTGTCAGCAATTGATGTGCGGCGAAGTTCGCTTTTTTCTGAGTTTGCATCAGTAACTGCAATAAAATGTTTTGCAGTTGCTTTTTTAGCTTCCTCTTCTGACATACCTTGTGCTTTATAAGTATCAATCAACATTTCCTGTATTCTTAAAAATCCGTCTTTTGTTTCAAAAGTTGAACCGGATTTTGATGCAACCATGTAGTTTGCTTTTGTAATGTCGCCTAATTTGTTCAAAAATCTTGCAAGACTTACTGAATCAACATCTGAATAGAAGTATACAGTTTCGCCGTCAATATTCAGACCGTTAATTCCTAACATGTGTTCTACGGTATGTTTTGAACCGCCGATACCGAGAACAGCCAATTTTGTAACATTGGTTTGAGCTTTAAATTTTTCTGCCATTTCATAAAGTTCGTCAACTCTTTTTAACTGTTCCTGCGGCAGGTTTACCCAGTTTAAAAATTGACCTTTTTGATTTGCACGTGATGAAAATTCTTTAACAAATTCAGAAGTTTTTGATGCATATTTTGAAAAATCAACTCCTGAAAAACTTGTTCTTATTACAGAGCTTTTTGTTGTCATAATTTTTCTCCTTTTCTTTTTATTCTCAAAAATATTATATAACAAAAAGATTTATTTTACTTTATAGGATAAATTAACTAGTCGAAAAAGAGAAAATAAATATACATGTGTTCAATATATAACGATGTATGAAACTTTATTATAATTTTATGCAAAAATTATTTTCAATAATAATTGTTTTATTTTTTACAAGTTTACAGTGCAGTGCGGATGAATATTCGGTATCGACATTCGGGCAGCTAATGGATATTAATCCTGAAAATGGAGATACCATAGCTATCGATGAAAATTTGCTTTCAACGGAAGATATAGGGAGCAATTTTGAAAATGCCGATTTAACTTTCGAAGGTAATGACCATTATATTGACGGAGGGGATAACTTTTCAGGATTTGTGTTTAATCAAGATACATTATTTTATGAAGTAGGGGTTAGAAATTGTAAAGGACAAACATATAATAATTCGACATTTGCCGGAGCTGTATACAATAATGGCGGCAATTTGAATATTGACAGTTCAGCATTTAATGACAATTTCGTAGATTCAAACGGATTAAATTTCGGGATTGGCGGAGCGGTATATAATCTTAATAATGGCCATATTAATGTTAATAACGCACTTTTTGCAAATAATTATAGTAATGGTGCCGCCTCATATGGAGGTGCGATCGCAAATGGAAGTCTGACAATAAATACAGGAACTGTAGACATTAGTAACAGTACATTTTTATATAATTACACAGAAGGTACTGTTGCCCCCTACGGCGGTGCTATTTTTAACAATGGTGATATGACCATTAATAATACCAGATTATATTACAATTTTATTAAAAGTGAGGAAGGGTTATTTTCAGCGGGTGGAGCAATATATAATATTGGTGATTTGACTATAAATGGGGGTACAATAAATAATAATCACGGAGAAGGCGGATCAGGTACTCTTGTTAGAGGCGGAGCAATTTATAACAACAATAAACTAACTATAAATGACACTAATATTCGTAACAATTATGCAGATTCCGGATTAGGTGCTGAAGGTGGTGCTATATTTAATGATACAAATGGAGATTTAACAATTACAAACTCAACAGTAGAAAATAATAATGTTAATAATGCGCAGTTTGGTGAAGGCGGGGCGATCTATAACAACAATATAATGAGAATCAGTAATTCTACATTCAGAAACAACTATGACAGAAACGGGGAATTAAACGATATTTATAATAATTCAACAGGTACAATCGAATTTAACTCAAATGGTACAACTAACATATTGAGCGGCATAGCAGGCACTGGTACCATAGACAAAAACGACAGCGGAACACTAAATCTGGGCGGGATTAACGAGAATTATACAGGTACATTTAATCTTAACGAAGGCACGGTAAAACTTCTTAAAGACAGTAGTTATTTCAATGCTTCAAATACAAATTTTGCGAACAATGTGAATTTTGATATGCAAAATGGTCAGATAAACAATATAAACTTCGGGAGTTTATCACTTTCCGGCCAGAGCAATATTTTACCGGATGTTAATTTCAACACCAATACAATGGATACAATAAGTGCATCCTCCCTTAACGGCAGCGGCTCAATCTTTGTACCTTCACTCGCTCTTGAAGGTTCACCGGAAAACAGCTTTATCTCAATACCTTTTGCAGACAGTGTGTTAAAAGACTATGTACATTATAATTCAACAACAATTCACACTCCGATTTACAATTACACAGCAAGCTATGATTCGGCAAACGGACATTTCGATTTTAGACGCGGCGGTTTTAATTCCGCGATTTTATCCGGAGAAGTTGCGGCACAGTTAGCCGGTTATTTGACTCAAATTGACACTTACAAAAATGTATTCGCAAACCTTGATATGGTAATGATTACACCGCCCGATACACGCGGCAGCTATGCTGCACAAAACAAAATTGCTGCATCCGGCCGAACTTTTGCATTTTCACCGTTTCTGATGCCGGAACAGCGCAGAGGTGTTTGGCTCAAACCTTATTCTACTTTTGAAAATGTTCATCTTGATAACGGACCGCGTGTAAGTAACGTAAGTTATGGAAGTATGTTCGGGGTAGAAAGTGAATTAACAAAACTGAAAAAAGGCTGGTACACGTTGTATGGCGGCTACGCTTCTTATAACGGCTCTCATCAGGCGTTTGACGGCAATGGCATTTACAATAACGGCGGTCTGTTAGGGGTCGATGCCGTGTTTTACAAGGGCAAATTTTTCAGCGCCTGGACAGCAAATGTCGGTGCTAATTCAGCAGAAGCCTCAACAAATATGGGAAATGATAATTTTTCAATGTTAAATACAGGTATTGCACAAAAAACAGGGTACAATTTTGAAACCCTGAAACGAAGATTGATAATACAGCCGAGTATCTTAACCTCATACACTTTTGTTAACACATTCAATTACACTGATCCGGGCGGAGTAAACATTAATACCGAACCTCTGCACGCGTTACATATTGAACCGCAGATAAAACTGATAGGAAATTTCAAAGAGTATTTACAGCCATACATAGCAGTATCAATGGTCTGGAATATAATAGATCACGCAAGATTTCAGGCAAACGATGTTTATCTTCCTGATTTGTCAGTCAAACCGTTTGTACAGTATGGTGCAGGTATACAAAAAAGATATGGTGACAGGTTTACGGGTTTTTTGGAAGCAATGATAAGAAACGGCGGACGAAATGGTATTGCTTTGCAGCTTGGATTTAGGATTAGTTTATAATAATTTGTTTTTCTTTATTGAACCTTCTTTAGCCGTAGAGTGTGGCAAAGCGGATTTGCGGACGGATGGAGCGAAGCGAGTGAAGGCGCTAAGTTACTAAGGCACTGAGGCAGTAAGGAGATACAAAAATAGGGCAACGTGAGAATATTTTCGCATTACCCTATTTTGAAATAACAGTACACTGTTTACAGTTCACTGTTCACAGATGTAGGTTGGTGCATTCTTGCCCAACAAAAAAAATTGAGATCCCGCAAGGCAACAATTCTGGCGTATTGCACTCAAAAATTGCTCGCGATAAACGGCACCGTTCCGCCTTCAACGAAAACTGACCGTTTCCGTTTCGGCGTCACCTCTCGCGCTGTGCGCTCGTGCCTCTGCTCGCAATTCGCTGCGGGATGACTGAATAAAAGGCAACGTGAGAAAAGTTCCACATTGCTTAAAAAAGTTACTAAGGGGCTAGGGCACTAAGGCACTAAGTATTTACAAAAATAGGGCAACGTGAGAATATTTTCGCATTACCCTATTTTGAAATAACAGTTCACGGTTCACTGTTCACAGTTCACACCAACTAAGGACTTTGTCCTTAGTTGGATATACAAACAGCGCGGTGGTCGCTGTAGTACTTGGGGCTCCAGCCATAGTCACTGCCGGTCGTGTTGGTAGTGAGGAAGTGCCGGTCGTACGCGTTGTTAGCATTGTACTCCTCACTGGACCAGTAGAGGTAGCTATTGTATTTGATTGGAGGATTTTGGGTGTATTCGTCCCTTACTTTTAGGCCGCTTGTGTATCCTTCTGTTATATTCGCTTCTGTTCCGTCGCTATTTACATATAATGCTTGTGCTAATTGCGTTAGTTGAGCGCTTGTTGGAAGGCTCATTCCTTTTTCTTGACAAGTTAGTTTTGCTCCTGCCCAATAATTATTTGCACAGTATGAATTACTTGAGCCGTAGCTATCTAAATCTTCATATTCACTTCCATCACAGGTATTAACTGCTCTATTCGCCAGAAACTCTGTTGACCAGCACATGTCACCTATCGGGTTATCGCAGGTGGAGAATGCTACGCCGGAAGATAATTGAATATCTTTACCTACTCTATTCGGCCCTTTCTTTCCATTTACATCTACCATATAGCCCATGCAAGATACCTGTGATCCTGTATCTTCTATAGGATCAGCATAAGGGCATTCCGGCTGGTATGCCATAATAACTGTTGTTCCGTCCGCGACAACAAAGCTCATGGTATTAGTATTCGTTTGCCAGTCGCTCAGACCCATGCTAGAAGCATTTGTAAGGCTGTCTGTTTCAACTTCCATAGGTTCTTCGTTGCTTCCTGTAGTAACGACTTTAGGTGAATAACATTTATTTATATCATTATTGTCACAGGTTTTAATCACTTTCATATATTGTTTGAAAGTGTCCATAAAGTCCTCTGTGGTATCATGTCCGGTCATGACGCCGTCGGTGTTCATACGTCTGACTGTTTCTGTGAGTTTCTTTTCCCACAAATCTTTGGCCGTAGACCATGCCTTCTCGTTATGATTTTGGATTAGGCCGGGCAAGGTCAGTGCGGCAACTATTCCAATAACCGCGAGAGTGATTAGGACCTCGGCTAAAGTGAATGCTGATTTAGTGTTTTTTGTTGTCATTAGTTCATCTCCTTTCATGCTTGTATTAACTTTAATTAAACTATTTTTCATGCAATTCTCCTTATTGATTTATATTGTACAATAATTCTATTCATTAAGCCACCTTTGTTTGGTTTATATGTTTTGTCACAAGTATTCAACTTATGTTTTGAGATCCCGCAAGGCAACAACTGTGGCGTATTGCACTCAAACCGCTGCGGGATGACGGAAAGATTTTGTATGTCTTTAGCGTTAAGCTGAGTGGTGGTGCAGGCTGGCCTGCCGGTCTGCCAATGTGTAAAAGTGGACTTGGCCACCCCGCAAGGCAACAATTCTGGTGTGTTGCACTCAAACTGTTGCGGGATGACGGAATGGTTTATATATATAATATTTCCATTTTTAGCAAAATCAAGTCGCTCAGCGGGCCTTAAATGTTTTGTCCCCCCCCCCCCCGTAAAGCCAGTAATAGCAAGGGTTTCAGGCAATTGGGCGATTAAGTAGGTTTTCGAAATTTCTTCTGTTAACACTTTCGTCACTTTACTCACTCTACTCACCTTACTCACTCCAGTCACTTTTTTACTTCTCTGCGTTTCCGACATCCTATTTCCTCTTTTGCAAACTCGTTATTTTTAGTTTAACATATAATCCCAAAAATTTCAACCCCTTGTCCTGGTTCTCCACATATTAGATTATCAAAAAACGTCCCTTTATAGGGACGTTTTTTGAATTAAAATATTAGTATCTTTCCAGATATTTGTCTAATTCCCATTGAGAAACGTACGTTCTGAATGAATCCCATTCTTTTGATTTTGCGTTCATAAATTCATTGAAAATATGTTCCCCGAGAGCAGCGCGGCCGACGAGTGATTTGTCAAGGCAGTCAAGCGCTTCTGAAAGGTCACCCGGCAGTGAATCAATTCTCTGTTTTTTGCGTTCTTTTGATGTTAATTTGTATATGTTGCTTTCAACCGGAGCCGGCGGATCGATTTTATTTCTTACACCGTCCAGACAAGCCTCGAGAATTGCCGCAAAAGCAAGGTAAGGGTTGCAGGAAGGATCCGGAGAACGGAGTTCTATACGGGTTGCATTGCCGCGTTTTGCCGGAACTCTGACAAGTGCGCTTCTGTTAGCGAGTGACCATGCCTGATAAACCGGTGCTTCATAACCCGGAACAAGACGTTTATAACTGTTTACGGTCGGATTTAAAACTGCTGTAATAGATTTTACGTGTTTCAAAATACCGCCGATAGAATATTTTGCGACATCTGATAACTGATACTGTGCATTTTCATCATAAAAAGCATTTTTACCGTCTCTGAACAGAGAGATATTGCAGTGCATACCGGATCCGTTAATACCGTAAATCGGTTTCGGCATAAATGTTGCGTGAAGGTTATGTCTGTCAGCAACAGCCTTAACAGCAATTTTGAAGGTTGCAACATTGTCAGCGGTTGTCAAAATATCAGCGTATTTAAAGTCAACTTCATGCTGTCCGTCTGCAACTTCGTGGTGTGATGCCTCAATATCAAATCCCATTTCCTGCAAGGTTAAAACTATATCGGTACGTACATCTTCGCCAAGATCATCCGGCCCTACATCGTAATAACCGGCATGGTCTGATGTTTTGGTCGTAATTGTGCCGTTTGCATCTTTTTCAAATAAAAAGAATTCCGCTTCCGGCCCCATGTTCATAGAAAATCCCATTTTTTCGGCTTCTTGCATTACTCTTTTCAGGTTGCAGCGCGGGCAGCCTTCAAACGGTGTTCCGTCAGCGTTGTGAATATCACAAATTAATCTTGCCGCATTCACGCCGCCGCGTTCACGCCATGGCAGGATTTGGAATGTGTTTTTATCAGGATAGAAAAACATATCTGAAGTTTCAATGTTTCTAAAACCTTTGATTGATGAACCGTCAAGCATAATTTCGTTTGCCAGAACTTTTTCTATATGTTCGGAAGGTATAGACAAATTCTTAACCTGACCGTTTATGTCAACAAATTGTAATTTAATGAACTTGATATTATTTTCTTTGATAAGCTTTTTAATATCATCGTCCGTGTAACTCCTGTTGTTGAGAGGAATGTGGTGAAAATCTGTCATGTTTACCTTCTTTCTTCTTATGTAAAAACTAAAAACTTAACCTATATATTAAAGACTTTTTTTCAAAAAAGGTCAAGTGGTTTCATATTAAGATTTGATAAAGAAAACAGCCATACTAAGCCACTAGAAAAACTTGATAACTTAAATATAGAAATTTCTTGCATATAAGATATCTTTGCTCTATAATAAAAGTAATAAATTAATATTATTGAATAAAGGGGATATAAGATGGCAATAGAAAGACAACGTGTGCAAGAACAGGACAAAATGGAAAGACGTCACAATTTTGATCCTGTAGAGAGTAACTTAACAGAAGAACAGGTAAAACTGGAAGCATCAAGATGTTTGAACTGTAAAAATCCGAGATGTGTTCAGGGATGCCCTGTAAATATTCAAATACCGCAATTTATTCAGGCAATAAAAGAAGGCGACCTGAACAAAGCCGGAGAAATTATTCGCGAAACAAGTATGCTTCCGTCTGTATGCGGCCGTGTCTGCCCGCAGGAACGCCAGTGTGAAGGCAACTGTGTATTAGGTATTAAAGGACTTCCGGTTGCAATAGGTGCATTAGAAAGATATGTCGGTGACAATACAAAAGCTGACATGCCGGCAATCAAACCTTCAGGTAAAAAAGTGGCAGTTGTCGGGTCAGGCTGCGCGGGTATCACAGCGGCAGCTGATTTGAGAAAAGCAGGTCATGAAGTCGTTGTATTTGAAGCATTGCACGAACTCGGCGGTGTTTTGCGTTATGGTATTCCGCCATTCAGACTTCCGCGTACAGTGCTTGACAGAGAAATAGAAAACCTGAAAGCAATGGGCGTTGAATTCCATACAAACGTAATTGTAGGTAAATCAATCACTCTTAAACAGTTAAAAGAGGACGGATTTGACGCAATATTTATCTGTTCCGGTGCAGGACTTCCTAAAATGCTCCATGTTCCGGGTGAAAACCTTAACGGCGTTTTCTCAGCAAACGAATTTTTAACCCGTGTAAACTTGATGCATGCCGGTCAGCCTGATAGCCCGACACCTTTGAGAGTCGGCAAAAAAGCTGCAATATTCGGCGGCGGCAACGTTGCTATGGATGCGGCAAGAACTGCTGTCAGAGTAGGTTTTGAAGAAGTTTACATTATCTACAGACGTACGGAAAAAGAACTTCCTGCACGATTGGAAGAAATACGCCACGCAAAAGAAGAAGGCGTTGTATTCAAATTCCTGTATGCACCAAAAGAAATTATCGGTGAGGACGGATATGTTAAAGCCGTTGATCTGGAAGTTATGGAACTCGGCGAACCAGATGAAAGCGGCCGCCGCAAACCTGTTGCAACAGGCAAAGTAGAAAGAATGGAACTCGATACTGTAATTGTTGCATTGGGAACAGGCCCGAACCCGATTATCCAGCGTTCAGCAGAAGCAGAAGGACTTGAGATTATTACCGACAAACGCGGCTACATAACTGTTGACGGAGAAACAAGATGTACAAACATTCCGACTGTATATGCAGGCGGTGACGTTGCTCCTGTCGGAGAATCCAACGCTATCAATGCAATGGGCGCAGGCAAAAAAGCGGCTAAAGCAATTAACGATTTATTAAAATAAACTAAGAGGAAAAAGGGCTGTGTTAAGTTCGTTTTTCAAAAAGATATTAAGCATAATGCTGGCATTGTCAATGTTTTCAATGTCAGCATTGGCTTTAGAGCTTGACACCTCCGTTGATGAAGAAATACGGAAGCACTATAATCCCTCTCAAATAGAAAAAGATTTGCTACCGCCGCTTCCTAAAACCTCTCCTACAGTAAATCAAACACCCAAAACAGCGCCGGCAAGGAATATGAAAACTGTTGAAACAACAACTCCGCCGCCAAAAACACTCCCGACTGTTGATACAAGCAAAAAAGCACCGCGACGAATTCAAACACTTCCAAACCAGCAGCCTACCAACTCTCAGAAAAGTAAAATTGCGCGTGAAGGCATTGCTGCAATAAAAATTAAAAAAGGTACTAAATTTAAAGTCAAATCACTGACCGCTATTTCTGACTACACCCCTGTCAGTGCAAATATGTCTTTCAAAACAACAGAGAGCGTAACACAAAGATATGTGACAGTTCCGGCCGGAACTATTTTCAAGGCCGTGATAGAAGATTCACACCCGCCGCAGATGTCAGGCAATGGCGGACTTATAGTTATCAATATAAACCGTATGGTTTTCAGAGGCAAAACAAGAAATATTCAGGCAAAAGTTACCAAAGCCAACGGCAAAAAGATTTTTGTAAACAACATAAAAGGCAAACGCCAATACTGGAAAGGTGTTGCAAATTCTACCAAACCGGGGGCTAAATTCTACAAAAAATCAATGCGCGGCACAGTAAAACTTGCCCAAAATCCGTGGACGCTCATCTTAACACCTTTCACGGCCGTTGCAGGTGTTGTGGTTTATGGTGTAAACATTATCGGCTCTCCTGTGTTTGCGATTTTCTCTAAGGGCGGACGAATTTCAATTCCGGCAGGTACCGAGTTTGAAATTAAGCTTCTTGAAGATGTTTACCTTGATTAACTTGCATTCAGCGTTTTTTACTAATAAAATACGCTTATGGATATAGAAACTAAAACACTGAATACTCTCGAATTTAATAAAATTACGGAAAAGATATCAGGCTTTGCAAAAACTTCTCAGAGTAAAGCTCTTTGCCTTGCAGCCAAACCGCATAATTCAGTTTCTGACATAAAAAGAGAGTTGCAGTTTACCCGTGAAGCAAAATACATCCTTGATTTGCCGGCCGAGCTGCCTGTAGGATTTGTCGCCAATGTAAAAAAATTGCAATCCACAATGATGACAGGCTATCTGTCAGAAGAAGAGTTGTCAGATACCGCGCAAACGCTGCGTTCTTCACGTCTTGTCAAAAAATTCCTTAACGATAATCTTGAAGAAAATTCTCTTTTGCGGACAATGGCAAAAGACTTAATCTCAGACAGAGAACTTGAAGAACAGATATTTGACACTTTTGATGATGCCCTGAACATCCGTCCTGACGCAACTCCTGAATTAAAAGGCTTGTATTCTTCTTTAAAAGATACTGAAACTAATTTGAGAAAACAGGTTAATGCACTTCTTAATAATGCGGATTTTCAAAAACATTTACAGGAAAATATATATACAACCCGTGACGACAGAATAGTTTTTCAGGTAATGGCTTTCTCCAAAAGTAAAGTCCCCGGCATTGTTCATGATGTTTCGGCGTCCAACAAAACTTTTTATATTGAGCCGGAGGCAATAGTTCCGATAAACAACAAAATAAGAGAAATCAAGTCGCAAATACACTCCGAACTCATACGCATTCTCGTCACGCTGACAAACCTTGTACGCGAAAGAATTACCGAAATAGCACTCAGCGAAAAATTACTGACGCAAATTGATTATCACTTTGCAAAAGCAAGATATGCAATAAAAATTCACGCAATAGAACCGGAAATATCAGAAAGCAAAATCGTTGCGTTTGAAAAAATGAAACATCCATTACTTATCGGCAATGTTGAAAATGTTGTGGCCAATGATTTTGAATTAGGCAAGGATTACAAATCCGTCATCATAACAGGCTCCAACACAGGCGGAAAAACAGTTACCCTAAAAACAATAGGGCTTTTCATTCTAATGGCAAAGTCCGGATTTTTCCTGCCATGTACAATGGCAAAAGTTTATCCGTTCAGACAAATCTTCGCCGATATAGGTGATGAACAGAGTATTTTGCAGAACCTGTCAACATTTTCTTCCCACATGACAAATATTATAGAAATATTAAATAAAAGTGACGATAACACTTTTGTATTACTGGATGAAATTTGTGCCGGTACAGACCCGCAGGAAGGTGCTGTTCTGGCCAGAACAATACTGGAACATCTTGCGCAAAAAGGTGTTTATTCCACTATTACAACTCATTACGGCGAATTAAAAGCGCTGGAATATCTTAATCCGTATTTTAAAAACGCATCAGTTGAGTTTGACACAAATTCCTTGAAACCGACTTATCGTCTGCTGCTTGGTATTCCGGGAATGAGTAATGCAATATTGATAGCTTCCAATCTCGGGCTTGCGTCAGATATTGTAGAAGAAGCTAAAAATCTTCTTGTGTCCCAGAAAGATCCGTCTATACTTGTTGTTGAAAAATTACAGGAAACACAGCAAAAACTTTCCCAGAACTTGCAGGAAGCCGAAACGTTAAAGGAAAAATCGCTTTCCACACAGAAAGAATATGAAGAAAATCTTTCTGAAATTAAAAAAGACAAGAAAAAAACAATCAAGAGAATAAAAGACAAATTCGACTATGAACTTTTATCCGTTAAAGCAGAAATAAAAGATATTCTGGATGAACTAAGGCGTGAAAAATCCGAAAAAATTGCCCGCCGCTCTTATGCGCGTCTTGCAGGTCTTGAACAAAAATTCCGTTCAAAACTCGACGATTACGAGGAAAAAACCGAATACACCGAAGTTCAGTGGGATAAAGTACAGGTAAATGATAAACTTATTCTGAAAGAACTTAATCAGGTTGTTACAATACTCGGAATACCTGATAAGCATGGCAAAGTCCCCGTTCTTATGGGAAATATAAAAACGCAGATAAAAAAAGACAAACTTGCTGCATTTGACAAAAAATATGAAAAGAAACCTAATACCTACAAACCGGGCAGTCTTGAAGCTTTTACCCTGAAAAAATACAGTGTATCAAACACTTTAGACATCCGTGGTTACAGAGTGGAAGATGCGCTGGATACGCTGGAAGGCTGGCTTGATGAGGCAAGTCTTGCAAACATATCTCCTGTCACTGTCATCCACGGCCATGGCACAGGCGCTTTGAAAAGTGCTGTTCGTGATTTTTTGTCCACTTCACCTTATGTGGCCTCTTTCCGCGCAGGTAACAACTCCGAGGGCGGTGACGGCGTGAGTGTTATTGAAATAAAATAAAAATTTTTAAATTTTTACTTGTATTTTTTTTTAATAAGTATTATGATACTGTAAACATGATTAATAACGGAGGGAACTTTATGGAATTAAGTGAATTAAGAAAAAACAACGAATTAATAGATTTATTCTGCAATCTTGCCGAAATACCTTCACCATCTCTACAAGAAGAAAAAGTTTCTAATTGGATTATAGATTATTGCGGAAAAAATAACATCCCTGCAAAACACGATGATTACGGCAATGTTTATATAAATGTTCCTGCAACAGATACTTCAAAACAATCTTTGCTTTTGTCCTCACACATGGACGTAATCGGCGACGACAGCCCTGTGAAAACATATCTTGACGGTGATTTAATCCGCGCTGAAGACCGCACTCTCGGCGGAGATGACAAAGCAGGTGTTGCCAATGCTCTTTTACTGGCTAAAGAAGTCGCTAATTCAGATACAAAACACGGCGGACTTGAATTGATGTTCACGCGCGATGAAGAATCCGGTATGTCAGGAATTAAACATGTAGATTTTTCAAAACTTAATTCCAAATACATTCTCGTATGCGACAGTGACTCGCTCGGTCAGCTTGAAGTATCAGGTGCAAGCTATACACTCGTAAAAATAGCTGTTACAACCTTCAAAGGCGGTCATTCAGGTATTGATATCGGAGACACAACAAGAGAAAACGCTGCTAAATTACTTGCCGATATCATCGCAGCATTGCCTCAAGGTGTTTACCATTCCGAGGACGGTCAGGTTATAACCTCCTGCAACATAGGCGGAATAAAAGCCGGCGATATAAACGTTACAAACGTTATTAACACTTATGCAGAAGCAAGTTACTCCATTAGAAGTGCAAGCAAGTCTGTTGAAGAAGAACTTAAAAATCTTATGCGTGACGAAATAGACTACTGCAATCAGGAATATGAAGGCGTTGCAAAAGCGGAAATAACTTTTGAAGAACATCTGCCGCCTTTTGAAAAGGTTGAAGATGAATATATTCCGATACTATTTGAAACAGCAGCGAAAAAAACAGGTATAGACTACAAAATTTCATCATTCCATGCCGGTGCAGAAACTCATATTTATGCAGGCAAGAAAAATGCAAACGGTGAAGTTTTTGCTCCGTATCTTGTCGGGCTTGCAACTGTTTACAACATGCACTCAAAAGATGAAGCTCTTGATTATAAATCAATATTGAAAGGTCATGAGTTGTTAAAAGCGTTCTTTGAAGCATTTAATGCTTAAATAAAGTATTAAAAACGGGGGCCGAACAGCCCCCGTCATTTTTTATCTGAAAATTATAGCTCTAAACTCAATACACAAGCATAAATGATTTTACACTGCGGCCGGCTCCGTCTCCGTGTGAGGTAACTTCAATTTTATTTTTGTAATTCATTGATGTTGAACTGCCGCCGTCAAAAGCCATTGCTCTGTCAAATCCCAGTTTTTTACAAAGTTCATGCACTTCATATAAATCCATAGGGTTTTCATCCGTAATAATAAGAATATGCGCTTCACCGTTTTTCAGCCCGATAATTGTTCGTGATGTCTTATGCAAAACAGACGCACTTTCTCTGACGACTTTGCCGTCTTTTTTCTGAACAAAAAATTCTTCTTCCAACTTCAACTCAGGATAAACAAGCGGGCCGCCCTGTGCTGAATTTTCAATGTGGCATGCAAAATCTACAGAACTTTTGTGCGGGGTTATTTCATAACGCCATGAATTGTCATCATCACACTGTATAACACGAAATTCCGTACGATTAAGTATCTTATCTATATTCTGACGCAATACAGGATCACGCATCAGATTTTCGTTAAACAATGGATCATCTGCGGTTTGTCTGTCAGTTACAATATAGGAAATCGTTTTTTCGTTTTTTGGGTCAAAAAATCCCGCATTAACCGTTAATCTCGGTTTTGCAAGCTGGTGCATTTCACGCGCTGTAATAAGATGTTCACTTGATACAAATTTGACACGCTTTTTGATTTTATCGCCCTTCAAAACAATATGATAAATTCCGTTTTCATAATCCACACGTATCGGCGGATCGCCAAGTGCGTAAACACTTGTACTCAAACACAACAAAGAAAGTATTGTTAAAAATATTTTTTTCATTATAAATCCTTAGACTTGTAAAACCCTATAATAGCCGCCAGAAATGCCAGAGGCGGAAATGCAGCCGTTATCAATGGCGGTAAAACACCTTTTTCGGCCAGCAAATCAAAAAACGGCAGAGTTATATAATACAGAAATATACATCCGATAGCAATAGTAAAACCGATAAGTCTTTGCTCACGAGGTTTGCTAAATCCCAGCAATGTCCCCATAATTGCAAGCAACACACATACAAACGGGTGGAAAAATCTTTGCAAATATTTGTTCAGCATATATCTGTATTCTTCATCCAGACCTTCTCGTTTAAGCAAATCAATATATTTTTTCAGATTAGCGTTTGTAATTTCGCGTTCTTTTTTCATTGAATACGTCATGAGAATGTATGCGTCCTGCGCTGATGTGCCTTCTTCCAGAATATTCATGGACGGAAGTTTTTCAATATTGGTAAAAATGCCGTCACTGTTGATTTTGTAATGCGCAACATCATCCAAAACCCATTTGTCCTGATAAGTTGTGCCGGTTTTAGCCGAATAAATATCTGATAACTGGTGAACATCGTTATACATTTTGGTTGAAAAATCCAGCACAATAACATTTTCCATGTGATTATCTCTAAAATGCGAAATAACAACGGCCATGGTTGGAACATTGTTTTTATCTTTCTGGGTATAAATATATTGCGTTGAAGGATGTTTTTCCCGCTTTGTAACAGAATACGGGATAAGTTTGTCATAAGTCACAAAACACATGCCGGTAACAATAAAACTTAAAACAAGCACAGGAGCTAAAATGCGTTTAAAAGACAGACCTACCGCGCGAAAAATTGTCAACTCGGAATCCTTACTCAATTTATCAAAAGTAAAAAGTGTACCGAGAAGCAATCCGACAGGGAACGCCTTGCCTAAAATTTTAGGAAGTTCAAGTATTAACACCCAGACAGCTTCTTTTGCAGTATAAACGCCTTCCAGCGTCTTTTTAATAGTGTTCAAAAGCATTTCAGGCGCGATCCAGACAACCGTAAACAGCAAAATCGCAACAAAAGTTGTGATTAGCACCTGATTAAAAATATATTTGTCATAAATTGATATGCGGAGTTTCATTATAACGCAAAATCCTTTCCGAGATAAAATTCTTTAGCAACCGGATCAACAGCAACTTCCTGACTGCGGCCCTGAATTTTGATTTTACCGTCAAAAATAACATAAGCACGGTCAGTAATTGAAAGTGTTGCTTTCGGGTTGTGGTCAGTAATCAAAACTCCTAAACCCTTATCCTCTGACAATTTTCTGATATTGTCTTTAATTTCACCTATCGCAATAGGGTCAATACCTGTAAACGGCTCATCAAGTAAGATAAAGTCCGGACTTGCGGCCAGCGCTCTTGCAAGTTCAACCCTTCTTCTTTCACCGCCGGACAAAGATACAGCCGAGTAATTTCTCAATCTTGTAACACCAAATTCGTCCAGCAGTTCTTCCAGTTTTCTTTTCTTTTCGTTTTCTGTAAGCTTGTCATTCATCTGCAAGACTAATTTAATATTATCTTCAACAGTTAATTTTCTAAAAATAGAGGCTTCTTGCGGCAAATACCCGATACCTGCTTTTGCACGAATATTCATCGGCCATGACGAAATATCCTGTCCGTCAAGCAAAATTTGGCCTTTATTAGGTTTAACAAGCCCGACAACCATGTAGAATGTTGTTGTTTTACCTGCACCGTTCGGCCCCAAAAGACAGACAACTTCACCCTTATTTACATCAAAAGAAACATCGTTTACAACGCTTCTGTCGCCATATATTTTGATTAAATTTCTTGCCTCAATTCTCATTTCATATCCCCTCTGTTTATCCAACATATTAACCGAAAAAACTTTGCCTTGCAACAAAATATAAATTTTTTGTGATATAATCAAACAAGAAAGAGGGCTGAAATATGACAGAACAAAAAAGAATAGTATCAGGAATGAGATCAACCGGCAAACTACACTTCGGACATTATCTGGGTGTAATACAAAACTGGGTTAAATTACAAAGAGAATATGAAAGTTTCTTTTTTGTTGCTGATTGGCACGCCCTGACGACAAAATATGACAATACCGCAAATCTTAAACAAGATGTTGTGGATGTTGTAATAGATTGGCTTGCATGCGGCATCGATCCTGAAGTTTCCACAATCTACGTCCAATCACTTGTCCCGGAAATTGCGGAATTGAATATATATTTAAGCATGATTACCCCGCAAAACTGGGTAGAACGCGATCCGACCTTAAAGGATATGGCAAAAATCTTACGCACAAAAGAGGGTGCAAACTCTCAAGTCAGTTACGGTTTATTAGGCTATCCTGTCCTGATGAGTGCTGATATTATGATGTTCAATGCCGAGGCTGTACCTGTTGGAATTGATCAGGTTGCGCATCTTGAGTTCACACGTGATGTGGCAAGAAGATTTAACAACATATATAAAACAGATTTCTTTAAAGAAGCCAAGCCGCTTTTGAACGAATGTTCTCTTATCTGCGGGCTTGACGGAAACAAAATGGGTAAATCTTTCGGCAATGACATAAAAATTTCTGATACCGAAGACGTCACAACCAAAAAGATTATGACAGCGATTACAGACAGAAGCCGTTTGAGAAAGACTGATTTAGGACATCCGGATCAGTGCGAAGTTGCATACAAATACTGGCAGATTTTCGGAACTCCGGAGCAGGTAGAAACCGTAAAAAGCGAATGCGAACAGGGTTTGCGCGGCTGTGCTGACTGCAAACGCCAGCTTGCGGCGGTTATTAATGAACGGTTTGCGCCAATCAGAGAAAAACGCCGTTATTATGAAGAACATCCACAAGAAGTTGCCAAAATCATTACGGAAGGTTCAGCACGCGCAAGAGCCGAAGCGCAAAAAACTCTTAAAGAAGTCCGTAAACTCGTTGGGATGTATTAAAACTGTGAACAGTGAACCGTGAACTGTTGTTACCAATAAGGCACTAAGTTACTAAGGCACTGAGGCACTAAGGAGTTACAGAAGTAGTGAACTGTGAATGGTGAACAGTGAACAGTTGTTTCCAAAAGGCACTAAAGAGTTAATAAAGACGTTAAGTCCTTTACATAAATCAGGCAATATGGAATGCCACATTGGCGGTAATATTTCATGTCCTCCCCTTGAGACTCTGCCGAACAAAAACAATCCGGTGGATTGTTTATGTGAGAGGAAACCGAAATCTCTGATTTCGAGGAGGGGTGGGTAGGCGTAGGGTGCGGCAAAGCGGATTTCCGTACGGACAAAGTCCGGATAGCGAACGGAACGAGCCGACTGGAGCAATGCTCCTCAGGCGAGTCTCCGTGAGCGTGGAGAGCGAGTGAGCGAAGAGTTAAAGCGTAAGCGTACTCGTTATTCGCGAACGATGCGACAGGCAAATCCAAGACAGCGTAAGCGTGCCCACCGCTTTATCCTGAAACGAGTTCAGCATGACGGAATAAAAGGCAACGTGAGAAAAGTCTCACGTTGCCTTATTTTTATAACCACTCACTCACCTACTCACCTTACTCACTTATTCACTCAATCACTTAGTCACCTATTCACTTATTCACACCAACTAAGTCCAAAGTCCTTAGTTGGACAGACAAACCGCGAGGAATCTGCGGCCGTAGCGGCCGTGGCCGTACCAGTACGTGCTGGTAGGGTCGAAGTAGCGGAGGTACGCGATGGTCTGGCTGGTCTCCCGCCCTGACCAAACAAAGACTCCTAGGGAACCGCTTGGGGTTTGAGCAATGAAGAGTGAAGCTCGATCTGCATCCCAGTTTGCATTTGTTGTACCTGAGCTGCTTATTGAATCTGCTGTTGGATATATGTATGCAGCTAATTGTTCTAGCTGGGCTTGGGTTGGCATGTTTTGAATACCCCCGCATGCTTTCACTGCTCCTGCCCAATAATCACTTGTATAGCCTCCACAATATGCTTTATTATTTCCATAGCCTTCATCTGCTATTTGTTCACATTCTGCTTTGCTCAGGGCACTATATCCTGTTCCTGGAGCTAATATCTGTGTTATACACATTGTATCTGCTAATTCCGGTATCATACAGCCTGTTACGCCTGCTAATTCTTCTACGTTTATCTTACCTATATCTTTACCATTCGTATTAGGATTTTTGTTGCCTGATACATCGTAAAGAATTGCCATGCTGTTTGAAGTTGCACTAAACTGGTTGTTAAACGGGTCCTGTGTCGCATTTGGGTTATATGCAATAACAGCATTTACTCCATTTGCAAACTGTACCGCTACAGTATCAGATTCCCAGTCCAAACCAAAGCTTTGCGCATTCTTGATTGCGGACATGTCAACAGGTTCTTCACCTTCATTCCAGATTACTTGTTTGTCAAAACACTTTGTAATTTCTGAATTGTCGCAAACTCTGGTGATTTTGATGTATTTTTTCAACTCATTAACAAAGTCCATAGTGCTTGAATAACCTGCTAATTTTTCTTCTGTATTCATTTGACGTGTAGCGACTTCTAGGCGCTTGGTGAATACATCTTGAGCAGTGCTCCATGCTTTTTCGTTATGGTTCTTTATTAAGCCCGGAATTGTCAGAACAGCTACAACACCGATAATCGCCAGAGTTATCAAGACTTCGGCTAAGGTGAAAGCTGCTTTTGCGGCCACCTGAGTGGTGGTGCAGGCTAGCTTGCCCTCGGCGAGGGTGAAGGCGGCGCGCATTCCTCGCCCCTTCCGGAAGAGGATAGCAAGGCTTGACGTTGACCGTACTTCTTTAGCGGTCTCCAGAGTGTGGGTGCAGGCTGGCCTGCCTTGGTGAGGGGTCATGTCAGCCGTGTCGAATTTGTAAGACCCCTCATCCTGACCTTCTCCCCAAGGGGCGAAGGAATGTAACGATTGTTGTTCGCCTTGTTTTGACATCTTACTCACTTCACTCACTCTACTCACTTCACTCACCTTTGATGTGTAAGAGCGGACCTGTCCGCCATAACTGTTTGTTTTTTGGTTGTACATAGTTTAGTCTCCTTTCAGTTTTCTTTTGTAATCTATTCTTCTTTTATTCTTTTTTTGCAGCACTAGTTCCACAAGCTATAAATAACTTGTGGATAATATATAATATTTCTGTTTTATGACAGGGTTAAGTCGCTCAGCGGGCCTTAAATGTTTTGCCCCCCCCCCCCGTAAAGCCAGTAATAGCAAGGGTTTCAGGCAATTGAGTGATTAAGTGGGGTTTCAAAATTTCTTCTGTTAACACTTTCGTCACTTTACTCACTTTACTCACTCTACTCACCTTACTCACTCCACTCACTTTTTTATTTCTCTGCGCTTCCGACATCCTATTTCCTCTTTCGCATACTCATTATACTTAGTTTAACATATCGCGCTTATATTTTCAAGGCTTACAATTAAAACTTTTTCAATTTCGCATAAGCTGCGTCCATTGCTTTCTTGCCCTGTTTGCCAAAATCAATCGTATAAAGAGTACTTTCACCCATTTGTGTCACTTCTTCAATATGACCGACACCAAGTTTGTCATGGAAAACACGATCGCCTACGTTATAAATAAACTCTGCGTTTCTTTGTTCTGTCATCTGGCGTTCGCGTTCCTGTTCCGCAATCATCTGTTCGCGTTCTTTTTGACGCTTTTCTTCAAGCATACGTTTTATCGCGTTATCTTTGAAAAACTCCTTAACCTTTTCTTCGTCGCGTTTTTTATTAACTTCGGATTTAACCAAAATTGTTCTGGAAGGGGTTCTGGAGGGTTGCGAATACCTTTGTGTTGAATTATCACGTGTTCCGTAATCTGTTTTTTTCTGTGTATTGGAAGCAAGGCCTCTGGTCGGAGCAACAAACCCCTTGCCAAATCCGCTGGAAGGTTTTACAAACCCGTAGCTGTCAGACTGAGCCGCGGAGTATGAGTAGTCGGAAGTTCCGGTTTTTGCCTTTGAAACAGCGTTTCTAAAGGTAGATGTGTCATTGCGGCTGCCTTCAAATGAAATAACATTCAGCAATTGACGCGGAATTTCTTCAATAAACCGGCTCGGGTTGTAATATTTATATTCACCCCACATCTGGCGGCGTTTTGCTGATGTTAAATACAGTTTTTCCTCGGCGCGGGTAACACCTACATACATCAAGCGGCGTTCCTCTTCCATTTCAGAAGGTACGTTAAATGTTCTCTGGTGCGGAAAAACACCTTCATCACATCCAACGAGAAATACAACCGGAAACTCCAGTCCTTTTGCCGAATGCAATGTCATCAATGTTACATTGTTGCTGATATCATCCATACCGTCAATATCTGACACCAGTGCAACCTGCTGCAAAAAGTCACCGAGAATATTGCTTTCGTCTTCCGGCACAAATTCACCCGCAACATTAACAAGTTCCTGCAAGTTTTCAATATCGGCTTCGCTCTCCGGAGTATTCTGCGCCTGCAATTCTGCAAGATATCCCGTCTTTTCTATAACAAGCGTTACAAAATCAGGCAAACTGTACGATGCCGCAGCATCCTTAAATTTCAATATCAATTCCGCAAATTCTTTTAATTTTGCCCGTGTTCTCGGTGCAATTTCCAGCGCATCATCAATATGTTTTATGGCTTCAAAAAGGCTCATATCCCCTTTGTCCGCAAAATCCTGAAGATTTTTCACCGTAGTATCACCTATAGAACGTCTCGGGACATTGACTATACGTCTGAAACTCTGAGAGTCATCCGGATTATAAATCAGTTTCAAATAGGCAATAATATCTTTAATTTCTTTACGGTCATAGAATTTCAGCCCGCCATAAATCCTATACGGAATACCTGCCGCCATGCAGGCTTCTTCCAGTGCACGGGATTGTGAATTTGTACGGTAAAGTATTGCGTACTGATTATAATTGCCGCCACTGTCCTGTTTAATTCTGCTTACGACAAAATTCGCTTCATCCGCCTCGTCCTGCGCTTCGAAGTAATCAATCAATTCTCCGTCTCCTTTTTGGGAGTAAAGGACTTTATCCACGCGTTCGGTATTGTTTTCAATAATCGCGTTTGCTACATTCAAAATATTTGCGGTTGAACGGTAATTTTGCTCCAGTTTAATCATTTTTGTATTTTTAAAATCATTCTGGAAGTTCATAATAATTGTATAATCAGCCCCGCGCCAGCTGTAAATTGACTGGTCAACATCTCCCACAACACACAAAGAGCGTTCCGGCGGTACTTCTGACTGTTTATTTGTGTAAAGCATATTCACAAGTTTGTACTGTGCAAGGTTTGTGTCTTGATATTCATCAACCAGAATGTGTTGAAATCTTTCATAGTAGTTTCTTCGCACTTCTTCGTTCTGTTCAAATAATTTAACCGTCAAAAGAAGCATATCATCAAAGTCTATGGCATTATTGTTATTAAGTGTATTTTCGTATTCTTCAAAAATCGCCGCTATCTTCTGTGATTTAAAATCTCTTGCAAATGTCGCAAATGTATATGCATCCTGCATTTTATTCTTTGCATTGGAAATAATTGATTTTACGAGTTTTGGCTGGTAAAGTTTATCGTCAAGATTCAACTTTTTAATGGCCTGTTTAATAACCGCATTAGTATCAGCGTCGTCATAAATCGTAAAGTTTTTATCCAGTTTTTTGCCTGACTGGAAGCTGTATTGTTCAATATTTTCACGCAAAATCCTTCCGCAAATACCGTGGAAAGTGCCAACCCACATATATTTGACAACATTTTCGCCAAGCATATTGCCAAGACGCTCTTTCATCTCCCTTGCCGCCTTGTTGGTAAAAGTTACGGCAAGAATATTCCTCGGTCTGACACCGTTTTGTATCAAATACGCAATTCGTGAAGTTAACACTTTTGTCTTTCCACTCCCTGCACCGGCAAGGATTAACAGCGGCCCTGCAACGGTTTGCACCGCTTCTCTCTGTTCTTTGTTAAGATTATCTAATAAATTTTCCATATCCCTATTCCCAAAATTATTTTTTTGTGATATAATCAGCATAATCGAAAAATATAATTATTGCAATTAAAAAGTAAAAGGGTGGAAACATATGAATGTTAAAATGAATTCTGAAGATGAAAAAAAGACAAACCAACAATCAATTGTAGTACCTATTGATGACGATATGGACAAAATTTCATCGGATTCACCCGACACGGTTGACGAATTGGCAATGGAGCTGGCAACAATTCAACAATCAGCAAAAAGAATTGCAATAATTGGCAGCCGTAATCTGCCTATTACTCACCAGCAAATGATTGAGACACTTACAACAGCGCTCGTTATGCAGGGAAACACAATTATTACATCAGGCGGTTCATCAGGAACTAACGCTGCAGCTATCCGCGGTGCAATGAAAGCTAATCCGGATAAATTGAAAGTTATCCTCCCACAAACAATCGGTCAGCAGCCAAGTGATGTTCAAAACCAGCTTATTGGTGTTCCAAATATAGTTGAACACTCTGACAGAGCAATGATGACTCTCGCTGACGCGTCACGTGTTTGCAACAGAGAAATTATTGATGACTGCAACCAGTTGATTTGTTTTCTTTCTCACACAAGTAAAACTCTGCACAACGCTGTTCAATACGCAGAAGAAGGCCACAAAGTTATTACAGTGTTCTATTTAGACTAATTCAGTCTTTATTGACCGGAAAGCATGACCTTTATGTCAGAGGATTTGATAAAAAAATTAACCGGCAAAAATAAAAATGACTATGGACAGGCGGCAAGTCATTTAGTTAATAATGCTGACGTTGAAATGTTTAAAGAACTTGCTGCAAAAGACGATTTTTTGTTCGATTTTGTTAAACAAAATGTTAATGAACGCCTGACGGCAGCGGTTACTGAAGAAAATTACAAAAACATTTTTGCATTAATGAAGGTTTATTCACCGTCTTACGAGGATTTTATCATCAATTCACTTGTAAAATACGCAAATGAAGATGTGACTGATAAGATGCTTAGTTTACTTGAGAATGGCTGTGTTGAAGAAAAAATATATTCAGCCAAATACTTTTCCCGTATTCAAGACCCGCTGGCAATTGAAGCATTAAGACAGAATGCTTTTTCTGACAACGAGTTTTTGAACATAAATTGTGCAATAGCGCTCGGGCAATTCGAGGATAAGGAGTCGTTTAACACAGCGCTAAACATGCTCAAAAGCGCGGATGAGTTTGAAAAGTTAAGCGGTACAAAGTTTTTGTCAGCCTATGGTGACACATCTGCAATACCTGCCATCATAAAATCAATGAAAGAGTCATCAATGAGTGAAAATATAGCCGGCGAAATTCCATATTTGATGGACATGTTTCAGTTATTGGACAACTACTACGATGACGCCTTACTTGTTCTAAACAACATAATCAATGGTTTGGGCGAAATTCTTGCACTTTCGCTTGTGTTGGATTTCGAATTATTTGAGGTCTTTGAACGACTTATTTACAAATCAGAGGACAGTAAAGCCGCTGTTGTACTGCTAAACTCTCAGGAGAAATTTAATACCCTAACCGAAAATGACGAATATCTTTTTGATGAAGATAAAGACACCAAAAACGAAGTCTATGACATCAAAAAACTTCTTTCAACAATAGATACTCAAAAGCTGGAAAAAATGATTTACGCAGAACTTAACGAAGAAAGTCCGTTTGTCTATACCGCACTTGACTTTGCAACGGATTTATACGCTATCAGAGAGCTTTTGAAATCCAACAATCAAACCCTGATACTTAAAACAGCAGAAGTGCTTAAAAAGTTGAATAATCTGGATGAAAACACCAAAACCGTTGCTCTTTTAAAGGTTACTGACACGAATATCAAATCAATCATCCGTGCATTGTAGGGTTTAAAAACAAGGCATAAAAATCAACATTTTGGAAAAAATCGCAAATCAATTCGGGCAAACTCCGGCGGAATTTCTATTAGAGTTTGAAAAACAGACAGAATTATAGCTTCATTCTGTTTGATGATTAAGATTAATTATCGGAATTGACATAATTGTATTAACAGCAGCATCTATAGCATTTCCTATTGGTGTGAGTGTTCTGTCTATTCCATACCAGATTCCTTCGCCTATCGGTTTTAAAAAATGACGTGAACTGTAATCCATACCGCTTTCGATAGTTTTGGCTCCCCAAATAAGTCCTTTCCCTACAGGTACAACCGTATATTTTGCTCCGACAATAAGATTTTTAGTTATCGGAGCAGCCACAAATTTTGCCCCTTTATAAACTCCTTTTGTAAACGGGATAACAACATAATCCATACCGATATCAGTTCCGTAGTAGACCCCCTTCCCTACAGGTACTAATACATATATAAATGTCTTATCAATTACCCAAAAAACGGTATAGTCAAGAGTTTTATCAGTAACCCAAAACGTACTTTTTAATGCATAATAAACAGCCTTATCAAGCACAAGTTCAAAAAGCCAATCCGTTGCTGGCACAACAATATGATCCCAGCCCCAGCAAAAAGTCTCCACCACCGGCGTAGTTGTATACTGAAAAGCCAAATCTATACCGCTGCCAACCGGACGAATAACATTATCTATAGTCCAGCCAACAGACATGCCGGCGATATCAACTCCCAGATAAACAGGAGCAACAACCCCGCCTATTGCCCATCCGATTGGAGAAAGAATTTTGTCAAAAATATTTTCTGACTCATCAGATACCTCTGTATCGTAAAAAGCAGGTTCATCCATAATCCTATCATCACCTTCTACGGCCCCAAAAACCTCTTTTTCTATGGCTTCTTTTATAGGTGAATAATTTTCTACAGATAAAATGACATCAATTATAGGCGACTCATACGATACAGCAGTTGAAATTTCTGATGACGCTATAGTGATAGGCATAAATGCCGTATATATCAATCCTAAAATCAAAACACGTATAATATCTAATTTCATATATTTTCCCAGCCTAAACAGTGTAACTGACCCCAATATAATATATAACATTAATATTGAAATATGTTAAGTCCTTCTTATTTTACTCAAAAGTTTTAAAAAAGAACTTTTTTGCTGTAATTAAATATTCCTGTATGTTAGAAGCAGTCAAAAAAGGAGAATGTAATGACAACAGTTGAACCAATCAGGAATATTGAAAACATAAGAAAAATAGAAGCCTATTTTGCAAAAAACAACACCAGAGATTTAGTGCTCTTTGTTATGGGCATTAATTGCGGACTTAGAATTTCTGATATAGTTGCTCTGAATGTAGGTGATGTAAAAGACAAATCTTATATACAAATTATAGAAAAGAAAACGGGTAAGTTCAAAAAATTCCCGATAAATTCAAAACTTAAGCCTATGCTTAACGAATTTACAAGAGAGAAACATGCAAATGAACCGCTTTTTACAACCATATTTAAAAACCGGATGAATAGATTTGCTGCATACTATATTCTTAAAACTGCCTGTAATACAATTGGATTAGAAGAAAAAGTCGGTACGCATACAATGCGAAAAACTTTCGGGTATCACCATTATAAAAAATTCAAGGATGTTGCTATACTGCAAAAAATCTTCAATCATTCAAGCCCGTCAATAACACTAAAATATATTGGAATAGAGCAAGATCAGATTGATGAAAGTTACGCAAACTTTATCTTATAGCCTCAATATCTATCAAATAAACAAATCTTTCTAACATCACAATATAGCCAATTTGTTAAGATAAAAATAATTTCAACAGCAATATATTATCACAAAGAAGAAACAGCAAAACATTAATGTTATAAAATATTAAGTTTTTCACAAAAATATTAAAATTCCTGTTCTAAAATGCACTGAACACGGGATTTTTTTATTTTCTTAACAAATTGGCTAAAAAGTTAAGAGATTTATTACAAGGATAGAAAAAATATGAATATTGATATGTTGAAGTCTGAAATTGATACCTATGCACAAATGGAAAATTTAACTAAACCATTAATCTCAATAATAGTTCCGGCATATAATGTTGAGGATTACATAGGTATCTGCCTTTTGTCATTAATAAAACAGACATTACGCGATATTGAAATTATTGTCATCAATGACGGGTCTACGGATAAAACAGGTGAGATAATAAACTTGTTTACGCAGGATAAAAGGATAAAAGTCATAACACAAACAAATCAAGGTCCTTCTATGGCAAGAAATGCCGGTTTAGATGCTGCGCAAGGAGATTATATAGGTTTTGTTGATTCAGATGACTGGGTTGATGAAAATTATTATGAAACATTATACGCGGCCGTAACTAAATATGATGCAGATATTGGAATTACGAGTATACTAAAACATAAAAAAAATCGTAATAAATACAATGTAATTCATAAACGAGAAAAATATGTAACCCGCTTAAAAGATAAAATAAAAATTTGTGAAGATAAAAAACACTCAATTTTTTATGTGTGGAACAGACTGTATAAAAGAAATGTGATAGAAAAAAATAAATTGAGATTTCCTGCCGGCAGAATATGGGAGGATGTGACATTCAGCACAAGAGCTATATTTTATGCTAACGGTATAGTATCAGTTCCCCAAGTTAAATATCATTACATTGAAAGAGAGCATTCTATTGTCAAATCAAAAGATATCAAAGAGAAAAAAATAAGAGATAAAGAATGGGTTTATACCGATATGATAAAATTTGCCCGCCGGAATAATATCATTTTGCCTGACAGGCTAAACTATGTAAAAAGTTACTGGAAAACACCGTTTTTTAAGGTTTACACAGGCAAATACAAAAATAAAATAACGCTGTTTGGCTTGATACCACTGCTTATATACACAAAAAATGAAGGAGAAAATGATGACTAATCTATTGAAAAATATTTTTTCTGTAAGTAATTTGTCAGAACAGCGTATTTTGATTACGATATTAGGTTTTAAAATAAAGACACCTAAAGCATATTATGCACATGCCAGACGCCACAACCCGTATTTAAAATATAAAAAAGAAAACGTTGACATAACCAAACTTCCGCCTGCAAACGGACAAGCACGTGAAGTCCAGCTTGCAGGATTATATCTTTTAGACGAATTGGATTACACCTGCAAACAATTAAACATTCAATATTGGCTGGATTTTGGGGCATTATTAGGTGCTGTCCGGCATAAAGGTTTTATCCCGTGGGATGATGATATTGATATCGGAATAATGAGAAAAGATCATGATACCTTGATAGAATATTTTGATTCTGTTAAACGTGACAAAGATTTATACTTACATTTCAACTACAACAAGGCTAAAAGAAGTGTATTATTGAAACTTCGGCATAAAAAATCATCCCATTTATTTTTGGATATATTCCCTTATGATTTTTTAAATAAAAAGCTGCTGCCCAAAGAACAAATATCTTTCACTAAAACTTGTAAACAAAACCGAAAAAAATTTATTAAAAAAATCAAATATACGACGGAAACTGAACTATATGAAAGTTATAAAGTTTTAAGAAGCGATTTTAACAAAGCGGATTGTCAAAATACAGATGTAATATGGGGGTATGAGTTCGGACATAACTGGCCCAAATGGGTACACTCTTACGATACCATTTTTCCGCTTCAACAAATTGAATTTGAAGGTAAAATGTACCCTTGTATAAATGATTACGAAAAATATCTCAAAGATGTATACGGAAATTATTTTGCATACCCTAAAAAAATATCATTAGGACATATTATGTATCTCAATTTTCCTCCCGAAGAAAAAGAATTGATACAGGAATTATCAGAGAAAGCGAGGGCTAAGTGAAAAGAGTGATAACATACGGAACTTTTGATGTTTTGCATTACGGACATATTAACCTTTTAAAAAGAGCCAGAGCCTTTGGGGATTACCTGATAGTGGCGCTGTCAACAGATGAATTTAACGCAGTCAAAAACAAAAAGTCATATTATACTTACGAACAAAGAAAATCTATTTTAGAAGGCTGCAGATATGTAGATCTGGTTATTCCGGAAAATAATTGGGAGCAGAAAATTCAAGACATACAGAAATATCAGGCAGATATTTTTGTAATGGGAGATGATTGGCTGGGAAAATTTGATTTTCTCAAAGACTATTGCGAAGTTATCTATCTTTCGAGGACTCCAGATGTTTCAAGTACACAAACAAAGGAATACTTAAATGAAAAATTTACTAAATAAGTTCATAAAAATTACTTACACCAACAAACACACTATTTACCAAATCTCTAAAATAAAAATCAAAGTTAAGAGAAAAATAAACATGCGTGTGACACTGGATGATTTGAGGGCATATTCTCTTGCATCAAAATTTCACCCTAATTTGGAAAAATATCGAGGAATTTATACCGGCAAATCGGTAGTCGTGGTCGGCGGCGGCGCAACGGTAAAGTATTATAAAAACCCTATGCCTGATGCGGTACACATAGGCTTAAATAGGGCCTATGAACTAAAACATATTAATTTTGATTATCTGTTTGCACAGGATAATTTTCCAAATAAAGAAAATATTGAAGAATTTATAAACTATAGACCTGATACGTGTATAAAATTTCTGGGGTTACATTCACGCAACATGAATTTTAGAATCAGACCGTCAACAATAGCAAGGATAAAGAACAAAGAAATTTATGTTCTAAATTGCAGACGTCCTAAAAAGACTTTTTATCCTATTGATATCACCGCAGAGCCTTTCGTTTATTTTTGCGGTACTATTTTTGCTGTCTTGCAATTTCTATTATTAACTAATGCCGAAAAAATCTATCTTGTCGGTTTTGATTGCAACGTGAGCCATGCCTTTACTTCAAATCTCAAAGAACAGGATCTAAGAATACAATACCCTTACTGGTATCAATTTGCCCAATACAAAAATATGTATTTTGAAAATACACGTATAATTTCTGTAAATCCTGTTGCTTTAAAGGGGCTGTTTAAAGATATTTACACTCAAAACTATATTGACGAACATCCGGAGTTAAGTTAAAGGTTATTAGAAGTTTTGCGGGATTTTAAATTTCCAAATTGTTAAAGATAAGAAGTTCGTAAGGTTCGACGTTTAGTGCATTAGCGATTTTTTCGACAACATCAAGAGTAGGTGATGAGGTTTGGCCTTCTATTTGTGTCAATGTTGTCCGGCCAATTCCGGCCATTCCCGCAAGCTTTTCTTGAGAGAGTTTTCGCTTTACCCGCTCAAATTTTATTCGTATTGCAAACTTTTTGGATAATGTCGATATAGTAGTCATATTGTTAGTTATAATAACATATTGACAAAATAACGACAATACGCTATATTGATACAGTAGTCTATATAACGACAATTAACATGTTATAACGACAGGAGAAAATATGATTATTAAAAAAGCATACACACTTACGAAATGCAAGCCAGCCTGCACCACCACTCTGGAGACCGCTAAAGAAGCACGGTCAACAATAATTCATGACAAAACCCGTCACAAAGCTACAGAGCCAGCCTCATGTAAATTCTTAATCACTCAATCACTTGTCTTGGATTTGCTTCACGCTCGCAGAGTTTCGCCTATAGTGCTAGCGCACAAGTCGGCTCAATCTGCTCGCTACCCGGATTTGCTCACTTCGTTCGCACCATCCGTCCGCAAATCCGCTAGTCACTTAATCACTTCCCAGAAGGCCGCTTTCACCCTTGCAGAGGTCCTAATCACCCTCGCGGTTATCGGTATAGTCGCAGTTCTGACAATCCCCGGTTTAATAAAGAACCACAATGAGAAGGCATGGTCAACTGCACAAGATGTATTCACAAAGCGCTTGGAAGTTGCAACACGTCAGATGAATACTGAGGAAAAATTAGCGGGTTATTCTTCAACCATGGATTTTGTAAATGAGTTGAAGAAATACATCAAGATAACAAGAGTTTGCGATAATAGCGAGATAACAAAGTGTTTTAACAAACAAGTTATCTGGAATGAAGGCGAAGAGCCTGTGGATATGTCAACAATAAAAAATGCAGCATCACTCGGTCAGGAAGATTGGGATACGGATACAGTGGCTGTACAATTTGCAAATGGCGTGAATGCAATTATTGCATATAATCCGAACACAACGCAGGATCCGTATAACAATCAATTCAGCGCGACATCAAACAGCATGGCTATTCTTTACGATGTATCAGGAAATAAGAACCCTAACACAAACGGTAAAGATATTAATCACATAAATGTGACAGAATTAGCCGGTGTAACCGGCTGCATGATACCGGAAGAAACACTGGGGTACTGCATAACACAAATACTTGGACCGGATACAGGATATAGCCCTATGACAAAAGCTGAATGCGAACAGGCTCGCGCAAATGGAGAGTATAAAATTACTGAATGCAGTTATGATTACAATTATTGGCTTGGTGCGGTCAGAGTCTGCAAAGGTTGGGATAAAATGCCAACTCAGCAAGAACTTGCTACCTTGGCAAAATACATATATGATACCGAAAATATAAATTCCGGCGGCCACACATATAATATCGTCAGAAATAATGAAAAAGCACAGCCATTTATTGCTGTTACCAGTTCTGATAACGGTTATTTTTATATATTATCTGACGACTATGATGACGGATTCGGTTTTGCATGGACATTTAACAACTCGCAAACAGGTTTTGCAAGCATCGGCCATACAAGTAAGGATCCTAACTATGCAAAGGGCGGGCTTGCTGTCTGTGTTGAATAACAAGTTTTACCGGCAAAACCTGTCTATAGCTTTGACAAAGCCGTCGTTTGTAACAGTGTCGGTTACGTAATCCGCGCAAGCCTTTAATTCATCCGTTGCGTTGCCCATTGCGACTTTTACGCCGCCTGCTTTCAAAAGTTCTATATCATTATTTTGATCGCCAATGGTTAAAACTTCTTCCTGTTTTATTCCCCAGAGTTTACACAAATACTCTACAGCCGTGGATTTTTTTGCATCAGGATGGGATATTTCGCAAAAATAAGGTGTTGAGGTCACTACATAAAGCTGCGGATATTCTTTGTTTAAGTATTCAACCCAGCTGTTAACTTTTGCAGGGCTGTCATAGTTTATCAAAAGTATTTTATTTATCTTTTCAAGTTTTAATTCACTAAATGATGACACTTTAAACGCAATATACCTGGCTTCGGTGTAACGCCTGATTGTTTCGTCATCCTTCTCGACGTACAGAACATCATCCATATAAAGATTTATATGAATATTATTCTGCTTTGCCCAATCAATGATTTTTTTCGCATATTCCGGCTCTAGATACTTGTTATAATACACCTTTCCGTCAAGCGAATTGTCCTTAATCATCCCCCCTTGATAAGAAACAATCGGGGTGTCAAGTCCGAGTTCCTGCGCAAGTTTCAATGCTGCACAATGCATTCTGCCCGTCACCAGAACAACCTTAATTCCGCGTTTACACAACCCACGAACGCATTCTTTAACAGCAGGACTAAACCCGAAATCACCGCGCAATATAGTCCCGTCAATGTCCGTTGCTACCATTTTTATCATAATTCAACCCCGCTAAAGGCTCTGTGAATTGCGCAAATAGTCTTTGCATCGTTAATTCCGCCGCTTGAAATCCTTTTTTCTATATCAGACAGCTTGAATTCATAAGCCTTAATAATTTCTCCTTCGTCAGGATGCTCTCCGACAAACTCAAGTCCGGTGGCAAGATAAAGATAAAGTTTCTCATCGCAAAATCCCGGTGAAGTGTTTATATATCCCAGTGAACGCCAGTTTGCAGCTCTGTAACCGGTTTCTTCTTCCAACTCTCTTTTGCAGGCGTCATCCGGATTTTCACCCTTTTCCAGCTTGCCGGCCGGAAGCTCATAAACAACTTCTTTTATTGGATAACGAAACTGTTTAACCATAAGAATTACAGGATCGCCAAGCTCTGCAGCATCTTTTACGGCCACAATCACGACCCCGCCGGAGTGCTTTACGACTTCACGAAAGGAGTGACGGCCTGTTGCTATTTCGACCTCGTCACGTATAACTTCAATAACCTTGCCATTATAAATGCACTCTGACGTTAAAGTTTTTTCTCCAAATTCCATATAAATTCCCTGTTATTCCAAACTTTTAATAACTTTGCACGGATTGCCGACAGCCACGGAATTTGCCGGAATATCCTTTGTTACAACGCTTCCGGCGCCAATTACACAATTATCACCAATAGTGACATTCGGCAAAACAACAACACCGCCGCCAAGCCAGCAGCTTTTTCCGATAGAAACCGGTTCCGCCCATTCTACAGCTTCATTTCTTGTTTTTGCGTCAAGCGGGTGGCAAGGCGTATATATCTGAACATTCGGTCCAAAGAAAGTATTGTCACCAATTTTAACCTTTGCACAATCAAGGATTGTACAGTTAAAATTCATATAAACGTTTTTTCCTAATTCAATATTACAGCCGTAATCGCAATAAAACGGCGCTTCAATATATAAATTTTCAGGTTCAGACCCGAGTAAATCTTTTAAAACAGTTTTGTCAAAAGTTCCGTTGTATTGACGGACAAGCCTGTGAGCCTTGTCACGCATAGCCTGCAAGTCCTTGTCCCAGGGCTGGTAAACTTCACCGCCAATCATTTTTTGATACTCTGTCTTCATACAAAAAATACTACAGTGAAGTTGACAAATTGTCAACTTCACGATATATAAATATACGTTAGTATACAAAAGATACTAATATACATTTTAAGGAGAATAAATGGAATTAAAAGAGCTGCCGGACTGTCCTGTAGAAACAACATTCAAACTTATGGGCGATAAGTGGAAAGTGTTGATTATCAGGGATCTATTAACCGGAACTAAAAGATTTGGGGATCTTAAAAAATCTGTAAAAGGTATTTCACAAAAGGTTTTAACCACGAATTTGCGTTCGCTGGAGGAGGACGGACTTGTTGAACGCCGGGTATATAAACAGGTTCCGCCGAAGGTTGAATATACACTTACAGATGTAGGCTACAGCCTCATGCCGGTGTTAAATGCAATGGCAAGCTGGGGGACGGACTATAAAGAATTTCGCCGACTTATCAATAAATTAAATAAATAGTCACTATATAATGATATATTTGGAGCCGGTATTACGGTAATATTGCCCCACTGTCTTATACATACAGATTTTCGCCTTTGTTATAATTCTTCAAAACAAATGGAAATTACCATTGATACAATAAGGAGAATTATTATGAACGCACTGGTTTTGGCAGAAAATTTGCCTGTAAAATTTGTAAGTAAAACAGCGAAAAACGAATATGTTGCCCCTATAGAAATAGAAAAACTTCCCAAACCTGAAATACGAAAAGAAACTGTTTACAGAAGGAATAAACTTTCAGTAGACAGGGTTATAGAATATGACGCCCAAACCGGTGACAAATTAAGAGTCGTGCATTATGATTATTTTAACAACGAAAAAATTCGTGCGATTGATGAATTTATCCCGCACTCAGGCAAAAAATACCGTACAATAAATTACATCCTGTACAAATCAATTGATGAATTTGATACTGACACAGGCAAAAGGATAAGAACAATAAATTATGACATTCGTAACGAAAACCGCGTGACCTCTATTCAGGAATATGACACAGAAACCGGCAAAATCAAAAAAGTTACTCTGTACAGACGCGACGGCCAGACAATAAGTACAATAAAAGAAATAAACCCTAAAACAGAAAACGTAATCCGCTGGACAAGCTTCCGCGAAAGTCAAACAATAAGTTCTATTTCGGAATACAATGCGCAAAACGGCCGGCCGTCAAAAACAACCTATTTTTACCGTGACGGCCAAACCGTCAGAGAAGTGCATAATTACAACCCATTGAACGGCGAATGGAAACAGTTTATAAGATATGATAAGCATGATAAAATTATAGAAACCGAAGTTGCGCCAAAATATCAGAGTGAGCAGGAAAAAGAAAATATTGCACAGCTAATAGACAGCCTGTATAATAAGAATTTGAGATTTGAATAATGTTATGTTACAATCATAAAAAATAGCGGCAATTAGGAATAACTTCAACTAAATGTCATTATATAATGAAAGTATTGTAACATGGAAACAAAAGCAGGTGTATTATGCGTACAGTTTAGACCAAAATTAGGCAACAAAAAAGCCAATCTAAAAAAGGTCGAAGATTTAATAAAACCATACGCCGATAAGCAGCTTGATTTAATACTCATTCCTGAATTTTTTAGCACGGGCATCTGCCACAAAGCTATGATTAATGAGCCGGAAAACGAAGCCGGCGGCCCTGCTATTGAAACCGTCGCAAATCTTGCAAAGCAATACAATTCTAATATTCTGGCCGGTTCAGTTATTGAAAAATCCAATGACAAGCTTTACAACACCTGTTTTGCAATAAACCGCAGCGGCCAAACCATTGCGAAATACCGCAAAATACATCTTTTTAATTATCTTGGCGGCACTGAAGGCGAACGGATTACAGCCGGCAATCAACCGGTTGTCGTTGATTTTGATTTTGCAAAAGTAGGGCTGAATATATGTTTTGACATAAGATATCCGCTTCATGCCAGAAAACTCCTCCAAATGGGCGCAGAAATAATGGTTTGTCCGACAGCCTGGGCTTACCTTAATTCCGCATCTGATGAGGAAAAAGAAACAACCAAACAGGTATGGCAAGCGCTCAACGTTGCACGTGCCGCTGAAAATCTTGTTTATTTTATATCTGCTGACATATGCGGTAAAGTGGATTCATTCCTATCCGCTTCCGGACATTCCATGATAGTTTCGCCGCTCGGCACTGTTTTACAAAACGCTCAGGATGAAGAAAAAGCTATTTACGCCCAAATCGATCTGCAAATCGTACGCGAGCTTAAAAAATCTTACCCTGTTGTCGAAATTGAATAAATTTGTTATAATAAGTTTATGGATAACGAAAAGAATGATTTTATTTCAACAGTAAGCCACGAACTCAGAACGCCGCTGACCTCAATAAGAGGTTTTTCCCAAACACTTCTGGGCTCATGGGACAGGCTTGATGATGAAAGCAAAAAAAAATTTGTTAAAATTATAGAAGAACAGTCCAACAGGCTCATTAACCTAGTTGAAAATATGCTCTCGGTCAGTAAGCTGCAATATGGCAATGAAAATTTAATCCTGAAAGAAGTTGCAGTGAAACCTGTCATTGAAACAGTTATTTCGCTTGTTAAAACCCAGTATCCTGACAAAAATTTTGAAATGAAAATCAGCAGCTCCACACAGAATATTCTGGCTGACAAAGACAAATTTCACCAAATAATGACTAATTTAATTGAAAATGCCGCAAAATATTCTGATGACAATAGCACAATTACCATAGAAACTGACCCGTGTGAGAACTGTGAATATGTTACGCTTCGAGTAACAAATTCCGGCATAGAGATTAAAGAGGAAGATTACGATAAAATATTCACCAAATTTTCCCGCATTGACAATCCTCTGACCCGCAAAGTGCAAGGCAGCGGGCTCGGACTTTTTATAACAAAAAATCTGGTAGATAAAATGAACGGTAAAATATCAGTTCGTTCAAAAAATCATCAAACAACTTTTGAGGTACTTTTGCCTGTGGCAAATATTGAAAAACAAGCGAGGGCAAAATGCAGTCAGTAACACTAATTATTGATAAAAGACGCGAACTTTCAACCAAGTACAAAAAACTTCTGGCAAGCAAGCAAAACAAATGTCTGATATCCAAAAGTCTGATTTCTGCAATGAAAACAATTCAGGAACAGGAACCTGATTTGATAATAATATCAGACAGCAATGAAGGCGAACTTGCCGATTATTGCAAGCAAATCAGAGCGCTTACATATAATATGCGGCCGATTATTGTTGCGACATCAAAATCCGCCGAGTTTAACGATAAAATCAGGGTTTTGGAAAGCGGTGCAGATGATTTTATAAGCGAACCGGTTAATTCCGAAGAATTTACAATGCGTATGAAAGCACACCTGCGTCGTGAATACGAAACCAATCTGGACAAAAAATGCTTTGTACCGGGGAAAAACTATTCTCTGCGCGTCATAAAACGAACATTAAACCAAAAGCAGCCTTGGGCCTGCCTTCTTGTAAGTATTGAGAATTTTGACAACTACAAAGAGACGTATACTGAATTAGCCTCTGATAAATTGCTGCAGACATATTCTGCGATAATCCGTTCCGCATTGAATGAAAATGATTTTCTCGGCAGCATGTCAGAAAAAGAATTTTTAATAGTTACAGACCCGCTTAAAGCAGAAAAAATAGCGAATTTTCTCACCTTTGCCTTCGATTCTGTTGCCGCAAAGTTCTATTCTCCGCAAGATATAAAACGCGGCTATATGATGATGAGAGGGGATGAATTTGCGGGCCGGCGCTCCAATTTTGTACACACAACCATCGGCGTTGTAACAAATGAATTTATTCAATATAAGGACACAACAAGCCTAATTAGCGCCTTACAGCAAATGCACAGAATGGCGGATCTTCCGTCCAAATCAAACTATTTAATAGAAAGGCCGCAAATCAGCGCCGAGGACGCCATAAATGAAAATGTTTACAACAATAAAATACTCATAATAGAAAACGATGAAGCTATGAAACTGCTCTTGACAACTATTCTGAATCTCCAGGGTTATGAAGTCTCAACAACGGACAATCTTGATAAAAAAGAGTTTTCGCAGAACCAGCCGGCTATAATTATTCTGGATGCAGGCACTCTTGAAGAAATGAACGGATTGGAACTTTGCAGACAAATCAAGCAAGATGAGCAATTTAACCGGACAAAAATTATTATAACATCAATCGTTCATGACAAAGAGCTTGTTTTGAGTTCCGGAGCAGATTTATATATCCCGAAACCTTTTGAAATTCCAAATTTAATCAGATGGGTAGAATTGTTTATCAAAGAAATAAACAATTAATCCAGAAGCTGTTCAAGAACTTTAGCATTATCTTCGGCTCTTTGCGGATTAACTATCGCTGATCTGCGGATATATACGCGCAAAGCTTCTCTGATAAGCTCGCTGCGGCTTCTCTGTTCACTGTTTGCAACCCCGTCAATACGATTCAGAAATTCATCTGACATAGATACCAATATTTTAGCCATACTGCCTACTCCTTTTTTTAGACAGTATATCATACAAATATGCTATAGACAAGTGCCAATTATTATAAATACTATAAAATGTAACACAAATAATGAAAGGAGTTTCCAAAATGGACGAGAACAACAACTACGAAAATCACGAACATCATCACCACCACGATTGCTGGTTGTGCAACCACCCTGTATTTAAACACATTATTACGGCGTTAATGGTATTTTTAGGCGCGTATCTTGCATTTTACACTGTTGCGGATTGGCATTTTAAAAGAATGATGGATCCGGCAATACAAATGCGTCGTATCGAACGCAAAATGATGCACGAACAAAAACAAATAGAAAACATGTACAGAAGAAATATGGAACGCGGAATACGCCTTGAGGAACAGAATTCCGGCTATATTCGTGCTGAAAAAAAGCCTGATGCGTATGAAATAATCGTAAACTTACGCCCTTTTGACAATAGTGAAAAGAATGTAGAGGTGCGCACGGAGGATGATACTCTCACGGTTATTGCAGCAGGAGAAAAAGAAACAAGACATCACGAAAAAATGATAAAAGTAATTCAACAATTCACATTTGATGACAACGTGGATTTATCAGCAATTACAAAAACAAGAAAAGGCAACGACTACGTAATTACAGTACCTCTTGTAAAATAAAAATAATTTTAAAGCCTTGAATTGTATTCAAGGCTTTTTTGTGCTAATTTTTAGGTATGAAAATACTTATCGTTGATGACTCAAAAAACTGGCTGGATTATCATAGCTTTGCAATAAAAGAATTATATCCTGATTATACAATAGAAACCGCAAATTCCGCACACGCCGGAATCGCCAAAATTACGGCTAATATTGATAATCCGTATGATATAGTTATTACTGATTTGCAAATGGAAATTGATTTTCTGCCACTGTATGCCGGAGAATGGCTTGTTCGGGAAATACAGATGTATAAAGAATACAAAAATACCCGAATAATTATTGTTTCCGCAACTAGCAGTATCAAAAATGTTGCAGAAAAATATCATGTCGAATATATTCCGAAATACATGTGCAAGACCATCGACGCATACAAGATAATATCAAAATAATTTTCATTATATATTAATATATTTCACCATATAATGACACATATTTCAATACTCAGCATAAGGGAGACTAACATGGCAACAGCAACAATCAATAAAGAGGAACTGCTAAAACTATACAATTCCAATCTGGATGAATTACTAAAAATCGCATCAAAATACGTTCAAAATACAGTAGAGATTTGTTCTCTTGTCAATGCGCGTAATGGCAAATGTTCCCAAAACTGCAAATATTGCGCCCAAAGCTCTCATTATTGCACCGATATAGAATCTTATCCGCTTGTCAGTGTTGAAACAGTTAAAAAAGCGGCAACAGATGCAAAAGAACATCATGCAAGCCGTTTTGCAATTGTAACCTCAGGTAAAACACCTGATGAAAGCGATTTTGACGTAATGCTTGAAATGATAAAAGAAGTTAATAAAATTGAGGGACTCAAAAGTTGTGCCTCTATTGGAATTCTTAATGAAGAACAAGCCAAAAGGCTTGCAGATGCAGGATTAAAACGTTTTCATCATAACATTAACACCAGCAGATCATATTATCCAGAAGTTTGTACAACTCACACATTTGAGGACAGAATAAACACCTGCCGCCTTGTTAAAAAATACGGAATGGAATTGTGCTGCGGGGTTATTCTCGGTATGGGCGAAAGTATTGAGCAAAGAGTTGAAATGGCACTGAATCTTGCAGAAATAGAGCCGGATTCAATCCCAATAAACATTCTAATGCCAATTCCGCAAACACCTTTCGCAAACTATCTTAACAAAATTGATGAAGAAAATGTATTAAGAACTCTTGCGATTTTCAAAATTGCCAACCCGAAATCAGTACTTCGTTTTTGCGGGGGGCGGATGAGATTGTCAAAAGAAAATCAGGAAAAAGCGCTTCAGACTTGCGTTGAAGGCATCATGACAGGAAACTATCTTACAACAACCGGCAGTTCACCGGAAGATGATATCCTTATGATTAAAAAATTAAATAAAAATATTTCATATTAATTCAAATATACTATTGCGTTTTTTTAGCGTTTGGTATATATTTTAAACAGGAATTATAATTATAATTTAAATACTGGAGAGCTTTTAAAAATGAGAAGATTATTGCTAAGTGCAACAGTTGTGGCGTTGTCAGTAAATCTGGCAACAAATTTGGCGTATGCACAAACGATTAATCCACAGGGGACAACACTTGATATTACAACAGATGTTACGGGACAAACCGGACAAGGGGAAGGCGGCGCATATCACAACTCGGGAACAATGACAGTCGGAACACAGGATGGACAGGCTGTTAATATTACCGGAAACAGCGTTACGGCAGGCGGTGACGGCTACGGCGGATATGGCGGTGCTATATGGAGCGGTGACGGAAATGATCCACAGGGACAGCCGCTTGAAGCTCAAAGCAGTTTAACTATTTATGATAATGTCACATTTGGAAGTAACACATCAGATTTTGCCGGAGGTGCACTTAGTCTTAACGGCGGGTTAAAAACTGTTATTCATAATAATGTAAAATTCAATAGCAATACCGCAACTAATAGTGACAGTTATGGCGGTGCAATTTATATAACCACAACAAGAGATGAAATAAATCTCGCAATAGGCAATTCTATTCAATTTGCCCAAAATACAGCCGGCAGCGGAGGTGCAATTTATTCTAATGATGCGCAAATAACTATTGGTAGCGGGGCAATATTCAATGAAAACAAGGCTCTATCTGAGTCCGGCGGTGCTATTTACAGCTGGGATTCAGACGAATCTGACAGCAGCGGTGCTGTAACCATTGGAGAAAGAGCACAATTTACTTCAAATGAGGCGGCATGGAGCGGCGGTGCAATATTTAATACTGACGGAAAGGTTGCTGTTGGCCAGGGTGCGCAATTCACTTCTAACAAAGCTCTTGACGGTAATGGTGGGGCTATTGCAAATAATATCTCAATTGGAACTGTTGCAAATACACAGTTAAATATAGCAGGTAATACGACTTTTAACGGAAACAGCGTTGCAAGTGCAAGCGACGGATATGGCCGTGGCGGTGCTATTTATAATGCAGGAACATTGAATATTGATTCCACGGCAGGAAATGTAACCTTCAGTAGTAACACAGCATCTGATACTGGTAAAGACGTTTATCTTGCCGATAGTTCTATAATGAACGTAACCGGTTCAAACACTGTATCTTTCCAATCCGGAGAAGGTGCTATTGCGGGAACAGGAGCCATTAACAAAACCGGTACAGGTACTTTTGAACTCGTAAACAGTGATATTTCAAGCAGTTACACAGGTACTTACACTCAGGAAGCCGGTACATTATCACTTGACGGCTCAACTATGTCAAATAATTTCCAAATTAACGATGGAAACCTTGTTTTAAGAAACGGCTCAAAATTGTTCTTGAGTGAAAACGGAAAAATTGCAAACGGTACAATTACCGTAGGTGACAGTATTACAAGAGCGGCAGGAGACGCAAGTGTATTGACACTGAAAAACGGCGGTCAGATTGCCAGCGTTGTCGACCTTATCCTGCGCGCAAACAATGAAGTTGTGATTGAAACCGGTTCTACGACTGTTTACGGCGGTCAGGGCGGCGACCTTTGGGCCGGCAAAGTTACACTTAGCGGCGGTACTTTAAATTATGAAGGTCTGGATACAAACGGACAGCTTATTGCTACATCCGGAACATTAAATATTAACAACGGTACATTAAATATTGCCGGTGCTGACAGTACGACAGGTGCATCTTCTGTAAGCGGCGATGTTACTGTTAATATAAATTCAAACACAACTATGGCTATCGGCGATAACGGAAGTGCCGTTATTAACAACAGCGACAGCTGGCGCGGCAACATAAATATGACAGGCGGACAGTTGGATTACAGTCTGAACAGTAACGGCAAATTAACAGCGTCAGCAGGAACACTTAATATTACGGGTGCTGACAGCCTGTTGACCCTGCAAAACGGTTCTTCAATCAGCGGCACGACTGTAGCTAATGTTACAAACGGTACGTTAAGTGTGGGCAATAACGGTTCTATTAGCGGCGGTACAAATACCTTTGATAACGGTAAGTTAGAAGTTACTAACGGAGGTAATATATCCGGCGGAGATAATACTTTTAACAATGGTTCTTCATTAACCGTAAGTAATGGCGGTCTTGTTTCTGGCGGAACAAACTCTATCAACTCCGGCAGTTCAATTACTGTGGAACAAGGCGGACGCGTAACAGGCGGTACAACAACTGTTGAAAGCGGAGCAACTTTTGATAACGCAGGTATAATATCTGACAATGCTGATATTGATATTTCAACAGGTGATGCAACAAACAGCGGTACTATTTCCGGCGGCACAGTAGATATCGCAAATGGCGGGGCGCTGGAAAACAGCGGTACAATCTCAGGCGGTACAACAACTATCGCAAACGGCGGTTCTGTAACGGTCACTGCTGACGGCCAGATTACCGGCGGTACTGTTGATGCGCAGACCGGCTCTACATTTAGTAATGCCGGTACGATTTCCGGCAATGCCGATATTGATATTTCAACGAATGATGCAACAAACAGCGGTACTATTTCCGGCGGCACAGTAGATATCGCAAATGGCGGGGCGCTGGAAAACAGCGGTACAATCTCAGGCGGTACAACAACTATCGCAAACGGCGGTTCTGTAACGGTTACTGCTGACGGTGAAATCACCGGCGGTACTGTTGATGTTTCAGGAACATTAAATAATAATGGAAATATTGAAGGTACAACTAATTTAACCGTTAACCAAAATGGTGAAATAATTGTCGGCAACGGTGCATCAATTGACACTACAGGTGCAATTGAGATTGCTACAGGCGGTAAATTAACAATTAATCAAGGCGGCGAAGCTACTCTTAAGGAAGATGACATTTGGAGTGGTACTATTGTTAACGAAAACGGTACATTAACTCTTGTGGATAGAAACGATTCCGGCAAAGATTATTCACAAACCGGCGGTGAATTAGTTCTTGACGGTACAAGTTTTGAGCTAGGCGGTACAATTACAGGCGGTCAAGTTACAGTAAGCGACGGCTCTAATTTTGATATTCTGGACGGCGCTAGTATGACCGGCGGTGATGTTGTATTTGTCGGCACAGGCAACACCGTAAATGTTGACGGAGAAGTTACTGCAGATGCAGAATATGAAATAAACAACAATAATACTATTAATATTAAAGAAAACGGAAGTTTTGTTGCGAACAATAATGATATCTGGACTGACGGTAAAATAACAGTTAACGGTGGTAAATTAGATTTTCAGGGTACTGTTGATGAGGACGGCGCGTCTGCAAACGGTATACTGCAAGCCAATGAAGGTGAAGTTGATATAAATAGTGATTTCACAATGATTAATGGCAGCTATATTGCAGCGGCAGTAGATACTGACATTAATCAAGATACAACTCTGGATTCCGGCAGTTCTCTTGAATTAAATACTGGTGATACTTGGGCTTCTGATGCAACTATTACTATTGACGGCGGTAAGTTAGTTTATAATGATTTAACTTCAAATGGCCATATTGATGCAAATAAAGGTGCCTTAACCGTAAAATCCGGCACACTAACAGTAGATGATCAAAGTGAAATAAGCAGTGGTGTTAATACAACTATTTCAACTGACGCAATCGTTAATATTGCTGGCGGCAAAGTTTCATTAAATAATAATGATAGCTGGGATGGTGAAATCACCATCAATGGCGGTTCACTTGAATATGCAATGCAGGAAAACGGTAAAATTCAGGCTAATACAGGTGAATTAAATATTGTCGAAGGCGGTACTTTGACAATGGTTGATTCTAATGATGTTATTGCGGATGCCGTTGAAACAACTGTTAACGGTACATTAAATGTACAAAACGGTAATGCAACTCTTAACGATAATGACATTTGGAGCGGTACAGTCCATGTAAGTGATGACGGTACATTGAACCTTAACAATGTTGTTAACGGAACTTTAATCGCTGACGGCGGCACATTGAATTTCCAGAACGGCGTTTTAAACATGACCGGAGACAGTGTAATAACAGGTGATGCTACAACCAACCTGACACAGGGTACTGTAAATATTAATAACGGTACAAATGACGGCGGAAGTGTTACACTCAATGACAGTGACAGCTGGGCATCTGACGTAACGGTAAACCTTGGTCAGGGCGGTAAGTTAGATTACGACCTGACATCTAACGGAACTCTTAAAGCCGACGGCGGACAACTTACAACTCAGGATGACAGTCAATTAACACTTAACGGTGACAGCTATATTAATAAAGAAGTTAGTGCAAATCTTGCCGGTGATACAACTATTCAAAACGGTGCAACAGTAAGCCTTGGTGATGACGGTGTTACAACAACCGGCGGCAACGATATTTTAACAGGTGACGTAACCATTGATAACGGCGGTACGCTAAACTTGTTCAATGATGTTGCAATGAAAGATCCTGTTGCAGGTGCTGTTAACCAATCTATCGCCGTTAACGGCACAATGAACCTTGAAACAACCGGCGAACTTCATCTTAACGCTGATTTAAGCGGTGCCGGTGATATCAATAAAAACGGCGAAGGTGATGTTTGGTTCCACGGTCAAAATGGCGGATACACAGGTACAATTCTTGTAGATAACGGCGGCGATCTGTTGTTTGAAAACGGACTTGCAGGTAATCTGGTATTCGGTGACATAGATGGAGAAACCATTGGTATTCACGCTGATGAAATTACCGGTGACCTTACTCAAGACAGAGAAGCAACTATCATGTATACAACTTATCATGATGATGTTGACTTAGATCTTAACGGAAATATTGATGTTTCAAAAGGTACATTGATAGCTGAATCAAAAGGTGACAGAGATATCAATTTCGGCGGTACGATAAATGTTTCTGCGGCTGCCGATGCGCAAAATCCGGTATCAATGGATGCAATAAGCAACGGAACTATAACTTTTGCAAACACTGTTGATGTTAATAAGGCAACAATGAATGTATCTTCCGGTTCAGGAACAATATTCCAAAACAATGTCACACTTACAGATAGTATTCTTAATGCGACAAGCGGAGCAGTAGATTTCAGCAACCTTGTATTTGCAGATGATACGTCTATTGTTAACTCAATGAACGGTCAAATTAATGCAAATACTATCGACAATCTTGACATAACAAACAGTCAGAATGCTAATTTCCAAATTGATATTTCATCCCGTGACTGGAAGCATGACTCATTTGACTTAAACGGTCTTGCTGCTGCAAACGGTGGAAAAATCAATATCAGCGATTGGCAGTTTATCGGTAAAGCTCCAATTGACAGACATATTAAAATCAATGTATTTGACGTAGATGATATTGACCCGACTTTACTCGGCCAGATTGAATTTACGCAAACAGATAAACAGATATTCACGCCTATCGGCTGGTATCAAATGTTTAACCAGAAACAATTAAACCCTATAACAGGAGCTTACGAAAGTATCCCTGGTGCTATGACAGCAAGCCTTGTAGAATATAACCCTCAGGTATTCAGAGGTCAGGTTTCTACTGTTGCATCTTACGCAAACCAGTTAGTTACAAATAATATCCTGTTTGACCACATCTTTACGGTAAGCAACCAGCTTCTTGCAGAAAATAACGCAAACAAATATGCTGCTATATATCCGCAATTTGCGCCATATCAATACAGCAGAAAAGACGGAAGCTTATGGTACAAAGCTTACGGTACATTAGAACAACTCAATATGAACCGTGGTTTAGAAGTTGACAACACAGCTTATGGCGCATTGGTCGGTGCAGACTTCCCTGTAATAGAAATGAAAAAAGGATGGAGCTTTTTACCGACAGCTTACGTAGGATATAACGGTGCTCACCAGTCATACAGCGGAGTCGGAATGTATCAAAACGGCGGCCAATTGGGTGCTATGGGTACATTTATGAAAGATGACTTCTTAGGTTCATTACTGGTATACGGCGGCGGCTACGGTAACCAGATGGATGTTGCCGGATATCACGACCATACCGGAAACTGGTTTGTTGGTACTGCAGCTAAAGCAGCTTACAACTTCCACCCGACAAAACACTTTACTATCCAGCCGACATTACTCGCATCTTATAACTACTTCCATACTCAAAACTGGTTTACCGAGTTTGGTGATATGAGAATGAATGCCGGCCGATTGAATGGTGTTAACATAGCTCCAGGATTGAACTTAATCTATGGACGCGAAACATGGAGTATGTATGCAACTATCCAATACATGTTCAACATACTGGGTACATCCTCAGGTAATGCCGGTAATGTAGTTCTCCCTGATATGAGAATGCAGCGTTCTTACATTGAATATGGCGTAGGTGCTACAAAAACATGGAAAGATCGTTTCAGCGCTTACTTACAGATTACAGTAAGAAACATCGGAAGAACAGGTATCGGCTTCCAGGGCGGTTTCAACTTCAAATTATAATCGCCGGAATAAACATATTAAAAAAGGACGGGAATTTGCTTCCCGTCCTTTTTGTAAAGGAATTTTAAAAAATCATGTTTAAATCCTAAAGTTTGCGGGAAAAATATCCGTACAATTATGCAAAAGTTGTAGAAGAAAGGATTAAAGAAGATGCCGGATGATAATGACATTAAAATTAATCAAAAGGTTAACTATACACTTCCGCAAGAACATTATGTTGCCCCGCAGGACAATACAAAAGTTGTAATAAATTTTAAACTGCCGCCTGTTAAGCAGAAAAACGCTGATTTTAATAAGGCGCTGCAAAAAGCACTAAACATTAAACAGGAACAATTAAAGCCATTAAAAGAAAACAAACCGGATACTTCTGATCAGCTTGCAACTGCTGTGAGAAAAGCTGTTCCGGAGGTTTCTGATAAATTCATCAGCCAGATAGAAGATATGGCTAAAAAACTTAAATGTGACCCATTGGATGTTGCAGCACTTTTATTTAAAGAATCACGTTTTGACCCATCACAAAGCCACGGCTCATTCAGGGGTATAGGGCAAATGAATAGAAACTCGTTAAAGGCGGCCATAAAATATATTGAAAAACACCCGCAAGAAGCAGAAGGCATAGATCCAGATATGACCATTGAAGAATTTGTCAAACTCTCCCGTGAAGAACAAATGCCTTATGTAAAAAACTATACACTTGCAATGAAAAATACTTACCTCGGAAAAGATACAAAAATAACAGGAGCAGATTTATATGCTCTGTTCTATACGCCGGCTTATGCAAAAAAAGACACTTTAACAAGTGCAGACAGCCCGAGTGCCGATGTACGCAAAATGTACAGAAATAACAGGTGGCTTGACAAGGTTGACGATAATAACAATTACCGCAAAGACGGTAAAATCACCAAACGCGATTTGCAATTTACCCTCGATTCTATTAAAACAGAAGTATTTAAAATCCCTGAACATATAGTCAAGAGCAAAGTTCACATTGATCAGAAGGGTTAATCTTCAACAATCTGAACGCCATTTTAAGCGCATCTATTGTAAGCAAATGTCCTTGTTGTAGTGGTGATACAATACCCGAAATCAATTTTAAGGCCTCCAGCGCCTCAATTGATGCGACTAAATTCACAACAGGACTAATATTGCCTTTTGGAATTTCTACTTCTAAATCCGCCTCAGGGAACAGGCATTTTAAGCACGGCGTCTTATGCGGCACAACAACAGTCACCTGCCCGCTAAACTCGCTTACACCGCCATGCACAAGCGGTTTATCTGTCTTGACAGAAATTTCGTTGAGTAAAAATTTCGATCTATAGCTGTCAAAACAATCCACAATAACATCATAATCCTTAACCACATCCCGATAGTTTGTTTCATCCAGCCGCATTGCGAAAGTATCAACTAAAATCTCAGGATTAATCTCCTTAATCCGCGCCTTTGCCGAAAGCACTTTTAATTTGCCTATATCTTCCGTTTTATGAATAAACTGGCGGTTAAAATTTGACTCCTCAATAACATCATTATCGACAAGTCCGATATGTCCGACGCCGGCCGCCGCAAGTGTTGATATTACACCGGCCCCAAGTCCGCCGCATCCGCAAATAAGAACACGGGCCGCGCAAATGCGTTCCTGTCCGCTTGGGCCTATTTCTTTTATTGCAATATTTCTCAAGTATCTTTCCATAAACCGAATTTTATTATAAAATAACAAAGGAGGCAAAATTATGTCGAAAATTAAGATTACAGTGAACGGCAACTCTGTTGAGATAGAAGAAAATTCTACAATCAATGACTTTATAAAAGAGCGGAATGTCACAGGCAAAATGTTTGCAGTAGAAAAAAATCTTGAAATAATCAACAAAGACCGTTACGACTCAGAAGTAATAAACGAAGGCGACAGCCTCGAAATAGTCGGTTTCTTCGGCGGCGGCTAGGCAGACAGGTCTGCTCTTATACTCTGGAACGGCTATGGAAAAGCCGCCTTTTGTTTAAACTTAGAATGCATTTCAAACCTAAGTATCGGCTTTTTATCATTCATGTCTTGTAACGGTTGCCGTTACCCTTGTCACGCTTTGAATACAGGTCTGCTCTTATACTCTGGAACGGCTATGAAAAAGCCGCCTTTTGTTTAAACTTAGAATGCATTTCAAACCTAAGTATCGGCTTTTTATCATACATGTCTTGTAACAGCTAAAAATAGGTAAGGATTCAGCCCGACAACACGATATGTAGGTCAGCTTTACTAAGCTGACAATTAAATTTTTGCTGAAACACTAGGTTATGAGATAATATTCCGTAACAAAACAAATTAAAATACGCTATAATTAGAATTCAATACAAATACGTCACTATTTTATGTTGCGCCGCAGAAATATTTCTGATACAATCCTTTTAAGTTTGAAAGGGGTATTATGTTTTTCTATGCTGATTTACACATTCATTCCAAATATTCCAGAGCCACCAGCAAAAATTGTAATCTTGAAGAACTTGCACTCTGGGCCAAGAAAAAAGGATTGAGTGTAATTTCAACCGGAGATTTTACGCATCCGGCATGGTTTAATGAGATAAAAGAAAAACTTGTGCCCGCAGAAGCCGGCGTTTTCAGACTGAAACCGGAAATTGAAAAACAAATTTTCCCTGACGGCTGTCCTGTCAGATTTGTATTATCAGTAGAAATTTCAACAATTTACAAAAAATGGGACAGAACAAGAAAAGTACACCATGTTGTATTTGTTCCTGATATGCAAACAGCAGAAAACTTCCGCAACAAACTGGATGCTATAGGAAATATCAAATCAGACGGACGCCCGATTTTAGGATTGGATTCAAGAAATCTGCTTGAAACAGCCCTTGAATCCGGCGAAGGCGCTTACATAATTCCGGCTCATATATGGACCCCGTGGTTTTCAGTTCTGGGGTCAAAATCCGGATTTGACTCTATTGAGGACTGTTATGGCGATTTAGCGGAACATATCTTTGCAGTCGAAACCGGATTATCTTCTGATCCGGAAATGAATTGGCGTGTATCTAAGCTTGACAAATTCAGACTTGTATCAAATTCCGATGCGCATTCTCCGGCAAAACTCGCACGCGAAGCAACGGTTTTTGATACTTCTACTGACTATTACAGCATTATGAATGCCTTAAAAACAGGTGACGGATATGTCGGCACAGTAGAATTTTTTCCGGAAGAAGGCAAATACCACGAGGACGGACATAGAAAATGCAATGTCTGTATGACACCTGAAGAAACCCGCAAACATAACGGCATTTGTCCTGTTTGCGGCAAGCCAATGACAATCGGAGTGCTAAACCGTGTTTGCGAACTCGCTGACCGCGATTGCAACAACACATTTAAACCCGCAACAGCCGGAAAAGTGTTTAGTCTTGTGCCGCTGCCTGAAATTCTGTCCGAAATTATGCAGGTCGGAACTTCCAGCAAATCCGTTTCGCTTGAATATGAGCGGCTTATAAATAAATTTGGTTCGGAATTTTCAATTCTGCAAGACATACCGACCGACGAAATTTCTAAAGATTCACCGCTTCTCGGCGAAGGAATTTCCAGACTGCGTGAAGGAAAAGTCATCAAGCATGCCGGTTATGACGGAGAATACGGCGTTATAAGACTATTCGATGACAGCGAACTTGTTAAAAAAAATTTTATAAATTTGAAACTTGATATCAATATACCCCGGGCCGTCAAGCAAGAAACAAAAACTTTTGACATAAAACCTGCTGTGCAGGCTCCGACTATTGAACAGCAAAAAAATCATACCTCAAAAGGGCTTGATGAATTTCAACAGGCGGCAATAGAAAACACCGGCAATCAACTGCTTATCGTTGCAGGCCCCGGCTCCGGTAAAACAACGGTTTTAACAAGGCGTATTGCATATCTGATAAAAGAAAAAAATATTCCGCCGCAAAGCTGTCTTGCCATAACTTTTACCCGCAAAGCCGCTCAGGAAATGCGCGAAAGGCTTGTAACGCTCTTAGGGGCAAAAGCCGAATTGATTAACATTCATACATTCCACTCACTTGGACTTGCAATACTCAAAGAGCATTGTGACAAAGCAGGCCTCAATGAAAACTTTAAAGTAATAAGTGAGCAGGAAAAAGCATTATACAACGGGGATTTGCCTCAAGACACTCTGGAATTTGACGATTTAATCAAGTTGACCGTAAAACTTTTTACGGACTATCCGGAAATAGTAAAGTCTTATCAGGAGAGATTTCAATATATCTCTGTAGACGAGTATCAGGATATCGACGAAAACCAGTACGCGTTAATACGTCTGCTTGTTCCGCCCAACGGCAATATTTGTGCAATAGGCGACCCAAATCAGGCAATTTACGGTTTTCGCGGCGGCAGTGCGAAATTCTTCAATAATTTTGAGCAGGATTATAAAAATGTCCAAATAATAAACCTGAAAAACAACTACCGTTCAACAGAAAGCATTGTTAACGCCTCAAACCAGATGATAGATTGTTTTAACATAATATCGCAATACGACAGGCCGCATGAGAAAATCACAATACATACAGCCCCGACTGACAAAGCAGAAGCCGAATTTGTAGTGAGTTCAATCGAAAAATTAATCGGCGGTCACAGCTTTTTCTCAATAGATTCCGACCGTTCCACAGGTGAAGAAAATGAGTTGTCCTTCGGCGATTTTGCAATTCTATACCGCACATCCGCACAATTAACACCAATTACGGAAGCTTTAAAAAGATCCGGCATGCCTTTTGTCAAGCTATCTGACGATCTGTTATGCGACAAAAAACCTATCAGGCAATTACTGAAAAATTTAACAGATATTCAGCCGGTTACAGAACAGCTAGAAAATCTTTCACCTGAAATTAAAGAAGGTATTGAAGATTATATCTTCAAATATCTGTATGAATTTGCACAGCAATATAATACGCGTGATGAATTTATACACGAAGTTTCTCTGCTAAAAGAATCAGACACACTTGATGAGCGTGCGGACAGAATATCTTTGATGACTCTGCATTCCTCCAAAGGGCTTGAATATAAATGTGTCTTTATTGTGGGGCTGGAAAACGGGATTTTACCGCTGTACAGAGCACAAACTCCGGAAGAAATTGAAGAAGAAAGGCGGCTTTTGTATGTGGGTATGACCCGTGCAAAGCAGCGGCTTTTCCTGAGCCGCGCGCTCAAAAGGCACATGTACGGCAAAGTCGAACACTTTGATATCTCACCGTTTTTAGCAAAAATAGAAAATGATTTACTCACACTTTCAAAATACGAAAGAGAACTGCAAGAAAAAGAAAATTCTCAGCAGTTAAGTTTATTTTAATATATCAATTTATTAATTTTTTATTTATTCCATCAGCAGGAGTTCCTATTGCTACAAATAAACTCCCGAGATTTTGGGGATTTGGTAATTTATAAACTCAAAAATAATATTATTAAACCTTGACAAAATCAAACGTTTGTTTTATAATTTAAGTATGGGTAAGAATATTGCTAAAGATGAAAGTTCAAAAACAAGAATTTTAGAAGCTGCTACTGCTCTTTTTGCACAAAAAGGGTTTGATGGTACAAGTATCAGAGAGATTTGCAGAAAGGCAAATGTTAATCTCTGTATGATTTCATATTACTGGGGCGGAAAACAAGAACTCTATCAGGGAATTATAGAAAATCTGCTTGAAAAACAGATTGAATACTCCAAAAATTTTCTTGACTTAAATAAACATCCGAAAGACATGAGTATTGATGAATGTGCCGATTTGTTATTGATTATTGCTGATAAATTCGTTGATTTCTTTTACACAAACATTTCGTCAGACTTAATTATTTTACTCTTAAAAGAGCAGCAAAAACCCGATTTTATCGTAAAGTCTCCGGTATTGGACTATATGAGAAATGTTGTGGCAAGGATTTTAAACAAGGATGCAGATGACAGGCTTGTTGTATTTAAAACTCTTTTTATGCTTTCACAGATAAATTCACCGCGTATTCTTCCTGCGTTCTCGCTTAGGCTGCTCGGGCAGGATGATTTTTCTCAAGAAGATATTAAAATTATAAAAGAAAATGTAAGGCTATATATTAATGCTGTTATAAAGGAGGGGAGAAATGGCAACTAAAAAACTGCTCCTCACATTGGTTTTGTTACTTACTTCTCAGATGTGTTTTGCGGTCAATATTCAAGAATTAAACATTGATTTCTTTGGCCGGTTTAACGATGAGTATCTTAACTGCTATATTCAGGAGGCGTTGAATAATAACCACGATTTAAAAAAGGCACAGCATGTTGTTGAACAATACCGCCAACAGACAAAATATTCGCTGGGAAAAGAGCTGCCGTCATTCAGCGTAAGCGCAAATTATCTCGGGATTAAAGTACCGGAGTTAGACAATTTTCAGTTAAAAGATAACGCCTTTATACTTCCTTTTATGGCAAGTTATGAAGCAGATTTTCTTTTGAAAAACAGAGATAAAACGAGATCTGTCAAAAAAAGTTACGAAGCCGCACAATTTAATGAAAAAGCGGTTTATATCACGCTTTTGACAGATGTTGCGACTGTTTATACAAATATTTTGCAATATGACGATTTAATAGAAAAGCAGTTGACCGTTTTAAGAAATCAGGAAGAAATACTGAATAGAAGCAACAAAAAATTTGAACGTGGAGTTATAAACTCTACAGAACTCAACAATTCAAAAAAGAATGTTGAAACAGCCAAAAGTACTCTTGAAAAATTTCAAAAAGAACGTGAACTTTTGATGATGCAATTAGCTGTTTTGACCGGCAATTCTTCATCTAATATTTCGGATATGAAAGTCGGGGATTTGGACAACTTTGAATATTCCGGTAAAATCCCTGATGAGATAAGTTCTGACGTTATTTTTTCCAGACCTGATGTAAAAATGGCCGAGGCAAACCTTGAAAAAGCAAAGATTGATGTGAGAGTTGCCAAAAAAGAATTCTTTCCGCGATTTAATATTGTAGGTGTTTGGGCATTTAATACAATTGCACCGGGTTCATTTTTCTCATGGGAATCTTCTCTTGCGGCAATATTAGCCGGCGCAACTCAGGATATTTTTAAAGGCGGAATGAAAATTGCGAATTTAAAAATTTACAAAGCTAAGTACGAAGAACTTTTTGAGGATTACAACCAGACAAATTTAGAGGCCGTAAAAGAAGTTAATACCGCTCTTTGTATAATCAAGCATGACCGGAATGTTGAGGATAATACAAAATCGGAACTGGACTTTGAAGCTGCTAATTTTAGTAATGCTCAAAAGAAAATTAATCAAGGCGTTATCTCTGCACCTGAATTTTTACTGGAAGAAAATAAGTATATCAACTCTCAAACAAATTACGCACAGGCTAAAACGCAGAGAATAGTTAATTATTTCACATTATATAAAGCCGTCGGAGGTCAGTTATGAAGAAAAAAATATTGATTTTAATATTAGTAATATTAGTTATTTTCGGTACTCTGGTATTTTTATATTTTAAGAACAGGCAGGTAAGCGACGAACTTACGCTTTACGGAAATATTGAAATCCGTCAGGTTGATTTAAGTTTTCAGGTGGCCGGCAAAATAGAAAAGATGTTGAAAGAAGAAGGCGACACAGTAAAAACAGGTGAACTGATAGCAATTCTTGATGACAAAGATTATGTTTCAAATCTGGAAAAGGCAACTGCTGATGTTGAAAAAACACAGGCTATTAAAGCTGATGCCGAGTCTAAATTTGAGCGTCAGGCTCCTTTAGTCAATGACAATACTATTTCAAAACAGGATTATGACACTCTCTTAAACACGAGAGATAAATCCAAAGCTGATTATGACGCAGCAATTGCCCAGAAAAATTTTGCCCAAAACCAGCTTGATTATACAAGGGTTTACGCACCTGAGGATGGTATCATAATGATACGTGTGCAAGAGCCGGGGGCAAATGTTGCTAAAGGTCAGCCGGTTTATACAATGGCAAAGACAAAGCCGGTATGGGTAAGGGCTTATGTAAATGAAACAGACCTTGGCAATATCAAATATGGTCAAGAGGTAAAAGTTTACACGGATACAACTGATCCGCAGACAGGAAAAAAGAGAGAATATAACGGTCAGGTCGGTTATATTTCACCGGTTGCGGAATTTACGCCTAAAACTGTTCAATCTACCGACATAAGAACAAATCTGGTTTACCGTATAAGAGTATATATTTATGACATAGACGAATACTTGCGTCAGGGCATGCCGGTAACAATTAAAGTGGATTTGTCTGATAAAACGAAGCCCTAAGATAATATGTTTTAAAACACGCTCCGGCCTCCGGCCCCGCTATCGTTTCAAAACATATTATCTTAGGAACACGTGTATAAAAATATGAATACAGTAAAAATCAAAAATTTAACAAAAACTTTCGTGAAAATAACCGCTCTTGATAACCTTTCTCTGAATATAGAAAAGGGGAAAATCACAGGGTTAATCGGCGCTGACGGAGCCGGAAAAACAACTCTTTTAAGAACAATAATAGGACTCTTAATCCCTGACAGCGGTGATATTTCAACACTTGGTTTTAACCCTGTAACACAAAAAAATGAATTAACTCCTCTTATAGGATATATGCCGCAAAAATTCGGACTGTATGAGGATTTGACAGTTCTTGAGAATTTAACACTTTATGCGGATTTAAAAAATGTTCCGCACAATTTTGAAAAAATGCTTGAGTTTACAAAACTCGCTCCGTTTCAAGACAGGCTTGCAGGAGCATTATCCGGCGGGATGAAACAAAAATTAGGATTGGCTTGTACACTTCTCGGCAATCCTGAATTTTTACTGCTTGACGAACCTTCCGTCGGTGTTGACCCTATTTCACGCAGAGATTTAATGCAGATGGTGCGGGAAATGATTAATCCTAATACAACGGTTTTATGGTCAACAGCCTATCTTGACGAAGCACACAGTTTTGATACTGCTGTTGTAATTGATAAAGGCAAAGTGATTTATGACGGCAGGCCGCACGATTTAGGCGCAACCGCGCAGGAATTTGAAAACAAAGTGATTGATCTTATGGGCGGGTATAAGCAAGAGCCCTCCAAAATTGCGGAAAATTATACTCTGCTTAAGGAGATTAAGGAATGTACCGTAGAGGCGGATAATCTGGAGAAAAAATACGGCAATTTTTATGCGGTTAAAAACAACTCTTTCTGTATAAATAAAGGCGAAATATTTGGACTTCTCGGGCCAAACGGAGCAGGAAAATCAACTTCATTCAAGATGATGTGCGGACTTGCAAAACCGACAAACGGAACGGCAAAAATTATGGGTATTGATATTACTAAAGATCCGGAAAAAGCACGCTCAAATTTAGGTTATATGGCACAAAAATTTTCACTTTACGGAAGCCTTACTGTCAGAGAAAATCTTGAGTTTTTTGCATCTGCTTACGGGATAAAATTCAAAAACAGAACCGCAAAAGTTCAGGAAATTATTGAAGTTTTTGGCCTGAAAGATTTTGCGGATCAAAAAAGTGAAGAATTACCGCTTGGATTAAAACAACGGCTCTCCATGGCCTGTGCCCTGATCCATAATCCGCCGGTATTGTTTCTGGACGAGCCGACCTCCGGTGTTGATGTTATTACACGCCGCGATTTTTGGAACCATATTACGTCGCTGGCAAAAAAAGGAGTAACAATTCTTGTTACAACACACTTTATGGATGAAGCGGAATACTGTGACAGAATAAGCCTTTTCTATCACGGTGAAACCATAGCACTCGGCACTCCGCAAGAATTAAAAGATAAAGCAGGTGCCAAAACAATGGAAGAAACTTTTATTACCCTTATTAAAGAAAGCGAGGGAGAATGAAAATACTTTTTGCGCTAATAAAAAAAGAAATAAAACAAATTCTCCGCGATCCAAGCAGTATAATAATCGCTTTTGTTCTGCCGTTTATCTCAATAATGATTTATATGTACGGGATAAATCTGGATTCCGTCAGAGTAACCATGGGGATTAAAAATGATGACCCGACACCTGAGGTCGCAACACTTGTTAAATCTTTCGGGCACAGCAAGTACGTAAACTCAATATATTTTGATAACCTGAAAGATATTGAAACCGCTATTATCCGTTCAAAAATTAAAGGGGCCGTAATAATCCCTAACGATTTTTCAACTAAACTTGCAAGAGGCCAGAGTGCAGATTTACTGGTTATCACAGACGGGTCAGAAGTAAATACGGCAAATTACGTGCAAAGCTATGCACTTGCTATTGCAATTAACTGGCTTGCGACAAGTAAATATGCAGCTTCAGTCAAGCAGCCATCAATAAATGCAGAAATTCGAACATGGTATAATCCGGATTTAAACAGCCACTATTTTATCGTACCGGGCTCAATCGCAATAACCATGACTTTGATCGGTATTTTATTAACATCACTTGTTGTTGCGCGGGAATGGGAACGCGGAACAATGGAAGCTATGCTCGCAACTTCGGTAAAAACAATTCATATAGTATTAGGCAAATATATTCCGTATTTTATTTTAGGAATGTTATCGCTCACTTTCAATATTTTTCTCTGTATAGTTATTTTCCAGATACCGTTCAGAGGCAACTATTTTGTGTTATTACTGGTAAGCAGTTTGTTTCTCTTTACATCACTCGGTATAGGGCTAAATATTTCATCAGTGTTAAAAAATCAATTTCTGGCAAGTATGGTGGCAATGAGTGTCGGATTTATGCCGGCATTAATGTTGTCCGGCCTGATGTTTCCGATAAATTCCATGCCGGTATTTTTCCAGCACTTAACAAGAATTTTACCGCCAAGATATTATGTTTCTTTTATAGAAAGTGAGTTTATGGCAGGAACAGTGCCGGAAATTGTAATTGCAAACGCGATATATTTAACGATATTAGGTCTGATTTTATTTATGGCCGTTTATAAAAATACTTCAACGAGACTGGAAAAAGAATCTTCTCATTCAGTCAACGGCTTCCGGCACGAAAGGGAGGTGAAGGAATGATAAGAGATTTTTTCCGCCGTGTTCTGGCATTAATGAAAAAAGAATTTATAACCATCTGGAACGACCCAAAAACAAAGGGAATAATTATAGGGCTTCCGATAGTGCAGCTTTTAATTTTTTCAAACGCAGCGACTATGGAGGTACAAAATATTGATGTCGTTACCCTTGACCGCTCGCAAACTGTTGAATCCGGAGAACTTTTATCAAGATTTGAAAACTCTCCAAGGTTCAGAAATTTTTATTATGTCGACAATGAGGCCGAATTTAAGAAGAAATTGGATACACAAAAAGTCCAGATTGGACTATTAATAAATAATGATTTTTCACGAAAAATTAAATCCGGCGGAATTGCCGGTGTACAGGTTATAGCAGACGGCCGACAGACAAATTCAGCCTCTATCGCATCCGGCTATGCCTCACAGATTATTGCAGGCTATGGGACGGAAGCATCCGCGCAAAAAAACGGGGCAAGTATAAATATTTCTGTCCGCAACTGGTTTAACCCAAACCTTGAATACAAATGGTATATTTTAACAGTAATAGTTGCCATGCTTTCACTTGTAACGACATTAATTTTAACATCACTATCCATTGCACGTGAAAGAGAGTTGGGAACTTTTGACCAGCTTATTGTAAGTCCTTTATCATCAGTTGAAATTCTTCTTGGCAAATCCATTCCTCCGCTTATGATAGCAATGGCTTTAACAATGGTAATGACCGGAATTGTAATTGCATTTTTCCATATACCTTTTGCGGGTTCATTTTTATTATTTATGATAGCGATATTTATATCTTTGCTGGCAATAGTCGGGGTTGGACTTTATATTTCGGCTATTTGCAATACACAACAGCAAGCTATTTTGTCGGCAATGACATTTATGATGCCGGCGGTGCTTTTGTCCGGTTTTATTTCACCGATTGAGGATATGCCTGTAGCATTGCAGTATTTAACATGGCTCAATCCGGTTCGATTTTTTATGGTTTTAACCCGCGGTATTTTTCTAAAGGGAATGGGTATAACGGATGTGATTACAAATATTATCCCGCTGATTATAATTGCGTCAATAACCCTGACTCTTGCCGGCAGAACTTTTAAAAGAAAGCTGGGATAAGTTTTAGAAACACTTATAAAAATTTCCGGAGCTCATGAAACAACTGTCAGTGGTTTGCCCAATTTTACTAAATAGGATTATCTTTTTAATAATATAAGTGTCTCTGCAACTTTTAGAAGCTTTGTTTGCCTTATTAAATGTTCATCTATTTAAAGGATTAAAAAAGCTTTGGTATGCGTTAAAATATTAATGGGTTAAAAGTGGCTATTCAGGGGTGTATATGGAAATTAAAGATTATTTGTTTGAGGATGAAGAATTTTTACCTCAGACTAACGGGGAAATTTCAGACTCTATTACGCAAAATTGGACAGAACAGGCTTTGGAATGCTATTCTATCGGCTGTGATTGCAGTAAATGCTCGCTTTCCGGAGGTAAATATTCTTTTGTCTGTCAGATGCCAAAGGTTATTGATGTTTTGCTTAAGTCCGCAGGACAGCCAAAACTTGCATAATGACGCGATATTGCCGGTTAATGAATTTTATTTAACAATATCTTGATTATAATTGTATTTTGTAAGAGAATAATCTCCGTTGATTGTACATAATTATTTCAAAAATATGAAAAAGATATTTACAATTATAATCTTGATGTTTATATTTGCCCTGCCGTCATTTGCCAATGTCAAAAAAATATCAATGGATGACGCGGTTGATCTTGCTTTGAAAAATAATCTGGCCTTGAATGCAAAGCGTAAAGAAGCCGATATTCTTAAACAGGATATTAAAATTGCAAACGCGCTGAAAAATCCGCAATTCCAGTCAAATTTCCTTATTGGTAAGGTTTCTAAAGGCAACTCAAGCCAGTTTGGTATTGCATTGCCGATTGAGATAGCAAAACGCGGCCCGCGCAAAAAAGTTGCAGAAGCTAATCTGAACCTTGTCGAAAACGAAATTCATAAGGCTGAACTTGACTTAAAAATAGAGGTTATGGAAGCATATTTTAATGTTTTGTACCTCAAATCAGTTGTGTATATTATGCAGGAGAGAATGGCGCTTCTTGAAGATATGCATGATATATCCAAAAACAGAAAACCTGACAAGAATTATAAAATAGATTTACTCCAATCTGATATCCGTTGCAAAAAACAGGCAATTCAACTTAATCAGGCCAAAGCCAATCTGATAAGCGCCCAATTTCATCTTAATGATACTTTTAATCTTGAAGATACCTCTGTTATGTATGATACTGAGGAAAACTCATTATTTGAAGAGCTGGCAATTTTGGATTTGGACTTGCCGGAATACAGTGATATTGAAAAAATTGCACTTGTGTGCAGCTATTCTCTCAGAATTGCCGATAGTAATTTGAATATATCAGAACAACAATTGACGGCAGCAAAACATAAAGTTATACCGGATTTGACGCTGACGGGCGGTACTGCATATCAAACAGCACATCAAACAGGCGGTGAATCCATGCCGGGTGCTTTTGTCGGCGCTTATTTTGATATTCCGGTACTCTACACATATAGACCGGACGTCCAAAAGGCTGATTTAGTTCTTGATAGAGCCAATATGGATAAAAAATCTTTCGAAAGCCGCTTAAAAATTGCCCTTAAACAGGATTACAATGATTTTAAATATGCGAAAGAAAATATGAAATATTACAAAGATATTCTTTCTTCATCAGACGAGATTTTGCAGATGTCAAAACAACGTTACAAAAAGGGCGATACATCTTTGATAAATTTGATGTACGTAGAAAATTCCCACCAGAGTATCTTAAATGAATATGTAAATGCAATGCAGGTTTATTATATGGCATATTTGGATTTGATGCATAATGTGGGTAACGATATTTTAATAGATGAAGAAGTTTTTGATTTGTAAAAAGACCCGTAAGATATCTTACAGGTCTTTTACTTCCTCGTTGTGCCATTCTCAGGTTCCTGAGTCTTTGATTATCTGAATCCTTCTTGATTGAATTGCATTTTTTGAACGATATGCCATTCTTTAGCTTTAAGTTCTTCAATTCTATTTTTAATGCCTTCAAGTTCTTCCGTAAGCGTTTCAAGATCCTTGTACTGCCTTACAAAAGGTTTTTCCGGCAATTCGCCCCAGCCGGGTGATAAACATAATTTGTCAAATAATTCTTTTGCGTCTTTCATAACTTGCTCCTGCAAAGAGTTTTTATGACTGCTTTTGCGTAATAAATGAGTGCAGCATATCAAGAAGATCGAAGTTGCCGTATTTAAAAGTTGCCGGCTTATTTGAATATTCACTGTCTATAATTCTTTGTAATTCCCTTGTCTCTTTATAATCTAATGAATTGAAATCAAAACTGGTCATTTCGCCGTAATCAATCATTAAATCTTCCATATCCAAAACTTTTTTCTCTTCTGACATAACACACTCCTTAGATTAACTGATAACAATTAATTAATCGGCAGGATGCTCGAAAGACTTTAAAAATTTCGCGAGATTTGTTACAAAACGATACAATAGTAAAAAAGCCGGATATTCCGGCATGAAGTTTAGTAAATTATACCTTTTTTGGTTTTGGCGATAATATCAAGAATCATATTTTCCGTAAGCTTTATTTCGTCTTGTTTTTCTTTTGGCTGACGTGCTTTCCAGTCTGCGAGCTCTTTGCGGAAAATATCACCGTCAACCATACAGTCTCCTGTTCCGACCAGATGAGCGTATTTGTCGGTAAATTCACGGTTAAAATCAGCATAAGTTTCTGTAATCAAATCAGAAGCTGTCAGGGCGTTTCTGAGAATTACATTTCTATCCTGCTCAATTTGTTCTTTCATTTTTTCTGATATATTGGCTCCGAACAGATGCAATGCCTGTTTGCCTGTTTTAGCGCCCTGTCCCATGTTTTTAACCATTTTGTTTGCTAAATCGGTTGCCATTTCCAGATCACAGGTGATACCGTAAGATCCGTCTATGTTATAGAAGTATTTTTCACAGGAATGTCCGCCGTAATCACATACTATGTCTGCAAACAGTTTTTCAAATGAATATTCTCCGTTTTCATCATCAACCGGATACATTGCACCGCCGAAATTACCACGCGGATCAAGTGTCACAAAGTTTACTTTTGAGGATTTGTGCCATGGTTTACCGTAGTCTTTGGCAATGTTGTTCATAACCTCGGCATTGAGGGCATGACCGCATTCATGGGAGGATACAATGCGTTTTCTGTGCGGTTCTACAACATTTGTAGATGGGCGGCCGGTTGTGATTTGCAGGTAAGCCTCTGTGAAATCAGCTTTATTAACCTCTTTATGTCCGCGTTCAAGCGCAACAGACTGCGCCTTTTTAACAATATTTTTCATAAAAATGAACGGGAAGCCTATTGTTGTTTTGGCCACAGAGTTGATAATTTCTTGTCTTTCATCAGAAGTTTTAGCTGCAAGCTTAATCTTGTTTTCTTTTAACGTTTCTTTTATGATATCTGCTCTTTCTTTTTCGTTATAGGCCGGAGAAGAAACCTCTATATTGTCAGAAAACATACAGGATTTCATTGTAGCTTCACCTATTAATCTCGGATCAGACACAGACCCTATTACAAGAATATTTAAGCCTTTGCGCTGGGCATTTTCCATTTCTCTCAAAAGCTGTGCCATTGCTTTTTGCTGGTATTCAGAAATTAATTCTCCGATTGAAAAATATTCAAAGTTTTCAATAAACAATACAACGGATTTGTTAGAATTGTTTTCGGCCTGAGTGTTTACAAGCGAGAACATTTTTTTGATGGAAGCTTCAGGAGAAAGGAGGTTTCCGCCAAAGATATTCACTTCTTTAGTACCGAAATCCATGGCGTTTATTTCGATATAAGGAACTTTTGCTTCACCTGCAATAGCCTTAGCAATAAAACGTCTGCCGCTGCCTGCCGTGCTGTCCTGAGAATATATAATCATACCTTTTGTGCCTATCTGGTTTGATTTTATCTGTTTAACTATTGCATTGGCTTCTTTTTGGGTAGAATCTTTACCTATTATATCTTTTATACGTTTTTCCGTATCAAAAACTACATTTATTGAGCTGTCATCCTCATTTTTTTTGAATAATTCCTGAGCCTCTTTCATGTAATTTACAACATCTTTTTCAGTTATTTCTTTTTTATCAATATAGTAGGAAGCCATTTTTTTCATTAATTTAGCGGCTTTATCCGGAAATATACCGTCGAGTTGCGCTGCATTTTCTACGGTTTTTTCGATAGCCTTTTTGGTAAAAGTTTTTTTAACATCTTTCATCAGCAAAGGTTCTTCTTTGAACGCTTTAACAAACTGTTCAGTACTCAGCACAGGGACTGAAAGTTCGCCAAAGTTTTCGTACATTGCCTGAATAAGAGGATTTTGCATGCTGACAAAATAGTTATCTTTTACATCAACCATTATGAATTTAATATTGGCCGGAATGTTTTTCATCAAGTTTTGAAAATCATTAGAATATGCAAAATGCTGTTCTTCTTTATCTTCTTGAGAAGCGGAATTCACAACCATATTTGAAGGATACATTAGAATAACGTGTTTTTTATCCTTATCTTTTGCAAGTTCTTTAATTTTTTCAAAAACAAAAACTTCTTTTACATTAAGGTTAAATTCCGTGATATCTGTATCTTCCGGAGCGGTTTTGTATAAACTGGTAATAAACATACTTGGATTGACTTTTTTGTGATCAAAAGTAATGAACATATTTGTGCCAAGTGTAAGGTTTTTCCATACATTACTTGCTTTTGCATCGTAATCTTTAATGTATGAACGTTCATTTAAAGGGGTGTGTGAGACCATGGTTAAATCAAAAATCTTATTCATGAAATTATCAATAAGATTTTTAACATTTTCGTTTTCCGAATAAAGTGCTGCGCCGAAGATGCTAAAATCATATACTCTTTCATTGTCATCTTCTCTCGGGTTCCAGACATCGCGAACAACTTCTTCAGAAAGTTTAGGTTTATCTGTTTGTTTATTTTTCGGGAGTTTAGAAATTATATCATCAAGAATGGAAATTTCTTCTTTTACGAGTTTCTGAAAACTTTTTCTGGTTTCTTCCTTTTTAAAAATCTCGTGAGAAGCTGTTTCTTCAAAGAAAGAAGTTATACTGTCATTTTTTAAATCGGAATAATTTTTACTGCCGTTGTTTAAGTCATCAATAGTTTTGTCAAGTTTATTTAGTCCTGCGCGCCATATATGAAAATGTGTAACTTCATTATTTTGGTTATCAATAGCAATTTTTGTTGCTTCATCTACCAAATTTGATGCTGAATTGGTGTAACAATATTCAAGAGCTTCGAGCGGAGTTAGTTTTTGGGTATTTCTTTTGTTTGCTGTAAAATTTACCGGATAGTAGTACGCCGGATTATAGTTGCCGTTTTGTATTTGGGGTGGTGTAGCAGTGTAGTTCCGGTTATTTTGCCGGTTATTTTTGAATTTTATACTGTGACTCAATCCTACTTTTTCTATCATTAACAAACTCCTTTTCGGCTCGTGTGATGAGTGATAAAGTAGCCTGAAAAAAGAATTTTGCTATTTGTGTAATAAAAATTAACATTGATTATCTGAATAACACTTAATTAAGCGTACAAAATGGTACACTAGATTTTGTATTATGAACAAAACACAAGTGCGAACACAATTTTAATTAGTAAAGCTGCTAAAAGCAAGAGATAACCTGTTACCTCTTGTCTGAATGTAGGCCGATATATATTTAAAATGATAGTTTCTGGCCGCTGAATGCCTGCAATCCCAGATATTTTGCAGCAGAACCAAGTTTCTGTTCAATTCTCAGCAATTGATTATACTTTGCAATTCTGTCAGAACGTGACATTGAACCTGTTTTAATCTGGCCGCTATTTACAGCTACCGCCAGATCCGCAATAAATGTATCTTCGGTTTCGCCTGAGCGGTGTGAAATAATTGATGTATATCCGGCCGCATGCGCCATTGAAATTGCATCAAGAGTTTCGCTCAGTGAACCAATCTGGTTAACTTTTATAAGAATAGAATTTGCGACATGGCGTCGGATACCTTCGGCAAGCCGTCTTTTGTTTGTTACAAACAGGTCATCACCGACAAGCTGGCATTTTGCCCCGATTTTTCTGGTCAGAAGTTCCCAGCCGTCCCAATCCTGTTCAGCCATACCGTCCTCAATTGAAATAATAGGATACTTATTTGTCCATTCGGTCAAAAATTCAGCCATTTCTGCACTGTCAAATACTTTATTTTCTCCGGCTAATTTATATTTACCGTCCTCATAAAATTCAGATGATGCAACATCAAGACAGATTTTAATTTGGTTAGTATTATATCCGGCTTTGTCAATGGCTTCCAGAATAACTTCAATACCTTCTGCATTTGATTTTAAATTCGGAGCAAATCCGCCTTCATCACCGACAGAAGTCGCAAGCCCTTTATTATGAAGGACTTTTTTCAGAGTATGAAAGACTTCCGCGCCCATTTGAATTGCGTGGCTAAAGCATTCTGCGCCGACCGGTGCAATCATAAATTCCTGAAAATCAATGTTGTTATCTGCATGCGCACCGCCATTAATAATATTCATCATTGGTACAGGCAGAGTCAGTGCATTGATACCGCCCAAATAGCGATACAAGGACATGCCGTATGCAAGTGATGCAGCTTTTGCGCACGCAAGAGAAACGCCAAGAATTGCATTCGCACCGAGTTTGGATTTGTTTTCAGTACCGTCCATGTCTATCATAAAGGTATCAATCTCTTTTTGATGAGAAGCTTTTTCTCCGACAAGTTCAGGAGCAATTATGTTGTTTATATTGTTAACCGCAAACATAACGCTTTTGCCGCCATACATTTTTTCATCACCGTCGCGCAATTCTAGTGCTTCAAATATTCCGGTAGATGCACCGGAAGGTACTGCCGCGCGTCCCACAATGCCGTTTGTTAGTTTGACATCAACCTCAACAGTCGGGTTTCCGCGTGAATCAAGAATTTGTCTTGCTACAATATCTTCAATAAATGTGGACATAATAACTCTCCTTTACCATTAGTACACTTCGTTAACTAAGTGAATTTTGCCATAAAACTTTTATCATTGCAAGTAACCTAAGTATGCAATTTTTCTTTAACTTTAAAGACAATATGCTTGATGCTTCCGAAATAACCGAGGAAAAGTATTGTAGAGGCACTGACCCATGCAATAGGGCCTGAGTAAAACATACCAATATATCCGAATTTAACAGCCAGATACACAGCAGCGAACGATCTTACTACCAGTTCGGCAACACAGGCAAGCAATGGGAACAGTGTTTCGCCCATACCTTGCAATGCGTTTCTGTATATAAAAATTTGTCCTAGGAAAAAGTAGAATATAGTGCTTATTAAAAGATATTGATGGGCGATATCAATAATGTCTTTTGTTGCTGTTCCGATAAATGCGCTAATAATATTTGTGCCCCAGAAGCGCATAATAAAAGCCATTACAATACTTAGAACAATGTTTATTGTGGAGGTTTTGATAATCCCGAGTCTTATTCTTTTAAACTTTCTTGCACCGAAGTTTTGAGCAACATAAGCGGCCAGAGCGACGCCAAAAGACATCATTGGCATTGTCGCGATCTGTTCTATTCTCAAAGCTGCAGTGACTGCCGCAATAACGTTTGAGCCGAAAGTATTGCAGACGCTTTGAATAATGATAATTCCTATACCTATAATAGAAAATTGCAAAGCCATAGGAATACCTACACGCAAGTGTTCGTAGGCCGAATCATAGAAGTCTTTATCGAATTTTATCCGCCAGTCGCTTTTTTTGAGATGCAAAATAGGGAATTTGTATTTTATAAAAATTAAACATAAGATTATTGCAATGACTTGGGAAAGAATAACCGCAACGGCAGAGCCCGGCACTCCCCAATGAAATATTTGTATAAAGATAAGTGCCAGAATAATATTCGCAATAGAAGCCGCAATTAAGAAATACAGAGGAGTTTTGCTGTCCCCGAGCGCACGGATAATACTTGCGAGCATGTTATAAATAGTTGTGGACAACAGCCCTAGAACAATAATTTCCACATACCAGTATGCATTTTGATAAATATTATCGGGTACATTCATCCAATGCAAAATCGGATGCATAAAAACAGAACAAATAACGGTATATATTAATGTAATAAATATACTCAAAATAGTTGACACAACAACTGAATTTTTAACGCCCTGAAAATCTTTAGCCCCGTATCTTTGTCCTGTAATAACGGCAAAACCGTTTGTCAGACCGACAAGAACAAAAACTATTAAAAAGAATAAAGGGGAAGCAGCCCCGACAGCGGCAAAAGGTTCAACGCCGAGTGTTCGACCGACAATAACGAGGTCGGCAATATTGTAAAGCTGCTGGAATATATTTCCGATAAGCAAAGGAACTGAAAACAAAAGAATATGTTTAAGCGGATTCCCTTGAGTCATATCAGTAATCATAGATTACTCCTTTATGGTTGGGGTGTGTCTATATTGTATTATAAACTAAAAAATAAAATAATAGTCAAATAATGTTTAATTAATTTCTGTGAAAAAAGTGCTTGAAATTTAATTTTTTTTATGCGAGTATAAAGAATGTCGGCAATAGGTTGCTATATGGCCGGTGATAATTGAATAGGTTTTTAAAATAGTGGCAAGGTAGCTCAGTTGGTGAGAGCGCACGGCTCATACCCGTGAGGTCGAGAGTTCGAATCTCTCCCTTGCTAATAAAAAAGAGATAGGTTTAGTCTATCTCTTTTTTATTGGCTGGTGTATTGTATTTGTGCAGACATTTCAATCGTGTACGGTTAAAATGATTATTGGCTGAAAAGTGGCTTTGTATTTAGGTTTTAACCTGCCGGAAGTTTTTTCTCAAGGTTGGAAAATTTTTACATTAAATTTGAGAATAAACGGAAGAAACAGATTGACTAAAATGGGAAATAACGGAACTTACGAAACTATTGTTGAAAATTATTAATAATACTAAAAAGGAATGCGTCAAGCGATGCACCCTACAGTTCTAAGTATTATCAAAAAGGCAACCCTATTTAATAAAATTTGTTAAATCACTGACAGTTGTTTCAAGTGCTTCTGAAATTTTTATAAGCGTATCCAGTGATGGTTTAGAAAACGCGACTTCAATCTTACCCATAAAATTTAGGCTGATATTCAGTTTATCGGCCAATTGCTGCTGAGTAAGTTTAAGCATAACTCTTCTATTTTTAATATTTTTACCTAATTTAAGGTAGAAATCTTTACTCATACGTACAGTTTATACGTAAATTTTTGTTAATTATACGTATTGACAGTACGTAATTAGGGTACAATAAATATTATTGGAGGTAACAATTATGACAATTAACAAATCAGCATTCACATTAGCCGAGGGCAGGCTAGCCTGCACCAACACTCAGGTGGCCGCTAAAGCTGCTTTCACTTTGGCTGAAGTATTAATCACCCTCGCGGTAATTGGAATAGTGGCCGCCCTAACCTTGCCAGGACTCATCCAAAATCATAACGAAAAGGCATGGTCTACGGCTAAAGACCTCTGGGAAAAGAAACTAACCGAAACCGTCAGAAGAATGAACACCGACGGCGTCATGACAGGACACAAAACAACTGAAGACTTTATGAATAGCTTCAAACAATACATGAAAGTCATCAAAACCTGTGATAACACAGACATTAACAAGTGTTATTCTCCTAAAGTCGTTACAACAGGAAGCAACGAAGAACCTACGGAAGTCGAAACAGACAGCCTTACAAATGCTTCTAGCATGGGTCTTAGCGACTGGCAAACTAATACTAATACCATGAGTTTTGTTGTAGCAGACGGAACAACAGTTATTATGGCATACCAGCCGGAATGTCCGTATGCAGATCCTATAGAAGATACAGGTAGTCAGGTATCTTGCATGGGTTACATGATAGATGTAAACGGGAAGAAAGGGCCGAATAGAGTTGGAAAAGATATTCAATTAAGCTCTGGCGTAGCATTCTCAACTTGCGATAACCCGATAGGCGACATGTGCTGGTCAACTGACTTTGCTGCAACCAGAGCAATCGATACTTGTGTAGGCAGTGAATATGAAGATCTGGAAGAAATGCACGATCCCTACTGTGATATCAATTATTGGGGAGGCGCAAAACTAACTTGCCAAGAAAAGAACATGACTTTACCTACGAGAGCGCAACTAGCACAATTAGCAAGCAATCTATACGTAGATAGCAACGGAGATGCCGTAACAATAGGTGCAAACGAAGACAAATACAACCTCAAAGTAAAGGACGAATACACTCAAAATCCTCCAATCAAATACAATGGCTACACCTACTGGTCCAGTGAGGAGGGCAATACTTACGGCGCGTACTACCGGTACTTCAACACTACCTACACGCTCGGCAGTGACATTGGCTGTGACTACAAGGGCTACAGCACCAACCGCGCTGTTTGCATATCCAACTAAGGACTTTGGCCTTAGTTGGACGTGACTAAGTGATTAGCGGATTTGCGGACGGATGGCGCGAAGCGCGAGCCGGCAGAGGGCGAAACGGCGACGCGAAGGCGGCGGCGTTGCAGACCCGTTTAACGCCGGCGAGCAAGACAGCGAAGTGAGCAAATCCGGGTAGCGAGCAGATTGAGCAAGCCGAGCAGAGGCACGAGAGTAACGAGAGACGAGCAACAATCAACGGAAACGTTGAGTTTTCGTTGTTGTTGCGAGCGGTGCCGTTTAATGCGAGGCGCAGTTGTGCGCTAGCACTATAGGCGAAACTCTGCGAGCGTGAAACAAATCCAAGACAAGTGCTTAAGTAACTAAGTGGTTACAAAATAGGGTAATGCGAGAATATTATCACATTACCTTATTTTTGTAAATACTTAGTGCCTTAGCCCCTCAGTGCCTTAGCGCCTTATTTGTAACAACAGTTCACTGTTCACCGTTCACAGTTCACTCTTTTCAATATTTCTTCCAGAGAATCGCCGCCGAATTTTAACAGAATTTCGTTAACAAGAACACAGGCAATGCGAGCTTCTGCAACAACCGCACAAGCCTCAACCGCGCAGGTATCAGAGCGTTCAAAATGTGCCTGCGTTTCTTGCATTGATTTGCTGTCAACAGTATTGAGCGGCTTTCTTAATGTCGGGATAGGCTTCATAACGGCTCTGACAACAAGGTTTTCGCCGTTAGTCATTCCGCCTTCCAATCCGCCGGCATGATTTGTTTTGCGGATAACTTTTCCATCCTCAAGATACATTTCATCGTGGTATTCGCTGCCTGTAAACCCTAGCGGATTGTCGCCTATTTCAACAGATTTTATGGCCGGAATACTCATAACAGCCTGTGCAATACGTCCGTCGAGTTTTCTGTCCCAGTGAACATGTGATCCCAGACCGATTGGCAGACCGGAATAAACAACCTCTATTTTGCCGCCGAGAGTGTCACCGGCTTCTTTTGCCGTATCTATTTCTTGATGAAAATCTTCGGGGTTAACAGCCTTGCCTATTTGCAGAATTTTGGAAGAACAGCTAATTCCCAGTTTATCCAAAATTTGTTTTGCAACAGCTCCTACAGCCACTTCCATTGCTGTTTGTCTGGCGCTGGAGCGCTCAAGGATGTTTCTTAAATCCTTCTGGTTATATTTGATGCTGCCCGCAAAATCAGCGTGTCCCGGGCGGTATGCTGAGAAGGATTTGTCTTCTGTATAATCTTGCGGGTCAGTGCTCATTATTTTTTCCCAGTTTTCAAAATCTTTATTTTTTATAAAAAGAGTAACCGGTGAGCCGAGAGTTTTACCAAAACGGACGCCTGAAAGTATTTCAACCGTATCGGTTTCTATTTTCATCCTTGCGCCGCGGCCGTAACCCTGTTGGCGGCGTTTAAGTTCTTCATTGATAAAGTCAGGGTTGATATCAAACCCTGACGGAATACCTTCTATTATTGCGGTTAAGCCTTTTCCGTGGCTTTCGCCCGATGTTAGAAATCTGAATTTTTCCATATTGTACCGTTATTTTGCGTATTTAAGGAATGTTTGAACCTTAGTTTGCATCATTTCTTCTGTTATTAACCATTTGCCGTCCGGTTGTTTTTTAACTATCATATAGGTTTTAAGTTTATAAGTTTCTCCTGACGGTTGTCTGAGAGAACTTACTTTATAAGCTCCGTCACCGGCTGATGCTACACTAATATTGGTATAGTTGTTTTTATATCCTCTTAATCTTGCGCCGGCCTGACCGAGTTTCATTTGTTTTAAGTAAGTTGCGGTATCTGTATAAACATTAACCAGAGTTCCATCCGGCTTAACAACCTGCCGGATGATTTTTGCATTCGGGGAATACATAGTTCCGACTTCATTACTATAGCTGTTTGCAGCTTTAACATAGTTGTTAAAGAAAGCAAGAGCTTCCTGCGCGCCGTCAGCAAGTGCCTGTGTTCCGATACTGAATACCATTACAAAAACGGATAATATTGATAAAAATTTCTTAGTCAAGTTCATTAATTTTCTCCTTACCTTCCGGTAGTATAACGACACAAACATACATTTTGTTCATTTGCTAAAAGAATTATAGCATAGAATAATCAGAAAAAAATAAGGAATTAAGTTTATTAAAGAATAAAACTTGAAATCATAAGGTAACGAGAATATAATACGGCTATGCAAAAAATACGGAAAATATCAGAAATTATATTTTTATTGCTAATACATATTTTTTATGTACTGTTTCTGTTTATAATACCGTATATATTTATTATGTGTGATAATATTGCATCAAGCTGGTTTCATACGGACTTTTTGTTTAATGAAAAACCTGTAATATTGCTATGCTTTATTGTATGGCTGGTATTTATGTGCATAAAATTCACAATTTTACCGCTTATTTATAAACATAAAAGATATTTTCCCGTAATACACGGATTATTAAATAGAATTATATCAGATAAAAAATTTGCAATTAAATACTTAATATTTGTAGCCTTAACAGATATATTACCCTTTGTCCTGGCGATATTTTTAGATGCATTTTGGGTAAGGGACTTTTTGCAGTGCGTGTTGTCCAATTTGCTTTTATATTTGATAAGTACATTTCTGGGCGGCGGCGCTTTGCCTTGCTACCTTGCTTTGCTGTGTTCCAAAACCATTAAACAGTAAAACAGATAAAATGCATACAATCCCTAATCTCTATTATACGTTTATCTTGTTTAGGGACATGATACGGTATATTTCTTTTTCTCAAACTATTAAATATATTGACAGATTATAAAAAGATAATATAATAGTCTTATGGATTTATTATTAAAATAATAAAATTTTCATGCGCAAGATACAAAAAATAATAGAAATTTTAATATTTGTGATAGTTAACGTTTTGATAAGTGCACTGCCTGTACTTTTTTTAAGTTACGATATTAGCAATTGGCTTATTATGAATATATTTCATGCAGATGCATTAAATAATGATTGGATGTATTTGGTTTTATTCTTGATTTTTTGGCCGTTATATATTATTGCAAAAATATGTTTGTTTCCGTTTTTGTATTCTCAAAACAGATTTTTCCCCAATATTCATAGATTATTAGATGAAATAAATAAACACCGTAAATTAACAAACAAATTTACAATATGTATTTTGTTGTCAGATGTATTGTTGTATATTTTAAGTTGTTATTTATTTTATAAAGTAGATGAAATAAATATGATTTTAACAGGTGCATTATTCAACCTTTTACTTGGCGGCGGGATTAGTATTTGTTATCTGGCGTTTTACATCTGGATAGATACGCGGAAACAACATTAGGCGGCAATTATGTATAAATACATGGAATATACTTTTTTTGTTATATTAAACATTATTTTGAGCTTTGGTGTAGTTCTTTTTCCTGCAATATACTTAACGATTGTTATTTCGAACAATGAATTTGATAATTATATTGTTGAATATTTGCTTGTAACGATAGTCATCTGGGTATTGTTTTTGCTGGTTAAATTTTTATTGTTTCAATGGCTTTACAAATTAAAAAGAATTTTCCCGAATATATTTGAAATATTAGACAATTTTATAAAAAGCAGACATTTTCAACAAAAGACATTGTTAAGCGTATTGATGCTGGATGTTTTAGTGCTTTGTTTTATAAACTACAATATAATAAATCTACGAGAAATAATACTGCTGTATATTTTTCTGGGCGGCGGCGCTTTGCCTTGCTACCTTGCTTTGCTGTGTTCCAAAACCATTAAACAGGAAAATAAATAAAATGCATGACTTTATTTATATAACAACAACCTTAATCTCAATATACATCTGGACAACCGGAAAAGGTTATTTGTTCTTGCCGTTTGTAATACTGGTCTGCGTTTTATATTTTTTCTATTGTTTAACCATGATTTTTGATTGTGTTTGCAAGCAAAATTGTGACACTATGCCATTGCTGCCGTATATTGTTCTTACAATTTTCTTGGTATTTCAGTGTTTTACACAGTTAGGTATGTATATGCTGATTTTACTGCCATTGATCCTTTTGCCTGTAGCCGCAGCATTAATTCTTAAATTGGTTTTCGTAAAAATAAAATTAAACATGATATTCTCAAATATTTTTATGGCAATATGCGGAATATTAGCAGTTATTTATTTTTTAATATTTAGCTTTATTGCTGCATATATGCCGTCAGCAAAATTAGTACCGCGTTTTTTATATGTTCCGGAAATACAGCGGCTGAAAAAGGAAAATGCCGGATATTCTGTTTTTCCGTCCGGACTGCCGTACAAAATAAAGAAATATCGTTTTGAACAAGAAAGCGCTTTTGACGGCTATAATACTAATTATTTGAGGTTTCAGACAAATAAGGAATATGTGGATAAAATTAGACAAGAATATAAAAATAGCTGTCAGGAAATTACAACAAATCGAGAATTACTTGATAATTATCAAAATGTCTATATAACGGGACTTGATAATGAACAGATTTGTATAACTCACAAAAATACGGAACAAGAGCCATATACATCCGGCATTGTTTTTGGGAAAGATACGGTATATTTCTTTTTCTCAAACTATTAAGCATATTGACAGATTGTAAAAAGAAAATATAATAATTTTATAGGTTTATTATTAAAACAAATAGAAAGAATATTTTTTATTGTCATAAACATTATATTCGGTTTTAGTATTGTTGGATATTGTTTATTTTTATTAATGTTGTTTACTCCATTATTTCAGAACTTTTTTCCGCTAAAACGGGAATTAACGGATGAAGTGCTTATGAATTATGCTTTAGGAGCGTTTTTTATTTATTTTCTTTATATAATTGTAAAAATATTTATTTTTCCAATATTATATACGCTGAAAACTGTAATGCCAAATACACATTATTTTTTGAGTCGTATAGTTGAAGATAAAGTTTTTCGTAAAAAAGTATTAACATACGCTATATTATTGGATCTGGTTTATTTTTTAATTTGCGTCATATTCAATTGGAAACATAATGGTATAAAAGATGCAATTAATATATATGTGTCATTAGGAGGCGGAATTTTACCATGCTACCTTGTGTTTTTGTTGTGTCAAAAATTGCTGGGTAGAAAAAAGATACTTAAAAATAGTCTATAATAGATGACCATTTATATTTCACATTAAAAATTATCCGCTTTGTACTAATAAATCAAGTCAAAAATTTAATATAAATTAATGGTTGACAAATTTTTATTTCTATGTTATAAAAAATGTGGGGTAAATGTATATTTATAAGTCTTGTCAAATGGCGAGACTTTCTTTTTCGGCTAACAGGGAGTTTTAGAGCATGCTTTGAAAAATTTCAGCTTGCCCGCAATTGTAAATTTTGATATAATCCTTTTATGGATGAAATCGTTGAAAAACTTAAACAGATCGGGTTTAACAGCTATGAAGCCAAAGTGTATCTTGCTTTGTTGAAAAAATATCCTGCAACAGGCTATGAAATAAGTAAGCTTGCAGATATTCCGCAAGCACGTGCTTATGATACTCTCAAAGCCCTTGAAAATTCTCAAATTGTAATCTCATCCAAAACGAAACCCGTTACTTATACTCCTATAAAACCCAGAGAACTTACAAAACGCTACAAGCGTAAAATAGATTCTACTATTGATTTTTTAGACAAAAAACTGCCTAACGTAAAAGAGGATTATATAGAACCGATATTGAATGTAACCGGCAGTCATCGAATTACCGAAAAAATTATTGAACTTATTAAAAACGCAAAGGAAGAAATTTTTCTTCAAATATGGTCACAGGATTACAAAACAATAGAACCTTATTTGATGGATGCATATAACCGCGGTTTGGAGATAAAAATGGTCGGCTGTGATAACTTTTTGAGTCCGTTCAGCCAGACATTTTTTCTTTCCGGAACAAATATTCTTGAGTATAACAAAGGTAAACGTTACCTTTTCTTAACAATTGATAATAAAGAGGGGCTTTTTGGAAAACTTGGGTCAAATTTGAAAAATGAAGATATAACAATGCTTTGGACTAAAAATGAAGAAATAGTCTTTCTTATGAAATCGTATATCGTAAACAATATGTTCCTTGTTGATATAGAGGACAATTTCCCTGAACAGCTGCGATATTTCTATGGACACGGGCTCAAAAAACTTAAAGATAAAATTCTTTAGTTTTACAAAAATTAACTTTTCAAATTTTAAAATCAGGTTTATAATAAAAATAACGAAAAAATCTTGGGAACAGGGAAAAATTTATGCAAGGTTATACATTTGAGCTTATAACAGGGCCGATGAGCTGCGGCAAAACAGAAGAATTATTGCGGAGGGTAAGACGCTGTATTATAGCGAAAAAGAAGGTTAAAGTTATTTCTCCGGATATTGATACACGCTCCAAAGGTGATTATATTGAATCACGCAACGGGTTATGGCTTGATGCGATAAAAGTTAAACATTCTATACAGATAATGAGTGTTGTAAAACCTGATGATGAAGTAGTTGCCATTGATGAATTGCAGTTTTTTGACAGCAATATCGTGAAGGTTATATCAAAATTAATGGATGAAGGTAAACGTGTAATTGGTACAGGACTGGAATTGGACTTCAAATGTGAACCGTTTGGCAGCATGCCGGAATTAATGTGTATTGCCACAAAAGTTGATAAATTACATGCAGTTTGTATGAAATGCGGCTGCGATCATGCAACAAGAACACAAAGACTTATAGACGGAAAGCCGGCAGATAAAAATTCACCATTGATAATGATAGGCGGGGATGAAACCTACGAAGCAAGATGCGTTAAATGTTACGAGCTTCCGGATGTTCAGCACGAAAAACAAAAACGCGGCTTAAAACTGCTGAACTTTGACCATAAGTTTTGATAGCGTTTTTAAGTAATACGTGTGCAGACCAACCACAATCTGCCTACTTCAAGGCCCAGTAAAGCCTGATAAAGAAACATGCCACGTGTTGAATAGAGTCCACACGAACCCACTGACGGGTTGCTTTAAATCTTATACCGTTTGTTGAGCGCGCCGGATTTTTATGGGCGTATGTCATCTCAGGGGCATTAAACAATTGGAACTGGCAGGCCGCAACGTTTTTGCATGCCTGTAACAATTCTTGTGCAAAATCCGTATTCCCCAGTTTTTGAGCAAGATAGTACGCTGCAACAAGCCCTTCTGAGCGCGCTCCGTCAGGATAATAATGGTCGCCGTAATCGTAATAATACCCGCCTTCAAAATCTATAAACGGGCTGTCATCAGACCGGTAAGTCTTTGCCATCATTGTTTTTGCATCGTCAAAAACAAATTTAAGATAATTGTCTTTGATAAATTCAGGGTCATTGCACCATTCTTCTATTGCCTGCATTAACCATGCGTCAGAAGGCAGTGCCGTAAATAAATCTTTGTAGAAATTCGGACGATCATCTACAATCCAATCAAGTGCCTTTTTGGATTGTTTACGAACTTCCTGTATTAAAGCTTCGTCATCTTTAAAATGGTTTGCAAACAGCGCAAGCCCGAGTAACGCTTCCCCCGGATAGTAGAATGAAAACGTCTGGCGGCGCTCTATTTCATCAAGTTTTAGCAGCGGCTGGCCGTCATTATATGCCGGATGTATATAGTAGCCGTAGAATTCACCGCTTTTGTGCATTCTGCTTAACAAATGTCTTGCATAACCTTTAATATACTCATCATAACTTTTGTCACCGGTTGCAATTCTGTATTGCATAAATGCGATTAATGCAAGCCCTGTGCCTCCGAGTTTTGCTTTTTGGTTATAGAATGTGTAATAACCTGTTTGACCTTTGATGTCTTGTTCATGGCTTATTGAGACCGTAAAATCAATAGATTTTTTAGCGGCTTCAATATATTTTTTGTCGCCGGTTTGGGAAAATGCTCTGATAAGAGTAATTGTTCCGCCGCTGTGGCGCAAGTCGTTATAATAAAGATCATCTAAAGGTCTGTTCGGGTGTTCATGGTCTTTAAAATTATCTTCTTTGCAGTCGTAGTAATACAAGAAACGGCCGTCATCATACATGTTTGCAATAAGCCAGTCGGAAGATTTTATAAACTGGTCAAGCAGAATGTTTTCGTCAAATCCTTTATACAGGATGTTTCCGCGGTATAAAGGCACGCATTCATTTTTGTAAGTTACGAAAGCGCGTGTTCTGAATACAAACCATTTGAGTTTATAAGAAGCGTGTATAATGCGTAATCGTTCTGATATTTTATTTGTCATTTTTCCGACAGGCGAACGCTTTGCAAGGGTTTCCAGAGCACCGCGAAGCCCCATTTGGCTTTGTACAACAGCATCAGTCGGCATGTAGTAGTATGACGAATTGCTGTCCTGCATTTCAATTCCCGTAATACCTGGTTCAAAACGGTTGTGATTGAAAATTTTTGTATGAAGTTTATCTAAATCTGTTTGCCGGCGCTCTATCATAAATTCAATCATTATCCGGCATTTACTGAAATTCCCGACTTCAAATTTATGAAAATTCTTGTTTTCCCTCAGCTTTTCAATATCTCTGTTTAAGGTGTTAACAAGAGTTTTGCGTCTGCTGCCGTAACGTATCGGGGTTAAGCCCTCCTGAAACATTGTGATATATGTAAAAGAAAGGTCAGGATTAAAGTCATAAATGCCTTTCAGATTAATACCGTTTGTATCAAGTGCTTTGCCGGTACGCAGCGCCTGACGTATTCTGAAAAGCAGTTCTGTCATCGGTTTGAAATCCTGCTTAAAATATTCTCTGTCTATATCGTTTTGCTTCTTAAAATCCATTCTGTTATAATAACACAACTTTTAATAATTAATGTACATAGAATGGTCTATTTTTTCTCTAAAAAATGTTGTATAATGGAAAAAAAAGGAGGTTTATATGAATACAATATTTACAAGACGCTCAATAAGAAGATTTGAGGACAAACCGGTAGAGACAGAAAAGCTTGACAGAATAGTAAGGGCAGGCATGCAGGCACCTTCAGCGCATAACAGGCAGCCTTGGGAGTTTCTGGTGATTACTGATGAAGAAACCAGAAAAGATATGGGAAAAATGACTCCATACAGTGGAATGGCCGCAAATGCAGGGGCTGTTATCATTATTTTGATGAACAAAAAGACAGGTGATTTTGAAAATAATTTATTTATCCAGCAGGATTTGGGAGCATGTACTGAAAATATTTTGCTCCAAATTGCAGAAGAAGGCCTTGGCGGCTGCTGGATTGGTACTTATCCGAATGAAGATAATGTGCGTAATGTAAAAAACTACTTTAATCTTCCTGATTACATTGAACCGTTTTCTATAATTGCACTCGGGTATTCACCGGATGAAAACAGATTTATCGACAGATATAAACCGGAAAATGTACATTATAACAAGTGGTAAAACAAAGCGCCCGCTAAAATTTTAGCGGGCGCAACACTTTTCTCTTCTTTTTTTAACCGGCCAGTGCGTCACAGACGAAATCTGACATCCGGTCAAACATATCGTGGATAGGTTTTGAAATATCAAATGTAATCTCTTTGTTTATTTGTGCAAGTTTGTCATCTATAGATACAACTTTTGCTTTTTGCGGTTCAACAACTGTAAATTGATTTTGTTCGATTTGTTTTAGCAGGTTAATCGAAAAATCCTGTACGGCATCTACTCTCTGCATATTTTTTGCGGCCGTCGCCAATAGAGTATCGCCTAGCTCTTCGCCATACTTGTACTCCCGAATAATTTCTTTACAAATTAAGTTTGACATCAAGTTTGCATCGAGAGCCGCATTTTCAGTTTGTGAGCGCATTATTTATTACCTCCGTTTTACTAATCCCGGTAAAATATTAATCGGAAGGCATGTGAAAAAACTTTAGTACAAAACATCATTTGTTACAGTTTGTAAACAAGAATTTTAAATCTGCTGATTTATCAACATTTTATGCTCTCGGGTGAGTTTCGTTATACACATCTTTTAAGTGTTGGCTTGAAACATGAGTATAAATCTGGGTATTAGAAATGCTTGCATGACCCAAAAGCTCCTGTACTACCCTTAAATCAGCCCCGTTTTCTATTAAGTGGGTTGCGAAACTGTGCCTGAATACGTGCGGTGTCACATGTTTTGGCAAATTTATTTTTTCAACAACTTCATTGATAACATTTCTGATAGTTCTTGTTTGCAGCCTGTAGCCGGTATTATTTATAAAAACCGGTGAATCTTCATTTTCAGGCGGCAGCCCGTATCCTTTTGCTATCAATGGTCTTGCTGTTTCAATATAACGCTCAAGATAAGATTTTGCCCTGTCTGTTACAAGTATAATCCGCTCTTTTGCCCCTTTACCGAATACTCTTATTTCATTGTTATGTAAATTCAAATCCCCGAAGTTCAGGCCCGAAAGTTCAGAAACGCGCATGCCTGTTGCCCACAAAAGTTCCAAAATAGCGCGGTTGCGGTATCCTGCCGGTGTCTCTATTTTTATGTTATTCAAAATCTGTTCGACTTCTTCAGGTGTTAAAAACTTAGGCAATGTTTTCGGGCGTTTTGGAGTGGTCAAATTCATTGCCGGATTTGTATTTACCTTGCGTTCTCTGTACAAAAATTTGTAGAAAGTTCTCAAGGATGCCACCTTCCGTGCAATGGTCGTTTTTTTGTAATTAAACTTCTGTATAAAATGCAAATACTCCCGAACTTTGGAAAAGTTTACATTTGCACAGTCCTCCTCATCCATCCATACTAAAAAACTTAATATGTCTGAATGGTATGCTTTTGCCGTATGTTTGGAAAAATTTCGCTCTACCACAAGGTATGTTGTGAAATCTTCTAAATCTTGTTTTGAATTTGTATTTAATCCCATAATTTGCCTTGTTGCTTTTTTCTGATATGTATTATACAATATTGTCAGGTAGATGTGAATAATTTAATAGCAGGAGAAAATATGAATTATAAGAAACTTTTATTGTCATCAGTTATCGTTACAGGTATGCTGTTAGTTTCATCACAGACTTTTGCGACCGAGCTTCAAGCCGGTGTTGCAAAAAGTCAGGCTAACAAAGCTCAAATTCAACAACAGGCAGCAAAAAGAAAATACGGTGATATTGAAAAACTTATAGAATACAACCACTACAAGGAAGCAGAACAAAAACTTGAATATATCTTGGAACGCAATCAAAAAGATGTAGACGCTCTTGCATTACGTGCTGTATCCTGGGCTAAACAACACAAACTGGAACCGGCTCAAAAAGAAATTGATAAACTGATTAAAGACAATCCAAATAACCCTATTTTGCACTATGCACAGGGTATTGTCTATATGAACCGTCAAACATCTTCCGACGTTGATTATATTAAATCTATCAGAAATTTAAATAACTCTGCTATTAAAGAATTTGTAACCGCTGTTAATATTGATAACACTTATTATGCGGCATACAACGCAATGGGTGTTGCAACTCTGAAATTAGGCAACAAAGCTGATGCAAAAGACCTGTTTACAATTGCAACCGACATAAACCCGCAATACGCTACGGCTTATGACAACCTCGGTGTTCTTGAAATGATGAACAACAACCTTGACGGGGCCGAAGAATATTTTCAAAAAGCTTTAAAATATAATACAACAAACCCGACATCAATGTATCACATGGGTCAGGTAGAAGCACGCCGCGGCAACTACTCAAAAGCTTTGACATGGATTAACCACTCTGTCCATATCAATCCTAATTCCGCACCTGCTTTGAACCTGCAAGGTGAACTCTATCTTAAGCAAGGCAATCAGCCGGCTGCTTTAAACTCTTTCAACAAAGCTGTTCTGGTTAAACCGGAGCACTCTGCATCATACTTAAACCTTGCAAATGTTTACGAAAAAAGAGTTGATAACGAACTCGCTATTGAAAAATTAAAAACACTTATCGCAATTAATCCTAACTATCAGGAAGGTAAATTGAGAATTGCCGATATGTCTTTGATTGAAAGAAAATATGAACAGGCTCTTGATTATTATTCACAACTAGTCGGTGATGAAACATATAATGACGATGCAATTATCGGGCTTGCAAATACATATTACGAAATGTCAAAAGATCACGCTGACAGTTTCGAAATGACAACAAACAAAGAATTATACATTGCTTATGAATACATCAACAAAGCAATAGAAAAGACACCTGATGATTTGAAACTTCATCTTGCAAAATTAAAACTTTCACAACTTGTCCACATGCAGGAACTGCCTAAGGCAAGTCTTGATTATATTATCAAATCCGCAGGCAATACAATGATGGATTCTGTAATCAAGGGTGAAGCTTACCTGATGATGGGACGCGAATCCGATGCTGTATATACATTTGAAAACGCAATTAACTTTGCACAAAATGTAGACGATTGTTTATACTTAGGTGAAATTCTTGTTCACCACAAACAATTCAGAACAGCAAGAACGGCCCTTAAAAAGGCTTTGATGAAAGATCCTGACAACCTTATTGCTAAAAACGGAATCGGTTATATTGATTTATGTGAACTTAAATCAAACGAATTCTTTGATGTCGCAAAAAGACAATTTAAAGAAAAGAATTACGCATCTACAATCGAATACTGTAACAGAGCAATTGACTTCTATCATAACAATGCCGAAATTGCTAAGTTGAAAGCTATGGCTTATGAAGCAGAACCAAACTATCAAGGGGCTGTAAAATACTATACACAATATCTGGCATTCAACCCTAATGCCGCAGATAAAGCCGCTGTTACTAAAAAGATAGAAAAATACAAACGAAAAGCAGTTAAACAAAACACCAGTAAATAGCAGACATGAAAAAATTTGATATTCGCAAATCTTTTGAAGATTTTTGGAAAGAACCCTTGAGTATTTTAACCGAGGGTTTATTCCAACTTGTGAATATTCAAACAAACATTTTCTGCCAAAAGCCTTCTGTTTCTGTTGATATGATAAATAAAAAGGCTCAAATTACTGTTGTAAATAATGAAAAAATGTATAACCTGTTTCAAACAGTACTTTACAAAAAGCGGCTGAAAGAACAGCAGGAAAAGGCTTTATCAAATAAATAGGCAGGTATTTTATGGCTAATTTAAAATATATGCAGGCAAAATTTCTAATCAGCGCAGAAAAGCTTTCACAATGCCCTGACTATACTCTGCCGGAATTTCCTCTGCTTGGCCGTTCAAATGTCGGTAAATCCTCTTTTATAAACGCTCTGGCAAATAATAAAAAGCTTGCCAAAACATCCAATACTCCTGGCAAAACAAGATTGATAAACTTTTTTAATTTTTCTGATAAATTTATGATAGCAGACCTTCCGGGTTACGGCTATGCAAAAGTTTCAAAAGAAGCCCAGAACCGCTGGCAAAAATACTTAGAAGAATACCTGCTGGAACGCAAACAAATAAAATCATTAATCCAGCTTATAGACGGCCGGCATGAAATACAAAAAAATGATTATCAAATGCGGGAATGGGTTGAGGCGTATAATTTACCGATAATGACTATTGTAACTAAAATGGACTATGTTCCGCGCTCTAAGACTCTTAATGTTGTAAATTATGTAAAAAAAGAATTTGGCGGCGAAGTACTGCCATTCAGCGCCGTTGACAACCGCTATAACGAAAAAATTATTGATATATTTGAGTCATTACGTTAGACATTTTAAATGTATAAATATTATAATATGAATAATTTATAACTATTTTGAATAAAAGGATTGACAAAAATTTAATCATGAGTTATAATATAGTATACGGGCTGGTCAATGACCTCGGTCCACCACGACGGGGGAACTCCCCGTCTTTTATAATAAGAGGGGGATTAAGTGGAAGAACTAAGTATTTTTATTGATGAATCAGGTGATTTTGGTAAATTTTGTGCAGATTCTCCCTTTTATATCGTTACTTTAGTTTTGCATGAACAAAAACATTCTATATCAGAACAAGTTCAAAAATTAAATGATAGCCTTGCAGAATTGCAATTGAACAGGCATACTATACATACTGGACCATTAATCAGAAGAGAGAAAAGCTATAAACATAATACTTTTAAAGAGAGATATGCTTTGTTTTGCCGGTTATATAATTTTACACGTAGTGTCCCAATAAAATATAAAAGCATTGTTATTGACAAAAAGTTCTATTCCGGTGAATTGAAAATGACAGAGGTAATATCCAAACAATTATCTTTATTGGTAAAAGACAATTTTGAATACTTTAATCGTTTTGAAAATATTATTGTATATTATGACAATGGGCAAATGCAATTAACAAAAATTATTCTATCAGTTTTTTCATCATTATTCGATAACTATTTTGAGTTTAGAGGAGCTTCACCGGACGAATATAAACTTTTTCAATCGGCAGATTTTTTGTGTACACTGTCATTACTGGAAGAAAAAATTAAAAATAAAATAGAGCTTACGAGTTCAGAAAAGAAATTTTTTGGAAGTTCTTCAAAAATTAAAAAGAACTATTTAAAATATATAGAAAAGATTAAATTTTTATAGTGATTATTCTGCATTATAAACGAATAGCGAAGTACTGCCATTTAGCGCCGTTGACAACCGCTATAACGAAAAAATTATTGATATATTGGAATAGAAAAACGCTATTCCAACTTATTGTCAGGATAAATAGCTCTGCAATAACCTGTAGATGTTATATTTCTGTACCACATCCAGTTATCCTGAGTGCCATCCATAAAATATTCACCGGTTTTTGTATTTATTTTGACAGTACGTAAGTGGTGTCTTACAGACCACTCCCACAGCGGGTCGTATAAGCGGAGGGTTTTGTTATCACTCTGCAACCCCGCACGATCAACCTTTTTTAATTTATCCGCTTTATGAGGTTTGTATATTTTGTGCATTGTATTTGAATACAAACGGCCGTTTCTCATAACAAAATAGTCATTGTATTCCTCAAAGTCATCAACACTTCCGTCCAGTCTCTTTGCATAACATTCAATAACAGCACCTTCCGGCAGCGGATATGAGAATGACTCTCCTTTGGTTAAAACAGTTAAATCTTTTTTGTTTAGTATATCCTCAGGGCATGTCAAATCAGTTTTTGCCAGCGCTGTGCCGCCTATAAATAATACGCCTAAAAATGCAGTTAATAAAAATCTTTTCATAAATCTTAGTCCTTTTCCATATAACTCCATACTTATTATAACACAATTTTAAACTTTGGTGAAATTTGTTAACATAATATAAAACTAGCTCAGGCGTTTGATTTGACTTTGCCGGAATTATTGGATATTAAGGTTTCTTCAAAATAGAAATATTATATTTCAATCAAATCATCAATAATTTGTTTTTTAAACTGTTCAGAAATACTGTTCAAATCAACAATATCAACTTCATAAGGAATGGTAGAATTTTCTAAATCCATTTCTATAAGCGATTTGATTTTATCTGTTATTTGTTCACTTTCTATCGCAATATCAACATCGGAATATTTTTTAGCCCTCCCGGTTACGCGTGAACCGAAAATGAAAATCCTGCATTCCGGTAAATATTTTAAAATTACCCCTTTTATAAAAAGTATATATTTTTCTCCTAAGTCAATCATACTCTTTTTTTCAATTCATTCAATAAAAATTCTGCATCTTTTTGAAAATCTTTAACAACGCTGACTACAGTATTTGCAATGCTTTCCTCATAAGTATGAGAAGTTAAATTGCGTTTGTGCCTGTAATCTGTCCATTTTTCTAAATTATTCAAAAGCAGGCCCATCTGGTTAGCTTTTCTTATAATTTCATTAAAGGTGAGAGTATCAGGAAGGTCAGGTAATTCCTGCTGTAAATATCTCATCATCATTTTGACGGCTAAAGAATATGTATATTCAAATCTTTGTATAACAGCATCTCTTATGGCATTATCATAACTTTCTCTGTCATAACGTATTATAATTTCATCAAGTGTTTTTAAAGCATTTTCAAACGGAGTTAAATCAATAATTTTCATAACTTAAAAATATCACAATTTGTTTAATAAAGCAATACAACGGCGTTAACAGGCCTTATAAATAACATTAACATTTCTTTCAAACTTATGCTATAATCGGATTGATGTATGAGATAAAAAAACAGATTTATTTAAACTTTACCAAAAATCAAAAGGCGGCTTTGTGCAATTTTTTACGCGCTCTTGTTAAAAAAAGTCCGGAACTGTCTGCAGAGGAGGTTTTTGACAAATTCATCGAGGATGAAACCTATTATCTTGAAATTAATAACTCGCGATTTGAGTTTATTGCGGACATTATTAATGATGAGACATTTGTAAATGATACAAAACTTTTTATCAAAGAGTGCATAAAATATTATGAATACAAGAAAAAACAGGAACCGATTATTCAGGCACAAAAAGAGTTTGAAAAACGAAAAAGGAAGTTTTTGCAGGAAGTTAAGATGAGCAAAGATGCGCCAACCAAAAAACAGCTATATTACTACGAAAAACTTTGCAAAAAATATAATCTTGAGAAAAAAGAACTTACATCAAAACTGGAAGCATGCGACGAAATAGACAGGATTTTAAATGAGTATTCAAGAGATTTTGAAAATATTGATTAATGCCGGTATAGAGCCGAATGAAGCGAGCGTGGAAGTGAAAATGCTTATTGAACACTTTTGCGGTTACACACGTACTGATATTCTTATGGGTAAAAAATTAACACCCGAAATGCTGGAAATTGTCAAAGAAAAAGCAGAACTTCGCGCCAAAACACGTCAGCCTATACAACATATTATCGGGTTTGCGGATTTTATGGGAGAAAAATTTATCGTTAACCCGCATGTTCTTATCCCGCGTGATGAAACAGAATTTTTAGTCAGAAAGGCCGTTGAGATTATTAAATCTAAAGGATATAAAATGGCGCTTGATGTGGGCACGGGTTCTGGCTGTATTGCCTGTATGGTGGCCAAACTCACTGATTGTCAGATTATCGGGCTTGATGTTTCAAATGATGCTCTTAATACGGCTCTGGATAATGCGTCACGGTTAAATCTGTTTAACAAAGCGATTTTTAGAAAATCGGATGTTTTTTCTAATGTAAAACCGCGTGAAAGCTTTGATATTATTATTTCTAACCCGCCTTATATACCTTTATCAGAAAAGACCGGTATTCAAAAAGAAGTTACATTCGATCCGGATTTGGCTTTGTATACGTCCGATGAAAAAGGGGTGGAATTTTATGATAAAATAACCAAAAATTCGCCGGATATTTTAAATGCGGGCGGTTATCTGCTTTTTGAACTCGGGTACGGACAGTCGAAAGATGTCAAAAAAATTATGGAAGATAACGGGTTCAAAGATATTGAAATAATCAAGGATTTGGCCGGTATAGACAGAGTTATCAGCGGTCACATTTAGGAAGTGTAAAGGTAAACGTTGTTTTATCGTTTACAACGCTACTGACAAAGATTTTGCCGCCATGCGCCTCCACAATCTTTTTGGAAATATAAAGCCCCAGACCTGTGCCGATACTTTTTTGTTTTTGCGCAAGACTTTCGCATTTGTCAAATATTAAATTCGGATTTTCAAGATTTATACCTATCCCGCTGTTCGTGACAGAAAATCCGATATTATCCTTTTCCTCAAACAGATTAACCTGTATTTTGGAATTTTTATTGCTGTACTCAATGGCATTTATTAAAAGGTTATGAATAACCCGTTTTATTTCAAGACAGTCAATATATGTTTCGACATATTTAAGAGAAGAATTTATTTCGATATCAAGATTTTTGTCCTGTAAAAGGTATTTTATTTCTTCAATACACTGTATGGTAAGCATCTCAAGCGAAAACAATGTTTTGTGCAACACCTGCTTTCCGCAGTCGGAGCGGTATTTTTGCAGAATATTTTCAACCAGATTTTTCATATATTTTGCGGCTCCGAGAATATCGCCGATTATTTCATTCTGGAAATCATCAAGAGAGGATTTCTGATTATTTAACAAAAGTTCCAGTGCACAGATTTCTGCATTAACAGGAGATTTCAGGTCATGCGTTACCATGGCAAGAAAGGTTTCTTTTTTATCTAATAGTGCATCCTGAAGCCGTTTTGTTTTTAAGCTGTTGTAGATTTGTGAACGGACAACATTTACATTAAAAGGTTTTTCAATATATGCACAGGACCCAAGATTGTAACCAAGAATTTTGTTTTCTGGATCAGAAAGCGCAGAAATAAACATGATTTGCGCATTTGCGTTGATAGTTGTTGTTTTGATAATTTTGGCGAGGTCAAAACCCGACATCTCCGGCATCATAATATCAAGAAGAAACAAATCAAATTTTTCAAGATTAACGATTTTGCTTGCCTCAATAGGTTTTATGAAAGTTGTCAAATCCAGCCCGAGCGGGGCAAGGGTTTCTACCAGCAAATCAATATTCATCTGGTTGTCGTCAACTATCATGACTTTCATTCCTTTTAGAAATAGCGGAGAAATATCATCTAATAAATCGTTTTTGTTTTTATCTTTAAAGAATTCCTGCACAAGCCTTGCGTCAACAGGGTAGGATATAACGTTTTTGACGCCGCAGGAGTTGGCTGTTAAGATATTTTTTCTTGATATATCTTCGGACGCCAGCCAGACTTCTAAATCCGGATTGTCACGGCAAATTTTGCGGATGAGATTTGTATCTGAAAAATCGGTTTTAATAATACAGAGAGCCTTTTTAGAAAGGTCAACATTAACCAGATTTTTTACATTTTCAACAAATATCAGATTTTCGTTTTCAACCCTGTTGGATAGTTCATACATATATTAATTGTATAAGAGAATATAATAAAAGATATTCCCCTGTCAGGCTACTTTTATCGATAAAAAATTGTATGTATATTTTCAAAAAAATCATTGTTTTGTAATTGTAGAAAACTTTATTTGTTTTTGTAGAAAAAACATGAGTTTTCTACATTATATTGCAAAAAATTGTTTTCTAAATAGTTTTCTACATTTTTATGCTGACATTTTCTACAAAATATTCTACCGGTAAAAATAAGTAATAGTAATAGTTTCGCACACTTTTCTACAAATAAATCGAGCTTATTACTACTATTAATTAAATAAATTATTTATTTTTATAATTAATAAATAATAGTTTTGAGGCTGTAGAAAAAATGGAAGATAAGACGATAGGACGCTTCTTGGATTTGCTCCACGCTCACGGAGACTCGCCTGTAGTGCTTGCGCACAAGCCGGCTCGTTCCGTTCGCTATCCGGACTCGCTTCGCTGTCTTACTCGCCGGCGTTAAATGGGTCTGCAACGCCGCCGCCTTCGCGTCGCCGTTTCGCCCTCTGCCGGCTCGCGCTCCATCCGTACGCAAATCCGTTAAGACTTTAAGTTCATTAAAAAATAAGGCAATGTGATAAAAATCCTACATTGCCTTATTTGGTAACAACAGTTTACCGTTCACTGTTTACCGTTCACAATTTTGTAACCACTTAGTCACTTAATCACCCCTTACTGCCTTTCTGTAACATTTGTTCAATAAAAATGTTTTTAGCACTACTTTATATTATAATTTTATTACATGGAGATAATATAAAAGGAGCGGATTATGAAATTTTTGGTTAAAAAAGAAGATTTATATAACGGTATTAAAATAGTAGAACGCGCAACAAGCATGAAAGCTTTGCAGCCTGTGCTTTTGAACATTCTTATTGAAACTATTGATAACGCAACAATTAAACTCGTTGCAACAGATTTGGACTTGACAGTTATCGCTTATGTTAACGCTCAGGTTGAAGAAGAAGGCAAAATTACATTGCCGTCAAAAACCCTCAATGAGATAGTTTCAAAACTCGGTGATAAATTAATTACGTTTGAAATGAATAACGATGAAACTACCGTAAATATTACCTGTCAAAACTCTAAGTTTGACATAATTGGTATTTCCGCAAATGAATTTCCGCCGGAATTTTCTAACATTGAAGTAAACGAAGAAAATTGTTTTGAAATAGCTCTTAAACCGTTTGTGAAAGCTGTACGCCAGGCGGGTTTTGCCGCTGCAAGCTATGAAACAAGCAACCTGCTTTCAGGTATTGTTTGCGATATTACAGGTGATACTCTGGAAATTGCTTCTACTGACGGCAACAGACTTGCACGTGTTAGAGAAAAAATTGAAAATAATGACAATAAAAACAGCCAGCTGATAATTCCTTCAAAAACTCTGAATGAATTTATTAAAATGAGCGCGTTTTTAGATGATGAATCAATTAAACTTTATACAGAAAAAACAAAATTGATTATAAAAACAAATACAACAACCACTGTTTCAAGACTGCTGGAAGGCCAGTTCCCTAAATACAATCAGCTGATTCCTGCTGAAAGTCCTAAAACAGCAATTATTAATGTTTCTCATCTAATTTCGGCGCTTGACCGTGTATCAATCATGGTTAACGATAAAACAAGCATTGTTAAACTTGAATTTAGTGAAAACAATCTGAAACTTACGGCTGATACTCCGGATTCCGGTAAATCCGAAGAAAATCTTGATATAGATTACAAATCAGAAGATTTAATAATTGCATTCAATTATAAATATGTTCAGGAAGCATTGAAGAACATAGAAGCAGACGAAGTGAAATTCGGATTAAATACAAGTCTTTCAGCAACTGTATTAAAACCAAACAGCGACGAAGATTTTGTATGCTTGATAATGCCTGTTCAGATTAGATAGGATATTGAAAATGAAAGAAAAAGCTGTTGAATATTATTTAAAAGGCGGATTTTCATGCGCCGAAAGTATATTAAAAGCCGCAGTTGATGAGGGGTTATGCGACAGTTCTTTGCTGCCTTGCGCAACGACTTTTTCCGGCGGAATGTCCTCCGGCTGTTTGTGCGGCGCAGTGGCAAGTTCACAAATAATTCTCGGGTATCACTTTGGCCGCGATAATAAATTTAACAACCCAGTTTGCGCAAGAGAAAAGGCCGCTGAATTTGTTGAAGAATTTAAAAAGAGAAATAAAGTTACCTGCTGCCGCGTTCTTTCAGCGGGACTTGAAGGTTCTGCAAGAAAAGAACATTGTTCAAAGCTTGTCGCTGATTGCTCTGAAATTCTGGAAAGTATGGTAAAAGTAAAAGTTTAATACAGGAGCTTTTGTGCAAAACTTATATAAATTTGACAGGTTAAATTTTCTGACAGCCGGAATGCCGCTTTCTACGGGCAAGGGAAGTTATGATGCTGCTCTGGATATTCTGAATGAACTTGATCTTGACGGAATGGAGTTAGAATTTGTTCATGGCGTGAGGATGAATGAGGAAACAAGAGGGTTTGTTAAAAAGAAATCTAAAGAGAATAATTTGTTTCTCACAGCCCATGGGCCGTTTTATATAAATTTGAATGCAAAAGAAGAAGAAAAAGTAGAAGCAAGTGTTCAAAGAGTATTGGATACAGCTCTTGCGGCACATGATACAGGGGCTTACAGTATAACCTATCATGCTGCTTATTATCTTGGCGGGGATAAAGAAAGTGTTTTCAAACAGGTATTTAAGCAAACTGAAAAAATAATATCAGTGCTTGAACAGGCAAATATAAATGTTTGGATTAGGCCTGAAACTACCGGAAAACCTACGCAGTGGGGTGATTTAGACGAAATAGTAAATCTTTCAAAGGAATTTGAACAGGTGTTGCCATGCGTTGATTTTTCACATCTTCATGCGCGTTCGGCCGGAGCATACAATACTTATGATGAATTTGCATATATATTAGAAAAGATTGGCAAGGAGCTGGGAAGTTATGCTCTGGAAAACTTTCACGGTCATCTTGCCGGTATTGAATATACGGCAAAAGGTGAAAGACAGCATCTTGTTGTTAAAGACTCTGATATGAACTACAAAGATTTACTGAAAGCTTTGAAAGACTTTGATGTGCGCGGTGTTCTTGTTTGTGAAAGCCCTAATATCGAAGAAGATTGCAAACTTTTCAAAGAGTATTATATGTCTTTATAATCCTTTATTTGTAGTATATTTTAAAGTTTTTATTAAAGTAAGCCGTTTATAATGCTATTACAATTCACAAAAAATTGTGAGGCATCCTATGTTTAATTCAGTGAATAATCCTTTTAACAGACCGATAGAGTCGTCAACTTCGTCTGACAAAAATAAGCAGCAGCAAAATCAGGAAAAGAAGGAGCAGGAGAAAAAATATCTTGAACAGGAAGAACAAGATGAAGTAAGGCTTGGCGGAATGCCGGTTCTTGATGAAGATGAAATAAAATATATGACAAAAAACTATATAAACAATTTAATTCAAGAAAATCAGGATAATGAAAAGATCGTAAAGAAATTGGAAAAATATCTTGAAAAGTTTGATGTAAAAAAGTTTATGAAGAAAAATCCAAATCTGACGAGTCCGGATTTTTATATGGTTATGTATAATGAAACCGAAGGGTTAGTAAAATAACTTAATAAACTCTAAAGTTTTGAAAAAGAAAATCCGTAGAAAAACATGAGTACTTTAAAGAAAGGATGGTACCATGGAAATTAACAACGTATCAGGTGCTTACACCTCAGCAGCAAAAGTAACGGAAACCGACGACGAAAAAGAAACCAAAAAGGCTCAAGAAGAGGAAGCAAAAGAAGCCAAAGTCGGTGACAAAGAAGAGAAAGACACGATAGAGCTTTCACAGGATGATGATTACGGCGAGGACGGTATAGAAGAAAAAGCGAACAATTATGTTGCAAATATTCTTGCCAATCAAAACCTGACAGAAGAATCACGTGCATTAATTCAGCAGTATATGTCAACATTTGATGCAGCAAAATTCATTAAAATGTACGGCCCGTTTACAACGACGGCGGAGGTTTCTGCGGCGATGTATGCAGTGACTTCACACATGATAAAATATCAACAAGATGAATAGATAAACAGGCCGGTTCAAAACCGGCCTGTTTTATAATAACAATATCAGTTATCACCTTTTGATACAGCGCGTAGCATGTAGCATGTAGGTTGGGGTTTCTACCCCAACAAAAATATTTGTTAAAAACACAAATGTGCTTTTATTCAAAATGATTGTCCGTATTTAATTGTTGGTTCTTATGAAAGCTTTATTGTTGGGCTGAAAGCACCAACCTACTACTTTGTTTACTGTCCTAAAAATATAATGTTTACTATACAGAGTTACATTTATAAAAATGGTGAATTAGAACGACACCTATATGTTAATCCAAACCTTTGTATAAATCTTTTATATCTACCCCGAGAGCTTTGGCTATATCATATAGGACAAGTGCGGACGGGGTTTGCTCTGCACGTTCAATTTTACCTATAGAATTTTCACTCATATCAACTAACTCGGCAAGTTTTAATTGTGTATATCTTGTCTTTCTTCGTGCCCAAAAAATATTTTCTGCAAGAATGTTTAAGCGTTCGTCTTTCATAATAAATATTTTAACCCATTGACAAATGCAGATTAATACATTATAGTAGTGTAAAGATTTAGTATAATGTATTTTTATGGAGTAAAATGTATGATAAGATTAAATTTTACAAAGTTTGCCTTCACGCTAGCCGAAGTCCTAATCACTCTCGCTGTTATCGGCGTGGTAGCTGTTCTGACAATCCCAGGTTTAATAAAGAATCACAACGAAAAAGCATGGAGCACGGCACAAGATGTATTCACAAAGCGCTTAGAGGTCGCAACACGTCAGATGAATACAGAAGAAAAACTTGCGGGTTACGCAAATACCATGGATTTTGTAAACGAACTAAAGAAATACATCAAAATCACCAGAGTGTGCGATAATAGCGAGATTACAAAGTGTTTCAATAAACAAGTAATCTGGAACGAAGGTGATGAGCCTATAGATATGTCACAGATAAAAACATCCGCATCATTAGGCCAGAGTGATTGGAATACAGATACAGTAGCTGTACAGTTTGCAAACGGCGTAAATGCAATAATCGCCTACAATCCAAACACAACGCAAGACCCGTATAACAATCAGTTTGCGGCAACCTCAGCAAGTATGGCAATACTTTATGATGTATCTGGAAATAAAAGCCCCAATACTTTTGGTAAGGATATTTCACAAGTTAATGTATCCAAGGTAGGGAAAAATTGTACAGTTGAATTTGTCGGGAATTGTTTTTCTGCCCCATTTATTCCTACTCCCTTAACTAATAGCGAATGTGAAAATTTGAAAGAAAGTTTAGGAATAGAAAAATGTAGCTCAAATGATAACGATTATTGGGGAGGAGCAGTAAAAGCATGCAATGGAATAAATAATCTTCCAACAATGGAAACATTATCCCAAATCGCAACTATAATATATGAGGGAAATCCAATCATAGACACCTACGAAAATCGTGAAAATTTAGTGTATATAGCAGGATCTGCAAGTTCCATAGGACTTCCTGAACCTACATTTGCACTATGGTCAAATGAGGAGTCAGGTTATTATAGGCGCTTTTTAGCCAATTATACAGAAGCTACCCCTGTTTATCGAGGTTATTCTGGTGTTAGAGCAATGTGTATAATCAAATAATTAATAGCATGTAGGTTGTGGGTTTCTACCCCAACAAAAATATTTGTTAAAAAAACACAAATGTACTTTTATTCAAAATGATTGTCCGCATTTAATTGTTGTCTTTTATGAAAGCTTTATTGTTGGGCTGAAAGCACCAACCTACATTGCTGTTCTTCTTTAGTTGTTTTTCAATATGTAAGAGCGGTCTCACATCTTGCAAGCTTACTTATTCTTTTCACTGCGTTCGCGGATAGAAAGCTTTATCGGTGTGCCGAAAAAGCCAAATGCTTCACGCAGTTTATTCTCTATATATTTTTTGTAATGGTCTTTCATTAGCTCTGCATTATTGGCAAAGATGACAATGTGCGGCGGCTGAATACCGGTTTGCGTTACGTACAAAAGTTTTAACCGTTTGCCTTTTGATGATTGCGGCGGATTAAGCATATATGCTTCTTTTATAACTTTGTTTAAAAGTCCGGTTGAAATACGCTTTGTACATTCTGCATAGACTTCCTGCGCCTTGTCAAATATTGTGTTAATTCGCTGTTTGGTAAGCGCACTGATGAATATTTTCGGTGCAAATTCCAAAAACGGAATATCGTTTGTTATTTTTTTAGAAAATTCGTTTATTGTATTTGATTTTTTATTTTCTATCAAATCCCATTTGTTTATCGCGATAATCAAGCCTTTTCCGGCTTCTGTTATAATAGAGGCAATTTTTTTATCCTGATCGGAAATACCTTCGGTTGCATCAATAACAAGGAGTGCGACATCGCATTCTCTTATTGAGCGGATAGCACGGTCAACGGCAAATTTTTCTACGCCGTAATCTACTCTTGCTTTTTTTCTTATACCGGCTGTATCAACAATAATAAACTCTTTGTCTTTGTAAGTTACTTTACTGTCAATGCTGTCACGCGTTGTGCCGGAAACATCTGATACAATAACACGGTTTTCGTTAAGGACAGCGTTAACAATAGATGATTTACCTGCATTCGGACGGCCGACTATTGCGATTTTTATTATTTTTTCCTGCTCGGTTTCTTCCTGAATTTCAAAATCTTCGGTAATTATTTCCAGTAAATCTCCGACACCGCCGCTTCCGTGAAGCGCAGATATTCCGATAGGATCTCCGAGGGCAAGTGAATAAAAATCGTTTATCATCATTAATGAGGCAGGATTATCGATTTTGTTTACTGCAAGATAAACGGGTTTTCCGGATTGTCTCAGAATATTTGCAATATCGTAGTCAACAGGGTTGGCGCCTTCTTTGCCGTCGACAAGAAATATGATTTTGTCGGCTTCTTCGCAGGCGATTTTTGCCTGATCGAATATGGAGAGCATAATTTCATCTTCATCTCCGGGGATAATACCGCCGGTGTCAATGACTGTGAATATTTTGTTCTGCCATTCCACGTCAAAATAAATTCTGTCGCGTGTAACTCCCGGCAAATCATCAACGATAGAGTTTCGTGAACCTACAAGACGGTTTACGAAAGTTGATTTGCCTACATTCGGGCGTCCTACTATTGCTACAATCGGTTTTCTTTCCATAGGTTTTATTGTAGCACAAATATCAGACGATTTCCAATGTATTCAAATCATCCTCAAGAAGGCTTTTTTGAAAACTTTCGCATTCATCAATCAAATCAAGCAGCTGCGCGTATTTTGTACTGTGCAAAACTGCTGATAATTCGCTGTTGCCGAGGTAATCTATAATGTAATAATCTTTGCTGCGCTCAAGAATTTTGATGAGAGATATTTCTTCAAAGATATCAAATAAAAGTTCCAGAACAGCGTAAGATTTTCCCAAAAAACTCGCAAATCTTCTAAATTCTACTTTTCCGCCGTTATTGTGCGCTGCAAATTTCATCATTCCGCAAACAGTTTTTAGAAACTCTTTTTCATCAAAAGATTTAATATCATAGTTCATAAAATGGATTGCTTTAGGATTTGTTTGCTCAATAATTCTGTTAAATGTTTCAATGTCTGCCGGATAGTCGAAAAACATTAATCCGTCACACGGCTGTAGATTGTCGCGCGTCATTGATTTTTCAAAAAGGGTTGAAAAAGGACGGAGCATGTCAAGAACAGATTTGCTTTCAGCAAAGACCATGATATTGCTTTTAACATTTTTTACATAATCATTTACCTGCGGCAAAATATCAGTTTTTTTGCGGTGATCATACAGCTTTATTCTGTCAGTTGCAGTTTCTTCCTCTTCTTTAAGATATTCAGAGTGGATGTCATCAACAATAAGCTGAACACTTATATTTCCGTTAAACTCATTTTTTTGCGGGTGGAAAGCAACGTCAAATGTATCGCCGTTAACCAGAGAAATATCGCCGTGCTGCCACCAGATACAGTTAAATTCAGATGCTGCATCGGGCGCAAGACTTACAAGTTTTAAATGGTCTTTGCTTTCTCCCATAAGTTTTTTTTCTTTAACTTTCAGATTTTTCAAGGAGAAGATGGGACTCGGATTGGCCGCGCCAAAGGGCTCAAGCTTTGAAATTTCTTCTACGAGATTCAGGTCAACATCCTCCGGCCGGAGGTCTAAATCTATATTGATAAACGGTTTTAGTTCTTTGCCGTTAAGAAATTCTTTAACGGTTTTATTGAGAGCGGATTTCACTGTTTCAAAAGAGCTTTTTTCAGGTGAAAAATAAAGACCGGCCGCCATTTCATGCCCGCCAAAACCGTCAAGCAATTCGGCATTTTCATTTATTACATCATACAGATTTATGCCGGAAATGCTTCTTGCGGAACATCTTATTTGCTTTGTTTCTTCCGAATATGTCATTAAAAAAGTCGGTTTGTAATATTTTTCAACGAGTTTTGAAGCAACAATACCGACAATTCCGACATGCCAGTCGGGTTTGAAAAGAACAATAGCCGGATACCTGTTGCCTTCGGCCTGAAGCATTGCATCCGCTTCCATAAATGTGTCCTGACAGAGGGTTTGGCGGATTTTGTTAAAGTTTTCCAACTCCATTATTGCCATTTGAATTTCCTGCTTGTTGTCAGAAATTAAGACTTTTAGTGCTGCTTCTACAGTATCAAGCCTTCCTGATGCGTTAATTCTCGGTGCGACACCAAAGGCTATTTGTTCTGATGTAACGCCGTTTGATGGTTTGTAACCAGCACTTTCAAGAAGTTTTTCCAATCCCCAGTGTTTACCGTTAGAGATTAATTCCAGACCTTTTGTCACAAGATACCTGTTTTCTCCGACAAGCGGAACAATATCCGCAACAGTACCAACGGCAACATAAGGCAGAATATCATATATAAATTCGGTTTTTTTGTATTTTTCAAGCAGGGCCTGCGCAACCTTGAATGCAACACCGACACCGGCAAGTGAAGTAAGACTTGTTATTTGTTTTGTTGTCAAATTTTCATCCAGAGCGTTTTGGGCTTTCGGGTTGATTATTGCATAAGCTTTCGGCAATACTTCCGGAGCTTCGTGGTGATCGGTTATTATTACATCTATTTTAAAACTGTTTAAAAAGTTTACGGCATCAACATCACTAATCCCGCAGTCACAGGATATAATGACTTTTGGTTTGACAGATGTCATTATTTTAACGAGAGCTTTTGTGTCAAATCCGTGGCCTTCTTTTTCTCTGTCAGGGATAAAATAATTTACATCAGCGCCGAGATGTTTGAATGTTCTGTATAAAAGCGAGGTTGAAGTTACGCCGTCAGCATCAAAATCACCGTGTACAACAATTTTTTCCTGATTATCAATAGCTTTTGACAGTCTTTCAACGCATTTTTCCATGTCAGTAAATACATTCGGGTGTGTTAACTTCATCTCCAGAGGGTGCAAAAACTCCTGAATTTCTTCATCAGTTTTTATGCCGCGGGAAGATAAAAGTCTTTTGATTAAAGACTTTTCATTACTATCGCTATCATTATATATCCACTCTTTTTTCATCATTGTTCTACCTAAAATATATCACAAAACTTACCTTTAAGGCAATTGTTAAGCTGTTTTGTAATATAGTACTGTTAAGGCACTAAGGGGTTAGGGCACTAAGGCACTAAGGAGTTAATAAAGACGTTAAGACTATAAGACGTTGAGACGTTAAGTGCATATCAAAGATAAGGCAACGCTGGAAATGCGCACATTGCCGATAAAATATTCCTAGCCCCTTGCGCGAGAGGGTTAGGGTGAGGGGTCAAAAAAGTTAAATATGCACATGACTCTTTCCGTCATCCCGCAACGGTTTGAGTGCATCTTGCCATAGTTGACACCTTGCGGGATCTCAAAAAAGGCAGTAAGGCACTAAGTATTTACAAAAATAGGGCAACGTGAGAATATTTTCGCATTACCCTATTTTGAAATAACAGTACACTGTTTACTGTTCATAGGTCACAGATGTAGGTTGGGGCATTCTTGCCCAACAGAAAAAATTTGAGATCCCGCAAGGCAACGACTGTGGCAGGACGTCACGAAACCGCTGCGGGATGACGGGACAAAATAAGGCAACATGAGAAAAGTCCCACATTGCCTTAAAAGATGTTAAGTCGAATAATACAATCAGACCACGCTGGATTGATTAAAAGTAGGTCGTATTTACAAATCCGACAATTAGCTTCTCTCCGTCATCCCGCAACGGTTTGAGTGCGTCCTGCCACAGTCGTCACCTTGCGGGATCTCAGAGAAAAGGCACTAAGTTAAAAGGTGGGCACGCTATCGCTTTTCAATAATACAAAAAATCGGTGCGTCAAACGACGCACCCTACGGCTGTAATTACTTAATCACCTAGTCACTTAGTCACACCAACTAAGGACAAAGTCCTTAGTTGGATATACAAACAGCGCGGTAGCCGCTGACGTGCTTGAAGCTCCATTTATTGTCACTGCCGCTCGTGTAGGTAGTGGTGAAGTGCCGGAAGTACGCGCTGTTAGCAGTGCGCTCCTCACTGGACCAGTTGCAGAAGCCAATAGGAATTGGGGGATTATCTTTGTATTGATCCCTTACTTTTAAGCCTTCTACGTATCCTTCTGTTATCGTTGCTTCAGTTCCGTCCAACTTTACATATAATGCTTGTGCTAATTGAGTAAGCTGAGCGCTTGTTGGAAGGCTCATGCCTTTTTCTTGACAAGTAAGCTTCGCTCCGGCCCAATAATTTGTAGAACAATAATCTCCATGCATTTCTTCCATATCTTCGTATTCACTGCCTTCACATGTGTTTATTGCTCTGTTCGCACGAAACTCTGTACTCCAGCACATGTCACCAATCGGATTATCGCAAGTTGAGAATGCTACGCCAGAGCTTAATTGAATATCTTTACCTACTCTATTCGGCCCTTTCTTTCCGTTAACATCTACCATATATGCCATACAAGATACTTGTGAACCTGTATCTTCAATTGGGTCAGCGTAAGGGCATTCCGGCTGGTATGCCATAATAACCGTTGTTCCGTCTGCAACAACAAAGCTCATGGTATTAGTGTTAGTCTGCCAGTCGCTTAGGCCCATGCTAGATGCAGATGTTAAAGAATCAGTTTCAACTTCCATAGGTTCTTCGTTACTTCCTGTTGTAACGACTTTTGGTGAATAGCATTTATTAATATCTGTGTTATCACAGGTCTTAATAACTTTCATGTATTGTTTGAAAGTGTCCATAAAGTCCTCTGTAGAGTCGTGCCCTGTCATGACGCCGTCAGTGTTCATTCTTCTGACGGTTTCCGTGAGTTTCTTTTCCCAGAGGTCTTTAGCTGTAGACCATGCTTTCTCGTTATGATTTTGAATTAGGCCGGGCAAGGTCAATGCGGCAACAATGCCGATTACTGCGAGGGTGATTAACACTTCAGCCAAAGTGAAAGCTGCCTTCTTAGAAGTCGTTAAGACGTTAGGACGATAAGACGTTAAGTCCTTTACATTTTTAGGCTCTGCGGCTTCGTGACGGGTTCCGTCATGCTGAATTGCGGATTGCGAGCAGAAAGAAATGTTTTCCGAAACCATAGCGGAGCCGGAGGCGAGAGCGTTGTTGAGGGAAACATTTCTTTCTGTAATTTTCTGAGTATTGGTGCTGGCTAGCCTGCCTGTCTCCTGAGTGTGAGAGCGGACTACGTCCGCACCCTCATCCGGCCTGTGGCCACCTTCTCCCAAAGGGGAGAAGGAATGTAACAGTTTTTGTTCATCATTAACATTGTTTTGTTTCATGGTTACATCTCCTTTGTTAGTACTATCAAGTTTTATTAAATTATCTTTCATGCAATTCTCCTTATTAATTTATAATATACAATAATTCTATTCATTGAGCCACTTTTGCTAAGTTTATACACTTTGGCACAAGGAATATGCCTTGTGTTGAATGAAAATATTGCGAAAAGTTTACAATTAGCGGATTTGAGCCCCCCCCCCGATGTCTGAAAGCCTTGCGGCACAATGGTTTGCGGCTTTGTCAAGTTTTAGGTTAGACCCCGCTAAATCCTCAATATCCAAAACTATTCTTGCTAAATAATTGCTCATACAAGTATTATACCGTATCTTTCGCAAAATTGCAACCCCCATTTTTAAAAAAGGCAGTAAGTGACTAAGTGGCTAAATATTTACAAGAATCAGGCAGCATGAAAATTCATCCATTCATATGGTTGATTTTTGAAAAAACATCATTAATATAAAATCAGGTAGTAAACAAGAAGGATATATTTATGGGCAGTTCAAATTTATTTACAGGTATATATGCGGGATTGACGAACACTTATGCACAGCTTGCAGCACAAAATCCTGATGGCCTTACTCTGGAAGGTATTTCGGAAGCGAGAACAAATCAGGATAATTTATATTCCTTAAACCAAACTTTTGCATCATATTTGCAGACAAATTTCACTAATATTGATAAAGACGGTGACGGAATAATTTCCTCTGACGAAATGACCAACTTAACAAATATGATGAGTGCACAAGGACTTACCAAAGCTGAATTAAGCCAGTTGTACGCATCCGGTGCAAGCGGGCTTTCAACAAGTACGATCAATGATATTCTGGAGCACTTTGATGACATGGATACAAACCATGACGGCAGAATTACTCAGGAGGAAATATCAGCATATACCGTAAATTCTGCAAGACAGGAAAAAGTTGACGAATATGCTCATAAAGCGGCAACTAATATGTCTGTATTTTACGGCGATGATTCATCATCAGACACATCAGGAACCTATAGTATGCTTAGCTATAGATACAAAACCAGCAGTAACTCATAGTACACACTTAGTAACAACATGCGCTGTGATGCGCACGGAAAAGGGAATTGAAGCTTGCCTATGGCAGGCTTTTTGTTTTCACATAATTTCATTTATTTAATTTCTACGTCAAATAAAGCATTCCAATAATGCGTACATGTTTTATAATAATGATTATGAGTATGCAAATTTTGTCAGAATACCTTGAATATCTTGATGTAGAACGAGGGCTTTCGCAGAATACGCTGGAGGCCTACAGGAGAGATTTAAGCAATTTTCTTGAGTTTTGTGCCTGTGATTTGGATAAAATTCAGCGCTCACAGGTTAACTCATATATTCTCAAGCTCCGTGAACAAAAATATTCGGCAACCAGTGTTGCCAGAAAAATCGCCTCCATACGCGGATTTTTCAAGTGGCTTTGTGCAAATGAAATATGCACCGCTGACCCGACTTTAACACTTGAACAGCCTAAGCTTCCGCAAAAGCTCCCGAAAGTTATGACTATTGAAGAAATAGAAACAATACTTAAACAGCATCTTACACCTGAACAAAAAGTGATTGTGGAACTGCTTTACGGATGCGGTCTGCGGGTTTCCGAACTCACCAATCTCGAATTAAGTAACATAGATATTAACGGAAAATACCTTCAATGCACCGGCAAAGGCTCTAAAGAACGTATTGTGCCGCTTGGCAAAAAAGCTATTAAAGCAATTAAAGACTATCTGCCGCAGCGGGATTATATTATCAACAAATTCAGGCTGAATACGAAAAAATTACTCCTGACGGAAACCGGACGCGCTGTAACGCGACAGGATATCTACAATTTTATAAGCGAACAGGGCAAAAAAATTCATAAACATATTTCTCCGCATACTCTCCGGCACAGTTTTGCAACGCATTTGCTTGAAAACGGGGCTGATTTACGTATAGTTCAGGAGCTTCTGGGGCACAGCGATGTTGCAACAACACAGCTTTACACACATATAAGCAAAAAACGCTTGAAAGAAGTTTATTTTGCAATAAACTCATCATGAAGGTAGAAGATGTTAGAATTATTTGTAACCGAAATAGAACCAAATTCTGATAAAATCTATATAACCGCAGGACTTGCCGCGACAATGCAGGGGTTGGGTTACTATACCACGGTCTATAAACCTGTGCAAACCGGTGCTGTGGAAAATAACGGATACCTTCAATCTCCTGATCTGGTCTTTGTCAAGCTGATTGATACCTACATACAAACATATTTCAGCTATTTGTTAAAAAGCAATGCCACCCCTTTTGTGGCTGCAGCAGAAGAGAATATGCTGATAGATAAAGAACTTATTCTAAAAGACTATGAAAGTATAATACGAAGTTATGAATGCATTATCACTGACGGGACATCAGGTATCAACACGCCTTTTGCCCCAAATTTCGCTGAAAAAGACTTTATTAAAGAATTAAATCTGCCCGTTGTTTTTGTCGTGAAGCCAACAGTGTCAGCAGTCACATCAACACTTATGACAATAAATCACGCTCAAATCGAAGGTTTAAACATTCGGGGAGTTATAATAAACGACTATAATGAGTCAGACTGTCCGCCGGAAGTCAAAACCATGCCGGAATTAATCAAAACCTACACAGATACAGAAGTATTAGGAAAATTCAACCATATAGATAACATTCAAAATGCCAACCCGAATGATTTAATCGCAAACATCCTCTCCGGCATCGATATTGAAAAAGTCTTTAATGTAAAAATAGCAAAGCTTAATCCTGATGTGTAACATAATGTAAAAATATATATTTATTATATACAAATTTATCAATTTTTAACGAATAATTTTTTTAATATAAATATAGAGGTTTTGTATGGACGAGAGAAAAATCAAAAACTTAACAGTTATTGAACAAACAAAAACAGATGAAGTCAAAAAAACGTCATCTGCTATTCGTCATACTAATCCTATAATGAAAAAGGTGTTGGAATTTCATCAGGAAAAAGCGGGAAAATTCAGCGTTAAGGACTTATTCAAGCCCTAATGCCCCTTTTTGTCCGTCTTTTTTACCACGGATAAGAAGATATTTGCGGCCGGTTTTGAGTATTTCAAAATCGTCCTCATTTTTTGCTATTTCGTGATATTCCTTTTTCTTTATTATAAATAGTGTATTCTTATTTTTCAGTGCTTTATCAAGATACGGATAATTGTTTGCAACTTCAAACGTTACAGGGCCGCCGTAGTAATACAGCAGTGAATACCTGCGTCCATGACCGAAAATTACAACATCATTGCCGTTATCTTTAGCTATTTTTGCATATTCCATAATATCATTCTGGCCAAATTTGTAATCAATGTTAAACAATTCTTTTGTACCAAGCGCTGATAACAATGTCATAAATATGACGTAAGTATAGAAAACTCCGCGTTTTTTATCTTTTACGGCACAAATAACACTTGAAATACCAAGGAATAATACAAGGATTATACACAGCCATTTTGCGTTTAATATATCAAGGTAAAGTTGTTCCGGCAGGTAATATTTTGTAAACATTGCCGTTATACCTGTAAATATCATCAGGCCGCCAAAGATATAGACCGAAAGATTAATCGCCTTTTTGTTTGCATCTTTATTTATATATTCATTCCATGCATATCCGAGAATGTTTGCCGTAAAGAAGAATACCGGCAAAATATATGTGATAAGTTTTGTCTTTGAAATGGAAAAGAAAATGAATGTTACAAGAAAACCTATCCAGTTGAACAGCATATATTTCTGCGGAAGCGTCAATTCATCGTAAGAGAATTTTTTAATAGATTTAAATCTGGCAATAGCAAGAGCAATTGCGGAGAATATCCATGGAATAAGTCCCCACAGTAGAGTAACAATGTAAAAATAGAATGGTTCAGCCCTGTGAATTTCAGATGATGAGAAAAATCTGTTTATATGATGTTTTACAATATATTCATTGAAAAACAGCGGGTCATGGATTTTGAACATAATCATATGCCATGGAAGAACAACCAGCAAAAACAAAATCATACCGACAACAAAGTATTGCGGCTTGAAATATGCTTTCAGTTTTTTTGTTGCAAGTCCGATAAAAAACATTGTACCGAAAGGCAGAACAAATCCCGGAATACCTTTTGCCATTACAGCAAGACCGGAAAAAATGTAGAACAGCCACCAGTAATATTTCCTTCTGCTTTCGCGGCAAAAATAGGTAATAAATCCGAACATTACAGCAAAAGCAACGCATGTTGAAACAACTATATCAAGAATGGCAAATTTTGCCAGAATAGTAAATTCCATACTTGTCGCAAGAATTAACGAAGAAATTACGCCAAATTCTCTTGAAACAATTTTCTTACCGGTAAAATAAAGCAAAAAGCACGACATCATTCCGTAAAATGCAACCGGAAATCTTGCCGTAAATTCATTAATTTTACCGAACAAAGCAAAAGAAAGGCATTCTCCCCAAAAGTACAACGGAGGTTTTTCGAAAAAATATTCTCCGTTCAAATGCAGGGTAAGAAAGTCTTTTGTCTGAAACATTTCACGCGCCATAGATACATAACGGGTTTCGTCGACATCCATCAGTGCGTAATTTCCGATGTTATGGAAAAATATCAGATAAAATAATATACACAAACCTAAAAATGTAAATAAATCTGCATGATTTTTAACAAATGTTTTTATTGGAGTAAAATTCATAGTATTATAATCCCAAGTTTATACCAACATGTTTGATTATAACATGGTAATGTTAAATTTTTGTTAGTATGAATAATTTATGATAGAATAATAATATGGAAAATAAATATAACTTACCGGCCGATATTCCGGAAAACGCAAAAAAAGAATTAATCAAACTGCTGAACGGCAACAGGAATTTTGTAAACGGCAAGCCGACAGCACAAAACATGACTCTTGAAACTCTGCAAAAATATGCATTTCATCAGGAGCCTTATGCCGTTGTGTTAAGTTGTTCTGATTCACGGGTAGTACCGGAGATAATATTTGACTGCGGTATAGGAGAACTTTTTGTAGTGCGTGTTGCAGGCATTACGGCAGGGCCGAACGTAATTGAGAGTATAGAATACGCTGTGAAAAAGCTGCAAGTTCCGCTTTTGATATTGCTTGGACATGACGATTGCGGTGTTATGAAATACGCGAAAGAACATTATCCGGAAATAGACGGAAATTTCACATCTATTTTGAACTGTGTTTATCCTGTTTTGGACAAGGAAGAAGATATAACATGCCATAACTATTTTGCACAACAGCATACTATCTGGGTGGAAGATGTGTTAATGGAGCGCTCTAAGATAATCAGAGATGCAGTTGAGGCAGGTAAACTCTATATTGCAAAATGTCATTTTGACCACTCCACAGGTCTGGTAAATTTGATTTAGCTTTATTGTTGGACTGAAAGCACCAACCTGCTACTTGTTATTTATTACGCACAAATTCAATATGATAGTCCAGAACAGCCAAAATTTCCTGAACTTCCTCAAACTTAATCGTTTTTCTGCGTAACTTGTTTGTTATGTTGTTCCCGATATAATTTTTACCCGTTGTTTGGGTCAAAGATTCGCATACTTAAAAGTGTTGGGACAGTATGGCAACATGGGAGGAATTAAAGATTATGCTATCCTTTTGGTTATGAAGGAAGATTTCGTGACCAACGATATGATTTTATGACCATATGTACGCATCAGTCGTAAGTTTGGTTTTTTTGAATATAATAAAGGCGCCGCGGAAAATTTTCCGCGGCGCACGCTGACTTATGAAAAAGCTTTGCGGGATATCTTTTTTTCGTCCCAATTCATTTGGTCGTATTCTTCCTGTTTTTTTCGGTGATTTTCTTCACTGATACGGCATTCGGTCTCTGACATGCGTTTTTTCATCACGTCCGCAATTATTTGAAGCCGGCGTTTTATACAATTCTTTTTTTCGTATTCTACGTCAAAATCATGAAACTTTTCTTTTAAATCCGGTAATAACTTGCTTCTCACCAGAGCAGTTATTCCTAATGCCGCAATACCGACAAAAACAGTCACTTTTAATATATTTTTTAACATATTTTGCCCTTTCTTAGGAAATGTTTTAGAACTCAAATAAGTCTACTTTATCCATTTCCTTGTAGTCCTCGTAATCGACCGTATTCGGCGCCTGTGCCATTATCTCCAAACCGCGTTTAACCAAATCGGGCTGTTTATGGATTAATTTATCATCTGCGGATACAATATCACGATTAATAGATTCTCTTACCAGTCGGATTGTTTCTTCTGTCGGTGCGCCTTCAAGTCCGACTTTTTCCTGAACTTTATAACTTTTCCAGTCATCAGGGAGTTTATTTATTGTTGTATAAGATCTTTCTTCATCCTGAGCCAGGCGTTTGTCTATCTCGTTTTCAAGGATATTAGTAACATATTCTTTCTGGCTTTCGAAATGACATGGAAGAACAACTTTGTTGCCGATAACTTCTTCCGGATCACGGCCTTCGTTTTCTTTGAACAAATCAACTGCTATTTGCAAGTGACCGAGTTCAAATCCGAGAAATTCTTCCCAAATTTGTTTAAGTTTGTCATCTTCTTCGTCTTTATAACAGTTATAGTAGTTACAAACTTCCGTAAATTCGTGGAGAAGAAGTTTTTCGTAAGGTGTTTCTGTCGGGTCAATAAGCGACTCATACATTGTAACGTGTTCTTCTTCTACGTCGCATATTTCGCCGTAAGTTCTTCTCAAATCATCATTTGCATACATCATACCGTGTTCTGCGTAGAAGTTATGTGTCTGCTGTTCACCGGAAACAAGAGTATAGATATTAACTTTTGTCTGCGGTTCGGCAGTCATTTTGTCATAGTGTTTTCTTAAACGCAATGCATTACAGTTGTGATGATTTTGGGTCGGTCGTCCCACCACAACATCTGTCATACCCTGCAATATATTATTAGGGTCGCAGCCCTCCATCATGTAGGCCCACTGACTGTATCTGTATAAGTGGTCAAAATCTTCTAACAAACCAAAGTTAAAAGTTTCTCTGACATAATCATCAGGCTCGTTTTGCGCCATCCATGCAGTTAAATCTACGGCAACCTGTTCATAACCCAAAGTTGTTTCAAGAACAGATTGACATGCCGGCGTTAACCAGTTAACCGTTGTCTGCTGCATATCTTCTATTCGTCTTGAAAGCGCAATAAGTTTTCTTGTTTCCGGATCAGAACATGTTCGGCTCAAATTGTGTTTAAAATTCCACGCTTCGACTTCAATACCATTCATCAAAATCTGGCGTGTACGGGAATAACAATCTATTTCATATTTATTAAAAGGTCTTTTGACAATATCGTGCCATGTGCGTATTTGTTTTTCTAAAGGAATACCTTTTTCTTGTAACGGATTAAAACTCATTTTCTTATCCTTTCTTTGTTTTTTAAAGGCTTAATGCATGTGCAAAAAGCTCACCTACTCTGTGGTTGTAATATTTGCCGTCATCTTTGGCAAAAAGATTTTCCCAATGACTTTCGGCCGTACCGTCGATTGAATATGACGGGTTAGTCATCATAAGATGATGTGTACTTGTGTCATAACGCAGGGGAAATAAATCGTTCATCTGCATAAAACTCGGAAGTTTATCACTTGCAAGATAAAACGCAAAAAGCGCTGTATTAATGCGGTTTAAACGCTGTTCATAAGTCATTCCGCCTTCGTTATTATCATTTGAAACTTCTACTCCGGGGGCATAATCACGACAATATTTCAGGCGTTCGGATAACTGTCTCACCGCATAAAAATCGTCACCTGTTATAAAATCTGTTCCGGCCGTAAGTCCCATTAATCTATATCGTTCAAAATCATCAGAACTTTTTTCGCCCACAAAACTTATATCTGTTTTGCCTGAACGGGAACGAATTTCGTTTAATATATACTGCATTTGCGGATATTCGGGTAAATCGCCCACGCCGGTATAATTGGCGCAATCATAGCCGCCTATGTGTTTGGCAGAATCAATAAACATGCACTCAAATCCCAAATTCATTAATTTAACATTTTCATTGATATAAATTTCAACATGTTCAGGATTACACCAGCTAAAAGTTTCTTCATGATCCGGATAAGCAACTTTCATCTGGTCAGCCGAAATTACCTGTCGGAAACCGGCCTTAATTCCTCTAAAATGCGCCAGATCAACAAAAGCCTTCAATTGTTCTTCCGGCGATATTTTATCAACAATAGAATAGTCGATAATATTGTCACTATATGATGTATTCAAGCGCAGGCCGTAAACAGAGTTTTCCTCAAACGGGCCTTTTGAATAAGCGTCACCGTAAATATTCTGCCAGACCTGTGAAAGAATAACACAATTTGCCCAGCTTCTTGCAGAGGGCGGAATTGCAGCAAGCAGCTTTATACAGCTTAAAATACCTTTGCAGGTACAGCCGCCATCCATTGTCGCTATTGCCCTGTCGTTAATTTCTATGTAATTCGCAAGTCTGCCCCATTTATCGCCGTAATTCGGAGTTTCTATATATTTCGGAAATTCTTCATAAAAAATTCCGCTTTCACTCAGAGTTGCAATAATATTCACGGCTTCCTTCACAGAAAGTCTTAATAAAGCAACAGGGGTAATGTCAGCCATCCATTTTTTATTAAACGCATTCCCGAGACCGTGGTAAGATGCATTTTTCGCCCACTCATTAACTTCTAATTTTGTGTTTTCTCCTAACGCCTGCAACAGCTTGTTTACAGGTGAATGTATTATATTATTTTCTCTCATAGTAATTACATTTAAAGAAAACAATATTTAATTTTCATTATCCGAAATATTAGTCCCAAAGCGTATTATAATCCGCCATACATTCTGGAGAGCGGTTCTTTTTTGTCCCACGGTAAGTAGAGAAAATTCCTGTTAAACACCGCAGAATCACTTTGCATACCGATTTTATTTTTATAGAAAGTTAAAGCTTCCGGCATAGCAGTCAATTTTATATTACCGCAGCATTGCGCCTCGTCACTTCTCCGTTGGGCGATTTGCAAAAGTCTTATGCCGACATGGCTGTAGTCCTCTACATTTTTGTTGGCAAACGGTGTATCTTTGCGTGAAAAGTTGTACAAATCAGATACGTAAACATGGCTCGGATCATCTTTATGAATATATTTGTCGTAATCAAAAAACTTTTTAATCCGCAGCGCAAGTTCGCCAATAACCTGATTATTGTCATCTTTAAGCCTGTATATTTCATCGCCGCAGTTAAATTCTTTGAATACATTTACGAAAACATCTTTGTTCAGAGTTTTGTTAAAAAGGGCAACTTCGCCTATAAACCCCTGCGGCATCATACCGATATTCATATTGGTTAAACGCTGAATGCCATAACCCTTGAATGATAAGGCGTCTTGTTTTTTCGGGGTAAGTGATTGGGTTTGTCCGTAATAGAGATTATTTTGTATTGCGCTGATGTTCATAGTAGTTATAATAAAAAAACTCAAACTTTAAATTGCGCAAATACCCCTCTTTTGTTAAGAAGTATAAATTTTTAACTCTTTTATTTCTTTCTTTACGTGTTAAACTTTAATCGAAGGTTAATCAGTTTGAAAGGAGAGAAATTATGATAAACGAAAAATTAGAAAAAGCATTCAACGATCAGATAAACAAAGAACTTTATTCTGAATATCTTTATCTTGCAATGCAAGCATATTTTGAAAGACTTAACTTAAAAGGTTTTGTAAACTGGTTTACTGTTCAGGTTCAGGAAGAACACGCACACGCTATGGGTATGTTCAACTATGTACACGAACGCGGCGGCAGAGTAGAACTTGAAGCCATCGACAAACCGGAAACAAACTGGGAATCCCCGCTTGCTTGTTTTGAACATGTTCTTGAACACGAAGAATATGTTACATCAAGAATTAATGCTTTGATGGATGTTGCAGATGAAGTAAAAGACCGTGCGGCTTTATCTTTCTTAGACTGGTACTTAAAAGAACAGGTTGAAGAAGAATCAAATGTAGGCGGTGTTCTGGCTACATTAAAACTTATCGGAAATGATGCAAATGCACTGCTTCTTCTCGATAAAGAACTTGCAACAAGAACTTTTGTAGCACCGGTTATCGGTTAAGCTTTTTAACCAGAGTCAGTATTTCAAGGGGGTCGGTTACAATGTAATCGGCTCCTTTGCTTTCTAAAAGTTCCCTGTCGCGGTATCCCCAAATGACACCAACACAAGGCAGACCGCAATTATGTGCCGTCAAAACATCTACATCACTGTCTCCGACATAAATACAATTCTTTTGCGCAACACCGAGTTCTTTTATTGCCGCTAAAACACCGTCCGGTGCAGGCTTTTTAGGGACATCATCCCTTTGGCCTATTGCTGCATCTATTAATCCGCCAAAATACTTTTTACACAACTCCTTTACCGCAAGGTCAAACTTATTCGATACAACCGCTGTTTTAATCCCCTCGCTTTTTAAATCTGACAGTAACTTTTCGATACTATTATAGGGTTTTGTGCAATTATACATATTTTGTTCGTAATTTTCTTTAAATACGCGCAAAACATCTTCTGTTGTCTCCACTTTTGTCCCCTCCGGCACAGCACGTTCAATAAGTTTTCTGACCCCGTTGCCCACAAATCTTTTAACTTCTTCCAGTGTCCGCTCCGGAAACCCGAATTCACACAAAGCAAAATTCGTACTGTTTTTCAAATCTTCCAGTGTATATAAAAGTGTTCCGTCTAAATCAAAAATTACAGCCTCTATCATATCTCTAATATAACATAAAAAGGGCTGACAGTACTGTCAGCCTCTTTGAATGTGTGAGTAAATGTAATTTATAAGCTGCGCTTAACCTAAAGCGACTAATTGATCCATAAATTCCAATACACCTGCACTGGATTCTTCGGACAAACCTTTTGCAAGATAGCGGTCAAGTTTGTCATTATCTACACCGCGTACATTATACGGTCTTTCTGTTTCAATACCAAACATTTTATTCAACGCTGCCATTTCAGGAGCGGTTTCAAAATATGTTTGTGCTCTCTGCATAGTAGCTTCCGGTGAGGTATTAACTTTTCCTGCTTTTATAAAGCCCAAATCACGCATAACAGCCATTTTTGGATCTTCTGTCAGCAACTTATCACCGACTTCTGTTGTCTGTTGTTGTTTTGGTGCTTCTTCAGCCTTAACTTCTTTTTTACCTTTTCCTTCTTCAGTTTTAGCATTTTTGCTTGTTTGTACATATTGACTTGCTAATCTGAATTTTAAATCTTCGATACCCATTTCGGTTCTCCTTTATTTACTCACATTATTAGTAACGTATCTTGCTATTGGAAACTTTAATGATTTTCGTCAAATAATCACTTTTGTTTACAATAATTTACAATATCTTTTTCCTGTTTTTTATACCTCTCATAGAAAAATTGATTTCCATATTTATATAAAGTATTTTTGTATTGAAAAATTGCTTATTCAGTATATATTTTGTAAATAAAAATTAACAAATCGTTACACAAATCAATCGAAAAATTTCTCCACAAAGACCGATTTTACCTGGAGAATAAAGACTAGACTCTTGGCTAATATACTTTTGCGATACTCTTTTGATAACATTTATATATAATTTTGGAAAGGAACTAAGAATGGCTAAAAGGAAAAATAGCAATAAAAATGCTAAAAACGAATTGACTAAACGGGAAGATGAAGTTTTGGACTACGTAATTCAAGGATTAAGCAACAAGGAGATAGCTGAAAAATTAACTGTTACCTGTTCCACTTCAAAAGCACACGTAAGTGCTATTTTACGCAAATTCGGTGTGAAATCCAGAACAGCGGCGGCGAGAATAGGACTGGAGAAAAGAAATGCTACTCGTCGTCAAGACTTAGAACGGCCATAAAGGCTTCTTGCGGCACTTCTACGCGTCCTACGGATTTCATACGTTTTTTACCTTTTTTCTGTTTTTCTAAAAGTTTTCGTTTTCGGGAAATATCACCGCCATAGCATTTGTCGAGAACGTTTTTGCGCAATGCTTTAATATTTGTACGCGCAATAACACGTCCGCCAATGGCCGCCTGTATCGGAACTTCGAACAATTGACGCGGAATGATATCCTTTAATTTTGCTGTTAATTTTTGGCCGATATAAAACGCGCTGTCAGCATGACAAATTACAGAAAGTGCATCAACAACTTCATTTGCAAGCAAAATATCAAGTTTAACCAGATTTGAGCGTTTGTAATCATGAAATTCGTAATCCATGCTTGCATAACCTTTAGAGCGGGATTTCAACTGGTCATAAAAATCGGTGATAACCTCACTCAACGGAATTTCATATTCTAAGCTTGCACGTATTTTATCAAGGTAAGACATATTTACAAATATACCGCGCTTAGTTTGTGCCAGATCCATCAGTGTGCCGACGTAATCATTCGGGGTTATTATCTGAACTTTTACATAAGGTTCTTCAATATAATCGCGAACCTGAGCCGGCGGAAGGTTCGCAGGGTTGTCAATTTCGACCATTTCGCCGTTTGTTTTATAAACTTTATAAACTACGGACGGTGCTGTTGTCACAAGAGAAAGGTTATACTCGCGTTCCAGTCTTTCCTGTGCTATTTCCATGTGCAGCATGCCCAAAAATCCGCATCTAAACCCAAAACCGAGCGCGCTGGAGGTTTCAGGCTCAAAAGTTATACTGCTGTCATTAAGTTTCAGTTTTTCCAGAGCCTCTTTCAGATTGTGATAATCGTCATTATCAACCGGATACAGTCCGGAAAAGACCATAGGCAGAGCTTCTTTATAACCCGGAAGCGGTTCGGCCGCAGGGCTTTCAACATGTGTGATAGTATCTCCGACAAACCGTGTTAATTCTTTTATAGAGCCGGCAAAATAGCCTACATCCCCGCAAACAAGTTCTTCCACCTGAACTCTGTTAGGGGTTAAATAACCAAGTTCAACAATTTCATACTCTTTACCGGAGGCCATGAATTTAACCTTATCACCGAGTTTCATTTTGCCGTCGATGATTTTAAAGAAACACAGAGTACCAAGATACTGGTCATACGCACTGTCAAAAACAAGCGCGCGAAGCGGTTTATCAGATGTATCTTCCGGCGGCGGAATAAAGTCTACCACAGCATCCAGCACTTCTTCAATCCCTATACCGGCTTTTGCACTGACAGGAATAGCCATTGATGCGTCAATACCAAGAACTTCTTCAATTTCTTCCCGCACGCGTTCAACATCAGCAGACGGAAGGTCAATTTTGTTTATAACAGGGATAATTTCAAGATTTTGTTCGGCCGCAAGGTAGACATTTGCAAGAGTCTGTGCCTCAACACCCTGTGTAGAATCAACAATAAGCAACGCGCCTTCGCAAGCCGCAAGAGAGCGTGAAACTTCGTAAGAAAAATCGACATGCCCCGGAGTATCAATAAGGTTAAGAATGTAATTTTTGCCGTCTTTGCCTTTGTAGTTCATTCTTGCGGCGTTAAGTTTTATTGTAATACCGCGTTCGCGTTCAATATCCATGGAATCAAGTATCTGATTTTGCATATCGCGCTGTGCAACAGTACCGGTATATTCCAACAATCTGTCAGCAAGAGTGGATTTACCGTGGTCAATGTGGGCAATGATACAAAAATTTCTTACATTTTCTCTATACTTCATACGATTATTATAGCATAAAAAGGCAGACTGTGACATAATGCGATAAAACAGCTGCTGAATCTTAATTTTTGGTTGAGCTACTCTTATTTTGTTTCAATAGTTAATATAATGGAATTATATTATGGAAAGTAACCGGTAATTTTAGAATTATAATGCAAAAATTCTATACAATAAGTTAGCTATTAGGCTATAGAAAAAATTTTTCATTTATTTCATTTTAATATTATGAAAAATTTATTTGTAATCTTAATATTAATTTTAACGGCAATTCAGGTATATGCTGAGCCGTGCGAGGAAATACTTGCGCGTGAACACATGTTCGATGAAAAAGGCGCAATTAATAATCAGGTGCTTATAACCAATCAAAGAAATATAATCTGTGAAGGCAATGCGTTTAAAATTCTTTTTGAATGCAAATTTTGGTCTGATTGCGTAAAAGCGGGCGACCGTGTGAATTTTGATATACCGGAGGCTATTTATACACAGGAAGGTACATTGCTGATTCCTCCTTGTTCCAAAATTGTTGCGACCGTTATAAAAATCGAAAAACAACGCGTACCTAATAAAAATGCGCGTGTATATTTGAATTTTGAGTGCCTTGTTCTGCCTGACGGAACGACAGTTGCAATGTCTGCCAAACCCTGCACAAAAGACGGTTCATTAAAAGAGGGCCCGTGGATGACTGCTGGAAAACTGTTTGCTTATACATTGGGGCTTGGAATTGTAGGTGCCGGTGCAGGTACAGGGTTTGCCTTTATTCCAAATCCGGCAAAGCTTGTCGTTGGTTATGCAATAGGTATTCCGGTCGGCACAACCGTTGGGTTAATAACAGGACTTATTACACCGGGGTTAAAATATCATGCAAAGGCGGGCGAGGCTGTTACAATTATCCTTTGTGAAAGTCTGGAATTATGTAAACAGCCTGACTGCCCTTGTAATGGTAACTAAATTTTAATCAATAAGAATTTGCTGTCATCAAGCGCAACAACCTTATGTTCCTTGTCTTTTTTAAACATTAATATTTCACCCTTTTCCACTTCAAATTTTTCGGCGTCAAAATGTAGTTCTATTTTACCGTCTAAAACAAATACGGCCGCATCACAGGTAGATGTGTGCGTGTCTATAATTTCATTTTTCTTTATTGCGATTATGGATAGACTGCTGTCATTATTTTTCATTAGGACTTTGCGCTGAAATTTTTCTTCCTCCAAATCAACTAACTTTTTAGCTTTTAAAACATTGTAGAACATAATTTAACCTCCTTTTGTTTAATCAATTTGATTTAACCGTTAAAATATGCAAAATACATTCACCTGACCGGCCTGGGGTAATGTGTGTCGTATTTTATGTAAAAATTGCTTACAAATATTAAGATGCCGTGAAAAATTATAGTAACTTTTGAATGGGTGTTATATTATAGTTTTTGTTGGTGAGAGTGATAATGGTATTACCTGTTGAAAGTCAAAAACTTAATCTTGATTTGAATGATGATGTTATGTATTTTTCTGTTAACAGCAGACGTTATTTGGGTAACAAGTATAAGTTAACCGGATTTATAAAACATTACATTGATTTGGAATGCGGAGTGTTTCAATCTTTTGCAGATTTGTTTGCCGGAACAGGAGCCGTTGCCGCCGGATTTTTAGACAAACATTTGGTTGTGAATGATATTTTGTACAGTAATTATGTTTGTAATCAGGCATGGTTCGGGGCGGAAAACTATTCCGGTGATAAAATTTCGGAGTATATCAAACAATACAACAACATTAATCTCTTAGAAGATAATTATTTGTCAAAAAATTATGCGGAGACTTATTTTAGCCGGCAAAATTGCAGGAAAGCGGGCTTTATCCGTGAAGATATAGAAAATAATTACACAGCCGGTAAAATAAATCACAGAGAAAAATGCATTCTTATAACATCATTAATTTACGCGCTGGATAAAATCGCAAATACTTGCGGACATTATGAGGCCTATAGAAAAAACGGCAATTTAGATAAAAAATTACTCCTAAAGATGCCGCTAATTACCGGAACGAATATGGCAAACAAAATTTATAATAAAGATGCAAATGAACTTGCCTCTGAAATAGCGGCCGATGTTGTTTATCTTGATCCGCCGTATAATTCAAGACAGTATTGTGATGCATATCATCTTTTGGAAAATATCGCCTGTTGGAAAAAGCCCGAAGTCTATGGTGTTGCCGGAAAAATGGACAGAACGTTATTGAAAAGTGAATATTGTACTGTTAATGCAAGGTATGCTTTTGAGAACTTAATAAAATCCATTGATGCTAAATACATTGTATTATCTTACAATAATATGGCACAAAAAGGTGTCCGCAGATCTAACGCAAAAATTCCGGATGAAGAAATAATAAGAATTTTACAGGAAAGAGGGAAAGTAAAAGTGTTTAAGCAGGAGTATAAGACATTTTCTACAGGTAAATCAAATATTGAAGCAAACGAAGAAAGATTGTTTATATGCAAATGTTCATAGATGAAAAAACAGAATTTATTCAATCCCCGCTAAATTATACGGGCGGCAAATACAAACTGCTTCAGCAAATTCTGCCGTTATTTCCTAAAGATATTGATATTTTTGTTGATTTGTTCTGCGGCGGCTGTAATGTCGGAATAAATGTTCAAAGTGAAAAAGTGATTTTGAATGACATTAACAAAAATCTGATAAAACTTTTTGAAACATTCCAATCGCTTGGTGAAAAAACTTTTGATTTAATTGATGAAATAATTTTGGAATACGACCTTTCTCAAAGTGCTCAATACGGCTTTGGTTATTATCATACGACAGGAACCAGAGGGTTGTCTTTTTACAATAAAGATAAATATTTGAAATTGAGAAATGATTTTAATAATGCAAAAGTTAAAGATACAAAGTATTATATAATGCTGTATGTTTTAATTGTGTATGCATTTAATAATCAAATACGTTTTAATCGGCAGGGTGAGTTTAATCTTCCGGCAGGCAAACGAGATTTTAATAATTCAATACGGCAGAAGTTAAGACGATTTATTGAAGCGCCGGCATGGGGCAAATGTGAATTTAGTAGTTATGACTTTCGAAATTTTGACATATCACGCCTGACAAAAGACAGCCTTGTATATGTTGATCCGCCGTATTTAATAACCTGTGCCTCTTATACTGAAAAAGGCGGCTGGGGGAGCCGTGATGAATTAGATTTGCTTAAGTTTTTAGATAAATTACAGAACAAAGGTATTCGTTTTGCACTCTCAAATGTTCTCAGATGTAAGGGACAGGAAAATATTATTTTATCTGAGTGGCTTGCTGATAATGCAGATAAATACAAGATTATAAATTTAAAATCTAATTACAATTATGCCAGTTATAGTACAAAGTTCAAAAAATTTGTTACTAAAGAGATTTTGGTTCTGAACTATTAATTAAATTGTGAATAAAACATAATCAATTTTGACTTAAAGTCATTGACTTTTGGTCAACGATGTGCTATAATGTATTATATAACAGGAGTGATATATGAATAAACGACAAACAGCAGCACTGGAAACAAAAAGAAAACTTATATCTACAGCCTTAGAACTGCTCAAAGAAAGCGGTTTTGATGCAATAAATGTAGAAGATATTACTAAAAAGGCCGGTGTAGCCAAGGGGACTTTTTACACATACTTTAAAAGAAAAGAAGATATTGTTCTGGATATCAGCCGTGTTCCGTTCGGTGAAATAGCCGACGAAGTTGAAAAAATGGCCGGCATGGAAATTATTACAAAACTCACACATTATTTTCACAGATTTATGGAATGTGTTGAATCATGCGGCATAAACACATGCCGGCAATGGACAAAAGATGTTCTTAACCCGAATAATGTGCCTGACAACAAGGATGGCCAAAAGTGGGCTTATGATTTTGAAATGCTGAAAGGCATTCTGGAAAATGCCGTAAAAAATGGAGAATTAAAAGAAAATACACCGGTAGAATTGTTAACGCACATTATAATATCCCAACTTTACGGAATGATGACCTGCTGGTGTATGTCTGATGGCAAGTTCGAACCGCTTGATTGGACGAACAAATTCTGTCAGGCACAGCTTGAAATAATTTTTAAACCTTATATTACTCAACAATAAAAAGAAAGGAGAATTTATGAAATACAGAAAACTACGTGATATTGAAGTTTCAGCAGTCGGAATGGGCTGCATGGGTTTCAGCCACGGTTATGGCGCACTTCCGACAGAAGAAGAATCCATAAGATTAATACACAAAGCTTATGATCTTGGCTGTACATTATTTGATACGGCAGAAGCCTACGGCCCTTATGTAAACGAAGAGTTGGTCGGAAAAGCCGTTAAACCGTTCCGTGATAAAATTATTCTTACAACAAAATTTGTACCTGTGTTCCAACCTGGACAGGAAATTCCGGAAGGTAAATTGAGTAAAAAAGGTGTTACGAACGCACTTAACGACTCACTCAAAAGACTTCAGACAGATTACATTGATATTTATTATGAACACCGTGTTCCTTTAGACAGCAATGTAGAAGAAGTCGCAGGCTGGATGGGCGAATTTATAAAAGAAGGAAAAATCCGTGCATGGGGTCAATCACAGTCAACAGAAGAACAGATAAGAAAAGCACATGCCGTTACACCTCTGACAGCAATTCAGAGCGAATATTCTATGATGGAAAGAATGTTTGAAAAAGACGTTATTCCGGCCTGTCAGGAATTAAATATCGGTTTTGTTGCATTTTCACCTATGGCTTCAGGATTTTTAAGCGGAAAATACAATAAAAACACAGAATACAAAGGCGACGATGTAAGACGTGTTATCACAAGATTTAATCCTGAAAACGTCGAGAAAAACCAGCCGCTTCTGGATTTGCTGCACGAAGTTGCAGACAAAAAGGGAATTACGCCGGCGCAAATTTCTCTTGCGTGGATGCTTCACAAATATCCGCATGTTGTTCCTATCCCTGGCATGAGGAAAGATGAACGTGTTATTGAAAATCTTGGTGCGGCTAATGTTGAATTGACTGATGAAGAATTTAACAACATCGAAACAGAATTAAGTAAAATTACAATCTACGGAAACAGAACTGATGAAGATATTCATAAACTCGGTTCTGTAAAAGCTCGCGAGTTTACAAAACAATCGGAGAAAAATACAACAAAACAGTTGCACAGGTTGCTTTGAGATTTTTAACTCAGGAAAATGTCATTGTTATTCCAAAATCTACGCACAAAGAAAGAATAAAAGAAAACTTTGAAATATTTGACTTTAAACTGTCTAATGATGATATGGAAACTTTAAGAGGACTGGACAAATGTGAAAGTCTTTTTGCAGATCATTACAGTCCTGAATTTGTAGAATATATAATTAATTACTAAGTTAGATATAAAAAATAATCAGGCAATGCAAATATAAGATTGCCTGATTATTTATAGTTAATTTGCCTTAAATCCGAAATTGTAAGCTCTGTTTAGTTGCTTAAGCTCTTAAGCTTGTTGAAAAAAATTATCTTCTTCTAAATGGATTTTTCCAATGTATGTGATGCTTTTTTTCCGGTTTATTGTGTTTTTTGTGAAAAAACTTTATAGTTTTTCTATGCTTTTGTTTTGGCTTTACGTTGGATTTATGCTTGCGCATTTGAAATTTTTTGTGTTGCGGAGCTTTTTTAACCTTTTGTTTAGGTTTTTTATGTCTATTAACCTTTTGCGGACTATGTGAACGATGTCTTAATTCTTTATGCTGCATGTTACGTCCGTTATCCCGATGATGTGGTGCTGCCAGACAGTCTGCATTCAGGCCAATCCCAACAAATAACATACCTACAATTAAAAGTGATAAAATTTTTTTCTTCATACCTTAACCTCTCTTTTCCCCTGTTTAAACTCACTACATTATTATAACGAAAAATAGAAATAAAAGTTCATATTAACTCTCAAATTTAATTTGACAGATACAAAAGGTCTGTTGTTTTTACTTTGAAATTCCCTATTTTAAGCCGGTATTGAATAATACCGGCTTAAAAACGTCATTTCATATTAAATATCTATTTTGAAAGTTCTTCAAACAAAAATCTCTCTTCTTTTTTATTATAAGAAATCTGATATTTTTTGTTTGGTTCAACATTCACCTCAATTTTTTGAGGATCATAAGTTGTTCTTACCCATTTATGCAAAATTCCGGGTCTTTGTGTTTCATATTGCAATTCCAGAATATTTTTACCAGGTGTAAGATAATACCCTCTTTTTATATAATCAACAGAGATTTGTGGTCTTGCTTCATCATTAATTGTCAAACAGTTTAAAGTATTGGTAAATCCCAACGGGTGAAACTGACAATCTTTAATCACCATAACAGAAGCATCAGGGTTTTCGCTTTCAAATTTTTGTTTTGACTTTGAATGTACATACATTGCATACCCTTGATACAAAAAACTTAAAACAATTAAACCACCTACTATAAGAATATACTGACTCATATCCATTTTTTGTCTCCTTACTTTTTCACTGTCTCTACTTTTATTGGTTCAGTATTTTGATTTTTAGCACCCAATTCAGTCAATAGCTGTTCATAATCATCACCGCTTAAATTAGTGCAATCGATATAACTTTCCTGTCCTGATTCTTTATTTACATAATAAAGATCCTGATCATCAGCATCTTTGGTATTTGAATATTTAGAATATTCAGACCAGAAGTATTGTTCAATAATGAACGCTTTTATGATTTTGCCAAATCTTTTAACTAAAAGCTGCCTGTCATCTGTTAGTATAATAGAAATATTGTCGCAAAAATAAATTTTATACAGAAATGCCACGATTATAGCAAAAGCTGCGATAACGGATAAAAACAGACTATGAGTAAATCTATGTGCTAAATTTAAAACAAACCACCCTGCACATATTCCACAAGCTGTCCAGAATAACTGGTTAATCAATCGTCCCTTAAATTCTTTCATTCAAACTCCTAAAACTATCTAATTCCTTGTTCCAAGTATATAATAAACTATTAGAATAGTCAAATGGCAATAAAAAACAACATGATTGCCAGCCCTTTTTTATTTACCTTGAATGCAATTGTCTTGGTCACTCACGTTTAACGGGTCTACGGACTTTCTTTTAAAGAAGCGATGCTTCTTCCAAAGAAAGCTCCTTCGCCCTCAGCTCGCTCCCGCTGTCTTGGATTTTCTTCACGCTCACAGAGTTTCGCATACGGAGCAGAGCTCCTGCCTGCTCTATCTGTTCGCTATCCGGACTAACTCGTTTCACTCGTGTCGTCCGTACGGAAATCCGCTCGAACGCTATTCGGCGTTCTCATCGCTACCCTACTAAATAAAAAAAGAACGGGATTAACCCGTCCTTTTTTATTTACCCTGGATGCGATTCGAACGCATGACCTACCGCTTAGAAGGCGGTTGCTCTATCCAGCTGAGCTACCAGGGCTTAGGATCCAGAGGGTCTAAACAGACTTTTGGTTTGTGGGGTATCTGTATATTCCCTCCATAATTCATATTAACATAAACATTTTTTATTGCAATATTTATACTTCGCTTTTTATATTTTCCGCTTAAAATCCCGCAAAATCCCCCTCCTTACACAACTTTAGCAACAAAATTCCCGCTTCTGCTTAACATTACATTTACCCTCACGTATGTTTAATATATAATTCCCTTAGAAACTAATTAAATAAGAAAAGGAATAAGATATTATGCTAACCGGAAATGAAATTAGAAAATTATATTTAGACTATTTTAAAGATAAACATCAACATACTATTGTTGAAAGTTCCAGTCTTGTGCCGGACAACCCGACAGTGCTTTTGACAACAGCAGGTATGCTGCAATTTCTGCCGATATTTTTGGGTATTGTTAAATCACCTTATGATCCGGCTCGCGCAACTTCTTGTCAAAAATGCGCCCGCGCAGGCGGTAAAGACAGTGATATTGAAAACGTCGGCCGCACTCCGCGTCACCATACTTTCTTTGAAATGTTAGGTAATTTCTCTTTCGGTGACTATTATAAAAAAGAAATTATCCCGTGGGCCTGGGATTTTGTTACTAATGTTCTTAAACTCGACAAAGACCGCCTCTGGATAACTATTTTTGAAACAGATGATGAAGCTTATGATATCTGGCGCAGTGTAGGCGTTCCGGCTGAACGTATTAAACGCAAAGGTAAAAAAGATAATTTCTGGGGGCCTCCGGGTGCTTCAGGATCTTGCGGGCCTTGTTCCGAAATTCACTACGATTTAGGTGAGCAATACAAATGTAACGATCCGCGCGGATGCGGTATTGATACCTGTGAATGCGATCGCTGGGTTGAGATTTGGAACCTCGTATTTACTGAGTTGTATCAGGATGAAGAAGGCAACCAATCCCCGCTTGAACACAAAAACGTTGATACAGGCATGGGGCTTGAACGTATTACCATGGTTTGTCAGGGCGTTGCTTCAACTTTTGAAACCGACCTTTTGAAACCGATTTTGGACAAGGTTTCTGAAATGAGCGGTGTGCCTTACAAAAAATCCGAAAAAACAGATATCTCATTGAGAATTATTACAGACCACGCAAGATGTGTAACCTTCCTCATTTCCGACGGTGTAATTCCGGGTAATGAAGGCAGAAGCTATGTTCTGAGAATGATTTTACGCCGTGCTTTGCGTCATGGCAAAATTCTCGGTATGGATTTACCGTTCCTGTATAAACTCGTGGATGTAGTTGTAGATCTTTATGGTGAGGCTTATCCTGATTTAATCAAAAACAAGGCTAAAATTATTGATACGATTAAAAAAGAAGAAGAAAGATTTGCAAAAACTCTCGACCGCGGTTACAAAATGCTGGATGAGTTTATTACCAACAAAAAAGATATTGACGGCGAAAGCGCATTCAAACTCTATGATACTTTCGGCTTCCCGTTTGAATTGACAAAAGAAATTGCGGCAGAAAACGGCTTGAATGTTGATGAAGAAGGCTTTAAGACCGCGATGCAGGAACAAAAAGACCGCGCAAAAGCTGCTACACAAAAAATTAGTGTAACCGGTGATATGAAATACGCGAAAATTGAAGAAGAAGTCGGTTCAACTGAATTCGTCGGATATACAGAAAACGAAGCAGAGGCAAAAATTCTTGCAACAGTAGAAGGTGACGGATTTGTTGATATTGTGTTAGACAAAACTCCTTTCTACGCAGAATGCGGCGGTCAGGTCGGCGACAGCGGTGTTATAGAAAATGAAAATTTGAAAGCAGAAGTTTTAACTACATTTAAAGTTAACAACCTGTTTGTTCACCGTTCAAAAGTTATAAACGGCGACATTACTATCGGTGAAAAAGTTAAAGCGCTTATTGACGTTACAAGACGTGAAGAAATAAGACTTCACCATACATCTGCTCACCTATTGCAAGCTGCTTTGATAAAAGTTCTCGGGGACGAGGTACATCAGGCAGGTTCTCAGGTTGAAGAAAACCGTATGCGTTTTGACTTTACTTTCTCAAGAGCAATGACGCCGGATGAACTTGAAAAAGTAGAAAATATTATAAACAACTGGATAGCAAAAGGCTATGAAGTTAAAACCGATGTAATGGACATTGAACAGGCAAAATTAACCGGTGCTATGGCTCTGTTTGGTGAAAAATATGACGATGTTGTCAGAGTTGTCTCCATTACAGACGGACAAACCTGCATATCCAAAGAGTTTTGTGCCGGAACTCATGCAAGAAACATCCGCGATTTGAGATTGGCCAAGATTGTTTCAGAAGGCGCAATTGCGGCAGGTACCAGACGTATTGAACTTGTTGTTTCTAAAGCTGCATTTGATTTTATGAATGCTAAAGTTAAAGAATTAGACAAACTGTCACTTATGTTCAAAACACATTATGATGAGGTTTTTGAACGTGTTGAAAAACTTGCTGACGAAAATAAAGATTTACAAAAACAAGTTACACAGTTGAAGGAAGAAAATGCAAGGGCAAAATTTGCAACCTTCTTATCAAAGGCTGAAACTATTGACGGCGGCAAATTGTTTATCACAAAAGTTGAAAATCTTGATGGTGATGCAATTAAAGCGGGTATTGAATATCTTGCACAGAAATTGGGTGAAAGTATAATCGTGCTTGCCTCTCCAAAAACTGTTGCAGTTAAAGTTTCTGACAGCTTTGTGAAGAAAGGTGTTAATGCCGGCAAGCTTGTCGGAGAAATTGCCCGCTTTACCGGAGCAAACGGCGGCGGACGCCCGAACTTTGCACAGGGCGGCGTAAAAGACGCTTCAAAACTTGATGAAATTCTGGCAAAAGTCGAAAGCGATTTGAAATAAATTATCAAGCGGGATTGACTCCCGCTTTTATTTTTATAGTAAGATAAATTTATGATAAAAGATTTTTCTTTAGAGAAATTATTTGTATTAATTGCTTTATTCTTCGGGGTATTGTATGTGTTTATTTTGCCGCCGTTTCAGTCGGTAGATGAAGGTATGCATTTTTTCAGAACTTATCAGATTTCAGAAGGTAATTTTCTGGCAAAAAAAATTGACGGGAAAGTCGGGGATGAAATTCCTTTATCATTGTCGGATTTTTACGACATGTACACACCTTTTATAAAAAACATAGATAAAAAGACCAATCTTGCGCAGATGAAAAACAATTTTCAATTGCAAGTAAATGACAGGGAAAGAGAGTTTACACAATTTACCAATACGGCATTGTATTCACCTGTGTGCTACATAAGCCAGCTTCCCGGAGTTGTTGCAGGGAAACTTGCCAAAGTGTCACTTGGCGGAATTTATTACCTCGGGCGGCTGAGCAACTTAATTGCTTACTGCCTGCTTGTGTTTTTTGCACTAAGAATTACACCGTTTTTCAAATGCCCTATGTTCTTGCTCGCCCTGATGCCCATGTCGTTATCGCTTGCAGGGGCTTATACGTGTGATGTTGCAGTTTTAGGGCTGAATTTTTTATGGATGGCCGTAATTTTAAAGACCATGACTTTGCCGCAGACGGTAAAATTTACTAATAAATGGATAATAACTCTTGCGGTGCTGGGAGTTTTGATTGCACTTTCAAAATCATATATCTTACTGTTGCCGCTTATATTTTTATTGCCGCCAAAACTTTTTAATACAAAGAAAGATTATTTTATTTCTGTATTGGGAATACTTGCGGTTGCCTTTGCAGGACTGGCATACTGGTCTTTTTGTATTAAGGGCTTGAGCCTTGATATGAATGACAGTTTTGCCAATTCCGCAATGCAGATGGAATTTATTAAAACACATCCGCTTGCCTATATTCTTGTTCTTATCAAGACATTTTTTGTAAAGACTCCGCGGCTTTTGATTACAATGATAGGTGTTTTGGGCTGGCAAGATACAAAACTTGACTGGATAACTTACATTGCATATCCTGTTTTGATGTACTTTGCAGTGCGCGCCGACAATTTTAATTTTAAACTTGAAAAATGGCAAAAGGTGCTTATTGGGGCGGTTTTAATTGCCGGAACAGTTATTACATATACAAGCCTTTATATTATGTGGTCGCCTGTAGGTAACAGTGTTGTACTCGGGCTGAACGGTAAATATTTTATACCGCTTATGCTGCCATTATGTTTGATTTTCAAAAATTCTATTGCAAAATATGATTATGAAAAGGTAAAATTGGCCATAATAATCGCAGTAATTCTGATCCTTGCATCAAGCGAATTGTCATTGCTGCACAGATTTTATAACATAACACCGCAATTGTATTACAAGATATAAAAAGGAGAAAAATATGACAGTATTAAAAATAGAAAGACTTCCGCATAACCGTTTTGTACCGGAATACAAAACCGAAGGCGCAGCAGGCATGGACTTGTGCGCGGCGATAGATGAACCGGTGACATTACAGCCGCTGGAACGCAGATTAATACCTACGGGGTTAAAAATTGAACTTGAACACGGATACGAAGCACAGGTGCGCCCGCGCTCCGGTTTGTCAATAAAACACGGGATTACATTGATAAATTGTGTCGGCACGATTGACGAGGATTACAGAGGGGAAGTGTGCGTACCGGTGGTTAATCTGTCAAACGAAGCATATACAATCCAGCCCGATGAACGTATTGCGCAAATGGTAATTGCCCGCGTTGAGCAAGCAGAGATTAAAGTTGCCGTAGAATTAACAGCAACCGCGCGCGGTGAAGGCGGCTTTGGCTCAACCGGTAAATAGTAAGGCTGTTGCTACAGAAAGGCGCTAAATTACTAAGGCACTGCAATTGTGACTAAGTGATTAGCGGATTTGCGGACGGATGGAGCGAAGCGCGAGCCGGCAGAGGGCGAAACGGCGACGCGAAGGCGGCGGCGTTGCAGACCCGTTTAACGCCGGCGAGTAAGACAGCGAAGTGAGCAAATCCGGGTAGCGAGCAGATTGAGCCGACTTGTGCGCTAGCACTATAGGCGAAACTCTGCGAGCGTGAAGCAAATCCAAGACAAGTGATTAAGTGACTAAGTGGTTACAAAATGGTGAACTGCGAACAGTGAACTGTTATTACAAAATAGGGTAATGCGTGAATATTCTTACATTACAGTTTTATTAATGGACTTAACGTCCTTCTTAACTATAAAAGACCCTGCGGCTGACCGGGGGTCTTGTTATAAGAATAATTAGAAGGAGGAAATTAGAACAAAAAATCTTTTTTAATTTTTACGCGGAAATATTGATATCTCACCAATATTTGCGGTCAAAATGTTGTATTGAGGATTGAAGATATTACCACTTTTCAATTCTTCATCAATTTTATAGGCATTAGGGTCGTATATCGGCCTGCCTTTTGGTTCTATTGATCCGAAATTTGAAATAGGTTCTGTCATATCTGCATTCCTTATATTTTAAGTACTTATATTAACGACAGGATATAAAAAAACTTTAGATATAATAATATATTGTTACGAAAAATTTACATCAAATCAGCATGCAAAGGAGCCTGACATTATATGTCAGGCTCCTTCCGGCAAACGAACAAAACTACTGGGTTGTTTGGCAATTATGCCTTGCCGAATTCGCGTTTTAGCGCTTTATTCAGCACAACCAAATGCGATAGTAACGTGTTCTCTTGGATTTACAGCAGATATTTTGTATCCGCGTGGGTCAACAAGGTAAGCAAATTCGTCGCCTGTGGTTTGGAATAAGCCCATTGTACCTGATAACGCTGTTCTTGTTACGTCTATAGGAGCTTTAACAGTTTCCCACAGACCATCGCCAAGGTTTCTTGCTGCCGCACCAAATTGGCCCTGGAATACGTGACCGAGCATATAACCTGCATCGTTCGATACGTTTTCAGCTGCGTTACCTACGTTTGTCAGGATACCACCGGCTGTTCGGCCGACTACACCCACTAATGAACCTGCAAGTGTAAATGGAGCTTCTACCAATCTTGCTACAGGGTTAACCTGTTTTGATTTGTTAACTTGTGCCTGTAAAATTTGTTTTGGTAAGTTGGTTTTGCAATCACCGTTTTTGATGCTTGTGAATGACAATTTGATAGCACCCTTGTCACAGCCTGAAGGTCTGATTACTTCTACTACCTGACCTGTTACGGTTGAACCGCAAGGATAATTTACACCGTTAATTGTTACGTCTTCAAGAGTTTTTGCTCTAAAGTACTGGCCTACGTGTGATGATTTTGAGGTTAACTGGTCTATCATCGCAACTTTTAATGTAGGGATTTTAACAATGTCTTCCTGTTCCATAAACGCTTTTTTGTTTACAGGGCATGCAGGACAAATATTGTTTGCTGTTTTAGGGTTTGTGTCGTAACCTAAGGCTACACGAACTGTTTGCAACATTGATGCGACATCTGCACGTGACGCTTCTTTGTTAGGACAAATCATGTTCGGATTAGGCATGTCTTTTAAAGCACCGTTTTGAAGTGATTTTGCAACCGGAATTTTAGCCCAATTCGGAACAGTGTGGCCGTCAGCGTATTTGCTCAAAATTTCATCCGCTTTGCATTCGTCAATATCACAGGTCATACCTTTTGCGATAGTTGTTAAAGCTTCTGCTCTTGTTACAGGATGATTTGGCTGAAATTTACCATTCGGGTAGCCTTTAAGCAAGTTTTCGTCAACGGCTTTTGCAATAGCTGCATTTGCCCAGTTTCCGGCAGGAACATCTGAGAACATGCTTTCGCGGCACATGTCACAGTCAAGGTTGAAACCTTTAACAAGCATTGTAGCAAATTCAGCACGTGAAATGTTTCTGTTAGGTTTGAACATGCCATCCGGATAACCTACAACAACATCGTTAATGGCTAATTTATCAATATCACAGGCCGCCCAGTATCCGTTAGGAACATCCGGAAAGGCGCAAGCTCCTGACATCCCTGCTGCAGCACCTGTTGTACATTCACTATTTATTTCCACAGGGACGAAAGACTTTTTTAATGCATCAATAGAGTTTGATGTCTGTAAGTCTATAGGGCAATTGTTGCCGTCCATAATTCTTTCGTTTCTTTGAATAGGGATACCGTTGTGTCTTGTCGGAGCTTCGTTCAAGCATGGCAATTCAGCAGCAGCGCCTGTGATAGTATTGTCAGAGGCTACTGTTACACCACTGATATCTGATGCGAGATTTCTTTGCAAACCTGACATTGCTGTTTCTGATGAAAAGATTGAGTTTGCAGGCTGACCGACATAGTTATTTGTTCCGTAAATTGCATTAGGATAACCGTAAACCTGACGCATATCCTGTCTTGAAGGTTTACCTGTACCCGGACATACTGCACAAGCCGGTTCAGCCGGTTTGTCACAGCTTATTTCATCGGGACATCCGCAATCGCTTTTCTTTTTTTCACACGGATCGCATTGTTTTGGCGGACATGGATCTTTTTGTTTTTCGCAATTGCATTCATCAAAAGATTTTTTGCATTTGCTGCATGATGGTGCCGGTGTTTCACACGGGCAAGCAGGGCCTGTTACGACAGGCATTGGTTCAGCACATGGTGCCGGAGTTTCCGGGACTGAACATGGACAAGCCGCCATTGCTGAATTCAAGGAACACGTTGCTATTCCAACGGCAATTGCAGCTGCCACAGTAAGTTTTTTAATAGTCATTTTTACCTCCTTGTGTTTGTGGGCTTTTTACTAAAAACCCAAAAAATATTTCTAAAAAACAAACTTATACCAGATTATGTACTTTATTTATTGTCAGAAACATTACCGTAAAAGGTTATTCACTAAGGCTATTTCAACCTTGCTTTATTTGTTGTGATTGATTTTTTACGGGATTTAGATTATTATTTGATAAAGTAAGAGAGGATTGCTATGTACAAAAAGCTATTATTATGGGTAATCTTTTTGAGTTTTATTTTTTGCGGATGCGGAAAAAAACAAGAGTTTACGGATGATTTGGACAAAATATTAAAACAGAACAAACTTGTTGTCGGAGTAAGAACAGACACCATGCCGTTTGGATTTAAAGACGAAAAAGGTCAGTATGCCGGTTATGATGTTGACATAGCAAATATAATCGGAGAATCTTTATTAGGTGATGCAAAAAAAGTTGAATTTGTTCCTGTTACGGCTTCTGACAGAATTAGAAAACTTATTACCCGTGATGTAGATATACTTATTGCAACAATTTCGATAACAGAGCCGCGTGAACGTATTCTTGACTTTTCAGTACCATATTATATTGCAGGTCAGGCAATGATGCTGCCTGTGGGAAGTGATATTATTTCATTAAGAGAACTCTCAGGGCGAAAAGTCATTATTGTCTACGGTTCAACCAGTGAACGCAGCATAAGAACGGGCATTCCTGATGTGAATGTAATCGGGTACAGAACGTATGATGAAGCTTTTAATGCCCTAAAAACCGGACATGCTGATGCTTTAATTGCTGACGATACATTATTATACAGATATGTGTTGAACGATAAATCATTTAAACTTTTGCCTAAAAGATATTCAAAAGAATACTACGCAATAGCTTTCAGAAAGGACGAGGCCTCCCAGCGTTTGCAAGTCCGTGTAAACAGCATATTACAAAGCTTGCAGTCCTCCGGAAGATTGAACAGGCTTCAGGAAAAATGGGGAATTGCAAATTAATCCCAATTATTCATACTTTTGAATAATTTCTTTCATAACAATACGGCCGTTATGATAATTACCATTTTCCAGATCATTCCAGCCTTCTTCAATATCACGGTTTAGTTGTTCTATTCTTTCACTTGATATCGTTTCTTTAGCTGGCATCATTCTTAATGCTTCTCTAATAGGTCATTATAACAAATATTGTTATAATTTTTAATTATGTTAATTTTGAACACAAATTGCCAAAATTTTATCACGGCTACGACTATTATCAACCCCAGCGTATGTAAAATTTGTACGAAACTCCCTTCCATAGGCATAAAATCCGTCAGATTCTTTTCCGGACCAAATGGAAAATGAATTTTGCACATTATAAATATCTTTATACATAGATTTTATATCAGAGGCATATTTAGAATCTTTCATAGCTAAATTATCAATAAATTCATAATCACCTGTTCTAAAATTTTTGTCACCATATAAATCTGAGGCAAGTATTGTAAGCTGTTCAGGCGTAGGCATGTTTTTTACCCCGTGACAGTGTAATACTGCTCCCGCCCAATAATCAGGATCAGCCCCGCAACTTTTTATCCCCAACTTTTTATTTTGCATAGCCTGTATACATTCGGACTTTGTCATTGGAGTCGGGAATATCGGTTTTGTATAACAAACACCCGCTACTTCAAAAAAACAAGAAGCCTTAACGGTTCCGCCGGCATAATTATGTTGTATATTCTGATAAACAAATGGCGACATTATTGCAGTGACAGTAATTATTCCTGCCGAAATTAATATTTTACCTTTAAAGAATGTGTTTTGTAAGTTGTTTAAAATCTGCTTCATAAGTGCTCCTTTTTTAAATTGTACATACATTTAACCATTATATATAATGCTAGAACTAATATTACACATTTAATATGATATTGTCAAGTCAAATGTAAAGACAAAGGATGTATATGGACAGAAAATTAATGCGAAACGGTAACGGATGGGCTCTTTGTCTTAATGCCACAATATTAGATTTGTTGAAGGTTAATCCTAAAACCGATATGGTTGAATACACAATTGAGCGGGATAAGCTTATTATCACAAAAAGCGCCAGAAAACGTGATGATTATAAGGAAATATAGCACATTTGCGATATGACATGAAAAAATGTTAACAGTTTGCAATTTTATAAATTTTCGACTATTATAAAATTGTATTTTAGATTAGTCGGAGTTTGCAATGTATATTCACCGAACAATAGAAAAAATTATATTGAAATATCAAAATTTTTTCACCAAGGGTTAATTAGCCTCTTTAAGAACGACAATAGCTTCTTCTATTTCTATTTTTAAGTATTCCAACTGTTGTTCAATATTATTGCTGTTATAAATATATCCGGCTCCGCCATAGGCAAGATATGGCTTATATTTTTCTGCCTCCGTACGCAAATTGGAAACCGTTTGGGCATGGTTGCTGACTTCCTGTAATCTCTGGAATGAAACAAAAGTGCTTTCAGGCTTTTCAGCGTATTTGTCGCGCAGGTATTCTACATTTTTATTGAGAAAATACACACGTGCAACAAAACGTTGTACCGGTTCATGTTCTTCTATAGAATCAAGAATTTTTTCAAGAACTGGTATCATTTCGTTCAAGTCATTAATATATTCAGATGTTTTGTCTGATTTCAGGATAATATTTACAAAGGCCGGATCTTCCCGTGGAATTGGCTTCAATTCATTCCCGGAATGAAATTGTTCTGTTTTTTCAAAAACAGGTTTTGCATTATTTTGCTCTGTTGTATTAAAACTTTTGCTAAGGTCAGGTAAAGTCCCGACATAACCTGCGCCCTGATCGGCTTGTGGTTTACGGCCGCCAAAAAGTGCCGCGTATGTTTGCGGTGTCTGTAAAAGTAATATCAAAATCAAAACAAAAATTTTGCGCATACTTTTATTATAATGATGTGTTTTAAAAAATCATCATATAAATTAAGTAACTATTCTTCTTGTTCTTCTTCAATAGTGATATTGCATTTACGCTTAAACAAGTGTACTTTTCCGTGTTTCGGGCAAGCATCTTCATCAAAATAATACGGCTTGCCAAACGGCTGCAAATGCGGATCGCGTTTATAAATATTTTTACCTTGAGCACAGCGTTTTACATCACGTTTTTTCATTTTTTGTATAGTGTTGTATTTTGCCTTTTGCTCGCCGGAAAGTAGTTTTTTAAATTCTTTATCGTATTTTTGGGCAGTTTTATCAATTTCTTTTCTTAATTTTTTAACAACTTTTTGTTGTTTTTTAATTGCGGATTTATTGGCTTGTGGATTACATTCAAGCTTTTTCAGAACATAAATTTCCTGTTCTAGGACATTAATTTGTTTATCGAGTTCTTGAAAACGTCTTTCTTCAATTGTTCTTTTACATTTTCTTTGAGGGGGGGTAAGGTTTAATACATTGTAAGTTGCGGCCCTGTCGTCAAAAATCCTGTCTACGAGTTCCGAACATTTGCTGGAATGCATTATTTCATCGGCCGAGATAGGAGTATCGTATTCTCCCGGTGATACTGTAACATTGCATGTAGGGCATGTATTTTGTTCATCAGCCGCAATAGTGATGGAACTTGTTAATAAACATAAAAGGGCTATTAATAAAATTTTTTTCATATTGGCTCTCCTATAGGAGTATTTTTGCATAATCCTGAAAAAAATTCAAATTATTAATTTTTATAGTAAAATTTTCGGTATGGAAGAAATGAATTTACGAAACTATGCATATTTAGGTGATGCAGTGTGGGAATTATATATTCGTGAACACACTGTTGCGATGACAGGAAATGCTAAATTGCTGCATAAATTGACAACGGAACATGTAAAAGCGTCATATCAGGCCGATTTGCTGCATAAAATGGAGCATTTACTAACAGATGAGGAGCAGGAATTAGCGCGTCGGGGCAGGAATTTGCCAATACCTGTGGCGCGGCGTTCAAATCAGACGGAATATCGTGCGGCAACGGCTTTTGAGGTCTTAATCGGCTGGTGGTATAAGGAGAAACCTGAAAGATTGCAAGAGTTTTTAAATGGTATATTAAAGTTTGGCGGTGAGGAGAATATTTGACGGGACAATGCTTATATCCCAAAGAGAGGGAATAATGCCGGATAGGAAAAAAAATTTTAAAAAAGGGGGTTTACAAAAAAAAATCAGCATGTAGAATAAATATTGTGACAAGTAAATAAAGAAACCTAAATGGGGGTTTAGCTCAGCTGGTAGAGCATCTGCTTTGCACGCAGAGGGTCAGGAGTTCGAATCTCCTAACCTCCACCATTTAAAACAAATAGAACTATTAAAATCAGAGCCTTTGGGCTCTTTTTTAATGCTTTCAATGCATTTATCCTTTGAAGAAATTATTGCAGACTTGAATTCAGACAATCCGATTTCAGCAATCTCTTTTTTAGCAAGTTTTATGAGCTTTTCAATGGTTGTAAACGGTTCTTTAAAGACCATTTTAACCTTTTTATCCTTGACTGTTACATTCAAATATGTAGCCCTGACCATTTGAGCAACTTCATTTTCTGAAAGTTCAGTGGCTGGTAAGCTTGCTTTACTGCATAAATCAAGGATTTTCAGCCCTGTATCTAAGAAATTTGTATTAGCTATAGTGTGTTTTTGCAGTTCAGCATTTAACCTGCTTAATTTTACCTCATATTCGTTTTTCAAATTAACCCACATAGCATAATCAAGTATGCCGTTAACTTGATCGAGATACATCTTTTTCAAAATTTCTTTGCATTGTTCTATTTCGTTATTAATCCTTTCAACTTCGCTTTTATGATACTCCTGCTCATCTCCAAGACATTCTTTAAGGGAGTATTTTACCAGTTCATACAATTCTTTGTCTAAACCTATTCTTTTTAAATGCATTCTAAATGATTGAGTAAGCTGTTTCTCTGAAATATATGCTGTATTAGGACAACTTCTGTCAAAATGAGAGCAACGATAGTAAATATTCCGTTTTTTCTGTCTTTCACCGCAGAAAGAGTATCCGCAAACTCCGCATTTAACAATTCCGGGATACAGAAAATCAAAGTTTTTACGGACTTTGGACTTATCGACCTTTAAAAAGGCTAATTGAGCTTTATCGAAAATATCACGAGATACTAAAGGCGGATGTTTTCCCTGATAAATTATTCCGTTACAGTTCATTTGTCCTACATAAATCACGTTTTTGAGCATTGCTTCAAGAACAGATTGAGTAATCTTCGGTCTTTCACCTTTGTAATAGTAGCCCTCTATAAAAAGTTGTTCAGCTAGCTTTCTAAGAGAGTATTTTCTTGTTGCAAATAATTCAAAAGCTCTACGGACAAAAAGAATTCTTGATTTATCAATAATTAAACTCTTTTTAGCTCCTCTTAAATACCCGTAAGGCGGTTGAAATGGCCAGTAACCCTGTTCAAGCCCCTCATGCAAGCCTTTGGATATCTCCTCGGATAGGTTGTCAATGTAGTTTTTTGCCATAAGCACCTTAATCCCATGTATGAACTTGTCATGAGATTTAGAATTTTTGCTAATAATTGAGCCTTCTTTTACAAGGTGGACTTCAAGGTCATAATCTTCAAGAGTAACATAGTCCTTGAAGTTACGGTAAAGTCTGTCAGTCTTTTCGACAAGGACTGTTTTAACCTCTGGATTTGTTTTGAGGTATTCAAGCATAGCGTTATAATTGGTTCTGCCTGCCTTTTTGGCTGTTTCTGCGTCTGAATATTCTTTTACTATTTGAAAACCGTTTTTGAGAGCATATTCTTTGAGTAATTTTAACTGTGCGGGAATAGAAAATCCTTCACGCTCTTGTTCTCTGCTTGAAACACGTGCATAAATAACAACTTTTTTGTGATCCATATCTGAACTCCTTAAAATTTCTGAACTTCTTTGTTTTTATTTTTACTCATTTTCCAGAAAAGTAAAGCGTTTGCGAGCAGAGGGCGAAAACTTACGCTCGGCTGCGTTGAGCAGACGTGAAGTAAGCTGTAGACCCGTTTAACGCGAGCAAACAAGACAGTAAGGATTCCGTACGACTTCCCGACAGTATTTCAGGGAATTTCAAGCGTTCAAAGTCATACAAGGGTAGTAAATTACATATTGTGAATTTATAAACTTTTACAAAAACTATAGCTTCAAAATTTTGCAAAAGAAAACCCGTACATTTTTATGTACGGGTTAATAAGTTCAGATATAAAAATCTAAATTAATGAAAGGATATTAACGATTTCGTATTTTGCGAAAAGCAGGTTTAAAGGTTAATTTTACTTTTTTCTCCTGAAGTTCAAGCTTGTTTTTGACAAGTTCAATAATTTTTCTCTGATTTTCTATGTCAAGCTGAATAAAAACGTCGTAAAGTCGTTTTTCCATAATATCTTGACATTTTGAAGTCAAAGTTTTGATTTGTTGTTCTGTATAAGCAATCCTTTCAGGCAAGTTACTGTAAGCTTTTTCAATATCTGCCTGACTATCATTAATGAAATCTTTATCATCAATATTTTTTGATTGAATAAAGTCGTTTAAACGTAGTTCGGAATGATATTTACGGCTTACATCACGTTTGAGGTTGGCATATTTTTGTTTTAACGGTTTAAGTTCTTCCTTTAAAACTTCATTAACAATCTCTTTCGGAATAAGATTAAGCCGAATTTCCTTGAAATAGTTTAAAACCGCTTCTGTAATAATCATTTCATTAATTGAATGCCTTATTCCATGATTATCAAAGGCTGTATAATAGATATATTTACCCTTTTTGATTTCGCCTGTCATAATTTTACCTGTTTCTTGTAGTGTTATGAGGTTTGAATATAAAAAATTATGCTTTCTGAGTTTTTCATATCCTGATGTTTTAAGTATTTCTTGGACTTTATCATATAAATCTTTACTGATTATGGGCTTATACTTACCTTTTATCGGCTTTTCAACATTAGGGTAGGTATAATACCCAGTGTAAAAGAGGTTTTTAAGCATTGGAGATAAAGTTGACCTTGGAATTTTTTTATTTCTCTGTCCTTTATATCTGTAACCCAGTTCAAATAACTCATCTGCAAGTGTTTTTAAAGAATATTTGCCTGTTGCATATAATTCAAATGCTTTTTTAACTAACTCCGCTTCTTTTGGAACGATAACAATACGGTTTTTAAATGTGTCATAGCCGCAGGGCAGTTTGCTCGGTCTTTGACCAGCTTTTGCCCTTGCAATCAAACCATTTTTGCGGATTTCATTAAGATGATTAACTTCAAATTCGGCACTTGCTATTATTATGCTCGTCAAAAACTTTTCATGAGCTTTGAAAGGCTTTTCAATAACCATACGCTCTTTAACGAAAATTATTTTTGTGTTGTATTCATCAACAAGAGCTCTAATTGGATAAAAATCAACTTGATTTCTTGTTAAACGATTAATACAAAAAGAAACAATTATATCAGCACGATCTTTTGATTGTTGTTTTGCTACCATTTCATAAAAAACAGGTCTATTGTATGGTGTCATAGCACTTTTATTTTCATAATAGACATTTCTCACAATGATTCCATTTTCTTCGCAATATTTACGGCATTCTCTTTCCTGCGTTTCTTTTGACATGCCGTCTTCTTGCGATTTACTTGATAATCTGATATAGATATCAGCATAAATTGATTTAAGTAGTTTCTTCATAATCAACCTCCTCAGCTTCTGTTGTTTTTGATACTCTATTAAGAATATCAAGCAAAGTTTCATTATCTGAAATATCTATTTTAATAGCACGTCCAATAGGCTTGATATCTGTAGTTTTTAAAGAGATAACTCTTTCGTCATTTGCAATTTTTATCTTAATTTCGTTAGGGTGTAGCTTTTTGTGATATACACTTTGATAAACAGTACAATATTTATTAAGATTTATTCTTAAATACTTACCTTTTGTGATAAGAAATTCCCTACCATAGAGCAGTTCTTTTTTATTAAACAGGTTATAGACATCTGATAAGAATACATCACAATATGAAATTTCCGTATCAAGATATAGTTCAAAATAATCAAGATAATCTTTCACTAAATTTTCGGTATTAAGGACTTCTTTTTTGAGAATATCATTAATAATTGACCATACAGCCATTCCTATAGCCACATTGTTGCAAATTCTTGCATAATCACAATAGATTTTAGCAATTCTGTATTGTTCCCGATAAAAATCAAGAATTTTATCCCTATAAAACAGAATTTTAGGAAGAAAACAGGATAGTTTTTTCAGTGCTTCTTTTGAATGGTATTCAAAATTACTCAAATCAAATTGTCTGCGTCTGAGATTTATAGGAATACACCGCGAGAAGTTTGCAAAAGTCAGAGTTTCAAAGAAATGATTTGTTCCTATACAAAAACTTGTGTTGATTTCAGTAACAATTTCTTTTCCGTCTTTTGATGACTTCTTTCGAGGTACGGCTGAAAAAACGTCTTTCCCTAAATCCTCTATATTTTGTATTCGTTTTTCATCCAATTCTTCAATAAATACAGGAAAGTCATTCATTTTTTCTAACTGAGCTCTTAAAGCAACAATAGTAGAGGTCCCGCTTGTAAGCTCTGTCATGTTAGTTATACCAAAAATAGCTGCTAACATATGAATAATTGTAGATTTGCCGGCATTTGAATCACCATAAAAAATAACATATGGAAATCCTTGAACATTAGAAATAAAAATATCAAAAAAGCAACAACCAATTACAATAGCTATTGCCATAAGGACCGGAGCGTCAAAAGTTTTAATTACAGTTTCAGCAAATTCTTCCAGTATTATTTCCGGATTTTCACATTCATAAAGTTCTGGAGCTAGACTATTTGCAGGGAGAATTTGGAGTGTTTCTTCTTCCGTAAGATGTAAATCATCAGGCAATTTGGGATAATCTTCAATGGTCTGATTTTCGACAAAAATCTTTTTATTTCCTATAACATATACATTTTCTCGTGGCTGATAACCCAAATTTGTATATATTACAACGGATTTAAGATTGTTATGTAACATTTGCATAAGCAGTATAAATTTTTTCTTATTAAAATCTTCATATAAGCCGATTGTGCCGCTATGAATAACTTTAAAAAAGCTTTTGCAATCAATTTCATCTTCGCCTTGAATGATTTTTATGTAATGTTTATTGAAATCTTGCTCTTTTATCAGTCATAAAGCTAGCTTTTCTATTATTTTGTAAGAATTTTTTGTGTTTGTGATTGCTTTTAAGGTAAATAATCCTTGAATTGAGTAATTTGAAATTTTTGCTGATTGTAACTTATTATTTTTGTCTGTGTAATAGAGTATAAGACAATTATTTTTATTTTGTATATATTGTGTCATTTTGTTTTTTCCTTTTTTTGTTGCTGTAATTAAAAAGAAAAGTTCGGGCGAATTATCCCGAACTTTAAAGTAAGCTATATGCTTTCAATGTGACAGAACCAATCATTTTCAGGAATATTCTCTGTAAGATGTACCATTACTAACTGGTTGTATTTTGTAATAGTTGTACTAAAATACAGTTCTTTCCACTTAATAATTGGTCCAATACCTTCTTTAAAAAGAGGTTTCATTTCTTGTGGCAATTCAAATTCGACACTATTTTCAAGTGAATCTTCTTTTGTTAAACATGTATTTATGAGAGTGCCAACAAATACGTTTAATAAAGTATTTACATCTTCAATGTCGATTGTTTTACCTTCTGCTAACTTGTTTTGCAGTAACGGCAATTTTTCTTCTACCGATTTTACAATTCCAAGTTCTTTGAGATATTTGAGGCTGTGTGCCCCAAACATTATGTAGTTTTCATGAATATCACAGTTTTTTGCCATGATAATCCTCCTATAATCTACATCATGCGTAGATTTTGTTATATAATACCCATAGAGCATGATTCTATGTGCTTTTAAAAGGAGCAACCCTTTTTGGAGATATAGAATCTCCGCTTGAGAGAGGTTAGACAGCTAAAATCGAGCGAATAATGATTTTAACTAGCTGTTTAATCTCTTGTTTTTCTTGTCAAGTTCAACTGGTGTCAAACTTACAATTATAAGATTTTTTCTTATCTTGTTTCATAAGTTTCTCCTTTCTGTTTTGTACCTGCCATAATTTATAATTGGAACATTAGCAGGGCTTGTCCCAATGCTATTATCATTTAGTTGTCAAAGTACTATTTCTGTTTATGCCAGTTTTTATAATTCTGACTGACAAAATTATACTAACCAAAATAAAAAGCTCCGTTTTTAAAAGTGAATAAAAAAATAAGACATTAAAACTCAAGTATATTCAAGAATTTTAATGTCTTGATAATCTGAAATGTAGAAAATTTACATTTTAGCTATTTTGATAATTTTACTTATAATATCTTAATATTCTTTTAACTGCTTTAGGATCATTAAAACGGTTTTTATAGTGCAAATCATATCCCTGTATTAATGTTAATGTTTGGTTATTGACATTTATATCTTCTATATAATATACCCACCCTCTTTTCATTGGATTATTAAAGGATATACTATTTTTGGTTATTAAACCTAAGTCAATCATACAATTTAATTCATTTGAAATATTTTTTCTATTCAAATTTTTTTTAATTTCATCTTGAGTTAAGCAGTCATTTTCAAGTAGGAGTTTTAATATATCCCAAACAACTTTTTTGCCTAAAAAGCGATATATTGAAGATATAAGATTGCATTCTTCTTCTGGTAATTCCTTAATAAATCCCATGCATAGCATAATATTCTCCTTATGTTTTAAGTACATTGACTATAAAACATAAAAAAAATATTTTTGTTAGTAATCTACAGACAGTAATCACCAAACTCGCAACGCATTTCGATAGCTTCATCATAGGCTTGACCTGCTTTTTGTGCATTTTCAGTATCACCTATTGCCTCAAAAAGTTTCATAGCCTCATAGTAGCTGTCTATTGCCTCTCTATATTTTTCCTGTCTAAGGTAGATATTTCCTTCTGCAAACTTCGATTTTGCAGTAAAAGCTGTTCCCTCATCTCTTATGGATGTGCCATAGTTGCTGTTGTTAGTGTTTTCAGGAGCATAATAGGAGTTAGCTGCGTTTGCAGGCTGTGGAGTTTGTCTGATTTCAGGTGCTTGCTGTTGGCTTTGTAGTTGCTGTTGTTGAGCGTTAGTCTGGTTGACCTGTCCTCTAAGTCTGTTCACGTCAGAGAGAACGTCAATACCACTCCTGATACCCTGAAAGATACTGTTCATATCGCTTGCATAGCAAAAATTTGCTGATAATAGTAAAAGTAAATATAGTATTATACGTTTTTTCATATTATACCTCATTTTTCATAATATCTTGATTATTTTTTGCATGATTTTTAACATATGTAAGTATTGCAATAAACTCCTGAGCCTTTTTTAGAGCCTGTTTGTATTCGTAAGAACTTTTTTCAACTTCTTTATTTAAAAAGACAATAGAAACTAAAGGTGCATTAAGGTCATTAACTTCAATATTTACGTATATACTTGTAGAATAATTTTTAGATTTTCTATCACCTGCAACAGCACCTATTACCGCTCCTGTCACACCAAAAGTAATAGCCCCTACCGCTGACACCATGCCTCTGCCTTGAAGTTTTGAAAAACCATCTTCAATCAAATCAAAATCATAAATATCTTTAAAATCAAATATTTTATAGTTTAAGTTTTGAAAACAAGTTTGATTATCCCAAAAGATAATTTTTTGTTTTTTGATATCTACAAGTATCTCTTTGGTCTTATCAATATTGATAGTCCTATCTATGTTAAGTTCATTACCAGATATAAATTTTTCTTTTTCATGTTTAGACAAATCCTCATTGTATTCCCACCAGCTGGCCAAAGGAAAAAATATTCCGAATAATATTCCGATCCAACAATGAGCCGTATAAATTTCAGTATGTTTTGTAAACCCTTGATATGCAAGAAACAAACTAAACAGCACTATATATAAATTAGTCAAGATATTATTTAAGTTTATATTTTCAACTTCAGTTCTTGTTAAACTAAAAATTATAAAGAGTACAAAAGTCGCAAGGAAAAACCATTTATCACATATAGAAGCTTGGTATATAAAAATACTTATTCCTACTGCTAGAATAGATAGCAAGCTTGTGCCCCAAAAATTCCATTTTGTTCCCATGTTTGTTTCTGTAGATCTGTTATTCTCAATAACCATATTGCAATACCTCTTTTATAACCAAAATCATAATACACTAAAACCATAAATTTGTAAATACGATTTATGTAAATTAAGAATTTAGTCTTTTATCGAATAGCCACATATAAATAGCTATAATTTGCCTTATGTATTATCATTGAAAAATATGAGGGTAAAAATATGGTACTCAAGAATAAGTTTGAGAAAGACGAACCACTGCTCACAACAAGCGTTGTAGCCAAAAGATTAGGGATTACTCCTGACAGGCTGAGAACATACGACACAGAAAGGCTAATCAAGACACAGAGAGTAAAAACTGGTAAAATAGAAAAACGTCTCTATAGCATGTACGATGTCGAATGGTTAGAAAGCCTTAGAATTCTTGTTAAAGACCATAAAATGAGCATATCTTCAATAAAAATACTTCTGCAAATCCTCTACAAAAATCCCTCGATCACATTACCAAAGAACGAAATCGGGGATGTACTTCACGAAATGACACAAAACCCGAATTTCAAGCCTGTGGTAAATAACTTCTAAGAAAAATTTGTGAGATTGTCTCAAAAAAGTGTAGTTTCTGTAGTCAAAATCTAAACAACGGAGCGGAGAAAAGATTTTAGCCATGCGCCAAAATGTAGCTTTCCTGTCGCTCGGGTGAAACAAAGGTGTAGTTTTGGGTAAGAAAACCCAAAATCACTTAGAAAACCTTTCAACAAAGCAGGCATGAGGAAAACATAGTCAAAGACAGAAATTTTTGCAGAAAAAGACAAAACTATCTGTTTTTAAGGTATTTTTAAAAGACAAACACAGAGTGACTTTTAGCTCAATAAAAACTATTAGCAGCAAAGCCCGAACATAATAACGGTTAAAGTCACTAAAGGCAATAGTTTCACGAATGCTAGAGGAAATTTTTCGACTGTTTCAGTCTTTTTCTCTAAAGAAAGAAGAAGTAAGCTTTTGCTGCAAAGTTTCGGGAGTAGCGTTTTCAAAGCACTCTTTCAACAACCGCTTGTAAGTCATCATGCCTGACGTTGTCATAGATAACGGCTCATAAAATAAGCCTGTGCGGATATTAAAATCAAGCTCACTAATCATCTTCAGTCTTGTTTGTTCGTCAAGGTCGGGAAAATTGTACATAGAAATCTTTCATGTTTGTAATAGGATTAATTATAATCTTATTATTATGTTATAATTTAACTGTCACTAATGAAAAAAAGGAGTAATATGTTAACTTTTGATGAAGGTTTAGAAAATTTTGAAAAATTATTAAATGATTCTTGTCTACAGTTTACAGGTAAAAATGAAGCAGAAACAAGACTAAAGATTATTGACAGAATATTTAGAGATTGTTTAGGCTGGGAATTATCAGATATTTCTGTAGAAGAAAATTACAATGGTACATATACTGATTACGTTTTTTCTACGTCTAATAAGGCTTTAATAGTTGAAGCTAAAAAAGAAGGAACTTATTTTGAAATACCAAATGGTAATAGGTTAAAAAAATCTATAAAAGCTTTAACATCTAATAATGATGAACTAAAAGCTGCAATAATTCAAGTAACAGATTATTGTAAAGAGAGAGGCATTGAATTTGCTGTATTATGCAATGGACATCAAGTAGTAGCATTTGTAGGTTCAAGAAATGATGGTATAGCTCCATTAGAAGCAGAAGCTTTTGTATTTGAATCATTGAACGACATTAAAGAACATTTTAAGATTTTTTGGAATATTCTTTCAAAAAATGCTATAGCTGATAGAACTTTATTTAAGAAATTAGCAAACAAAGATGAAATTATGCATTTCAATAAATTATCTCAATTAATAATTGATTATCCTAGATATAGAATAAGGAATGATATACAGTCAGACTTAGATAATTTAAGTGGTATAATCTTTGAAGAAATAAATTTAGAAAAAGAAGAAAAAACAAATTTTTTAAAAGAATGCTATTGTAGTAGCGGTGCATTATCACAATACTCAATGCTTTCAAAACAAATATTAGAAAATAGATATACTAACATGTTTGAAGGATGTCCAGATGCACCTAACATTAAACCTGCCAACACTAAAAAAGGGATTACTCCTGATTTAATTAAAAATATATATAAAAGACCTATATTATTATTAGGTGATGTTGGTGTTGGTAAAACTAGCTTTATAGATAACCTTATTTATGTTGAAGCTCCAGAAATATTTAAAAATGCATTTACTATATATTTAGATTTTGGGTGTAAAGGAGCTTTAACAACAAATTTACAAAATTTTATTGCACTTGCAATACTTCAACAGTTTAGGGAAAAATATAATATTGATTTTGAAGAAAGGAATTTTGTAAGAAGTGTGTATGATGGTGATATTAAAAGATTTTCAACAGGCATAAATGGTGACTTAAAGGAGATAAATCCAGGATTATATAAACAAAAAGAAATAGAAATGTTAGCAGAAAAAATGAAGGACAGATTTGAACATTTAAAAAATTCATTAATTCATATTCAAGCATCCTGGAAAAAACAACTAATTATTTTTCTTGATAACACGGATCAAAGAGATGAAATGACTCAACAAGAAGTCTTTATTATTGCTAACGAAATAACATCTAGTTGGAATGCGACTGTGTTTTTGCCTATGAGACCTGAAACATTTAATCGTTCTAATCAATTAGGTCATTTAAGTGGATATAATGTTAAAGCTTTTACAATTGCTCCACCAAGAACTGAACATGTAATAGAAAAAAGATTAAAGTATGCAATAAAGATGGCATCTGGTGAAGAACTAATAAATAAATTAGGATGTAGGTTGGAATTAAAAAAATTAAAAGATTTTTTAAATGTATTTTTAGAAAGCTTTACAACATCTAATGATTTGAAGAATTTTATCGTTAATATATCGGGTGGTAATATGAGATGGGCATTAGATTATGTAAGGAATTTTTTTGGTAGTGGACATATTGATACTAAGAAAATTTTAGACATTTATGATGAAAATGGAAGTTATCATATTCCTTTGCATGAATTTTTAAAAACTGTAATGTACAAAAATAATGAATTTTATAACTCCGAAGAATTTCCGATCACTAATCTTTTTAATGTAACCTCTGAAGATTTACGAGAGCATTTTCTCACTATCTTAATCATATATTACTTATGCACAGTTAATAAAAATAAAACAGAAGGAGGTTATTTAAACAGTAATTATTTAATTTCAATTATACAAGACGAAGGTTTTACACCTCAAAAAATTGAAGAGCATATAAAATATGCACTTAAAAGAAAACTTATAGAATCGTCAAATAAAAGAATTCCTGAATATATGTCTGAATCACCTATACAACTTAGACAGACCAGTATTGGCATTTATCATATAACAAATTTAGTTCAAAGTTTTACATATATTGACGGTATTTCTTATGATACGGCTATATTTGACCCTGCAAAATTTGAAGATATGAAAAACTATACCTTATTGGGTGCAAGTATTATAGATAGATTAAAAAGAACTTCTATATTTGTTGATTATTTAAATGAAGTTTGGAATAAATCTGATTTTAAAGCTGCTTATTCTTGGTTAACTTTTTCAGAAAATTTAAAAGTTGAAATGGTAAAAATCAGAAATAAAGTAAAGAATATTCCAGAAGAAATAATCCAAATAAATAATTAATTAATTTTCTTAAGATTTATGCAGTTTTTGCCTACAGGAGTTAAGAAAAATCGGTCATCAAAATTGCAACTTTTCAACCAGCCTAAATCCTAAGCTATGCAGCAATTTGGCGAATTTGTAGTGTTAAACCGTACGTCAACCTCCAAAAAAAAGAGACACTATTCAGTGTCTCTTTTTTTTTAAAATTAATAACAGTTGGTATTTTCTCGTTATGATATTTTCTCTTTGAATGTTAATAATTTATCGCAATAATAGTCATATTGTTTTTGGCGTGCTGCAAGTTCTGCTGTAAGTTTTTCTATAAGTTCTGCAAAATTATCTAATATCCGGACAATTTCATTTTGTACCTCTATAGGAGGTACAGGAACTTTTATCTTTGCCATTACATTACTCATAAGTTTTGCATTACCCATTCCACGATTTATATACGGTTCTGTTGATATTTTTAGTATGTAATACAAATATTTGGTTAACACATTGTTATCTGTGACTTTTAATAGTCCACATACATTTGTAATATTAAATTTACCATTTCTGTAAAAAACACAACCCGCATTGACACCGTCAGTGGTCCACGTTAAATATTCTCCATTATATTCGTATGTTGATATAGTACCAAGAATCCCATTATTTTCAGTTTGTGATGAATAAACAGGATATTCCCCAATATTATCTCTTATGTAATTTTTTGATATTACTTTACCACGAGATATTTGACATAGGTGTTCAATACTTTTATACTCAACCCCATCAGGGCATAGTTTATTTATCAATTTATCCAGTTTACTCATTCCATGTCCTCATTTTGAACTTTTCGGAATTTCCGGATAGTTGAGTTATGCTTTTTTGTATATGTTTGACCGCTGAATTGTAATTCATTTGTCATTACACACCTACCTTTATTTCTGAGATAATCTTATCAATTTCTTTTCTCAATTCGTCTTCTCGCTGAACAATTCTTGCTATCTCTTTGTTGAGTTCAACAATATCAATAACTTTTTTGGTGTATTCCTGTTTGACATAGGTGCTTACAGATAAATTGTAATCTTGCGCTTCAATTTCTGAATTCGCAACAAGTTTAGACGCGGATTTAACATTTTTTCTGTTCTTAAATAGTTTAAGAATATATTCTATATTTTCTTGAGAAAGTTTATTGTTATTAGTAACTTTTACACATTCTTTTGTTGCATCTATAAACAGTGTTGAATTGTCTGCTTTGTTTTTCTTTAAAACCATAATACAGGTAGCAATTGATGTTCCGTAAAACAGATTGTCAGGAAGTTGAATTACACAATCAACAAAGTTATTATCTATCAAATATTTACGGATTTTTTGCTCTGCTCCGCCTCTATACATTATTCCGGGAAAACATACGATTGCCGCAGTACCGTCAGTTGCAAGCCATGAAAGTGAGTGCATTATAAATGCCATATCAGCTTTGGACTTCGGAGCTAAAACTCCGGCACATGAAAACCTCTCATCGTTTATCAATAACGGATTTTTATCTCCTTCCCACTTAATTGAATAAGGCGGATTTGAAACAATAGCTTCAAAAGGTTCATCATCCCAATGTATAGGATTTGTCAGAGTATCGCCGTGAGCAATGTCAAATTTATCAAATTCAATGTCATGCAAAAACATGTTGATTCTGCATAGATTATAGGTTGAAATATTTATTTCTTGACCAAAGAAACCGTTTCTGACATTTTCTTTGCCTAAAATTTTAGCAAACTTCAAAAGCAATGAACCGGAACCACACGCAGGGTCATAAACTTTATTTACTGACGTTTTATCTGTCAGAGTTATTTTCGTAAGTAGTTCTGAAACTTCTTGAGGTGTGAAAAATTCCCCGCCGGATTTGCCTGCACCGCTTGCATACATTCCCATTAGGTATTCATAAGCATCTCCGAATGCATCAATGATATTATCTTTATAACTCAATTTCATTTCAGCAATACCATTGAACAATTTAACAAGCCTCTTGTTGCGTTCTGCAACTGTACCGCCGAGTTTATTACTATTAACATCTAAATCATCAAATAAGCCTTTAAGAGCATGTTCACTTGCTGTATCGATAGCTGAATTTTCAATGTTTTTAAAAATAGTATCCAATGTAACATTTAAGTTATCATCTGCATTAGCTTTCTTTAATATATTACAGAATAATTCGCTTGGTTTAATAAAGAAGCCTTTTGTATTTATTAGAAAATCTTTTGTAATGGCGGCTTCTTCATCAGATAATCGGGCATAATCATAGTTGATATTTCCTGCTTCATGTTGGATTTTATTAATATAACTGGCAATATTTTCTGAAACGTATCTGTAAAACATTATTCCAAGTACATATTGTTTGAAATCCCAGCCATCAACGCTTCCTCTTAAGTCATTTGCTATATTCCATATAGAACGATGTAACTCAGTACGTTCCTGCTCTTTCCTTGTATCCACTCTTCTCAAAATCTCTCCATAAGCATTTTTATTATAACAAAGAGAACTCGACGGGTCTAATATGTTAAGTAAATCATTCACGGTAACTTTTAGCTTATGTTAGAGTTTTAGGTCTGTATTATAAAAGCATTATATAAGGCAAAATCGGTTCATAATTTTATTATTATTTTATACTAAAAAAGATTAAGCAGAAAAATTTTGTTATTTTTTAGACATGTTGTGTCAGAAAAGTGAACAGTACTTATTTATGCTCAAAAGGCATAATAAACGATACAATATAAGTATTTGCTATTTTATGAAAAATAGTAAATAATGATTTTATAAGAAAGGGTTTGTATGGATTTGAAAAATGATAATGACATAATGCAAAATCTGAAAGATGCATACTGCTCTGATGAGTTTATAAAGGAGTTCTTTAAACTTAAAGAATACGGAAATAGCAAATTACTTGTCCAACTGCTTTATAAACACAGGGAAAAGCTTTTGGACGGATTGCATGATTTTCAGAAGAAAATCGCCTGTCTGGATTATCTGATTTTTCAAATAGAACATGAGCTGGCATAAAACACTTTATAGAGGATTTTATATGATTAAACAGATTTTAAACCAAACATTTGACGAAGAACGTTCTTTGTACAATTTGAAAAATACGGAAGTTGTAAACTGCAAATTTGAAGGGCCGGCAGACGGAGAGTCTGTCTTAAAAGAATGCCGTAATTTTGCGGTAAATCACTGTTCATTTTCCCTGCGTTATCCGATGTGGCATGCAAGAAAATTCACTTTAAAAAATTCTTCAATGGATGATAAGACAAGAGCTCCTTTGTGGTATTGCAAGGACGGTGAAATAACAGATTGTAATATTCAGGGAATTAAGTGCCTTAGAGAGTGTCAAAATATCACTGTTAATAACTGTGATATTATCTCGCCTGAATTTGGCTGGAGATGTAAAGGTGTCACTATAAATAATTCAACGATTGATGCAATGTATTTTCTGTTTGAATCAAAAGATGTTGAGATTGAAAATCTTAAAATGACCGGAAAATATTCATTCCAGTATATGAAGAATTTACATATAAAGAATTCTAATCTTGATACAAAAGACGCATTCTGGCACAGCAAGAATATTGTTGTGGAAAACTCCGTTGTAAAAGGTGAGTATCTGGGTTGGTTTAGTGAGAATTTGACATTTATCAACTGTAAAATTATCGGTACACAGCCTTTATGCTATTGTAAGAATTTAGAATTAATAAACTGTACGATGGAAGAAACAGATTTGGCTTTTGAGTATTCTGATGTTGAAGCAGATGTTAAGGGTCATATTGTTTCTGTTAAAAATCCTAAATCAGGCACAATAGTTGCAGATAGCGTTGGCGAGATAATAAGAGAGGACGCAATTATGAAATGCGGCGGCGATGTCCTGATAAGAGAGCATAAAATGTCAGCATAAAGCGGAGGTAATATGTTTAAAAAACTCTTAATTTTTGTAGTAACATTTATATTGATTATAGGAGGAACGAGTATGAGTATTGCAAAAACTAATGATTGGGACAAGACTTTTGCAAAGAGTGATAAAGTGGATGTTCAAAAAGTAAGCTTTAAAAACAGATATGGCATCACACTTGTAGGTGATTTGTATACACCAAAAAACAAACCGGCTGAGAGAATGGCTGCAATTGCTGTTGCAGGGCCGTTTGGGGCGGTTAAAGAACAGGCATCAGGTCTGTATGCACAAACAATGGCAGAACGCGGATTTGTGACACTGGCATTTGACCCTTCATATACTGGTGAAAGCTCCGGAGAGCCAAGAAATGTTTCTTCCCCTGAAATTAATACGGAAGATTTTAGCGCGGCCGTTGATTTTTTGAGCAATCAAAAAGATGTTAACCCTGATGAAATAGGTATTATCGGGATTTGCGGCTTTGGCGGATTCGGATTGAATGCAGCGGCTATTGATACGAGAATTAAAGGAACTGTTACCATTACAATGTATGATATGACAAGGGTTACGGCAAACGGTTACTTTGATGCAATGGATGAAAAAGCACGTTATGCGTTGAAAGAATCTCTAAACAAACAAAGAACAGAGGACTTTAAAAACGGAACTTATGCAAAGGCTTCGGGGCTTCCTGAAAAATTGACAGGTGAAGAACCACAGTTTGTGAAAGATTACTACGGGTATTACAAAACACCGCGCGGTTTCCATGAACGTTCAATAAATTCAAACGGAAACTGGAATACAACCGCTTCTCTGGCTTTGATTAATATGCCGATTTTAGCATACAGTGATGAAATTCATAATGCTGTACTGGTAATTCACGGTGAAAAAGCACACAGCAGATATTTTTCAGAAGACGCGTTTAAAAAACTTAAAGGTGACAACAAAGAACTTTTGATTGTTGAAGGCGCAAATCACGTTGATTTGTATGATAACCTTGAAAAAATTCCGTTTGATAAGATTGAACAATTCTTTAGAACTTATCTGAAGGAGGGTAAATAATGAAGAAACTATTATTAGTATTACTTGCAGTTATGATAACAGGAGGTATAACTATGGCAAAAGAATTAGAGCAACCGTTTGCAAAAGGCGAACTTAATCCGTTCGGTAAATTTTTCACAGGCACAACACATTTGCAAAGACTTGTAGAAAAAGATGACATTTGGAATTCATCAATCGCAAACGTGACATTTGATAAAGGTGCAAGAACCAACTGGCATAAACACTCCGGCGGCCAAATTCTTCTTGTAACAGCAGGAGAAGGCCGATATCAGGAACGTGATAAAGAAATACAAATTCTGAAAAAGGGTGATGTTGTAAAAATCCCGCCGAATGTTGAACACTGGCATGGGGCTGCTCCGGACAGCGAATTTGCACATATTTCAATTGAACCGAACATCCCGAATAACGAAACAACATGGCTTGAGCCTGTAACCGATGAACAGTATAAATAGGAGTCCGGTTTATGTTCAAAAGAATACTATCATTGCTTTTGGTAATGCTTTTGGCACAGAATTGCATTTTAGCAAAGGCAATAAGTAATGAGGATAAAAACATGACAAGAACAGATATTTGTAAAGAGAACTACAGAACACTTTTTGGCGGTGAAGCCCTGACACCGACAGGCGATGATCCTGAAATGATGGCAATTTTGCAAAAATATATTTTTGGCGAAGTATTTAAGGTCGGCGAACTTGATATTAAAACAAGAGAAATGATAACGGTTACTTCTCTTGCTGTTCAACAGACATTGCCGCAGCTAAAAGCGCATATCAACGGGGCTTTGAATGCAGGTGCAACGCCGGTTGAATTGAGAGAGGCAATATATCAGCTTGCGCCGTTTATCGGATTTCCGAAAACTTTAAATGCTCTGGGTGTATTGAACGAAGTATTTAAAGAAAGAGGAATTGCAACTCCTTTAAAATCAACTGCAACGGTTAATGAGGAAGAACGTTATGCAAAAGGTCTTGCTATACAAGACCCTCTGTATGGAGATGAAATAAAACAGTCAATGACCGGACTGCCGCAGGATATGGGCGCGGATGTTGCCAGATTTTTAACGGAAGTCTGCTTCGGCGACTTTTATACAAGAGAGGGGCTGGATATTAAAACCCGAGAATTACTTTTTATTGCGGCACTTGTTACAACGGGCAATACAACAACTTTAAAAAGCCATATTAAGGGCAATTTAAAAGCCGGTAACTCAAAGGAAACAATAACCGCGGCAATAATTCAATGCCTGCCATACGTGGGCTTCCCTAACACTCTTGCATCTCTCAGAACAATGAAGGAAGTCTTTGCAGAAGAATAGTTGCATGGTTTTTATATTTGTAAATAAATTTAACACATATTTTCAGCTAGGTAATTTTATAATACCTAGCTGAAAAATTGATATTTGAGATAATATGTAAATATTTTTATGCTCTTCTGTAATAACCGCTAACCTTAGTCCCATCTTTGCGAATATATGGGTCAACCCATATTATACTTCCATTTTGGACGGCAACTTGAGCTTCATAGTTTGTTGGTATTCCTATTGTTTTAAGTTGTTTATATATATGATTTTCAAATTTAATATAATCATTACTTGACATTTGTGCTATATCTTCTCGTGTGAATATTTTTTTAGAAAGGCTGGGTTCAGGAGCTATTTCTCCGTAATAATTTAAAAAATTTATTTTTACACCTTTAAAAGTATTATTATTTTTTGTTTTATCAAAGTTTGAAGGCATATTTTGCCAGTTGCTGGCGTTCATTCTTTTAATAATTTTTTGTTTTTCATAAGGGGTTAACTCAACATCACCTATATTGACTTTTCTGTAAATTTTAGAATTATATATTCCATTTCGTTCTAAATATTTTTTAGAAAATGTAGGTAGGCCTATATGTGTATAGTTTGAACCAAATTCCATTTCGCCCATATGTATTTCATCAATAATATCTTGTGCATAACTTTGTGAACTACCCTGAACACAAAAATCTAATGCTAAACCTTCTAAATGTAGACTTGTTTCGGAAGGTTTATTTCGTTGGCTTCCATCATGTCGGTTATAGGCATTAATAAGTTTCTGTTGTTCGCTAGGGGTTCTCCAGCCAGATGTTATTCTAATCGGTTTTCCAATTTTATCTCTATAGGTTTGTAAAACATCTGCACTTGCTTTTAAGTTCTCTAAAATTTCTCGTGACGGCATATCAATTTCTCTTTCTGTGGTTTGTAATACTTCATTCTAAGTAAAATTTTCGGTACAATATGCGTCATTAGGTAACTTTAGTTTGCTATTTGGTTTGAGTGCGTTTAAATAAAGTTCGACTTCTTCTGGTGACCAGAAATTTTTGTTTGCCATTTTTTTCTCCTTATATTTTAACTATCACGACAACAAAACCGACAATTTTTTGTCGGTTTTGTTAATTTATTTTTATTAATTATTTAATATATGACATTGGGGTAATGTTTCAAATCGGCCTGATATACAGTGATTTTTTGTTTGATACTATCTTTACAAATAAAATCAGGATATTTTTTATTAAAATTTTTATAGAATGCTATTATTCGTTTTAATTCGTATTTTGGTATTATATATTTTGTATCAGATATTATTCTCTTGTCAAAATATGTTTCAAATTTTAGTAATTCTTGCCAATCTTCTGTTAAATAAGAGGCAAATTCATTGTATAAATAATGATTACTTTTTACAAGAAAAAATTCACCTTCGTCAAACTGAACAATCATCCCTTTGTCGAAAAAATCATTGGAATATATTTGTGCTTGTTGCTCAAAAGAATTATTATGGGATTTATAATCAAAGGTTATTTGGGAACTCTGATATGCCACGGCTTTTTGGTAGAATACAAGAAATTCTAAGTAATCGTTTACTGCTTCTTGTGAACCGCGTTTATTATAAAATTCCTGTTGGTATGCCCTTGTCGCTTTATGAATAGAATTAACATCATTTATGTCAAATTCATTATAATTGACCGCAAAAGCAGGTAAAGCAAATAACAATATTAGTACCGCCAAGATTCTTTTCATAAGGCACACTTCACCTATCTTGCGACGTAAATAACTTTGCCATCTAAAGATACATCTTTAAGTGTATTATTCCACTCGGGCTTGAGTCTACACGTCTTATTCATCATATTAACTATAAATAAATTTGTCAATTAGCCATTTGGGTATATTTTTTAATCTTTAAAAAAATTTAGTATAAAATCATAGCTACATATTTTTCGAACACCACAAAATCAATAGTTCGTATAGCTCTTCAATCCGGCGGTTATCCGAATTTTGAATATGTTTTCTGGTTATGCAGGTTTCTAAAATTATACGATCTTTATCTTTTACGTAATTAAGTAATTCTTTTTTGGTTGGGATATATTTATTCAGTATCAAAAAATATTTGGCCTGCAATATAAAGAATGGCATTTTATAAAGATGTATAAGGCTTTCTTGAGGATTTTTATCATACAAAAACGAATGACACGCCATGTGATACAATGTTTCAACACCTGTTTTTATAGTGATTTTTATGTCCGCAGCTGTAGGAGGCGTAATTATATCTTTGATATTTCCGAACAGGTTTTCTGTCTCGTAATAAAATTGAAAAATATCTGACTTTGACCAGTTAGAAATGTCATCTTTTCCACAGATAAATCCGCAGCATTTTTCTTTGTAAGGCATGCTTTGAACAATTTGTTTATACTTCTTTAAATCTTCAAGTGTGAGGGAATTTAATATCACAACAATATCAATGTCACTGCTCGCTTCTGCCTCGTTACGTCTGTAACTGCCTTGATATCCCATGAATAAAAGATCGCCGTCAAATTCCTCTTGAATTTTTGTTTGCAATTCTTTAAGCCAATTTTTTAAATCAAATAGTTCCATATTTATCTAAAAGGTTAAAATCTCATTGTTTTCAGGAATAACAACATTTTTAAGACTTAAAGCTTTTATTTCTTCTCTTGTAACCGTAAGGTGGCTTACTGTATCAAGATGACTTGCTACTATTGTGGATGCCGGTACATAAGCAGATATTGCTTTAAGATCATCCAGATCCATAATTAAGCGTTCATTGTCTTTAAGCACTCTTGCCCCGCAAGCATTTACTACTATTATTTGCGGCGTATATTTGTCAATGATTTTTTCTATTGCGTCATACCATATAGTATCTCCTGCAACATATAGAGTTTTTTCGTTATTTGATTGGAATACAACACCCATTGCATCATACGGCATTCCAAGAGCTTCACAAACAGGTTTTATAACTTCACGTTTCCCGTGCTGACATTCAGTTTTGTACAATGTTATATTACCAAAAGCTGTACCTGCTTCCGATAATATGGTAATGTTATTAAAACCAAAAGATTTGATAATATCCATATCGGATTGAGATTGCACAAAAAATGGGATGCTCTTGTCAAGAGCATCGGCCGCAAATTTATCCCAATGATCCGGATGAAAATGTGTAAGAATAACTGCATCTACATTTACAATTTCCTGAATACTGATAGGAAGATCTATCCTTGGCTGCCTGACTTCTGAATGATAAGCTCCTTCAAAACCCGGCATGTAGTCTTTAGGCCCAAGCCATGGATCTATCAGGAATTTTTTACCGGCATAAGTGATTATTATAGTTGCATTTCTTATTTGATGTATTTGCATATTTTTTTCCTTTTAAATATATCGTAACATAAATCTATATAAAAACAGGTTATCAATTTAAACTGCTATTGTAGTGGATAAAATTTATTTTTTCCGTTTCAGTATAAGCAATAAAATCAGACCGAAAATCAGTATTACGCCCGCGATAGTTGCAGCGATAACAGGATAATTCAGCAGAATAAATTCCACATAAATGTCATTATTTTGAGTGTAATCTATCGGCCAGCACAACTCACGGTCGCCGTTTACGATTTTAGCGTTATGGGCTTTTGGCTTGCAAGGCAGTTTGACGGTAATTCTTGACTGGTATATGTCATTTATGTTTACATTTTCTGTGTTGGAGGCTGCATTTTGCTCAGGTGCCTGTTCTTTCTTAAAACCTTCTAAATAACCTGAAAGAATATACTTTTGCATATATAAATTTTTGTCTACAGTCAGAAGTCTTTCACCTTTTGGTTTTAAAATTCTTACGATATCTTTTAAATCGTTTTGCTGTAAGTTTTCTACAGACGTTGTGTATTTTGCACCGACCATTTTGTCCTGTGTAATTTTGGTTTTCTCAGTATGACTACCTGTATTGTCTATTGGTTTTAAGTCCTCAAAAATGGTGTCTATTTTTTCATAAGTTCCGAGTTCCTGATTTATAAGAAGATCGTTTTCAACGACGGCATTTCCTTTATTGTCAAATGTTATGGTTGTGTCAGTTTTCACACAACCGGTTGTAAAGACCATTGTCAAAGCGAGCATTAATAAAAGTTTTTTCATAAATAAGCCTCCATGTACTTTACTATAGCATAGGGAGTACAATCGTGCAACGCTTAAATATTTTGTAAATCTGCTTGTCACGCAGATGCGTTTTGTGTTATAGTTATAGGCAGCCGGAGTTATGGATAAAGGATGGGATTTGTGGAAAAGAAAGCAGTTGCAAACACAAGTGACAAAAAGAAAGTTTTGATAATAAAGTTATCTTCTCTGGGAGATGTGATATTTAATGTGCCGCTGGCTAATCTTTTGAAACAAAACGGTTATGAAGTTTCATGGCTTGTCGGAGAAAAAGGTTTTGATATTGTTAATGGCAACCCGTGTGTAGATAAGGTATTTTTTGCTCCGATTGAGAAATGGAAAAAATCCAGGAATGTTTTCAAAAATATTGCAGAAGCAGTGCAATTACTTAAACAGCTGCGTCAGGAAAATTTTGATATTTGTCTGGATACACAGATGAGGCTCAAAAGCTTGTTTTTTACAAGATTTTGTAACGCTAAAAGACGGATTATCGCAAAAGACGCAAAGGAATTTTCAAAATTCGGTGCAAATGAAATTATTCCTTCAATCAAGGATGAAAAAAACAGCATTGTAAAAAATTATTTGAAATACGCTCAGTATCTTGGTTTGAATACAGAGGATATTACGGTGACACTGCCGAAGGCCCCAGTGGAAACAGTTAAAAAGGTTGATGATTTGCTCAAAAATGTTGACCGCACAAAGCCGCTTGTTGTTATTGCCCCTGCAACAACATGGATTGGCAAACACTGGGACAGAAACAACTGGAAAGTATTAATTTCCAGCCTTGAAAAAGAATATACTCTTATTTTTACGGGCACAAAAAATGATAATGAATTGATAAACTATATTGGCGGGCAAAATCATTTTAATATTGCGGGTAAAACTTCATTAAAAGAACTGATAGAAGTTTTGAGGCGTGCGGATCTGGTAATTTCGCTTGACAGCGGGACAACACATCTGGCATGGGCAACTCAAAAACCTAAAATCGTTTCAATATATTGCTGCACACCAAAGAGTTTGTATGCACCTTTAGGAGATGCAAATAAATATGCGGCCCTCTCAAGTTCTTTATGCACACCGTGTCATCATAAAAAGTGCAAGGCCATAGAAAAATATGCCTGCACTGCTTCTCCGGCACCGGAAATCGTACTGGAACAGGTTCACAGATTACTTAATAACAGGGAAAATTAATGAAAGATTTGCAAAAAATTATAGAACAAATACAACAGGATTTTAAAACAGGTAAAAAGAATTACAACATAGATAAGCCCGAAGTGTCAGTTATCATACCTGTTTACAATGTAGAAGAATATATTTATGACTGCCTGCACTCAGTTGTAAACCAGACTTTTGAAAATATGGAAATTATAGTTGTTAATGATGGCTCGCCGGATGACAGTGCAAAAATTGCCGCAGAGTTTGCCAAGTATGATTCCCGTATAAAAATTGTCACCCAGAAAAATGCCGGTCTGTCTGCCGCAAGAAATACCGGCATGGATACGGCATGCGGAAATTACATCTGTTTTATAGATAGTGATGACTGGGTTGAGAATAATTTTATTGAGAAGTTGTACACTGCCTTACAGGAAGAAGAGGCCGATGTTGCCTGTGCAACAATTATTCGTAAGCGTAAAAATTCACAAAAATACAGGGTGCATTATACAGAAAAGAATGTCTACACAACACTGGAAAATAAAATAAATGCCTGCCGCATCCCTGTATGCTGCTATGTTTGGAATAAATTGTACAGATTTGACAAGATTAAAAAGTTCAAATTTAAAGCCGGTGCATATTATGAAGATGTTCAGTGGACGCCGGAAGTTTTGAAACAAACAGGAAAAATGGTCACTGTACCTGATACGGCTTACTATTACAGAGTAAATAAAAATTCTATAGTTAAGAAAACTCCGTCCAAAAAGAAGCAGGAAGATTCTTACAACGCTAAAAAATACATCATTAAATTTTTTGATGAAAACAATCTGCCGCTTACCAAAAAACAGAGAACAATAACAAAATTTGTGTATTATATTTTGAGTATTCCCCTTTTAAAAATTAAAGAATACTCAAATACGCAAACCTACTGGTTGTTTGGTTTGCTGCCTGTTTTTAAAAAACGGGTTTAGTCGTTGTTTTTAACTTTAACAGCCTGCGTTTTTTTAATTCGTATAAGCAATAACAGCGGTATGACAGCAAAACATAATGCCCCGAATACTCTGAATGAGTCAATGAAAGCCCACAGGTTAGATTGCTGTATTAATTGACTATACATTCTATATTGAGCCATGTATTGTGCAACAGATGCTTGCGTATATTGCGCAAGAGCACCGGCTGTAGAATGTACTCTTTCAATAAAATTAGGGTTTAATTCATGCAGTTTGCCGACAAGCATATATTGATGCACCTGCGCAAATCTAGTCAACATTGTTGCAACCAGCGACGTTCCGACCGCACTGCCGATATTTTTAAGTAAATTTTGAATGCCGGTTGCGTTTGTCATCTGTTCATTACGCAATGTATCAACCGACAAATTCATAATCGGCACCATTGACAGACCCATTCCCATTCCCATAAAGAAATTCGGAATGGCGATATTCATATTGGATATCTGTAAATTCAATGAGCCGAATACCAGTGTGGCGCCTCCAATAAGGGACAAACCTATCATAACCAGCAGCCTGTTATCCAGCCGGTTTGACAGTAAAGCTGTCAGAACCATGGCCGTCATACTTCCAAAACCGCGCGGCATCATAGTTGCTCCGCTTAAAAATGCCGTATAACCCATCATGCTTTGCAGGAATTGTGGTAATATAGCAAGTGACGCATACAAAACAGCCTGAATTACGACCTGTATAATTGTGCTGGCTGAAAAATTTCTGTCTTTAAATACAGAAAGATCAATTAACGAATCTTTATTTGTAATCTGTGAATGGAAAAATAAAATACATGCAACAACCGAAACACCAAAAGTCCATCTTATCCATGTTGCATTAAACCAGTCGGCATTATTACCTTTATCAAGAACTGTTTGCAGGGTAACAAGCCATATTGTCAGATAAAAGAAACCTTTTCCGTCAATTTTAACATTCTTTTGTTTTTTTGCATAAGGCGGATCTTCAAGCAGTTTGTGACATAAAAGCGCCGCAGCACAGCCGAACGGTACGTTGATAAAAAATATCCACGGCCATGTCCAGTTATCCGTAATCCAACCGCCCAGAACAGGCCCGATTATAGGTGCAAGGATTACCCCCATACCAAATATTGACATTGCAAGCCCGCGTTTTTCTTTTGGAAAGCTTTCAATCATAATAGCCTGAGATATCGGCAAAATACCTCCGCCGCCAAAGCCTTGCAATACTCTGGCAAATATCATAAATTCGATATTCTTGGCCATACCGCAAAGCATAGATGCTATGGTAAACATCATTATACTTATTATAAAAAAGTTCTTCCGGCCAAAAACTTTACCGAAAAAATCAACAGCCGGAATTACAATACCGGCTGCAATTAAATAACTTGTTAAAATCCACATGGACTCATCACGTGTGGCAGAAAAGCTTCCGGCCATATGTGGTAATGCTACGTTTCCTATTGTACCGTCAAGCACATAGATAAATACTGCAAGCATTACAGGGATAACCATTATCCATGGGTTTACACTCGGGGTCCATTCTTCATTCTGTATATTTGACATCTTTTAATTCTCTGCTTTTTTCTCTCCTTTTAATAAAAACATAAACGGAACTAAAAGAAAACATGCTATTGCAAAAACTTTAAAAGTTGTCATATATGCACACAGTGTTGATTGTTGAATAAGCTGATTATACAGCATTTTACCGGCCATATAAGTAGAATTAATCATATCTCCGGCCTGATGAATAAATGTTGCTGCATAAGAACTTAATCTGTCTGCAAATGCTGCATTTAACTCATGCATATTTTTTACCAGCCCGAACTGGTGAACCTGTGAAAATCTTGAAATCATAGTCGCAACAAGTGATGTGCCTATTGCGCCGCCGATTGTTTTTAAAAGGTTTTGGAAACCTGATGCGTTTGTCATCTGGTCGTTTCTTAATGTTATACAAGACAGGGTTGTAATCGGCATCATAGAGAAAACAAGTCCGATACCGAATACAAAGTTTGGCAGAACAATATTCAGCATACTTATTTCCAAGTTTAATTCACTAAGCATCCAGCCGCCGAGTCCCAGACACGAAAGTCCGATAATACCATAAGTTTTATAACTCAATCTTCCGCCTAAGCCGCCAAATATCATCAGTGCAAAAAACGCACCAAGACCTCTCGGCATAATTGCAAGTCCGCTTGTAAAAGCATCATATCCCATCATATTCTGGAGCATTTGCGGCAAAATAGCAAGTGATGCCAGCAAGACTGCGTTAATCAATATCAGCATGGTCGTACCGAATAAAAAGTTTGTGTCTTTCAATACTTCTAAGCGGATAAGCGGATTTTTGCCCTTAACCTGACAGATAAAGAACAAGATAGCACCTGTCAGAGCAATTGCCGTAAGCCAGCATATCCATGTTGCATTAAACCAATCCGCGTCATTACCTTTATCGAATACAATCTGTAAAGGTATTAACCATACGCAAAGCCATAAAAATCCCCATTTATTAAGATGCACATTCTTTTGTTTTCTCGCATACGGCGGATCTTCAAGACATTTTTTAGCAAGAATAATACAAAAACACCCGAATGGAATATTAATAAAGAAAATATACGGCCAAGACCAGTTTTCCGTAATCCAGCCGCCCATAACAGGCCCGAGAATAGGGGCGACAACTACAACAAGCCCGAAAACGGCCATTGCCTTGTTTCTTGCCTCTCCCTTAAAACTTTCCATTGTAATAGATTGCGCCATCGGCATAAGGCATCCGCCGCCAAAACCTTGCATTGCGCGAGCTATAACTATCATTCCTATTGAATTTGATATTCCGCATAAAAATGATGCTAATGTAAAGATAAAAACACCGATTATAAAGAAGTTTTTCCTGCCCAAAAGCTTACAAAAATAATCTATCATCGGAATTACAATACTGCTGGCCATAAGATAACTTGTCAAAACCCAGATAGATTCCTGATTACTGACTGAATATGAACCTGCGATATGCGGCAAAGCTACGTTTGCAACTGTTTCATCCAGTGCATACATAAATGTTGCCAGCATAACCGGTAAAATTATAAGCCATGGACTTTTTGACGGCTGCCATTCTGTTTCCTGTATTATTTGTTCTGACATTTCTCCTCCGCTAATTCTCTATGTTTAAGTCTGATATAACGAAAAGCCGATTTTTCGGCTTTTCTAAACATTATATCATATTTATTTAATTACCTGATTTTTACTTTCGGTACAACAGACATACCAGGGACAATGTTGTACTCTTCAGCATTAATATCTTCTGTAAACACAATTTTAACCGGTATTCTCTGTACAATTTTTACGAATGAACCGACTGCGTTTTCCGGCGGGAACATACTTGATTTTGCACCTGATGCTCTTTGTATACTGTCAACTTTACCCTTGAAAACTTTATTCGGGTAAGTATCAACTTTTATCTGAACTTCCTGCCCCGGTTTCATGTGTCTTAACTGGTTTTCTTTGAAGTTTGCAACAACCCAGACATTGTCAGGTACAACTACAAATAACGGTGTTCCAACTTGAACATACATACCTTTTTCTACACGTCTGTTAGAAACAGTACCGTTTTGAGGAGCGTAAATTTTTGTGTAAGAAAGATCTAATTCAGCCTCATCTTTCAGTGCTTTTAATTCTTTCAAATCGGCATCGGCAACTTTTGAACCGTCTTTTGAAAATAATGACTGCTCTGCAGTTGTTTGTTGTGCCTGTGCTGCATCATATTTAGCCTGTGCCGCATCAAGCGTCTGCTTTGAAACAGCCCCTTGTTCATACAGATTGGTATATCTTTCCAGATCTTTTTTAGCAACTTCAATATTTGTATTTGCAGCAGTCAAATTAGCTTTTGCATTAGTCTGGTTTAATAATTCGCGTTCATAGCGTGCTTTAGCCTGCTCAACTTTTACTATGTAATCTGCATCATCAATTTTTGCCACAAGATCACCTTCGTGAACTCTCTGGTTATCTGTAATGTAGACATCAGTAATCTGTCCTGCAACACGCGGAGCCACCTGAACTGTTGTTGTTTCAACATAAGCGTCATCGGTTGACTGGTACATCAATGTTTCATGTACAAAATATCCTATACCGATTACGGCAAGCGCTCCGAGGCCTATTGCAAGATATCTTTTTTTTATTTTTTTAGGCTCATGGGTTTCGGTATTTTCAATATTTTCTGTTTTTTCTTCCATTTTTCTCTTACCTCATATTTTAACTTCAACGGGATTTGTTAACATTATATATTCATCTTTACCAATTCTTCTATTGAATTTCTAAATCTTCTCAAAGATTGCTGCAAGGCATCAATTTCATCTTCTGAAAAATCGGCTGTTGTATTTTTAAAGTGGGTTTCCATTTTAATACTCAATTCTTTTAATTTTTTCAGACCCTTTTCAGTTATGCCCATTTTTCTGACGAGCCTGTTATTTTTAGTATCAATAAATCTTGTAATGAATCCTAAACCTTCCAAGGTATCAAGAATTCGACCGGTATTTGCTCTGTCTTTCAGAATAAGTTTTGCGAGATCTCTCTGGCATATTCCGGCATTGCAAGAAATTGTATCTAAAGTAATATATTCGTCAGATGTCAGACCGAGATTAAGTTTTTCAAATACTTGGTTGCCTAACTTTTTCATCAATCTGGCTGTCTGTTCCAAATCATAATATATACTGTCTGTAAAATGTTTTATTGGTGATTTTGGTAACTTTTGCATACTCTTTTCCAATTTGCTTTACAATTTTAACATATTGTTGTAAAAAAAATATGTTGCATTTACAACAATATTATGTTATCATACTAATATACAAAATGCAAGTAGTTTAAAAAAGGAAATTTTAAATTGAAAAAGATAATCTCAATAGCACTGGTAGTAAGCATTTTAGGTGTCAACAGCATACCTGTATTCGCTGTGAATGAAGAAAATGCAAATCATGCCCCGCGCCAGTTTAAAAGCATGGTTAAGAAAAATAAACGAACAAATGATGATTATAAATTCGCTTATGTAAATTTAGATTACTGGACAAAATTTAATGACGAAATATTAAGCAGCTATATTCAAAAGGCAATATTAAATAACTATGATTTGAAAATGGCCACTTTATCTACAGAAGAATATTATCAACAAGTAAAATTACAGTTTGCAAATGAATTGCCGATGGTGGGAGTTGGTTTTGCTCCGAATTATGTCAAAATGCCAAATGTTTCAAGCGGTGATTGGATGTTTGCTATGCCAGGACTTGTAAATTACGAGTTTGATATATTTCTTAAAAATCATGATAAAACAAAATCTGCAAAGAAAAATTACGAAGCCTCCAAATATGATGAGCGTGCGGCATACATTTCGGTTGCAGCAGCTGTCGGAACAACTTATTTAAACGTTGTTCAACTGGATAAAGTAATTGAATTGCAGGAAGAAATAGTTGCAGACAGGGAAGTAATATATGATTTAATGCTTGCCAGCAACCGTGAAGGACTTGCATCTACCGCTGATACAGTAATAGCCAATAAAGCGCTGGTTAACGGTCAGACAGAATTATTAGAATTGAAAAAACAAAGAGAACAACTTTTACACCAGCTTGCAGTTTTGATTGGTGAAAGCCCTGAAAATGCCGCAAGTCTTGAGCGCGCTTCTCTGGATGATATAAATTATAATCGTGATATACCTGAAAGTATTTCAACTGATATTATTGTGCAGCGTCCTGATTATATGAGGGCAGAAGCAATGGTTGAAAAAGCCGGTCTTGATGTAAGAATAGCGAAGAAAGAGTTTTTACCGACCATTAACCTGAGTGGACTTGCTTTATTTAATACAACAAGTTTTGGAAGTTTATTTTCTACCAGAGGTATGTTGTATGCTTTAGGAGGCGCAGCATTGTTGCCTTTGTTTACCGGTGGTTCAAAAGTTGCTACTTTGAGATTGCGTAAGAATACATACGAAAGAATACTGCAAAATTATTACAAAACAAATTTGACTGCAATGCAGGAAATAAACGATTCGCTTGTTGCCGTCAAATTAGATAAAGAGAAAATGGAACGTACACTGAAACAGGCTAATTTGGAGCGTGCTGATTATAAGTACAATGAAATGAGATATAATCAGGGCACAATATCTAAATTGGATTTAATCCAGTACAAAGAAAACCTGTTATCAATAGACAAACTCGTTGCCCGGCAAAAAGTGGAATGTATGGTTGACCATATAGGTTTGTACAAGGCAACAGGAAGCAAGATATAAAGTATAATCATCACCTCTTTACTTTAAAAACTAAAGTGAAGCCCCGGCAATTCTCCAGTTGCCGGTTTTCTTTTTGTAAATGAATTGTTACAATAAGTCATGCAGGGGACTTTACTTTTTTATTTTTAAGTGTATAATAATGGTATGAAAAGTACTAAAAAAGAGAAAAATCCACTTTACGCATCGGAAATGACACGTATAAATCGTGCAATTGGTCAGCTTGAAGGTATTAAGAGAATGATTAATGCCGACCGTTATTATGTGGATATATTAATTCAGTTTAAAGCAACACGTTATATTATAAGACGTATTGAAAACAGTATTTTAAAAATGCATTTGGGCGAATGTTTGGATACAACATTTAAAGATACTGAAGCAGCTGAGAAAAAGCTTATTGAAATAAAAAAAACATTGGACAGAATTCTTGATTAATAGCGGTTTCTGGAATAAACGCCGGCGTTGTATTTTTGTTTGTTCAGTTTTGCCTGTCCGGATATTTATAGTGTTGATATTTTAAAATAGTAATAAGTTTTTGATATCAGTATCTAATACGTTTGCCATATTTAGAATTTTCAGAATAGACATATTTTCCTGCCCGCGTTCTATGCGGCTTATATATTCTCTTGAGACACCTGCTTTTTCAGCAAAAAGTTCTTGTGTGTAACCTTTTCGTACACGTTCTGCTTTAATGTTTCTGCCTAATTGTTTTAATAATTCGCTGCTGTTATACATATTACTTACATTTTACTATATTGACATATTTATTCCTGTAACTTATAATTTCTATAAATGAGAATATATAAGTTACAAATGGAGGTATGTATGAAAATTATTGCAAGTATTTTTACACGCCATAAGACCGCTAAAGACGGCCAAGTCCGCTCTTACACGTCAAAGGTGAGTAAAGTGAGTAGAGTGAGTAAGATGTCGAAACAAGGCAGGCTAGCCTGCACCAACGCACAGGAAATCTCAGAAAGAAATGTTTCCCTCAACGACGCTCTCGCCTCCGGCTCCGCTATGGTTTCGGAAAACATTTCTTTCTGCTCACAATCCACAGTTCAGCATGACGGGACTCGTCACAAAGCCACAGAGTCAGCCTTATGTAAATCCTTAGTGCCTCAGTGCCCTGTCTTGGATTTGCCTGTCGCATCGTTCGCGAATAACGAGTACGCTTCCGCTTTAACTCTTCGCTCACTCGCTCTTCACGCTCGCAGAGTTTCGCCTGTAGTGCTTGCGCACAAGCCGGCTCAATCTGCTCGCTACCCGGATTTGCTCACTTCGTTCGCTCCATCCGTCCGCAAATCCGCTAGTGCCTTAGTAACTTCAAAAACGGCCGCTTTCACTTTGGCAGAAGTACTAATCACCCTCGCAGTTATCGGCGTGGTGGCGGTTCTGACAATCCCCGGTTTAATAAAGAACCATAATGAGAAGGCGTGGAGTACAGCGCAAAGCGTGTTTGAAAAACGCCTTGAAGTAGCCGCAAAACAAATGAATACCGAAGAAAAACTTGCTGGTTATTCAAGTACTATGGACTTTGTAAATGAATTGAAGAAATACATCAAAATCACCAGAGTGTGCGACAATGACAATATTACAAAGTGTTTTGACAAAGAAGTAATCTGGAACGAAGGCGAGGAGCCTGTGGATATGTCTGCAATCAAGAGTGCGGAAAGTTTTGGACTGGATTGGGGCACGGATACAGTTGCCATACAGTTTGCAAACGGTGTAAATGCAGTTATTGCATATAATCCGAATACTACTCAAGACCCGTTTAACAATCAGTTTAGCGCAACAACAAACAGCATGGCTATTCTTTACGATGTATCAGGAAATAAGAACCCTAACACAAACGGCAAAGATATAGCTACAATAAATGTGACAGAATTAGCCGGTGTAACAGGATGTTTATTTCCGGAAGATGAATTAGGATTTTGTATTTCTCAAATATTAACTCCGGGAACCGGATATAGTCCTATGACTAAGGCACAATGCGAACAAGCTGTTTTGGATGGAAGTTTAGGAATAAAAACTTGTTACTCAGATACAGATTACTGGGCCGGAGCAGTAGAAAAATGTGGAGGTATTAATAAGTTATTAACTCATGAGCAACTTATAACTTTAGCAAAATATATATATAATGATGATGGAACAATGAACCTTACTAAAGCGGATAAGTTACTTTCTGCTTCGCCATTACTTGATTATGGTCAAATTTATATTTGGTCAGGTCAGGAACGTAGTCAAAAATATGCATATTCCAGTTTCTATAATACTACATATTTTGATTGGTATTATGATATTCTTCGCAGTTATAATGCTATGGCCGTTTGTCTGGGGGATTGAAAATGAGAGGGGTCTCTCTTATTTCTTGTTACTGCTTGATGCGGAATTTAGCTGCTTTTGGAAGGAACTTGAATAATTAATTGATTAAGCGGATTTATTCAGGTATTTCCATACACATACAGTGAATTCCGCCGTTGTAATTAGGTAATAAACTGTCAGATAGCACATTATTTTTTCCGGAGACAAAATAAACCTTGTCAACATGCGGTTTAACTGCATCTAAAAATGCCTGCTCAAAACTAAATCCAAATTTTTCTTTGAACTCCGGTGAGAGCTCCAGAGTATCATCAAGAGAAGATTTATTGGTAATATAAATTAACTCGTTTTTGTCATTTATATGTGCATTGGCATTAAGATAATTGTGGCAGTGCTTGAGAATATAATTTTTACCGGTCTCATCGCTACATGCTTCTATCTCAAAAAGCCTGCCAGGGACTTTTATAGGTTTATAACCCGCATTAATAAGAGTTTTTTTAACTTCCTGCATTGGCGCGTAAGGATTTTTTTGAAGAATCTCTTTAAATCCCATAAAATAGGAGCCCAATTGCATAAACGGAGCGCGCAGCTGCTCTCGTTGCTCCCTTGGTGTATTAATAATAAGCTTTTCAAGCTTTTTAAATCCCTGTTCCAGTGTATCCAGCATCATTTGATCATCAGCAATCAACACCTTTTTATCATTTAAGGGTCTTATAAACAGATCAAGATGAAAATCGGCCTGCGGAATAATATGAACTTTGTCAGTCATAAACATCTGTTTAAGTTCATCAACACTCAATTTTTTCAATTCAGATTGCCCTATAAGAAGTTCTTCCGAACCGTCAGGGTTTTTAGTAAGGAAATAATTCCCGCCTTTAACATGAGTTTTGTTATAAAGATTTTTAAGGATTTGTGAATTTATTCTAAATTCAGCGTCATAGATTTTTTTGTCAATAAACGAAACGCCGTCCGGAGTGTTAATTGCTACGACATCCTTTCCGTTTCTTTTAAGCTGCGGCAAATTGTAGAGAATATCAACATATTCCTGAACTTCCGGAATATTATTTTCTTTATGAATTTTATCTTGGAAGGGGTTAGTTTTAAGCTTAAAGACCTTTTGGAGCATATCTGATTTTTCGCTTTGTTCAAAAGAGAGCAGAGAATTTTTTACAATTCCCCAGAAATCTTGTGCCCAGCAGCCTTTGTGGGAGTCGTTAATTTCAAACTTGTCCGTGGAGAGTTGAATATTATTAAGAGGCTTTCTTTGAAAGAGAAAAACTTTAAAATTTTCAAGTTCGCCTATATTTTTCATTTCATCAGCAATGCCGGCGAAATTGGAGTTCATGACGAATCCTTTAAGTTTTCTGGCATCAAGCCCAGAGAAATGGATATTGTTGCAATGAGGATTAGATTTTTGAATTTTCATAGAGAGAATAAACCGTGTAAAAAATAAATTTGCTAATAGGGTTGTTGACAAAAAATTTTGAGGCAATAGAATAATTATATATCCAACGACTGAATGGAGGAGTGCCAGAGCGGTTGATTGGAGCAGTCTTGAAAACTGTCGAACGTTCACGCGTTCCGTGGGTTCGAATC
>CALUUH010000003.1 GCA_944323875.1 Candidatus Gastranaerophilales bacterium
GACAGCTTGACAAAGAATTGCCGCGACATGCACTGTTTTTTCTTTGGCGGAATAAATCAGCTTGACGGCCATATTTCTTTTGTGGACAAGGTCAATACACTTTATGATAACCAGCAGCGTAACAGAAATTTACTTGTAACATTTTTGAGCATTTTCGGCGTTATGTTTATTTCAGGATTAATAGGGCTCGGGGTGCAACTACATAGACTGGATACAACTTCGCAAAATTTAACTGTATTTATGGAAAATCAAAGACAGATAGAACTTGATATAGCGCAATTAAAGACAAAGGTAGGTATGAATGAAAAGAATAATAATACATTGGACAGCGGGCGTTTATGAGCCTAACACAACAGATTTAGAACATTACCACTATCTCATTGATGGCAGTGGTAATATTCATAATGGGAAACATAATGTAGAAGACAATGAAAATTGTAATGACGGGAATTATGCGGCACATACGGGCGGTGGTAATACAGGCAGTATTGGCATCTCTATGTGTGGGATGTATGGCTATATTAATCATAAAAATACTGGTAATTATCCACTTACAAAGATTCAATGTGAAAGATGTTTTAAACTTATTGCAGAGCTAGCTAAAAAATATAATATTGCGATTACTCCACAAACGGTAATGACACATTACGAGTTCGGTGTTAAAAATCCCCAAACTACAAGTAGCGGTAAAATTGATATTGTATATTTGCCGCCTTATCCTGATATTGAACAATCGAAAGTGGGGGATTTTATTCGTAATAAAGCCAGATGGTATTTAGACAAAATTTAACAATCTTTTTCATTAGACATGGTGCATTGCACCATCTCCTTTCTTAAAGCATATTAGCTCCGGTGAAATTAATCACCGGAGCTTTTTATTGCAAATTTGCTAAACATTTTATAAAATTTTATCGTGCTCAAATCGTGCTCAATTTTGTTTATTAAAAGCTGTAAAACTTGTAAAAGAATGATTAATAAAACTTTATAAAAGGCTTGTATTTTGTACATATTTGATGCAACTTGTAAAAATTGTAAAACTTAAAAATCAAGATTGCACCTTAAGCCGCTCGGACACCTCTCCTAATACACGCTATTTTATTAGCATGCCGGTACTATAATTGTACTTTAATAATTTCCCTTTGTAAATAGAGAAGCAGTATTTAATTCGTACGGCAGCATTTCACAATTACACCTGCGCTTAAAAAGTATCCTATACTTCCTGTCTTTAAACATATATCAGACACCTATATCTCGAAGCCGCTTTCCATCCATAAGATTTTTTTCGATTGTTTCCAGTGAAATACCTTTGGTTTCAGGGATTAACAAGATCGTCAACACAATAAATACAAGGTTTAATGCCGTGTAAATCCAGAAGGTAGCGGCAATACCGTACATATTAATCATAGTTAAGAAGGTTGCGCCGATAATCATATTGGTAATCCAGTTTGTTGTGGTTGAACAAGCTACACCGAAATCGCGGCTTTTGAGCGGTTGAATTTCCGAACACAAAATCCAGACAACAGGCCCTGCGCTCATCGCAAAACTTGTTATTGTAAATAATGTCATCACAACAGCAACAATTGAAATCCAGAGCGCATCAAAACCTGCGTTTATCATATACAAACATACACCCAGCAAGAATGTACCGAGCGCCATGCCGGCAAAACCTATTTTTAAAATTGGTTTTCTACCCTGTTTGTCAACTGTTTTCATTGCAATAAGTGTAGCAAGAGCGTTTGTAAGTCCGCAAACTACTGTTGCAATCATTTGTTGTTCGGTGTTAGCAAAACCTGCGTGCTTGAATATCTGAGGCGCATAATAAAGAATTACATTCATACCAGTAAACTGCTGCATTGCCTGCAAAAGCATACCCAGATATACAGCACGCCTTACATTTTTATTTTCTTTAAATAGACTCCAGCCTTCCTGTTTAACTTTCAGACTTTCATGAATTTCATTCAACTCTGCATCAGCCTTTGCGTCTGTTGTGGAAAGCATCCTGAGAATTTGTTTTGCTTTGTCGAATTTACCTTTTGAAGCCAGCCAGCGCGGACTGTCAGGAAGTCCAAACACAGATATCATAAGCAATAATGCCGGTAAACTTATAACACCGAGCATAAGACGCCAGTGACCGCCGTAACTGAATATTGTATCTGAAATAAATGCGGTTAAAATACCTATTGTAACCATCATTTGATACATTGAAATAAGTTTGCCTCTATCTTCTTTTTCAGACATTTCAGATAAGTATAGCGGAGCGACATACGAAGCAATACCTACTGCAAACCCGAGCATTATACGCGATAATAAAAGAATAGGCACTGTCGGCGCGCAAGAACATCCGAACGATCCGAGAACAAATAAAGCAGCACCGAGCATTAAACTTTTCTTTCGTCCGAGTCGGAATGATATCCAGCCCGTTGATATTGCGCCTAATGCGGCCCCGAGCATCATTGTGCTTACAACCCATTCCTGTAATCGGCTTGTAAGATCAAAATGTGTTGTTATAAAAGGCAATGCACCTGAAATTACCCCGATATCCAGACCGAAAAGTAATCCTGCCATGCCGGCCGCAAAAGTGATAAAAATTTTCATGCGTTTAGCTTTAACAGCACGTTCAATATTGTTGTCAGCTTCCATATAAATCTCCTAATATACTCAAAAAACGAAAATATATTTATATTATACCCTTGATGCAGTAATAAATAACCCCTCACTTAAAGTAATTTTTAAAATAATAATATTCCCTAAATCAATATATATACTTTTATTACAAAATATCCTTTTATTCAGACATGTGCAATAATCATATTGTTATTATGGAGGGAAACAAATGAAAGACAAAACTTTTTTAATGATTCCGGGGCCGACACCTGTTCCGGAAAGTGTACTGTTAGAAATAGCAAAACATCCTATAGGACACAGAAGCTCGGAATTTTCCTCCATCTTAGAAGAAGTTTACACAAACCTTAAATACGTGTTCCAAACTGAAAATGATGTATTTATGTTTACATCAAGCGGCACGGGCGCAATGTGCGCTGCGTTGGAAAACCTTATTAATGAAGGCGATAAAGTTCTTTCACTGGTTATAGGAAATTTCGGCAACCGCTGGGCAAAAATCGCAGAGTCACGCGGCGCAATTGTTGAAAAAATAGAAGTAGAGGCAGGAGATGTCATTAATCCTGAAGTTCTGAAAAAACGTCTTGCAGAAGATGTAAATAAAGAGATTAAAATAGTAACCCTGACTCACAGCGAAACATCAACCGGTGCTGCTAACGATATAAAAACACTGTGTTCTATAATAAAAGAGCACGGGGCATTATCTGTTGTTGACGGAGTAACAAGTGTTTGTGCCATGCCTTGTAAACCGGATGAATGGGGAATAGATGTTCTTGTCTCAGGTTCACAAAAAGGCTTTATGATTCCGCCGGGGCTGGCTTTTCTTGTTGCCAATGAAAAAGCCTGGAAGGTGTATGAACAGTGTAAACACCCCGGTTTCTATTTTGATTGGGCTGCGCACAGAAAATCCGTAAGAGCGAATTCCACGCCTTTCACACCTGCTGTTAATCTAATTGCAGGTCTGAATGTTGCTCTGAAAATGATTAAAGAAGAAGGTATAGACAATATGAATGCGCGCCACAGACGGCATGCTATGGCATTACGTGCTGCGCTCAGAGCTATTAATTTGAAACTTCTGGTAGAAAATGATGAAAATGCAAGTTATGCAATAACATCTATTCTTCCGCCTGACGGCATCACTGTTCCTGACATCAGAAAAACTTTGCAAAAGGATTATGATATTGTCGTTGCGAACGGTCAAAATCAGTTAAAGGACAGAATATTCAGAATGGGAACTCTCGGTTTTGTTTGTGACAGGGATTTAATCGCGTCAGTCGGAGCTCTTGAAGCAACATTATTAAAACTCGGGCATAAATTTGAACTCGGAGCAGGAGTAAAAACACTTATTACAGAATTAAATAAAGGAAATTAATATAATGAAAGTTTTAGTTACGGATAAAATAAATGAAGCGGCCGGAAAAATCATTGAGCGGGCTGCACAGGTAGATTTTTTACCGACAATGAGCGAAGATGAATTAATCAAGATAATTCCTCAATATGACGCCCTGATGGTAAGAAGCCAGACCAAAGTTACGGCAAAAATTATAGATGCCGGCGAAAATCTTAAAATTATCGGTCGTGCCGGTGTCGGAGTTGACAATATTGATGTGGAAGCAGCCACTCAAAAAGGCATAATTGTTGTGAATTCGCCTGACGGAAACACAATGGCTGCCGCAGAGCATACAATTGCGCTTATGCTTGCAATGGCGCGCAATATCGCACCTGCTGCAATATCAACAAAATCAGGAAAATGGGAGCGTTCAAAGTTTACAGGATGTGAGCTTTATAACAAAACGCTCGGAATTATCGGGCTTGGCAAAATCGGCTCTCATGTTGCTCAGGTAGCGCTTGCACTCGGGATGAAACTTGTTGTATACGATCCATACACATCTAAAGAGGTTGTTGAAAAAATGGGGGCTGAATATGCAAGTACCCTTGACGATTTCTGGGGAAAATGCGATTTTATCACAGTGCATGTTCCAAAAACAAAAGAAACAATAAATCTCATAAACAAAGATACAATTGCTAAAATGAAAAAGGGTGTAAGGCTTGTTAACTGTGCGCGCGGCGGCATCATAAACGAGCAGGACTTAAAAGATGCTATAGAAAGCGGTCAGGTCGCCTCTGCTGCAATTGATGTTTACGAAAACGAACCAAACATTGCAGAGTGTCCGCTTATCCACTGTGACGGAAATCTGGTATTGACACCGCATTTAGGTGCAAGCACTCAGGAAGCCCAATTAAATGTAGCTATTGATGTTGCCGAACAAATCAAAGCCGTTTTGACAGGCGGTTCAGCTTCCTCTGCTGTTAATATTCCGTCCCTTCGTCCGGACAGGCTTGAGCCGGTTAAGGATTATATGCAGATCGCTGAAAATTCCGGTGAGCTTGCAATGCAGATATCTGAAGGTGTAATTAAATCAATTGAAATTACCGCGCAAAGTGATCTGGCCGAGCTTGATATTCAGCCGCTTGAAGTCGCTGTGCTTAAAGGTGTTCTGGCCTCTATGCTGGAAGGCGTCAACTATGTCAATGCGCCTGTTCTTGCTAAAAAACGCGGTATTGATATAATCTCCACCCGTTCAAAAGCTAAATGTAATTTTGCAGGATTACTCACTGTCAAACTTGTTACCGACAAGGGCAATTCAATTGTTGCGGGAGCGCTTGTGGCCAAAGATATTCCGCGTATCGTAAAAATCAACGACTACGAAACAAGTATAAGGCCGCAAAAGCACATGCTTATAATTCCGCACAGAAACCAGCCGTCCATGATCGCAAAAGTTGCGCAGGTTATAGGTGAAAATAATATTAACATAGGCTCTATGAACGTTGTTCAGAAAAACGACAGGCATGAAACAGAATCTATCATGGTAATAAACATTGACACCTCCGTAAATTCCGCAATACTCTCTGATATTGAAAAAATTGACGGTGTTCACAATCCTAAGTATATAAAACTTACGGCCGTTGAATAAAGAGGGGCGACAGATGAAGTTAGCAGTTTTTGACTTTGATTCGACCTTAATGGATGGTGAGACGTTGGAATTTCTTGCGGCAGAAGCTGGAATAGAAGCGCAGATAAAGGAAATTACAGGTAAAGCTATGCGCGGTGAGCTTGATTTTTTTGAAAGTCTGCAAAAGAGAGTATCGCTTTTAAAAGGAATGGAGGTCAAAACTGTTAACCGCATTTGTGAAGCGCTTCCGCCAATGAATGGCGTGCAGGAAACAATCAGTGAACTCAAAAAATCCGGTTACAAGGTTGTTTGTTTTTCCGGCGGGTTTAAAAATGCGACAATGCCGTTTATGAAAAAATACGGGTTGGATGCGGAATTTTCGAACATCCTGCATGAAAGAGACGGTTTACTTACCGGCATGGTGGGCGGCGAGATGATGTTTAATGACAGCAAAGGTGCAATGTTGCAAAAGTTACAGCGTTTACTGGGGGTTACATCTTCCGACACTCTTGTTGTGGGAGATGGGGCAAACGACATAAGTATGTTCCGGCATGCCGGCAGAAAAATCGCGTTCTGCGCAAAGCCTATTTTAAAGGCAGAGGCTGACATTATCATTGACAGCAAGGATTTGACCTTGATTCTGGATAAAATTTGACTTTACTTATTTTGAGTTTGTGCTATAATAAAGGTATGCCGAAGTGGTGGAATGGTAGACACGTACGTTTCAGGTGCGTATGGAGCAATCCGTAAGGGTTCAAGTCCCTTCTTCGGCAAATAAATAGGCGGGCTTTTGCCCGCCTATTTATTTGCCCGCAACATAAGGTACGCAGAACCCCAATGCGCAGCATTTTGGGTTCAAGCGCGAGCCGGCAGAGTTTGTAGGTTGGGGTTTCTACACCAACACTAAGTACCAGAAAATGAAATTTTAATCAATTAACGTTACTCCCGTTGAACACCCTCGTCTGGTATTATGCTTTCGCCAGCCATGGTTTGTTCGGATATCTCTATATCGGCCGGCATTATTTAGCCGCATGGCCTCGCGTTCAGCCTCAAAGTAATCCATGTACGCGGGATCCATTTGGGGAGTTATACCCGTTGGCACTCCGCCCATCATATAGTTCCCGAATGAGTGCAGTATGCTTTTTACGCCGCTGCCAGACATAATTGGCGGTGTATAATAATTATCATATCCTGAATACCCGTATGAATATAGCGGAGGATTGTAATCCATTTTTGAACTGGCTTTTTTTATTGTAGAAATTCTTTGTTTTAAGTCACCGGATTGCGCGGCCCCAAACATTTCTTCCTCAAGTCTTGTAACACGTTCTTCCGGAGTATCTGTATCAAAAGTTCTGCTGAAAACCTTATTTTCAAGCCGTGAAATGCTTCTGTTCTGGTTGGCAAAACTGCAATATTGTCCCGGATATGCAGGTGTATATGTTGTTACATATCTTGGTTTGGCAAGTACAAATTGAACATTCAGTAATAAAATCAACGCCAGTATAAATCTAATCATATAAATTTCCTCACTCTATAAGAGAAATTTATACCGGTTATTATGATAATACATTACCGAATTGACTAAAGCGTCTGGATAATATAATAAAAAAGAGGTTGTTGCCAACCTCTACACACACTATATTCACACTTTAGTCTTATTAATGAGTTTGAGTTTCTTCAGCCGGAGCAGCTTCTACATGTTTGTTTAAACTTGTTTTAGGGCCTGCGCCTAATGCGGCCAATCCTGCAATTAGGGCGCCTGCGGCTGCAACAAGAAGTGGTTTGCTCTTTCCGAGAAATTTGAAATATTTGCTGAAACTTAGAAGATATGCGCCTGCGCCGCCTACAACCGCGCCGCCTGCTGCACGGCCTAAAATCTTTTTGGTTTGATCACCGCGGCCTACCGGCTGACCTGTGATATCTGCTATGTTTTCTTCTGCTGTTTTATTATCTGCAAGGCCGAATGTTACAGCTTGAATAAATCCTTGAGTGAATGCATCTTTGCCGTTCGCTCTGATATCATCTACAAGATCAGTATGGAATTGCTGTTCATATAAGCTTCTGGCACGGTTCAATACATCTGCATCAGTTCCGTTCGGATAAGCTGCTTTTACTGCTTCCACATAATGAGATAATGCCGGAAGAATTTGTTCTTGTTCGTCTTTATGTATTTTTTCGTTTAACACTCTTGCTGCTTCTGCTATACCTTCCATTGGAGAGTTTAAGCGCAAATCAGCATTTCTTGATTTTTCCTGATAGCGTACTTGACGGTCAATAGAATAATCCTGCCATTTGTCCATCTGCTGCATCCAGTTGTCAGTATTCATGCCTGTGAATGACGGAAACATCGGATACATTCCCATACCCATTCCGCCGAACAGACTGCCGTTCATACTCATTGGATTTGTGCTGTACATATCTTCAAACAAATCATTCATTGCTATCTGATTGGAATATGCACTCATCATCCATGGATTCATTCCCATGCCGTAACCTGTTCCGTTTATTGCAGCAACACTCTGGTCTGCCATAACCTAACCTCCAATAAATTGAGTTTAACCTACCTTACTTATATAAACAATTTGAAGGTTATTAAATTGCGTTATGTATTACTTTTGTAAAATTTTCGTAACATTTCTTACAGGTATGATGCTTTTGAGTGCTGTAACTTGACGTTTTTTAACATATTTGCCAGTCGCGCGGGTTGCCGTTATTATATTATAAGATGAGGTTTAAAGAGTGAAAAAATTTCTTTCATTTTTAGCATTTATAATTGTTTGCGCACTGATAGCCGGACTTGTGTATTTGTTCCCGAACTTTTTTGAGCGGCAGGTGCATAAAGTTCAGGGGATGTATTATGTGCACAAAGGTGATGTTGCTTATCGCAAAATGAAGCTTCAAAAGGCTATTGATTATTATAACAGAGGTTTGCAGCTATATCCTGAGCACTACAGTGCGTGGTGTAACCTCGGAAATTTATATGTTGTGTTTGAAGATTACTATTCTGCAGTTGACGCTTATGAGCAGGCTATTGAGCATAACCCTAAATTCGTTAAAGCAAGAATGAATTACGGTATTGTTTCTGCTGAAAAATTAGGCGATTTTGACGGCGCAATTCAGCAATACAATGCGATTTTGACAACCAAACGCCACCTTTTATCAATCCCTTTTATCTACAACAACAGAAGAAGCACAAAAATAAACAAAGGCCGCGCGTATTACAATATGGGAATAGCATATAAGCAAAAATCCTTGTATCTTGCAGAGGATGACTGGGGGCTAAAGCATAAATATCTTACTGATGCGCTTGAGGCTTACAAAAATGCGGTTAAAATCCTTAAAAAGGATTATGATGCAAGATACAATCTTGCGCTTACCTATCATCTTCTCGGGGATTATCACAATGCCGGTTTGACATATTGTAAAGCAATACAGCTTTCGCCAATGAGTTATGAGGCGCATTACAATCTCGCTGTTCTTTTAAGACATCTAAAATACTATAAAGAAGCACTTGATGAAATGGAAAAAGCAACTTCCTTAATCACGGACAGTCAAGGCGCGACAAACAGGCAGCGTTATATATTTGATGTGATGAATGATGTTACAAGAGAGTATATGCAGCAGAAAGGTTCGCAATACTTTGTCGAAGCGCTTGATAAAGCCCAGCTTATGGACAGAAACCTTACCTACGTAGACGGACGGTTGGTTTCTGCTGATGAACTTGATAAAACAATGTTAAAGAACTTGAAAACCTGCGGCTCTAAACAGATATTCTTAGAAGATATTGACGAGGATTATGTGGAAGCACAGGACAGGGGCAGAGTATTCCTTCCGCCAATGGAGTAGTAATTGATGTTTAAATATTACGGAAAATATGCACCATATCTTTTTTTATTACCGGCAGGAATTGTTTTGCTTGTGTTCTTTTTTATCCCGTTTTTTCAAACATTTATTCTGAGTTTTTTGAATTATTCAAATGATATTTATTCGCCGGATGTATGCGGTTTGCAAAATTATATAAATCTTTTTCACAATCCGGTTTTCTATAAAGTTTTGCTAAATACCTTTTTATATCTTGTTCTGGCTGTACCTATTCTTGCGGTTGTGCCGCTTTTTCTGGCAATACTAATTAATCAAAAAATCAAAGGTATAACTTTATACAAAATACTTATCTACTTACCGGTAATTGTATCAATCGTCGTTGCGGCAATTGCGTTCAAGTGGCTGTACGCGGATCAAGGGATTTTGAACTACCTTGTTACATCTTTGGGATTTGAAAAAATCGGCTGGCTTACGGATACAAGGTGGGCACTTCTTTCGGTTGTACTTGTCACAATCTGGAAGGGCATCGGGTATTATATGATAATTTATCTTGCAGCATTGATGAGCGTACCAAAAGAATTGTATGAGGCCTGCGATATAGACGGAGCAAATTTTTTGACAAAACATCTGACTGTCACGATCCCGCATATAATGCCGACAATTGCGCTTGTTACAACAATCAGTGCCATTTCGGCAATGAAAGTTTTTGCTGAAATTTATGTTATGACAAAAGGCGGCCCGCTAAATTCCAGTAAAACTATTGTGTATTATATTTACGAAAAGGCGTTTGAAAATCTTGATTTGGGACTGGCTTCCGCTATGTCTGTTGTTTTACTTGTTATTGTTATGGCTTTTTCTTTTGTTAATATATTTTGTTTTGAAAAGAACAGGTATCAGTTATGAAGATAGACGGATTAAAAAAACACATATCAGGATTTTGGACACATGCGATACTGATTTTTGTATCGTTGTTGTCGATTTTTCCTTTTATATGGCTTATCTCGACTTCATTAAAAGGGAATGCAGAGAATATTTTTGCATATCCGCCTAATATAATTCCGCATGACTTTACCTGGGCAAATTATTCAGGTGTGTGGGATAAAGTTGATTTTATAGGGTATTTTGTAAACAGTATGATAGTTGCCGGCGGCACGGTTTTGCTAAATCTGATATTGTCCTCTCTGGCCGGCTATCCGCTTGCGAGAATGGAGTTTCGCGGCAAAAAGATTACGTTTTTTGCTATTTTAGCAACTATTATGATACCTTTTCAGGCGATAATGCTGCCTGTTTATTTGATAACGATAAAACTGCATCTTGTAGACAGCGTGAACAATTTTGCGGGATTTATCGGGCTGATAATGCCGTTTGCTGTGAGTGCATTCGGAATATTTTTGATGCGTCAGGCGTTTTTAGGCATACCTAAGGAAATGGAAGAAGCTGCAATAATTGACGGCTGTAATGTGTTTCAGGTGTTTTTAAAAGTTCTGCTGCCAATGGTAAAACCGTCGCTTGCTGTTCTTGCGATATTTACTTTTATCGGGTCATGGGGAGAATTTTTGTGGCCGAGCATCGTGTTGACAAAAGAAGCAATGTACACACTGCCTGTCGGTGTAAATAATTTGCAGGGTATGTTCAGTTCAAATTGGCGCTTTATCGCGGCCGGTTCCATCCTTTCAACAATCCCGATTATCATATTTTTCCTTGCAATGCAGAGGTACTTCATTTCAGGTGAAAACGAAGGCGCCGTTAAATAAATATTTTTATGTCTACGTTAAATAATTCTGACATTTTTACAACGAGAAAGAACTTTGGATGCTGTAATCCGTTTTCAATCAAACTTATTGTTCTTGTGGAAACTCCAAGTTTTTCAGCAAGTTGTTCTTGAGACCAATCATTACGTATACGCTCAATTTTTATTGTTTTTCCTAATTTTTTTAACTTTTCATTGAACATAACTTCATATTAAATGCTTGACTTTTATTATTCAATGTAATAAATTTGTAATAATATGATATTATTATCATATTATTGTAGGTAAACATCAACGGAGGTAGTATTTATGTTTAAACAAGCTTTTACTCTTGCTGAGGGCAGGCCAGCCTGCACCACCACTTGGGAGACCGCGCAATTCAACGGTAATGAGATGCTGAAACAAGTTCAGCATGACGGAAAGGAAACCGCTAAAGGCGAACAACAATCGCTACATTCCCTTCTACCTCTGGGAGAAGATGGCCACAGTCCGGATGAGGGTGCGGACGTAGTCCGCTCTTACACTCGGGAGACCGCTAAAGAAGTACGGTCAACGGTAAAAAATACCCTCGCCCCTTGGGGAGAGGGAAAGGGTGAGGGGTTAAAAAACGTAACCCCTCACGAAGCCGCAGAGCCAACCTCATGTAAATTCTTAATCACTCAATCACTTAGTCACCTAATCACTTCCCAGAAGACCGCCTTCACCCTTGCCGAGGGCAGGCCAGCCTGCACCACCACTCAGGTGGCCGCTAAAGCAGCTTTCACTTTAGCCGAAGTCCTAATCACCCTCGCAGTAATTGGCGTGGTGGCTGTTCTGACAATCCCCGGTTTAATAAAGAACCATAACGAGAAGGCATGGTCTACAGCTAAGGACCTCTGGGAAAAGAAACTCACCGAAACAGTTCGCAGAATGAACACCGATGGCGTTATGACAGGACATGATACAACAGAAGACTTTATGGACACTTTCAAACAGTATATGAAAGTTATTAAAACCTGTGACAATAACGATTTAAACAAATGTTACAGTCCAGAATTCGTTCTAACAGGTAAAAGAGATAATTTAGAAAAGAAATATATTGAAGATTTTAAGACAGCAAATGATTTAGGGGTATCCGACTGGAACACAAATACAATGTCTTTTGTTATTTCAGATGGAACGACAGTAATTGCTGCATATAATCCGAACTGTCCTTATGCTGATCCGATTGAGGATACCGGCAGTCAGGTTGCATGTTTGAGTATGATGGTTGATGTAAACGGCAAAAAATCTCCTAACCGCGTTGGCAAAGATATATTGCTTTCTAATGCAACTATTTCGACCTGCGATAACCCGATAGGCGACCTGTGTTTTAGCACCAGTTCAAGAATAGAAAAAATAAATACCTGTGATGGAACAAGTCCGTACGATCAGAACTTCACATTCGATATTGCCGGTAATGCCTGTGAAAATAATTACTGGGGCGGAGCAGTAAAAGCCTGCAGTGACAAAAATATGGAATTACCAACCGGCGCCCAATTGGCTACATTAGCAAATAACCTATATGTAGACAGTAATGGTGATCCTATAAATATAGATGCGTATGGAGGTAAAAGCAATCTAAAAATAAAAGATGAATTTAAAGATAACCCTCCTATTAGTTTGGGAGATTACTGGTCCAATGAAGAAGAGTTTGCGACTATGGGACGTACGCGTTCTTTCTCTAATAGCAGTTCTTGGGGCAATGGTTCTACATCTAAACATAACAGTGCTGTAAGCAATGTTATCTGTATTTCAAATTAAATTTTTAAAACATTACTTTTATTAACCTGAAAAGGCAGCGAGAAAATAATCTCATTGCCTAAAAGGACGTTAAGACGCTAAGACGTTAAGTTCATTACAAAATAAGGCAATGTAGAATTTTTATCACATTGCCTTATTCCTGTAATCACTTATTCACTCAATCACTTAATCACGTCCAACTAAGGCCAACGTCCTTAGTTGGAAATGCAAACAGCGCGGTAGTAGCTGTAATCCTTGTGGTGCTGCGTATAGATCCAGTAAGTTTCACTGCCACTCGTGTAGTAAGTGCTGAAGAGTCTGAAGTACGCGGTGTACGGATTGTACTCCTCATTGGACCAATAGGTGGAGCCATCATATTTGACTGGTTTGCTATTTTGGTATTCGTCCTTTACTTTTAGGTTACCTCTATCTTCATTTGCTCCTATCGTCACTTCACTTCCATCGCTTGCGTTTACATATAATTCACTCGCCAGTTGTGCAAGTTGTGCTCTCGTTGGTAATTCCATTCCTTTGTCTTTACATGCTTTTATCGCTCCTGCCCAATAATTGGTTGAACAGTATGAATTTACTGAACCATTTTGATCATAAGTTGTATCATTACATGTATCTATTGCTGTTGGGGCGAACTCTGTACTCCAGCACATGTCACCTATCGGGTTATCGCAAGTAGAAAATGCTACGCCGGAAGATAATTGAATATCTTTCCCAACTCTATTAGGTCCTTTCTTTCCGTTTACATCTACCATATAGCCCATGCAAGATACTTGGCTACCTGTATCTTCTATAGGGTCAGCATAAGGACATTCTGGCTGGTATGCCATAATAACTGTTGTTCCGTCTGCTACTACAAATGACATTGTATTGGTATTACTCTGCCATTCCTTAAGTCCCATGCTTGATGCAGATGTTAAAGAATCAGTTTCGACTTCCAAAGGTTCTTCGTTGCTGCCAGTTGTAACGACTTTAGGAGAATAACATTTATTAATGTCTGTATGGTCACAGGTTTTAATGACTTTCATATATTGTTTGAAAGTGTTCATAAAATCTTCCGTAGTTTCATGGCCTGTCATGACGCCGTCGGTGTTCATTCTGCGAACGGTTTCAGTGAGTTTCTTTTCCCAGAGATCCTTAGCCGTAGACCATGCCTTCTCGTTGTGGTTCTGGATGAGCCCCGGAAGTGTCAGCGCGGCTACTATTCCAATAACCGCTAAGGTGATTAACACCTCTGCTAAAGTGAAGGCGGCCTTCTGTGAAGTGATTAGGTGATTAAGTGATTGAGTGATTAAGGATTTACATGAGGCTGGCTCTGCGGCTTCGTGACGGGTTACGTCATAATTCTTAGTTCCCCTCCTCGGAATTGAAAATTCCGGTCCTCCCTCAAGGGGAGGACATTGAGATTGTGCGTCTTTAGCCCTTCTCTTTAAACCCTCATCCGGCCTGCGGCCACCTTCTCCCAGAGTGAGAAGGGAATGTAACGATTGTTGTTCGCCTTGTTTCGACATCTTACTCACCCCACTCACTTTACTCACTTCACTCACCTTTGATGTGTAAGAGTGGACTTGTCCACCTTTAGCGGTCTCCAGAGTGCTGGTGCAGGCTAGCGTGAAGGCCTTTAATTTTTCCATAACATACTCCTTTTAGTTTTATTACGTCAATTAATAACTAATTATAAATAAATTATATCATGTTCTAAATAATGTCAAGTTATTAATAAATAGCTTATGATTAATAATATGATTACTTTTAAATTAGATGATTTAATCTGGCAGCATAGAAAAACAGCAGAAGATATCCGCATTGCAACAGGGATTAGCGCTGCAACACTGTCCAACATAAGAAATAATAAAAATCTCAACATCAGCATTCACACGCTGGACAAGCTGTGCAAATACTTTCACTGCAAAGTCGGCGATATAATGGAGTATGTTGAAGATTAACTAAAGCTGCGAGAAACTTCCGTACGACACAGCCTATTCAATTATAAACAGACTAATCAACGTTAACCGGTTCGCGCTGGATTTTTTCAATAGCCTCACGTGCTGTAAACACAAGTGCTTCCGGCACATTTGAAATAGTTGTAAACTGTCTCAAAACATCAACAACACGTTTGAAGGAACGAACAACATCGCCTTCTCCCATATCAATATTTTCAGTCACTGTTTCCCATTCAGCGCCTTCAACCCACAGTTCAATCATTGAGGAGAAATACGCATTAATATACATCGGGGCTTCTACCTGATAGCGTCCCTGAACTTTTTCCACTCTGCGTCGAATATTTTTAATCAGGTTTAAAGTCTTTCTGACCGGTTCTGATACAGGCATGTAAGGCATATCAATCCGTAATTCTTCTGTTGTTGTTGCACAAATCACAGCGGCCAGTTGTGCAGGAGTCAAATTCTCCAAAATATGTGAGAAAATAATTTCGGCCAGAAATACTTCGTTTTCTGAACGAATTTGAGCGGTAGTCACGCCGCGCTCTGTCGGATAATCGTTTTCCAGATAGCCTAAATCCGCAAGCACTGCACGATGCGCGAGGAATTTATTCCAGAAAATATCTCGCTGGCGTTCTATCTCTTTATTCAATTTTTGCTGCTTTTGTTTTATTCTGCCGACAACTTCAAGGCTCTTGGCATGTTTTTTGTAGTATTTACACATGTCGCAATAAATATCATGCATCCGCGCAAGCATTGCCTTGTTTTCTCTGTTAAAATCAATAACTTCCTGAGATACAGGGCGATTTTTTGCACGCTCCTGCTTGAGGATTTTTTTATAAGTCTGACGGTTTTGAACATATATCCGTCTGATTTTGTTATATTCATGAAAATCTTCGACAGGGAGTTTGTATGGACATAAAAATTCTCGTTCTTTTAATTCGGCATTAAACATTTCAGCCTGTTTTAAGAGTGGTTTTAGACGCGGAGCAGAAGAATAATAGCCAAAACTTTTCAGAATTAATTCTTTTGCTTCATCAAGACTAAATCGCTGGAGCAGGTTTAAAACCATGGAATAAGTCGGCGAAAAGCGGCTTTCCAACGGATTAGCAGGACTCAAAACAAGTTCCGCAACTTCTTCCGGCGATTGATATTGAGACCCGACAATAGTTACATAACCTACTTCATCCATTCCACGGCGGCCTGCACGGCCTGACATTTGCAAAAACTCATTTGCGGTAAGCATTCTGTGTCCGCCGTCTGTGCGCTTACTTGTAGAACTTATGACTGTAGAGCGCGCCGGCATATTTATACCTGCGGCAAGGGTTTCTGTTGCAAATACTACTTTTATAAGCCCTTTCTGGAATAGTTTTTCCACAAGATTTTTCCATGCCGGTAAAAGTCCTGCATGGTGGGATGCTACGCCGCAAAGCAGATAATCAATGTGTTTGTTGCCGTAAAGATGCGGATTTTCGGCTATGTAATCATCAATAAACTGCCTGATTTGTGCTTGTTCAGCGCGTGTGACAAGTTCAAGAGATGTCGCACATTTTTCCATTTGTTCATCACATTTTTTTCGTGAAAATGTAAAATATATTGCAGGCAGCATGTCGTTTTCAGCGAGATTACCAACAATATCTTTAACAAATGAACGCTGTTTTTTGCGATTCTTATACGGTACTTTTTTCTCAGGTTTAATCTTTTTGTTTAACTGTCCGGACGGTGTGAACAGCGGTAATATTTTGTCAGGCTGTGAACTGTCAAAATAGTAGAATTTTAAAGGTACTGGACGAAAATCCGTGTTAACAAGTTCTGTTCTTGAATGTACTGTATTAATCCAGGCCGTCAATTCATCTGCGTTTGCAACTGTTGCAGAAAGTGCAATTATTTGAACATTTGTCGGACAGTAAATTATACTTTCTTCCCAGACAGTCCCGCGCTGTTCATCGTTCATATAATGAACTTCATCTAATACAACATAACGAACATTTTGAAGATTATCCGCAACTGCACCGAAATTAGTTCCGTAGAGCATATTTCTAAAAACTTCCGTTGTCATAACAACAATTTGCGCGCCGCGATTGATTGAAGTGTCGCCTGTCAATAGGCCCACATGTTCTGCACCGTATTTTTCACTAAAATCATAATATTTTTGGTTGGAAAGCGCCTTGAGCGGTGTTGTGTAAAAAATTCTTGTACCCTCCTCCAGCGCTTTATGTATTGCATGCTGAGCAATAACAGTTTTGCCGGCTCCTGTCGGGGCGCAAACCACAACGCTTTTACCTTCATTAATAAAATCGCAGGCCTGTTTTTGAAATTCATCTAACTCAAACGGAAACTCGTACATTTTCATTCCTTACCAGACTATATCCAGTTATATTATGCCCTAAACATACGTTTTTGTAAAATTTTGTTGCAATATGTAGCAAAAATTTTCATCACAAACCTTAATATACAGTACAAAGGAGAAAAGTATGCAGATAAGTAATCAGAATTCAAATCAAAATTTCGGAATGGCTATACATTCAAATGCAAATGTTAACAAGGTACTTAAATCAAGAATTAAAAATGCTACAGAACTTGAGAGATTAGATAAAATAATCCGTCAGCAAGCTGAAAACGATTTTGTAGATATTCAATTATTTGTACATCCAGATGGAAAAAGCCTCACGGCCAACGTTTTCGACTCAAAAAACGTAAATGCAAACAGCTTTTTTAAACAATATTCAGAAAATGCATTCACAAAATTATTTGGCGGGCCGGTAGGCTTTGTTGAAAAACTTGCCAGAGTTGCGAATAAAGCAGCCGACAAAATTCGTCGCTCAGATTTAAATTACGAAGATGTTTTTAAAAACATGACCAAGTAAAAGGCTCACATAAGAGCCTTTTACTATATTTTATCAAATCCTGTATATTTTCTGAGTACTTCAGGAATTATAACAGAGCCGTCAGCCTGTTGATAATTTTCAATAATTGCTGCAAAAGTACGTCCCACTGCAAGCCCTGATCCGTTGATAGTATGAACGAATTGTGTTTTTCCTGTTTCTTTGTCCCTGTAACGTATATTTGCACGTCTTGCCTGATAGTCTCCGTAATTTGAACAGCTGGAAATTTCTTTATAAGTTCCATAAGACGGCATCCATACTTCCAAATCCCAGCACTTATTTGCGGAAAAACCAATATCCGCTGTACACAATGCTTCACGACGATAAGGTAATTCAAGCATTTGTAACATTTTTTCTGCATCTTCTGTTAATTTTTCGTGTTCATCCTTGCTTGTTTGAGGTGTGCAAAGTTTCACTAACTCAACCTTATTAAACTGGTGAACACGTATTAACCCTCTTGTATCCTTTCCGGCCGATCCTGCTTCACGACGGAAACAAGGTGTATATGCCGTCATATACATTGGTAATTGATCTTCGGAAAGTATTTCTCCTGCGTAAATATTTGTCACAGGTACTTCTGCTGTTGGAATTAAATATAAGTCTTCATCTACACATTTATACATATCTTCCGCAAATTTCGGTAACTGCCCTGTGCCGGTCATAGTTGCAGCATTTGCCATAAATGGCGGCAATATTTCTTCATATCCTTGTTCCGATGTATGAACATCTAAAAAGAAATTGATAATAGCACGTTCAAGCTTTGCGCCTTTTCCACGGTACAGCGTAAAACGGCTTTGAGACAATTTGACGCCGCGTTCAAAATCAACAAGATTTTTTGCCTCACAAATATCCCAGTGCGGTTTAAATTCAAAATCAAATTTACGTGGTTCACCCCATTTATAGACTTCTACATTATCATCTTCAGATGCACCGATTGGAGTTGTTTCATCCGGAATATTAGGAATATGCAAAAGTAGATTTTTTTGTTTTGCATCCAATTCTGTTTCTTTTTCTTCTAACTCTTTGATCTCATCACCGAGTTTGCGTACCTCTTCTTGAATTGCATCTGTATTTTCACCTTTTTTCTTTAATTCACCTATTTTTTGAGATTCGGCTTTTCTTTTCGCACGCAAATCGTCGGCCTGAGTTTGCACCTTTCTGCGTTCAAGATCTATCTCAATAACTTCATCTATAGACAATTCAGGGTTACGACGTTTTAGTAACTCGTTGATTTTTTCAGGATTCTCCCTAATTAATTTAATGTCAAGCATAATAAAACCTCTTTTCTTCTTTTCTTTTATAAGAGTATCTTATTCCAAATACAAGTTATAATCAAGTCTATACTAGCCATAAATATAAATCCATGGATTGATAGCGCAGTTTTAAAAAGCATGTATAATAAAATAGAGGGTGTGTGTATGATATTCAAAAAATTAACACAAAAGTTTAATAAAAAAGAAATAAAATTTGCAGATGGAACAACAAATCCACTTGAATATTCCACTTTTAAAAATGATTTTCTTGATAATTTGACCAAAAAAGCACTGAGCATGTATGAAAAAAAATGTGATATCAAACATTTTACTGAGCTTGTGCTTTCTGATCCTGAAAATACATCACACAATGATTTAGTTAATAATCTTATTAAACAAGGAATTGTGGATCCGTTTGAGGATGATAAACTTGCTCATCTCGCTGATAATAAGGCTCTTTTGCGTGATCTTGGTCTAATAGAGTAATTCTATTTCATAGCAATTATATCTTTTCTAATCTGATTTTTTAATTCACTGAGAGAATTAAATTTCTTTTCTTTTCTGATCATTTTATTAAACTCAACTGTTATTTTCTGACCGTAAATATCTTCATCAAAGTTGAGCAAATGCACTTCCAGCAATATTCCATGCCCGTTTACAGTCGGGCGCACCCCAAAATTAGCTATTCCTTTATAATAATTATCATTATAAATCACATCAGTTGAGTAGACTCCGAAAGGTAAATCTATTAATTCCGGCGGATAAATAAGATTTGCTGTTCTAAATCCAATCGTTCGGCCTATTTGTTTGCCTTGTATAACTTCACCGCTTACAAAAAATTTATACCCGAGCATTTTGTTTGCTTTCTCTATTGTTCCTTTTGATAATAATTTTCTTATAGATGAGCTGCTTATTATTTCGTTATCCAGTTTTTGAGGCGGAACTTCAAAATATTTGTAGTCGAATTTTTTTGACACTGCCGCCAGATATTTTACATCGCCTGATTTTTGATATCCAAAATTGTGGTTGTAGCCGGTGGAAATTGCAGACGGCATAAAATACTTAACCAGAACATCTTTAAGATACTCGTCAGCCGTGAGTCCGGAAATACTTTCAAAATCCAGTTCATACAGATAATCAACCCCGAGGGCAGCAATTCTTTTTTCGCGTCCTGAGCGTGTCAGAATATATTTTGGGCAGACTCCGCGAAAATAGCAGTACGGATGGTCTTTGAATGTTATTACAGCAGATTGGGTATTGTTTGCACGGGCAAATTCAACGGCTCTTTTTATAACAGCTTGATGCCCCAGATGCACTCCGTCAAAATAGCCGAGTGCAAGGGATAAATTCGGATTTTTGGTTAAGTCATTATATATCTGCATAAACAGATTATATATCAAATATTATTTGTTTTGTTCTTTTTCAATCATTTCTTTTACGTATGCAAAAGTTTTCGGGAAATGTTTGGCAAGAGTATATTCTGATTTTGATGTGCCTGTTGTCAAAAGAGCATAAGTTTCTGCAACTGCTTCATAGACGCTTTCTGTGCAATATGAATGATTGCCTTCTTTGTATTTTTCATCAGAATTCCTGAAGGCTTTTAGTTCTTCATTGTAAAGAGTTTCAAGTTTTTCATCTTTTGCCTGTTCCAGCTCATTATAGAAGGTATGCCCAGTTTCATGCGCCAGTGTACGTGTTAATATACTGCCGGTAAGCGTTTCTTCGTTCAAATAGATTTTGTTCTCATCCGGTATATAGTAGCCGTTAATACTTTCATCCGGCAATCCTGTTCGTCCGATGTTTGAGTATAATTCCAGACTGGTACCCTTTTCGGCAAGTCTGTATAGAATATTAGCATCGCAATTAAATAAAAGATTTTTAATATTTTTGTTCAGATGTGAAGTATCTATATTGAATGTTTTTCCGTCTTTTTCAATTGTTATGGAATTATCATCTCTTGATACTGTAATATCTTTACCTGCTGTTGTTTGAGTGTAATTGTTGTCTGATATTTTTTTCTTTGTACTTTGAGGTACAAGTCCGCCTATTTGAGAATTTTTAACATCAAATTCTTCAATAGCTTCGTATGATTTAATTCTTTCAGCAAAGCTTTTTATAACATCTTCACGTGTTACATGTCCGTCAAACGGTTCGCAATAAGAGGCTCCCATTTCTAATTGTGCGGCATCACCGCTTATAAGTTTGGTATAAGTTTCAGCATCTATTTTTTTACTATCATAAGCTTTTATTAATTCTTCAGCAAAGTTTTTGCCCGTTAACTGCTGGTATTTTTTATACATGCCCATAACTTCAAAATCGCGTCCCTGCGGTCTTATATCTCCAAGCAGCATAACAGCCTTGTCAAATTCACCTGCAAGGATTTTTTCCATAAATGCATCTTTTCTGCTTTGATTACTTGTTGTTTTATTATTTCCATTTTCTACAGTTGTGCTGACCGTTTCTCCGTTTACTTTTGTCGTAATCTTTGTTTTACCGTCTTTAGAAAAACCTATTCTGGTTTCCTCAGTTGCATTATCCCTGCCTTTTGCTGTATTAAAGTCGATTTCAAAACGGCCGTCTTTTGTATATTTTACGGTAAAATCACGATTATTGCGCAATCCCTGTTTTGATAGATTAAGAATTTCTTCTTTTACGTTATCCGGAACCGGCGGCATATCGCCTTCTGAATCATTTTGTATAAGCGGGTTAATTTTTACTTCATTATTATCCAGATCAATACTAAAATCTTCACCAAATTTAGAACCGGAATTAATCAAGTCAGTTAAGGCTTTTTTACTTTTAGCACTCATTTTTATAGGAGTATCAACTGTCATCGTATAACCGTCAGAATTAGGTATATATGCATCTTGTTTTTGTATCATCTTAATATCTTTAAGATTGCCGTTAGCATCATATTCGCATTTTAATTGCGTTTCATTACCCAATCCCTTATTGATATTTATAGAATCAAGTTTGTTATCATTTGTATAATCAGCAATACTTTTACCTAAAAGCCGCTGTTTACGACCTGATCTATAATCTTCAATATCAACAACCCCATTGCTGTATTTATAACGGCTGCCAATCTGTTCTCCGTCATCATTTAGATATACCCATTCTTCAGCCCCGCCGAGTGTATTAAAATAATCTGCAGATTCACCCATTGCAAGTACTTCTGATTTAAATACCACTGTGTTACCTTTTGCGTTAAGACGGCGATAATTACCTTCTTCATCAGTTACGTCATAAAATGTTTTTCCGTTTTTATTTACAACTTTGACACTTTCATTAGTACTAATACTGTTAATAATCTCCTCCGGCAAATCAGGATATTTTCCCTTAATTTCCTGATATGTTTTTTCTGCCTTTTCGTGTACGACTTCATCATGTGCAGCAATTACATTGTTTAAAAATTCATACACATCTTCTTTTTTTACCCCTTTTAGATCCGGATTTGCAGCGATATATTCTTCAAGTTTAGCATCATCAATAACAAAGTCTATATCCCCCAGAACTTTACCTCTATCCTCACCCGTATGTACTTCTTGTGTTATAGAGCGTAAAAAATTACTGTCTGAACCAAAAATTGTTTCAGTTTTGAGATTCATGTCCTGTTTTCTATCTAATTTGTCAAAGTGATTGAATAACAGTTCAAAATTTTTAGAATTACTTGATACTTTTTGAAGGTCTTCTTTTTTTACATCGTAAATAAGCATTAGTAAATCCGAACGTTCTATTCCTTGCATAAAAAAATCTCCATATTATTACACACAGATAAATCTACGGAGATTTTTTACTTGAACTTTAGTATTTTTACAAAATTGTTACAATTATTTATGAGTTACTGTGCTTTTTAAATGCAGTTCTCGCAACTGTTGTAATGAAGCCTCTCCCGGTGCATCACTCATAAGATCTTTTGCTCCGGAATTTTTAGGGAATGCAATTACATCTCGGATGCTGTCTGTTCTGCAAAGCAATGCCACAAGTCTGTCCAGACCAATAGCCAGACCGGCATGCGGTGGTGTACCGTATTGAAGCGCATTCACCATAAATCCAAATTTTTCAACAGCTTCTTCTTCTGTTAAGCCAAGAGCCTTGAAGATTTTCTTTTGAACTTCTGATGAATGGATTCTGACACTTCCGCCGCCCAACTCTGTTCCGTTATACACAATATCATAAGCTATTGATTTAACATTACCAAGATCGCCTGAATCAAGCTTAGCAAGATCCTCAAGGTTAGGGGAAGTGAACGGATGGTGCATTGCCATATAGCGGCCTTCTTCTTCACTCCATTCAAACATAGGGAAATCTACAACCCATAAAAGATTGTGTTTGTTCTCATCTATCAGATTTAATGTTTTACCAAAGTGGAGTCTCAGTCTTCCCATAATATCATAAACAAGTTTTGGTTTGTCTGCTACAAAGAAGATGATATCACCAGCCTGAGCGCCTGCACGTTCCTGAATTTGTTTAGCTTGTTCTTCTGTTACAAATTTCAATACAGGAGATTTTGCTGTACCATCTTCATTGTAAATAATATTAGCAAGAGCTTTTGCTCCGAAAGATACTGCGAGTTTTGTAATATCATCAATATCTTTTCTTGAATACTTAGCTCCGCCCGGAATTCTTATACCGCGGACAATACCGCCGTTTTGCAAGGTATTTTTAACTATTTCAAAGTTAGATTGCAAAATTATATCGCCGATATCAAACAATTCAAGTCCAAAACGTGTATCCGGCTTATCAGAACCGTATCTGTCCATAGCTTCCTGCCAAGGCATTTGAATAAACGGAGGTTTAACTTCAACACCTGCAGCTTTAAAAGTTTCAACAATCAAGCCTTCAACAACTCTGATAACGTCCTGCTGTTCAACAAAAGACATTTCAATATCTATTTGAGTAAATTCCGGTTGTCTGTCTGCACGTAAATCTTCATCACGGAAACATTTTGCGATTTGATAATATCTTTCAATGCCGCCGACCATTAATAACTGTTTAAAGATTTGCGGAGATTGCGGCAATGCATAGAATTTACCTTCCTGAACACGTGACGGAACAAGATAGTCTCTTGCGCCTTCCGGAGTTGTTTTAATCAAAATCGGGGTTTCTACTTCCAAAAAGTCTAAGTTGTTCATATAACTTCTTGCTGCCTGACAAATCTTATGGCGTAAAGTCAGATTGTGAAGCATGTTTTCACGTCTTATATCAAGATATCTGTATTTTAGGCGGACATCTTCTGACACATTCGGATCGTCAAGCACAAACGGTAATGTTTTTGCTTCAGAAAGAATTTCAACTATTTCAGGATACATTTCAACCTGACCGGTCGGATATTTTTCATTATAAGTATCTTCCGGACGTCTTGTTACTTTGCCTTTTACACAAATAACATATTCTGAACGAACCTTTTCAAAAACTTTGTGAACCTGCGGGTTAATTTGCGGGTTGGCCACGAGTTGGAATATGCCGCTTCTGTCTCTTAATTCAATAAATAAAATTCCGCCAAGGTCACGAATTGTTGCAACCCAGCCGGATAGGGTAACTTCTTCATTAATATTGTTTAAATTTAATTCACCACAGTTGTGTGATTTAAGTTTAGTTTTAATCATATCACATTCCTTTTTCTATCCATATTGTCGTGTCTGATTCCAGTGTAGCAAAAACATAAAAAAATTAACATGCTTTTTAAAAAATCTAATTAATAATTTTGTAACATGTTGTAAATAACTTTAAATTTTTTAGTAAAATGTTGGTTAATTTAATCCATGAGCTTTGCTAAGTGCGAGTTATTATGCTAATATATCTTTAAGCATAGCTCGTAATTTGGAACCATAAGGGAAAATCCATGAAAAAGAAAGTAATCGCATATCTGCATACACACTGGGACAGAGAATGGTATAGAGAATATGAAGTTTTTCGCCTGCGGCTTATACGTGTTTTTGATAATATCCTTGAGTTACTTGAACAGGGGAAAATCCCATGCTTTTACTTTGACGGTCAGGTGGGCGCGCTGCTTGATTATCTGGAATTCAGACCAGGAAAAGAAGCTCTCGTCAGACGATTTTGCGCTGAAAAAAAACTTTTTATCGGACCTTGTTATTGTCTGCTGGACGAATTTTTGACTGACAGAAAAGCTTTTGAAAAAACTCTTGAAATAGGGTTAAAAATTTCAAGGGATTTTGGTTGTAATGATTTTATAGGATATCTCGCGGATACCTTTGGGCACAGCAAAAATATTCCGGAAATTTTTAAGAAATACGGCATAGATAAGTGTATGGTCTGGCGCGGCTGCGGCGATATTCCGTCAGAATTCAAGTTCTGCGGAATAGACACTGTAAATCTTATCCGCGGATATTTTATGGATATATTTTCAGCGCAAATGACAATAGATAAAAAGGCAGAATGGATGAAAGGTAATTTGGATAAAATTGCCGCAAAATCATCTGATACATTGCTTTTGCCCATTGGTGCAGATCATCTGGGTGTTGAAAGCGATATCACAGAGCAAATCAACGCCATAAACGAACGGCTTGATGACTATGAAATTGTTTTAGGCTCACCATTTGATTATTTTGAGGCAGTGAAAGACAACTTTGATAAATTTATATGGGAAGAAGAACTGCGTGATAATTCTCTGACCTTCATCTTGCCGGGCTGTTATTCGGCAAGAACCAAGTTAAAACAAATGAATGTTGAATGCTCTTATAAACTTGCGCTTGCCGACAAATATCAAAAATATTATGGCTCTAAATACGATAATGCAATAGAATATGCCTACAAACTCCTATTAAAAAATCTTGCCCATGACGGAATTTGCGGCTGTTCAACTGACGCTGTACACAGAGAAAACATGATTCGCTATGAAAAAATTCTGCAAATTGCAGATACAATAATAAAAGAATTAAAATTTGCAAACCCGCAATTTGTTAATTTTAGCGATTACACAGGTGTCGTTGAATTTGAGAGCCCTGATATAGAACCTGATGCTCAGGTTATCAGTGAAAGATACGGGTTTGAGGATGCACTTTTGTACGATACTCAAAGAATTCCGGTTACAGAGGACTACCAAAAACTTTACACACAAATTAAAGAACTAAAACCATCCTCAGATGAACTGCAAATAACAGAAACTTCAATTAAAAATTCGCATATCTCACTTAGTGTAAAAGAAAATACAATTACTGTTGCGTCAGGTGATAAAAATTGCACGATAGAATTTGAACGCTGGCTTGATGAAGGCGATACTTATAACTTTGGAGCTGTAGAAAACGATATTCAGCAAAAGGCCAATATTATCGGGTCTGAAATATTTTACAACGGAAAGTTGCGTGTCGGACTTTTGATAAAAACTACTTTTTTCAATATTGTTGCATATCTGAATAAAAATTCTGAACTTGTAAATTTTAAAATAGACTGGAATAATACTCTCAAAAACAGACTCTGGCAGGTTAAATTTAATCTTTGCGCACCTGTTACAGAAACATATTCAGAGGATATGAACACCATTATTAAACGAAATTTTGATCCTGATTATGACATGCGTGCCAATCTTCCTAAAGTCCGCGGTATTGAAGTGAAAACTAATTTTGCCCCTATGCAGAGATTTGTCGGCTCGCAAGGACTTGGAATAATTACAAGAGGGCTTACGGAATATGAAGTGTCTAAAAATTCGCTCAAGGTAACATTATTGAGAAGTACCGGTGTGATATCCAATCCTAAAAATCCTGCGCGCTCAACTCCTGCAGGGCCGCCGCTTGAAGTTACGGAAGCACAACAAACAGGCCGAAATACCGCTGAGTTTAGCATCGGATTTTTTGACCCGCAAGACTATCAAAAATACATTGACGAAGTGTTTCCGATGCTAATTCCATAGTGAATAGATTAAATTGCTACAAAATGTATCTTAACATTTTTTACATTACGTCAGGCATGTATTTCTGTATTATAATAATAAAAGTAGACAGTAGATAGGGATAAATGTTTTGAATAAGAAGAAATATTATTTTATAGCAATAGGCGGAGTCGGAATGAGCGGATTAGCAAAATATCTGCTTGAAAACGGATGTGAAGTATCAGGATCCGATATCTGTGACAGTAAATACGTTGATAAACTCCGCAAACTCGGAGCAGAAGTGCATATAGGACACAATGCTGAGAATGTTCCGGCTGATGCGATTGTCGTAGCCAGTACGGCAATACGTGACACCAATCCGGAGATAATAAGAGCCAGAGAATTAGGCTTAAAAATATATCACCGCTCGGATGTACTGGCAGAAATTTCTCGCTGGGGCAAATTTTTCCTCGGTTTTTCCGGCACTCACGGTAAAACAACAACAAGCGGATTATGTTCTTATGTACTTGAAAAAGCAGGTTTGAAACCGTCTTTTGTTGTTGGCGGCATTATTCCGGAACTTGGTATCAACGCTCAATCCACTGATGGTAAATATTTCGTTGCTGAACTTGATGAAAGTGACGGAACAATTGTTAAATATTCGCCAAATATCTGTGTTGTAAACAACCTTGAGGCTGATCATCTTGATTTTTACAAAGACGGCTTAAATTCAATTCTCAGTACTTTTGAAAAATTTATTTCTAATATGAAAGAGGATGCAATACTTCTGGTGAATAATGATTGTAAAGCTTCAGCGTCTTTGAAAAGTCATAAATCCCTGACTTTTGCACTCGACAGCGAGGCTGATTACACAGCTAAAAACATTATTTTCTCACCGGAGCATACAAGTTTTGATATTTATTACAAGGGTGAAATTTTAACTGATTTAAAAATAATCTTACGCGGCCGACATAATGTTTATAATGCTCTCTCCGTACTGGCAAGCCTTCATCAGGCGGGCGTTGATATTAAAAAAGTAAAAGAGCATTTTTCAACATTTGCCGGCATGGGCAGACGTTTTCAAAAAGTCGGAGAATTTAACGGTATAACCTTGTATGACGACTATGCTCATCACCCGACAGAAATAAAAGCAACACTTTCCTCAACGGCCGGCATGGAAGGCAAGCACATAATTGCCGTGTTCCAGCCGCACAGATATACAAGGCTAAAAAATCTCTGGAATGAGTTTCTGAAAGCTTTTGACGGTGTTGATAAAGTCGTTGTAACTGATGTTTATGCAGCATCTGAAGATGCAATAGAAGGTATTAATTCTGAAAGATTTACTGATGAATTAAGTGCAAAACTCAATATACCTTGCGAGTACATCTCCGGCAATATGCAGCAGGTTGCAAAACAATTACTGCCAGAATTAAAACCGGATGATGTTGTTATCGGGCTCGGGGCAGGCACAATTACCAATCTCAGCAAGGAACTGTTAAAATTAAACGACGAGGTTATGAACGTTGTTAGTTGAAAATGATTATGAAGTAAAAAAACTCACATCACTTAAAGTCGGCGGCAAAGTAGAAAAAGTTATTTTTCCCGAAAATCTTGATGAATTTGCCGCATGCCTGCAAGAATATCCGGACGCCTTTGTCTGCGGAAACCTTACCAATACTCTTGTTTCGACTGACGGCTATAATGGCGTTTTGATTTTAACAACAAAGATGACCAATTTTTCAATAGAAGGAACAAGAGTTCAAGCCGAATGCGGATTAAAAGGGCCTAAGCTTTCTCAAAGTGTTGCGGAGAAAGGTTTGAGCGGACTAGAATTTATGGTGGCATTTCCGGGAACAATAGGCGGAGAAGTCTTTATGAATGCCGGCGCTCACGGTCAAATGATTAAAGATGTATTTATAAAGGGTCAATTCTTTGACAGAGAACAAAACAAAATAACAACTCTCACTAAAGACGAAATGGATTTTTCTTACCGGACTTCAATCTGCCAGAAACGTAATTTAACTGTTCTTAGCGCGGAATTTGAACTGACAGAAAAACCAGCAGATGAGATAAAAGCAAAAATGAAAGAAAATCTGGATTTTCGCCATACGCATCAACCTTCTCTGGCTTTGCCGAACTGCGGCAGTGTATTCAGAAATCCTGAAGGCAATTCATCCGGACGTCTTTTGGAACAAGCTGGCGCTAAAAGTTTTCACATAGGCGGCGCAAGAGTATGGGAAAATCATGCAAACTTTATAATAAATGACGGCAGGGCAACATCAACGGATATTCTTGAACTAATGCTGATGATGTATAATTCCGTAAAAGAAAAAAGCGGAATTACACTCATGCCGGAAGTGAGATACCTTGGTAACAAAAATAAGAAAGAGGAAGATATATGCAAAATATTGTATCAAAATTCGATAAAGATGTAAAAATAGCTGTTCTTTGCGGCGGGATGTCCTCAGAAGCGGAAATTTCAAGACGTTCAGGCAAAGGCTGTTATCAGGCACTAAAAAATCTCGGTTTTACTAATGTTGATTTAGTGGAAGTCGACGAAAATATAACTGAAAAACTTAAAGCCGGCAAATACGATCTTGCTTATAATGCACTTCATGGTAAATATGGCGAAGACGGATGTATTCAAGGTATTTTAGAAATACTTAAAATTCCTTACACCGGTTGCGGAGTTATGGCAAGTGCAGTTTGTATGAATAAAGAATACACAAAACGCATTCTCTCCTCATGCAAAGATATTCCGCTTATCAAATCCGTTTTTGTACGCAAAGGCGATGATGTAATGGAATTAACAAAAGATTTGAAATATCCGCTTATCACAAAACCTGTTTGTGAAGGTTCAAGCTTCGGTATGACAAAAGTAAATTCCAGAGACGAACTGCTTGCCGCATACAACGAGGCCGCTAAATTCAACAATGATGTACTTATTGAAGAATATCTTGTAGGTGCAGGCTGTACAGTCGGAGTACTCGAATGCAATGGGGAACCTTTTGCAACTGAAATTCTTGAATTAAGACCTAAAAATGAATGGTATGATTATGAAGCAAAATACACAAAAGGCATGACAGAATTCATACTTCCGGCTGAACTAAGCGATGAAATGACAAAACGTGTCAAATCCCTCGCTGTTAAAGCCGCAGAAATTTCCGGCTGCAGCGGAGTTTGCCGTGTTGACTTTCTTGTAGTCGGTGATATACCTTATGTACTTGAAATAAATACAAGTCCGGGAATGACTGAAACAAGTGATCTTCCGGCACAGGCGGCTGCTATGGGAATAGATTATGATAATCTGGTATTATTAATCTTAAACAGTGCAGGATTAAATAAATAATGACAGACAGTGAACGCAAAAATAACAACAAAAGACAAGAAATAACCGGTGATAGACACTTTGTTCACACCAAACAGCGCGAACGCAGGGTTCGCAAGGGCCGATTGCGCCGTGAACGTCTGAGAATATTTTTGCGTTTCCTATTTGTATTAGCCGCGCTATATATAATGTATTTTGTATACAAGATGCCGGTTATGTACTTGCCGAAAAACGCTTTTTCTATAGTAAACAGTGAGGCCGTACAAATAATCAACAATAATATAGTGCCGACACATAAAATCCTTACGGTTCTAAACAGCGTAAAAGTACCTGACAAACCTGTTTTTCTTGCAAAAACATCAGATATGGAAAAGGCAATAAAACAATTAACACCTATTGAAGATGTTTATGTCAGAAGATATATTTTACCTGCAAGAATGCAGATTATAATAAAAGAACGCATTCCGGTTATTCTCATTGCGCCTGATGTTAAAGCACAGCCCGTTGCATACTTTACACAGGACGGTAAAATGGTCGGTCATGAATATTTGCCGTTAAAAATAAACATCAAGCCGCTGCTTGTCCTCTCTTACGGAAACAAAGGAGATGATTATAAAAAATGGGATCTTACCAGAATAAATGAACTATTAAAAATTGCTAATTACATTGAAACCTACTCACATGAAAAAGTAGAATATATCGACTGCCGCGACCCTAACGATATTTTCGTAAAAATTCCGACAGTTAATATAAGAGTAGGCAAACCGGACGGACAAATTTTCACCAGAATAGCACGGCTTCCTTCAATATTACCGCAAGTTAAGCTGCTGGACAGCAAAATTAAGTATCTTGATATAAGCTGGGAAAAAGTTAATTATTTAAAATTGGAGTAAAAATATGAATATAACACTTGGACAAATCAGATTAAAATTAGGCGATTTTGAGTTTAACTTTAAAAGCGTAGAAGAAGCCGTTAACAAATCACAGAGTAATATTGTTGTACTGCCGATGTCTGATCTTGAATCACTTGGCGGCCGCGACATTATACTGGATGAAAAAATCCGTATGGCGCAAAATAATTTTTATGAACGGGTTGCGGCTGCATTTCCCCAAAAACATATATTTCTTGGTGATATACACACTTATGGCGGTCATATTGAGATGTCTGAATTCGGATTATACCAGATTGACGGTCAAAATATATATGTTTCTGATTCGTTTGAAGAAGATATTGAATGCGATTTATACATTCTTGCACACAACAGATATTATGCAATGAATACATATCGCGAATTTGTGGAAAGTATAAACACAAACAAAAATCTTGTTTATATAAATGCAGTGGCAATGGCTGATGCAAACATATATGACGGCGCAAGCTTTGTCAAAAATGCGAATAATTTAATGGTTTATAAGGCCCCACAGTGCAAAGTTGATATTACTGAACAAAATTTTTCACAAACTACAGACTTTATTGACACTCCCGTCGAAGAACAGGTGTTTAATGTCACAACCTTTGCCTTAAAAGAGTACTGCGAAAACACCGGATTTAAGAAGGTAATTTTAGGACTTTCAGGCGGTATAGACAGTGCACTTACGGCCGCGCTTGCTGTTAGTGCACTGGGTGCAGACAATGTATTCGGACTTTTGATGCCAAGCATGTTCTCCTCAGAGGGAAGCGTTGTTGATGCATCTGCGCTTGCCCAAAATCTTGGAATACAAACCGCAACAGAGCCTATAACAGATTTGTTTGAAGCATTTATGAAAGGCCGAGAACGAAAGCAGGATTTAGCAGAAGAAAACTTACAGGCAAGGCTCCGCGCCCTGATTTTAATGTTTTATTCAAACCGTGAAAATATGCTTCTTTTATCCACCGGCAATAAGTCAGAGGCCGCAATGGGATTTGGCACGCTATACGGTGATTTGTCAGGCGGACTGAATTTGATATGTGATTTAACAAAACAGAATGTTTATAAACTGGCAAAATATATTAACCGAAACGGTGAAATTATCCCTCAAAACACAATAGACAAGGCACCGTCAGCAGAACTGCATCCGGGACAAAAGGATTCTGACAGACTGCCTGAATACGCAATGCTTGACGATATTATAGAAATGTATTTGGAGCAAAATCTTCCGGTAGAAGAAATTTACGCTAAATATGATGTGGCAACCGTTGATGAAGTTATCCGTAAGATACACCGATTCCAGTTTAAGAGAAAACAAAGCTGTGTCGGAATAAGGTTAACAGAACGCTCTTTTGCATGCGGTATTGACCTGCCGGTTGTACAAAAGTTTTATTAGATTTATTGTGCAAGTCCGAAAATTCTTCTAAATAGGAAATATACAAACGTATTTATGGGAATTTTTAATATCCAGTGCGACAGAAGATCTTGCATCATAAGGTAAATCATGCAGCATCTGCATAGCAGTTCGAACAGTGGAATTAATGTCATACCAGCGGGAACGCCGTGTGTCGGCGTATCCCGCATACAATGCATCAAGAAGGTCGTCAATGTTTTCGTAGTCTAAACTCAAAATTCTTTTATCTATAATGATTTTTATAATCAGCATTGCTACTTTAGATTTTATTTCATCACTGGAATATTGGAGTTTAGCCACTATTTGAGATAATTCGGGGTCTTCATCATACCAGCGTCTTGCATAAATACCTATAGAGTCACTTGTATTTTCTCGTAACTGATTCATATTATATCTTTCACAGTTGATAAGCACATACTTATATAGCTATATTTTCCTCATATTATTTATATACCCGGAGAAAAACAAATAATAACACTTTGTAACTAATTCTTAAGAATGATGAATTTTTTCTAAAAATACCGTATAATATTAGTGGAATTGAGTAATGGAGTATTTATATGCAGCTTACCGTACTGGTTGATAATAATTCTAATATTGCGCATTTCCTATGTGCTGAGCCTGCTTTATCATTCTGCATTGAGGACGGTTACAGAAAAATCCTTTTTGACTGCGGGTATAGTGATGCTTTCATCAAAAATGCATATCAGCTTGGTATAGATTTGAGTGATGTTACTGATATTGTGTTGTCTCACGGCCATGTTGACCATACCGGCGGACTTGCAAGATTACAGAGTTTGTACCTAAAAATATCAAGAGTAGGTTTTCCGATATCAGTAAAACGTGTCACTGCGCACCCGAATATTATGAAGCCGCTGGATGATGACGGGCTTGCTAATAAAAATATTCCTAAATTATGCGACTTATTTGAGTTGTCTCTAACGCAGTACCCACGCTATATTACGGACAACATCCTGTTTCTTGGTGAAATACCTGTCGATGATGAAACCAGATATCGCCACAGAGATGATTCTTCTCTGGTCTATACTTCGCCTGACGGTATTGTTATAATCTCAGGATGTTCGCATTCAGGATTGATAAATATAGCGGAATATGCTAAAAAAGTTACAAATGATGACAGAATTGCCGCAATAATCGGCGGTATTTATATCGGTAACAACCACGAAAACGATATAAAAGCTATCGGCGAATATCTGCTTAAAGAACACGTTCCGGCTGTATATCCATGTCACTGCTGTGATCTGGATACAAAATTACTGCTGTCAAAATACGTTCCGATAAAAGATGTCTATTCAGGATTATCCATAACTTTTTAAGTTTGTTTACAAACTACTTGCTTTTTATTTTTGACATAATATACTTATGGTAGAGTCTTATGGCTTTGGTATGCCAAAGGCTTATTTATAAGTTAACTAAAGGAGAACAAAATGCCAAAAATGAAAACACACAAATCTGCTGCAAAACGCTATAAAGTTACTGCAACAGGTAAAATCACAAGAAGACAAGCAGGTATCGGCCACTTGCTCCAACACAAATCTTCTTCTAGAAAACGCCGTATTTTTAAAACTGTATCAATTTCACCTTCACATGTAAAATTGATATCAAAAGAGTTACCGTACAAGAAGTATTCTAGATAGGAGGCAATAATGAGAGTAAAACGTGGTAATGTAAGTCGTAACAGACACAAAAAAATATTAAAATTAGCTAAAAGTTTTATAGGTGCAAGAAGCAGAATTTTCAAAGTAGCAAATATTGCTGTTATGAAATCTCTGAAATATGCCTATAGAGACAGAAGAACCACAAAACGCAACATGCGTCGTTTGTGGATTGTAAGAATTAATGCAGCTGTAAGAGAACGCGGCATGAGCTATTCAAGATTTGTTAATGCTTGCAAAAAAGCTAACATCATTGTTAACAGAAAAATGCTCGCAGATATGGCTGTAAGAGATCCAGATGCTTTTCAAGCTGTTTATGAAGCAGCAACATCCAAATAAAAATAAAAAACACATTGTGTTTTTTATTACAAACTCTATAACCTGTCACCAAAATTATTCCTCGTTGTTTCATTGGCAGGTTTTTTTTTATTCTTTATTTTCGTTGATTGTTTTTACCTCATTCAAAGAGATATTAAATTTCATCAGGCAAAAGCCGCCGATTACAGATAATATCAACATCAAGATTGCCTGATGAACGGTAGAAACAGCTAGCGCTGTAGATTTAGGGATATTGTATATACCTAACGCCAGTATATAGGCATACTGGTAAGGGCCTAAAAATACCGATGTTGAAGGTATCATTGTTGAAAAAGATATCAGACTTAGCACAAATAGGCCCGCTGAAAATCCCAGCCCTAAATCAAAGCTGTCAATAATTAAATAGGCAACGTAACATTCAACACCCCAGATAACAAAGCTTGAGAGGAATGAAACAAGTGTGCATTTCAAATTGTCTAACACTTCAAACCCGCCGATAAAAGAATTTATATAATCGCACAACTTTGTTATAAATTTTTTTGCCTGCAATGCCATTTTTTCAGGTAATTTTTCTGCAATGGCAACAGATTTTTCACAAATAAAATCTATTTTGTTAAATTTAAAAATCAGATAAAATATCAAAAGGCTTCCGACAAACAGGGCCCCTATTCCGTATGCGAGATGAATTATCCACTGCTCGCGGCAATACAATAATACTGCAAAAAGCAGTATTAAAAATACGCAGATGCCATCCTGAATGCGCTCAAGAATAATTGAGCCGAAAACCTTCATTTTGCTCTCGGATTTTACAGTTCCCAGATAATAAGCGCGATAAACATCACCAGCTCTTGCAGGCAGAAAAATATTCAGCATACTTCCGACAGTAAAAACTTCTCCAAGATGCAGGCTTGAATAAATCGGATTGTCAAGCAAAAGCGCCTTCCATCTGATACCGCGCAAATATAGTGTCAGGACATAAAACGGTACTATTAAAACCATATTCCTGAAATTAAACTCTTTAAATGTTTGTATAAGTTCGCCCCAGTTAATTTTGTAAAAAATCAGTCCCAACAACAATACTGTGATAACCAGCGCGGCAATTTTTCTCTTTTTCATATTGCTATTATATCATAAACATTTTGTAAAAATTACTTGCACTTTAAAAATTTAGATATATAATGTAATAGTAGTCGAAATTAATCAAGTTTGGAATCTTGAGAAAAGAAAAGAGGTTTAAAAAATGAAAGACGGAATACATCCAGAATACAAAAAAATGAAAATCAAATGCGTTTGCGGTAACGAAATTGAAACCGGTTCAGTATTAGACGATATTACAGTTGAAATTTGCAGCAACTGCCACCCGTTCTATACCGGCCAACAAAAAATCTTAGACTCTGAAGGTAGAGTTGAAAGATTCAATAAACGCTATGGTAATAAAAAATAGTACTTCCTAAACTTATTTTCATGAATAAGTTATTACTTGAATATTCAGCCCGCTAAAAACGGGCTTTTTTTAAAAAATACGGGAGAGAAAACAATGCAGCAAAATAACGAACCAGTGGTTAATCTGATATCAAAACCGGACAATATGCTAAAGACGGTATATACAGCATGCAGAACCTGCTATAGCGCGGATTATCCGATAAATATTTACAACAGCACTGATGACACAGAAAAGATGTTGAAATTAATTGAGCGGGTTATTTCATCAGGTCACTACTCAACAATCGAACATATTCAGGTAAGTTTTGCTATTGCAAATGTTTCACGCGCATGTACACACCAGCTTGTGAGACACAGACACATGTCGTTTTCCCAAAAATCTCAGAGATATGTAAAGGAAAAAGGCCAGTTTGATTATATTATCCCGCCGACAATTGAACGTAATGAAGAATTAAAAGCAGAATTTGTTGACTTTATGGGAAAAATATCCGAACAATACCAAAAATTTGTAGAAGCAGGCATACCGGCCGAAGATGCGAGATTTGTGCTTCCGAATGCTGCTGCCAGTTCAATGGTTGCAAGCCTCAACCTGCGTGAATTGATTCACCTTGCAAATCTTCGTCTTTGTACACGTGCACAGTATGAAATAAGACTGCTCGTCAAAAAGATGTGTGATGCACTTATTGCAGAAGAACCATGGCTGAAACCTTATCTTGTTCCTAAATGTGAGCGTCTGGGATTCTGCGATGAGGATAAATCTTGCGGTAGAAAACCAACAAAAGCTGCTTTAATCAATGCTTAAACTATACGAAAAATATCTTGAAGTTGTAGACAGATACATAAAAAAATGTTTTGATGACCAGCAGCCTTTTATACATTGCAATATTGGCTGTTGTGATTGCTGTACAACCGGTGAATATCCTTTTTCCAGACTTGAAATGGAATATTTAATGGCCGGATTTCCTGAATTACCTCCTAAAACACAAAAAAGGATAAAACATAATATAAAAACTTTGCTTGAAGAAAAAAATGCCTGTGACGGTCGTTTTTTGCATAAGTGTCCACTCTTGCTTGATGGAAATTGCGCAATGTATGAAAGACGCGGGATTACCTGCCGCGTGTTCGGACTTGCATACTTTGAGACAGTAAATGGTAAGCGAATAGTAAAACTGCCGGAATGCAGCAAATGCGGATTAAATTATTCAGAAGTTTTAAATAACGGAGAAATAGGAATTGAGGAATTTCACAAAAGAGGTGTTGATGGCCCTGTTTCTCATCCCCTTAACTTAACTTTCTTTGAGAAGGAAATTCTAAATGGCGTAAATGGCTTAGAGTTTGGCGAAATTCGTCCTATACTGGATTGGTTTGTAAATATTCGGCAGAATCAAATGAGAGAATTAGATAATAATTAGATAATATTAGGTCTTTAAAAATTATGAAAACAGCAAATAATATATATATAGGCTTCATTTCAGCAGAAAAATTTAAAAAATTAGGATATAAAGAAGAACCTGTAGCGTTTAATGTGAGTTACGAATTTCTAACAGATCCTGATTTTGCGCGGGGGTATCATTTTTCATTTGGGGAGAAAAAGCCGCTGTTGGAGTGGTTTATACAAGAAAATAAAGAGGTAGTAGAAGATAGTGATATAAAGGCTGCACTAAACTTCTAAACAAGTCTTGATAACATTGCTATATTTTAACAAACCTTAACAAACCAGCTTCATTATTTAAAGTCCGACCAGCAGAATGCCGTAATAATCCATGTACAAGTGTGTGGAATATCTATGGCAGACAGCATACAAATAAAGAATTATATAAAAAGTTTGGGGCTGACCGGTACCGATGCAGATGCAAAAAGAGCCGAGTTAGAAAAACTTTCTAATGCTGAATTAGTCGCGCTCATCTCAGGCTCTACAAAAGAAAACTCAAAAGGCACTTCTGTTGAAAAAGATCTTCACAATGAAAAAAATATTACTCTCGCCTCAGGACGACGTATTCAGATAAAAGACGGCGTTACTAAATACTTCGCCGCTGACGGTACCGAATTAAATCAAAAATACTTTCAACAAAAAGAAGGTATTATAAATGTTAAAAATTCCGGACGTTACAGTGTTACTCTTGGCGGGGAAACAAAGTATTATGCTACAGACGGAACTGAATTAAAAGAAAGTTATTTTAAACAAGTTGAAAGTTCAGATATTCACGTCAAAACAGATGACGGAAAAACACACAATCTCAACAAAGAATTAGAAACAAGAATTAATACAGTAACTACAAATCTTGAAGATGCTGAAAAAGACAACGGGTTTATCGGAAAAGCCTGGAGCGGGTTTAAAAATCTTACCGGTATTGGCGACAGTTCAGATAAAGTCAGAGAACAACAGCAACAGGAAGTAAAACTTCTTGCTCAGTTTAATTCTAATGAGCAAACAAGGGCACAAACATTTAAAGAATTAACAGGAGTTGAATATACAGAAGAAAACTTGCAAAAATTTGTTAAAGGCGAGATTAAACTAAAATCAGAAATGGCTCTGCAAGGTTATAAAGAAGGTCAAGAAATGGCGACAGATGTGGCTGCAGATATTGTATCAGGTATTGCATCAGTCGGGATTTATGCAGCATCAGCGGCTGCTGCGCCGTTTACAGGCGGAGCGTCTATTGCTGTAGGTTTAGCTGCGGCAACAGCAGGCGGTGCGGCAATTAAGACAGGTTTAAAGGCGGCGGATGCGGCCAGTGCCGGCCGAGAATATTCGCTTAAAGATGCCGGACATGATGCGGCGACGGGTGCTTTTTCAGGAGTATTAGCGCCTGTTACAGGAGGTATGGGCGGAGCTGTTGGTAAAACAGTAGCCACCAAGCTTGGGGTACAGGCCATAAAACAGGTAGGAAAAGAGGTTGCGGCGGATGCTGCGGAAGCGGGTGTTAAACAGGGTGTTAAATCAATGCTTACGAACCCGACGGGATATGAGTATGTTGGCGGTACATTGCTGAAACGCGGAGTTGCACAGGGGGCTGAAATGGCGACGGATGGTGCTGTTGGCGGGGCTGTGGATAATGCGTTCAGAACTGCTTATGATGGCGGAAGTCTGGAAGATGTTGCCAATTCTGCTGTTGAAGGTTTTGTAGGTGGTGCTATTATGTCACCGGTTATCGGCGGGGGCATGAAAACTGTTGGAAAATTAGGTCATGAATTGGGCGCAAAAGTTCAGCATAATGCGCCGGATGCCACAAAAGCTTTAACTTCTGACAACAATGATTTTACGGCCAGATACATTGATGAAAATTCGCAAATCAATCATATTAACATGCCGGATGAAGGCATTTCGCGTCCTACAGCAAAACATGTAACAGAACAGTCTGATGGCACAAAGATATTAACTCCTGAAGGTGAAAAACTTGTCCGCAACAAGGCAACAGAACTCCATAAGGCCGCAGCCGATAAAGAAGCGGCAATTGTTAAGGCAATGCAGGATGCAGGATTTGGAATTGACAAAGAGACAATGACACACCGTGCAAAATCCGAACAAAGTATTTATGACAAAGTTTCATCAGCAATGACCGACAAAAAATATCCGGCAAGTTTTGAAAAAGCCGTCAAGGGTGTTTATGATGCTGTCGGCACTCGCACGCGGTTAGATGATTTTGACTACAAAGATCATCCTGATATTGTCGAAGTCTACAAAACAGATCCTGAAAAAGCCTATAAAATGGCTGCAGAACGACAATCCGCGCAATTTGCAAAAAATATTGAAAATCTGATTATTCAGCAGGCTCAAAGAAAATCAGAGATTTCTGCTGCAAAAATCAGCAACTATATGGGAAAAGACGGTATCCCTTATTTATCAAAAGAACAGATTGAACATATAAATTTTGTTGCGGCACAACACGGCGTTGATTTGAACATCAAAGATCCGTCACCTAAAGTTCGTCCGTCAGGCTACACTGCGTATCAGATGAACTTCAAAACAAAAGACGGATTCACTTACGAATGGCAGCTGCGCGGCTCCGAAATTAATGAATTTGCAGAATGTGAACATGTTCCTTATGACATCCGTCAGGGTAAAGATGTCACCGGAGGCAGAAAAGAACTTGAACCGCTTTACAAACCGATTGAGGATGTCATTCATAATCTTTCTGATGACCAGTTTAACCGTTACAATGACTATTTAACAGCACATTATAAGCATTTACGTAAACTGGAACTAGGATTTGACAGCACTGCTCCAAAACTCGAAGATTACGGCGATTTTGGTGCACTTGACAAGCGTTTGAGTGCGGAAAATCTTGAGGCCCTTCATGACACTGCTGTTAAATTGAAAGACGGCAAGGTGTCAGAAGAAACAGCGCTTAAATTATACAACGATGCAATAACGGAAAAAGAGTCATATTTCCAACTAAGACAGCGTTATACTGATACTGAAAAAGCAGAAATATTAAGCAAGTATAACCTTACACCTGATGATATAAAAGATTTAGGCAACAATGATGGACCTATCGCTTATTTAGATATGTTAAGTAATGCATCACCTGAGTTTGTGGAAGAGGTTACAACAATGCCAAAAGAAGATATTCTTTTAAGCTTAAAAGGTATTGCAGAGCAAGTAAAAGCCCCCTCTATTCTAACCCGCGAAAACCTGACTAAACTTATGAAAGATTTTGATTTAGGGATTGAAGAAGCGGGCTCCTCACTGCTTATTCTTTCTCAAAATCCTCAAAGCTATAAATATATAAACAATCTCATTAAATACAGTAAACTTGCAGACCAAAAGCTTAATCAGACAGATTTGGAAAATCTTGCATATTATGACAAAAAAGCATTAAAAGCGCTTTCTCCTGAAAGGCTGGAAAAAATCGCGTATGTCGCAAAAGAACTTGATATAGAGCTTAACCCTTATCTATTTGACAGAATCAATGATATTGAAAAAATTACTCCAGATTTCGTTCAAAAATTAAAGAAAGAATACGATACAATACGACAAAACGGTTTAGAGGTTGAATTAGGTAACAGGGATTTTACTGCCGATTATGCGGCCATGAAAAAGATTAATGATGCATGTGAAAAATATGATATTTCATTCGGTGACATTAAATCAACATATTATTCTGAGATTGAAGAGCTTGTAAATCTTGAAAACTTTGACAAAGTCGCAGATTTTATCAAAAGACTTTCACCGGAAACAAAAGCAAGTAATATAAATCTATTTTATAATATTTTAGCTAAAGAAAAAGGTGCAGTAAAACTAGAACCGGATGACTCACTTGCAGAGCTTTACAATTCAATGGCTAAAATCAAAGATAATTATCATATAAACAATGAATTTGTTAATGATCTTAGTAAATTAGGTATACAAGACTTTAGCGGCCCTGCTAAACTTCTTGATGCATTTGCTGAGATTGAGCAGCTTCCTTCTCCGTTTGCAAATGGCTCAAATATGGCTGCTAATTTTGTAGTTGCAAATGGTGATTATGATGGGGCTGCAAAATACATAAGGTCATTGAAACCGGTTAAAGATAAAATAACATATTATATGTCGCCATTACAAGACACTAATTTCGATTTTAAGAAAGCCGCTAAAATCAATAATGCAATAAATGAAAGAGGCTTGCTGCCGTATTTCCAGGATTATTTAAAAACAATTTATAAACATGAAACTTTTGATATAGATAAATTTACTGACCTTGTAAAATTTATACACAAAGAATTGCATATAATTGACCCGACCAAATCTCAACAAAGAATGGATTTATTACTCTCTAATGCAGATAACATTCCGGCACTGGATAAAATCAAGCAAAACTATACCCTCTTGAATGATTTGCTAAATCGAAACGGCATTCAAATAGGAGCAGGATATAATAATTTCCACGACATATACAAATTTTTGCTAAATGATATTGATTCCGATATATTATCTCATAATGCGAAATTTCTGGAAGGTTATATAGACAAGGACAATATAACAGGCATTTTATCTATCAATAAAAAACTTACAAAAGAAAATTTTATAATTGACGGAAAATCTCCTGACCAGCTCAGCGGCGCTCCGACATATTTCTTTAAAGCATATAATGCAATAGAGAAATATCCTGATCTATTAAATGATTTTAAAAAGTCAGCTCTGTACAGCAATGGTAATTTCAATATAAATACATTATATAATGCCTTAAACAACCTTTATTATGTTAAGAATAATGTAACACCTGAGGTTTACAACAATGTTATTACCCGTGATTTGCTGTCCTTATCCACTTTACCGGATGATATCAGGAAATTAGCTGAGATGGATAATAAAACATTCAACATTTATACTTTTTTCAATAATACTTTAGGATATTCTGTTATTGACTTTTATCTAAAGAAAGCGACGAAATTTTCTGTTGAAGATATTTCAATATTAACATCTGACAATTTAACTAATATTAAAATAGATCTTCGGGCAAGCGTGCTTGAAAAATTAAACAATTTGCCGCAAGATGTCAATAAGGAACTTGCAAGCAAAGGTATTGATATAAATATGTATAAGACAAGATTGGCTGAAAGTTTAGGTGTTGCGCGTGATGTAATAACTCCTGCCAAGGCTAAACAGACTGAATTTTTAAGAGAAATAGTTGCAAATAACAATCAGCAGGCTGAAAATGTTTTAAAAACACTGGATTTTGCAAAATTCAACACAGGTATTCCGCTAAAATATCCGCGCGCCGCATTTAATCAGGATATAGAAACCTTACTGTCACAAGTTCAAGAAACAGATGTGTATATTTTACGTTCACATTTTAAATTGGAAAAAGGTGAAGCCGGATTTGAAGGCTTGCCGGTTGTAAAAGAGTTAACCGATTATGAAAAACAATCGCTTTCAGAAAAAGGTGCGTTCATTGCGGATAAAATAGCACAGAGAATAAATGATTTTACTTTGAATAATGAAGTTTTGATTAACGATAAACAAACGAAAGAAGTTCTGGATGCACTTATTCAAGGGCTGCCGGAATTTACAACCATTGTAGGTAAAAAACAGCACGGAACTCACGCATACACCGTCGATATTCACACGCTCAAAGTTCTGCAAAGTGCTATGAATGATCCGATGTACAAAGAGCTTTCAGATCAGGACAAAACTATTCTGAAAATTGCAGCGCTTCTCCACGACACCGGTAAAAAAGGCGGGGTTATTGACCGAGGACACGCTTCATTGAGTTCTGACTATGCACGCGCAGTGTTAAGCAAATTCCAATTAAGTGATGCCGTTAAAACAAGAATAACCGATATTGTCGAAAACCACCACTGGTTTGAACAATACAATACAGGTAAGATAAGTGCGGAAACAATGGCTGCAAATTGCAGACGTCCTGAAGATTTTAAAATCTCTGTAATACTTGCGAAATCAGATCTTTCCAATGTCAATCCGACATTCCATTTTGAACGTACCGGAACAGCTAATCAGGCCGAGTTTGACAAATTTATGTTTGAAAAAACTCATCCGATAGAAGAAAAATTGCATGAAATGCAGGAAAAAGCAAATATTGTTTTTGATACGCAATTCACCCGTGCAATGGATAAATTCCCGACACAGAAAGTAAATATAGGTGGTAATGAGGTCGATTTAAAAGTTTTAAATCTGACTGATGACAATATCACCAATCTCGAACAATACGGTTTTGCTCCGGGAACGACAAGAGATAATGCAAGATTTACCGTACACATGACCTCACCGAAAGAATTTCCGACAGTTGAAGCATTACTTGCTAATACTTCAAACAAAAGTACATGGTCTACCTCATTAATAAGTCTTGATAATAACAGGACTTATACAAACCGTAAATTCGGCTTTATTCTTGATGTAGATAAACCAAATGTTGCGGAAGCTTACTATCAAAATTTGGGTTCAGGGTACAAAAAGGATATAAATAGTTTTACAAGCATATTATTTAGTTCGCCTACTGATGAACGCACATTTGTCCGCGACCAATTTATTGACTCAATGAAAGAACGCGGCGTCGATATATCTCTGCAAGATTATGCGCAATTGTCAAAATATATTTTCTCTAAAAAATACACAACCCAGATAAAGAATGTAAGAATTGGTGATAAAGTTTACAATGCAGAGGATCTGGTATACGCGTTTGAAAAATCTCGCGATGCACTGTTCCAAGGTTATGAACACAGTGAAATTGTCTCAATAAATCCGCGTATCAAAGGTCTTATTGCACGAGTTTCTGATATCAATGATGTTCCGGTGGAATTTCTGAATTTCGCTGACAAGAAAAATCTCCCGATAATTCTTATCGGATTTAAAAATCCCTAATAATATGCTATAATAAATGTGAGGTAAATATGACTGAAATTAATCAAATCAATCAGAACAAAATAAATTTTAAAGGGGCAACAAAAATGAATAATGAAAATAAGCCTGAAACTGTTGAAGAATTTGCTAATACAGCAGTTAAAAGTCTGGCAAACCGTGCTGAACGCGAAGTTCCGCAAAATGGAGATTTTGCACCTGTTTCAGAAAGATATGTCAACCACGATCCCAATATTTATGCAAATGAAATGCTGTTACAGGTAGTACCATTGCCGCCGTCATTGAAAAACGAGCCTAATTACAATAAACTTCGCTATCTGCAGGCTGTTGTTAAAAGTCCGATAGATCAGCCGGCAAGCTCCATTCTTAAATGCGGAACTAAAAAACAAATCCTTGAAACTCTTAATGAAAAAAACTTTTCTCAAAGAGTTGCCGCAAAATTTGATGAATTGACCGATGATTTAAGAATGAATTAATTTTATTTTTGTGTTATATATCAGTATGTGTAAAAGGGGTAAGAGAGGTGTATCTATGAGTAATAAGTGGAAAAAATACGGTATTATAACTGTCGCGGTTATCGGTATATTATATTTACTTTTTCTAATCGTTCCGTTCTTTTTGACTGGTATGATTAATTCTTACGTACCTGAAATAACTAAAACAGTTGAGGATACAACCGGTTTTAAACTAAACCTTGAGAATATACATCTCGTCACTACCCCAAAACTTACGGCCGGTGTAAAAATTGAACACACCGACATAATGCTTCCTGACAGCGATCCGCTTTTATCGGCCGATAATTTACAGGTAAAAATATCACTGCTGCCGTTGCTTTTCAAACGCATAGAACTTGATATGGCTTCTTGCGAAAATGTCGATGCTGTTTTAAAAGTAGAAAAAGACGGCAAATTCCTGTTTGAAAAATATCTTCCGCCAACAGAAACAACAGAACAGGAAGATACGGACGAGGAGGCTTCTGATGCTTCAGAGGCGTCAACAGGGGCGGCGCTGCCTTTCGGGTTTAAATTATCCAACCATTTACCAAATATAACAGTAAAAAATTATAATATTTCATTTGTTGATTTACCAACCTCAAAAACTTATTCTATCAGCGGGAATGAAGCAAATCTTTCAGACTTTATTCTTGATAAATCAATAAAAATAAAAGCTGACGGTAAAGTTACCCTTGATAATGTTAATCAGTTTAACTATGACATCAAAGTCTTTAACAAAATCATGCCGGCTGTTTCTCTAAACGATTTAGTTTTCAACCCGCAGCCGCAAACCGAAAAAGAAAAAGAGCAAGAACCGGTATTAGTTAATGTTATAGATATATTTAAAGCTCTATACAACAATCAACTTACTGCAGATTTGCACACTGATTTAAAAATCAGCGGCTCTGTAGAAGAACCGGATTTAAAAGGTACTATACTTGTAGACAAATTAGGTATTGCAGTTGACGGGCAAAAGCTTCCTGACAGTACTATCGGAATGGAATTCAAAGGTAGTGATATTGTGATGAATACCAAACTGTATTCCGGTAAAAATGAAATTACGCAGTTAACAGGTGATTTTAAAACCGGCAAGCATCCTAAAATCAATATGAATTTCAAATCCAATGCGCAAATCAACAGTCTTATTGCAATAATCGACAGTGTGGCAAAATCTTTTAACTACAACGATCTGGATACATTACGTGCAACGGGTGCGATTGATGCTGATTTTGCACTTAATTCCAATTTAAAAACAGTAGAATCCTCCGGATATTTTAAAATTCCTGACGCCTCAATTACATATCCGCTCTACAATGCTGCACTTGATAAAATCCACGCAAATATAGATTTTTCAAACAATCAGATAAATATAAGTGAAAGCGGTTTTTCTATCTTTAATCACCCGTTGAAAATATACGGCACAATTAAACATGACGCAACGACCGATATTCATCTGACAGCAGACAAGCTTCAAATAAAAAGCCTTCTGCTTGCCGCAGGACAGGCTGCTTTACTGAAAGAGAACAACGTGAACAGCGGAACACTTTCTGCTGATGCCTCATTAAAAGGCTCTCTTGACAAGCCGGAACCGAAAGTTAACATAACTCTGGACAATATAAATGTCAAAAATGTCCCGTCAAACACAGGCGTTTCGCTGGCTCAATCAACAATAGATATTACAACTGACGGGAAAACAGCAGCAGGAAAAGTTAATGCTTCACAAATCCGCATTGTTAACCCGCTGGCTTCTGTCTCTGTACCGGATGTAAATATTACAATAGGAGAAAAAGATATAAATATCGCAAATTCATATCTTCTTATTGACAATTCAAGAATAGACTTTGGCGGAAAAATTACTGATTACTTAAACAAAAATCTGCATTTTGATATAACAGCAAACGGCGATTTAGTAGCAAATGACATCAAAAACCTTTTGCCAAAAGACTTTAAGCCTATGGTTGGTGCAAATGGTAAACTGCCGTTAAATGTCAAAATCTCAGGAAATGACAAAAATCAGGATATAAATTTCACGCTGAAAGCAGATCCTTCCAACTACGTTTCTTTAGTGGAAGTTGACCAGTTAAAAGGTCAAAATATGACTGCTCAAAGTACAATTAAAATCTCCGGTGACAGTCTTAAACTTGAAAATACGGAAATTCTTGCAGGCAAATCACCGCTTCTTATCTTAAACGGCGGAATAAATAACCTTTATACAACTCAACAGCTTGATATAAACGCGTATACAAATCGACAACTCGGTATTGTTATCCCTGGTTTCAGCGATTCAAAACTTCTGACGCAAGCAGATATAAATATTTCAGGAACGGCCTTAAATCCTGAACTAAGAGGAGCCGTAGATATTCCTTCAATAAAAATACCATCTATGCTTGTTGAAATTCTAGACCTGCGCTTGAATTTATCAGGTCCTGTTGCAACCGGCAAAGGAACTGTCAAAAAATTAACATCAGGCGGAATAATCGCTGAAAATCTTGCAGCTGACTTTAACCTGAAAGATTACAATACACTTTATCTGAAAAACATAACAGGAACTGCGTTTGAAGGTAAAATAAACGGCGATGTTGCGTACGATATTGCCAAAAACAGCACAAGCGTAAACATGACAGGTTCCGGCATGAATGCAGTTAAAGCTATTGAAGGGGCCGCAGGTATAAAAAATGCACTCTCCGGAACTCTAGGTTTTACCGCTAATGTTTCTTTAAACCTCGCAAATGAAACAGAAATGATGAAATCTTTAAAGGGTAATGTAGGATTTAACATAGATAACGGTACTTTCTTAAATATAGGTAAATTAGAGAATTTACTTTTTGCAGAAAATATCACATCAAACTCTATAATGGGAGCAGCTGTTAATTCTATAACAGCCCTACCTACAATAAAAAATACAGCACAATTCAAATATATTACGGGCGAACTGACCTTTAATGACGGCTGGGCTAATGTAAAAACTATAAAAACCTCCGGCCCGTCAATGTGTTACTATATAACAGGGCGATACAATCTGTTGAACGGAACGGCAAATCTTACAATTCTCGGACGACTTTCAGCAGAAGTTGTTAAGCTTTTAGGCCCGATAGGCGAATTATCTGTTGATAAATTAACATCTTTCATCCCGAAATTCGGAAATCTGACTTCCGCTGTCATAAAAACAATGACAACCAATCCGAAAGGTGAAAAAATCTCAGAAATTCCACAATTATCTACAGGAAGCACAAATTATAAAGACTTCAAAGTAGCCTTCAACGGCGGAATTGAAAGCAGAAGTTCAGTTAAGTCATTCAAGTGGCTTTCTGAATGTGACACTTCTCAAATTGAATCAGTAACAGTAAAAGAACAGATTGAAAACACAAAAAATGCTATTCAAGAAGCGCATCAAAATACTGTAAATAGCATAAAAAACAGTATTGAAGAAGTAAAAAAACAAAATGAAGCAGCTAAACAGCAGTTTCAGGATATACAGAATAATTTGAAAAACTTGTTCAAGCCGCAAGATGAGGAATAAAGGATTTTGATTGATTAATTATAAATAATTTTTATATTTTTACAAGAGTGAGAGATAATACTCACTCTTGTTTTTGTAATCTGATTAAATAAAACTTTTATGACTTTTGTACATCAGGAGCTAGTCCGGGTTCTAAATCAGATCCAGTAACGAGTTTTCTGAATGCAAATGTTGCTTTTGGCAATGCATAAGCAAGTAAAAAGCTGCTTATGGCAACATTAGCCAGAATATTTGTTGAGCGGAGAATTTTGGATTTTATCAGATATTTGTTAAAATTGTTATTTTTCGGCGATTTTTCAATAAAATCAGCTATTGAATTTCTGAATTTGCCTAAAACATCAAAATCCACATAGGCGCGCGGATCGCGGACTCCGTTATCAAGTGTTTTTACTTTTTTAAACTGATTAGCCAGTTTGACAAACATACTGTCAGGATTTTCGTCAACAAACTTTAACAGTACTTCCGGTTTATCACTTGCAGGCAAAAGAATTCCGCCGTTTTTAACTTTATCGGTAAACTTTTTATCAGCAAGCATAATCGGGTCTAAATCAAGACCGCTGATTTTATTTAATGCTTTTTCAATCCATTTAGGGGCGACAAAGTTCAGAAACATCATGCCGCTCAGACGGAAGCCGACATCAAGAGCTTCATTTTTCTTTCTGGCAGTGAGAACACGGCCGATGGTGTAGCCGCCGTCCGTAATCATCATTTTATCTTGCGTTGAAATGTTTGCAAGCTGCGCCAGTGAAAGTCCTGTAAAAGACACTTGTGCCGGATTGTTCAGCGAAAAATCTTCCCAAATGCCTTTTTTTACAGAAGCAAAGTTTGGCCGCATTACGGGTTCCGGCACTGATTGATTTTGTGCGGCACGCTGTTGTTTCAGCTTTTCAATACGCTTTGCCGAAGATGCAAAAATCATCTTTGGTAAAATAAATCCCATAAATGCAATCGGAATAATTGTTGATGCCAGAACTTTGCCGGCAAGCAGTTTTTTATAATACTTTTGAGTATCTTTGTTCGTTAATTTTATTAAATCTTTGACCGCCTCAGGTGCTTTGTCTTTAAATTTTTCGATATTGTATTTAAGTCCCTGAAGATTTTCTTCTGTAAACAGTTTCGTGTTAATATCAGGATTAAATCCTCTCTTTTTAATTATTTTATCAGCTATAAAACCAATAAGCGGAATACCGCCGAGCCATACAGCGGATGTCGCGTATTCATCGAGAAAGCGTTCACGGGCAGCGAGTTTCGCTACATCTTTATCTTCCTGATTTTGCTTATATGTAAGCGCGATTTTAGTCGGAACTTCAATTCCGCAGTCGCGGACTAAAAGCGGGTAAATGCTGCTGTTATTTCCTATTGCTGAAATTATTGATGCTATTGTCATTTGTCTTGTTCTCCAATTCTTAAAATGTATGCCGTAGGGTGAGGCAAAAAAACAACCTCTTCACTTTCCCGAAGAGGTTGTTTTAAGAATTGAAATTATTAAAAATTACACCATCAATTCTACAGCCCCTTCGGGTTGATATGTTGATGGTTAGTATGAATTTGTGTCTGATTAATTTTTTCCATAAGATTAGTTTAACCGAAAAATATAAAAATGCAAGATTAAATTTCAAAAGCGGATTTAAGCAGTTCAATTTTTGTTACATCTGATGTCTTAAACAGAATTGTTTTGTCTTTTGATGTTTCGCCGCGCAGTATTTCTATTGAGGTTTTAGGGATTTTAAACTGTTTAGATAAGAATTCTGTCAGAGCTTTGTTAGCTTTGCCGTCAATCGGCTGGGCCGTAATTTTTACTTTTATACCGTCAGTTGATTTTATTATCTCATTTTTACTTGCGTTTGGAGAGATTTTTAGTGTAACAATAATTCCTTCTTTTGTAAATTTAAGCATTATTGTAATCCTTCTGTATGAAATTCGTCGATTATACTTGAAAATTAGAATTCTAATCTGTATTATAATTATATCATGAGTGTAGATCCTTTATTTCAAGATATAAAACAAAAGTTAATAGAACAAAATCGTGAAGAAAGCGAAATTGAATTAATTGAAAAATCCTTTCAGTTTGCAAAACGGCTTCACGAAGGCCAGTATAGAATATCAGAAGAACCTTACATTATTCATCCGGTTGAGGTTGCAAAAATTCTTCTTGATTTAAAGGTCGATTCACATACACTTATGGCTGCATTTCTGCACGATATTCTGGAGGACACGGATACAAAACCTGAAGAAATAGAAGAACTTTTTGGTAAAGATGTCTTAACACTCGTGCAAGGTGTCACCAAACTCGGCAAATTGCAATTCAAATCAAAAGAAGAAAGGCAGGCTGAAAATTTCAGACGCTTATTTATTGCAATGGCAAGTGATATAAGAATTGTCTTTCTTAAACTGGCAGACCGGCTGCATAATATGCGCACGCTTAACTTTATGACAGTAAGCAAACAGCAGAAAATTGCACGTGAAACACTGGATATTTTTGCTCCGCTTGCTAACCGCTTAGGTATCGGGAAAGTTAAAGCTGAATTGGAAGATCTGTCTTTGAGGTATCTGGAACCGGACAAATATTTTGAAATAGCCCAGCTTGTTTCTCAAACAAAAGCAGAACGTGAAGAAACCGTTAATCTTTTGATAGACAAAATTTCGCAAGATGTTAAAAAAAGCGGTATTAACGCACAGATTACAGGACGTGCAAAGCATTATTATTCGATTTATAGCAAGATGAAACGACTGAATATAGCGTTTCATGATTTGTACGATATAACAGCAGTCCGCGTAATCGTGGATTCCGAAAAGGAATGCTATGAGGTTCTGGGACTTATTCACTCGCAATTTAAGCCAATACCGGGGCGTTTCAAAGATTACATTGCAATGCCAAAAGGCAACATGTATCAGTCTTTACACACCTCTGTCATCGGCCCGCGCTCAAAACCTCTGGAAGTCCAAATCCGCACCTGGAAAATGCATGAAGTTGCAGAATACGGGGTTGCCGCACACTGGCGCTATAAAGAAAAAGGCTCGCAAAAGGCTGACAATCCTGCTGATATGCAGTTCTCCTGGATGAGAAAACTTGTTGAATACGACAAAGATATGAAAAGTGCGGAAGATTATGTAAATTCCGTTAAATTGGATATCTTTTCAAATCAGGTTTTTGCGTTTACTCCAAACGGTGATGTATTAGATTTGCCGGCAAATGCCACACCTGTTGATTTTGCATATCGTATTCACTCAGATGTCGGCCACAGAACTGTAGGAGCCTTAATTAACGGTCGTATTGCACAGCTTGATACCAAGTTAAATAATGGTGATATTGTTGAAATTTTAACATCAAAAACGCCGGCCCCGCGGCTTGACTGGCTGAACTTCGTCGTAACCAAACAGGCATCTTCAAAAATTAAACAGTGGTTCAAGAAAAATAACCGTGAAGATCACATTGAAGCAGGCCGTGCAAACCTTGAACACGAATTAACAAAGGCTGTATTTGATGAATATATTAAAAATGGCGAGTTTGAAAAAGTTGCCAAACAGATGAATTACCAGTCAACTGAAGATTTGTTTGCGGCTCTTGGATACGGCGAAACAACATTGAATAAAATTATTAACAAACTCAAAAAGCCGCAGCCGCAAAAAACTCTTGAAACAAGCGGATTTTATTCATCGCACAAGAAAAAAACAGAAAAAGATATTATCGGACTGGAAGGTTTGATGTATTCATTTGCAAAATGCTGTTCTCCTATTCCGGGTGAACCTATTGTAGGTGTAGTAACCCGTTCCAAAGGGGTTTCTGTCCATAGAATTGACTGTAAAACTCTTGAAAATGTTGAACCTGAACGCTTGATGGATATACACTGGGCCGGTAACAATACCAACAAGATTTATTCAACAACAATCCGCGTGGAAACAGCCGAAAAAATGGGCTTGTTAAAAGATATCATTGCAGCAGTTTCTGATAACAACACAAATATTAATTATGCTAATGTCAAATCAAAAAGCGGTAAAATAGGTATTATAGAACTCGGTATGGAATTGGATAATATTGATACCTTAAAACGTGTTATCTATGCTATACAGGCTATACCTGATGTTTACAGTGTAAAACGTATCCAAACATCATATAGTCCAAATCATACAAAGAAACCGCAAAATAGCAAGGGTAAATCCACCAAAAAAAGAAAAAATTAAAGAAACCTGTATAAGATAATAAGCATAGTATGTACTCTATTGTCATTTAACAAGCATAAGTATTGATTTGCTATTTTAGACTAAAACAATTCCTGCTGTTCTGGCGGAAGATTTTTGTAATTCAAATGTCTATAAGCGGCCGGTGATACTTTTCGGCCGCGCGGTGTGCGCTGTAATAGTCCGGCCTGTAAAAGATATGGCTCACAAACATCCTCAATTGTTCTGACATCTTCGCCTATTGCGGCCGCGATTGTTTCTATTCCGACAGGACCGCCGTCATATTTTTCTATGATAAGTCTTAACAGTGCTCTGTCTGTAGTGTCCAATCCAAAACTGTCGATTTTTAATATATCAAGCGATTTATTTGCAACATCTTCTGTTATTTTTCCGTCGTGTTTTACAAGGGCATAATCAGAAACCCTTTTGACAAGACGGTTTGCAATACGCGGTGTGCCGCGGGAACGTTTGGCTATTGCATGTGCGCCTTCTTCGGTTATTTCAATATTCAAAATTCCGGCAGTTCTTGTGATAACCTGTGCCAGCTCATCCTCGGTGTAAAATTCCAGTCTGTGAATAATGCCAAATCTATCGCGCAGCGGGCCTGATAATTCTCCTGCTTTTGTTGTTGCTCCGATAAGCGTGAATTTAGGCAGCGGGACGCGCAATGTCTTAACAGTCTGGCTTTTTCCGGTTGTCATATCCAGAAAAAAATCCTCCATTGCCGGATACAGAATTTCTTCGGCTACCTTGTTGAGCCTGTGTATTTCGTCAATAAAAAGTATTTCACCGCCTTTTAGAGACATTAAAATCCCGATAATATCGCGCGGGCGCTCCAAAGCAGGGGCGGATGTGATTTTTATATCGACACCCATTTGTTCTGCTATTACGCCGGCAAGAGTTGTTTTGCCAAGCCCCGGCGGACCGTAGAATAACAGGTGGTCAAGCGGCAATTCACGTTTTTTCGCGGCTTCAATAGAGATTTTTAGAGTTTCTTTCAGGGCTGACTGGCCGATATAAGTGTCAAAACTTTTCGGGCGGATACAGTTTTCAAAGTTTTTGTCAAACTCAATACTCTCAGGTTTTATTACAGGATTTTTCCCTCTTTTTTCTGTCTGGATAAAATCATTGTCGTCAGCGATAATACTCATTGTTATTGCCTTTTAAAATACGTTTTTTACTATTTCACTTTTATATATTTTTATGATATCATAAAATTAACCTGAAGGAAAGATTATTAAGGGAGAGAAGATATGAAAGTTTCAGAACGTTTAGAAAAAATCCCGCCTTATTTATTTGCGGAAATAGACAGAAAAATTGCAGAAGCAAAAGCTAAAGGTATTGATATAATAAGTCTTGGTATCGGAGATCCTGATCAGCCTACTCTGGCGCCGGTTGTGGAAGAAATGCACAGAGCAATTGACAATCCTAAAAATCATGATTATCCGCCTTACAACGGGACTGAAAAATTTAGAAAAGCTGCTTGTGAATGGATGAAAAAACGTTTTGGCGTTGATCTTAATCCGGACACTGAAATGCTTGCAAATATAGGTTCTAAGGAAGCTATTGCACATATTTTCTTTGCTTTTGTTGATAAAGGTGATTATACACTTGTTCCGGATCCGGGATATCCTGTTTACCACAATGCAACAATCTTTGCAGGCGGAACACCTTATGCAATGCCGCTTTTAGAAGAAAACGGTTATCTCCCTGATTTTGACAAAATTCCGGAAGATGTCGCTAAAAAATCAAAATTAATGTTTTTGAATTATCCGAACAACCCGACAGGTGCGGTTGCAGATTTGGATTTCTTCAAAAAGGCTGTTGATTTTTGTAAAAAGTACGATATTCTGCTTTGCTCAGATATGGCATACTCTGAAATGACTTATGACGGATATGTCGCACCATCCGTATTGCAGGTTGAAGGCGCAAAGGATGTTGCGATAGAATTTTATTCGCATTCAAAATCTTACAATATGACCGGCTGGAGGGTTGGATTTGTATGCGGTAATGCTGACGCTGTCAAAGCACTCGGAACAATAAAAAATAACATTGACAGCGGAACATTCAAGGCAATACAAGATGCTGCCGCTGCTGCATTTTATATTGATAAATCAACAATTGAGAGTCTTAATAAAATGTATCAAGAGCGCCGCGATGCTGCAGAAGAAGGTTTTAGAGAACTCGGCTGGAATATAAAACCTTCTAAGGCAACCTTCTATCTCTGGCTTCCTGTTCCAAAAGGTATGACCAGCGAAGAATTTGTAACCTTAATGCTTGAAAAAGCGCATGTGGTAGTACCGGCCGGCAACGGTTACGGCAAGTGCGGAGAAGGATATTTTCGCGTTGCTCTAACCAAAGATGTTCCGACCATTAAAGAATGTATTCGCCGAATGAAAGAAGCAGGTATAAGATACGACTTGTCAGTTTAAGAAAGTGTGATATAATCTAATTATGGAATGTCCAAAATGTGGTTTAGAAATTGATGATAAAGCATTAGTTTGCCCGAATTGTAAAAAGGTGCTTAAACTCGTTTGCCCTGTTTGTAAAGCAATAAACGAAGGCAGTACCTGCAAAAAATGCGGGTATGTTATTGTGACAAAATGCAACAAGTGCGGCAAAGTTAATCAGACAGCCAAAAAGAAATGTGCTAATTGCGGATTTTCACTTGAAAAAAGTGTTATTCTTAATGAATCTAACACTGATAACTTTGTCATATTAACCATTGATTTCCCTAACATGGCGGATATGAAAACACTTTTGGGCTCTGCCAAACTCGTCAACAAGTTCAAAATCAATCTTGATAAAATCATCTATGACTATGCAAAGTCTGTCGGGCTGCGTCGTCAGTTAATCGGAAATACTTACGTAATCCGTTTTGATAAAGATTATACAATCGGTTCATCTGCAAATAATGCAATGACAGCTGCAGTTGAGTTGTTAAATCAGATATCTAAAACCAATGCGCGTCTGACCAAAAAGAAAAATGCAACTGTTCGCTGTAATATGTTTCTTTTGAAAAGAAGTGTGGAGGATGATCCGAACAATCTGGATTCAGGATTTAACATCAACCTGTTATCCCACGGTAAAGGCGGAGCGGAAGAGAAAGTTTTGAGTGCTTTTCAGGTGCTCTCTGATTCTAGTGTTCAGGATATTTTGTCTAAGGACTATGAATTTGCTCCGTTGAACTCTGTTATGATAGATGGTGAAATGAAAATGTTCTATGAGGTCAATGTAAAAGATTTGATTACTGTAGAGCACATTCCTGACGAAGAAGATGAAAAAGTCGAAATACCGAACTTTGTTCAAAACATGCTTGTAGAACAGGATAAAATTGACGGTATGGCGTTGCGCAAAATGGATACACCGTATGATCCGGATGCGATTTATGATTTGGAAACAATCCAATTTGGCGAAGTTCAGGCTGATTTTGTCAGAACAGAAAATATCGATGTATTCTATCATCTTATTAACAGGCTTCAATCTGTTCCGAAAGGCATTCTTGCCATTAAAACAATGGAGCTATATAAACCGTATTCGCTGAAAATAATCAATACTATTGAAGAATTAAAGTTATACAACAATATTATCAGTATAACTTGTTATGATGAGATGAAGTATTCTCCGTATTCATTCTTTAGAGAATTAGTTTCTGCAATATTTGGATATACTGTATCCCAAAAACTGTTTTCTACTAACGATTTTACGATGTTCTCCTCAGTCGATCCTGATTCAATGATTAAGGATTTGATTACTCTGAACAAGCGTAATACTCAAAATGCGGAAGATACGCGTTATGTATATTACGATATCTTCTTGACTCTGTTGCAGGCAATACCAAATACTTTAATCTTTATCGAAAATTTTGAAAAAATAGATTCAAGTTCTTATGATGTATTGAAATATCTTTTTGCGGCTTTTGATAAATTAGATATCAGCTATCTTATTTCGTATGAAAATAATTTCTCATTGCATAAAGATGCATATTTCCTTCTTGAACAGCCATATTATACAGAAATGGCCTTGAAGCCGACTCCGTTTGAAAAAATGATTGAGGAGCACAGAAATTATTACAGAAATATATTGAACGATTTCTATTTCCAGCGTATTGCTAAATATTCATGCGGAAGTATTTTGTTCCTGGATTTTGCACTCCAATATCTTGTGGAATCAGGAGTCTATAGAACTACAGAGGACAGTATTGAACTTGATACAGCTAAAACAATTATTATTCCGTCAAGTTTAAGCAAGCTCTTAAAACGACGTTTGAATTTATTGGAAGATGAACCTGATACTTTAAAATTTTTGGCATCACTGCTTCTGCTTGGAACAAGAATTGACTTTGCAACCATTGAAAGTTTAGGTTATGAAAATGTTGAAGAAATAATCGAAAAACTTGGAAGTATGGGCTATATTTACCAGTATAATAACTGTATATATTTCCCTAACTACAATCTTTTGAGAGACAATTTGCTTGAGTCTGTCAAACCGGAATTGTTGAAAGAAATAGCAAAAGAATTATTTGATAAAGTTTTTGTAGACAATATGCCAAGCCCGACCAAGGCTTATTTATACAATTTGTTGGAAGAATATGATCAGGAATTCGCACAGTGGGAACAACTTGCCGATATTAACCTATCCATGGGTGACTTTTCGGCCTATCTGAATTGTGCTTACAAGATTATAGAATTGATGGAAACACGCATAAACGAAGAAAATTTTGAAGATATTGATAAATACAAAAACGAATTGTATGACAGAATATCAAATAATTTATATCAATATATTCCGAATAAAACATCTGATATTGCGGAAATAACACTGAGTAAACTTGAAAACAATTCTGAAACCGACAAAGTTATTGAACTTAGCAATAAGATGATTCTCGGTTCATTGGAAGTCGGTAATTATCACAAGGCATTGGAACTAATGCACAAGGTGCTTTCATTAATCCCTAATTCATCACTAGATCCGGATGCACCGAATTTCAATCAGTATTTCTTCCTGATGTCATTTATCCATATTGAAATTTTGTTTAATATAGGTGCATTAAAAGACTGTCTGGATGTAGGCTACAAGGTTATGGGAGTCGTAAAAGAAGCAAATCTTGACAGACTTCGTCCGGCAGAATACACGCCGGAACAGTTTAGGGATATGCTCATTGGAGCAGTCGGCTTTGTCGCACTTGCAAATGTCCTTAATTTAGAAGGCAATGTTCAGGAATTTTTAACTATGATAAGCGCTGATTTGCAGGGGATTCCTGCATCATACTCAATATTCCCGATGCTTGAACAATTGATTCATGGTAAGTTAGCAGAACTTCCTGAATTGACGATTGCGCCAAACGACAGATTCGCTGCAGCTATTTACCACATTATGTCAGCGTTTGGATATTTGCGCCCGGATCCGGTTAAATTTGCAGAAGAAATTCATATTGCTAAATTAAACGCAAAGGATAAAAACTTACATCAGATTGAATTGTTCTGTGATTTGCTAATCGGCGCGTCTTATATGGATATTGAATCCTATACAAAAGCTACTGATATTTTCTATAAAATAGTTAAAGAGACCGGTAATAACGGTATGACAAACATGCTTTATTTTGCTTGGTTCTTCCTTAGTGAATACAATTTAAGAATGAATAAATATGATGTTGCATACGGTATTGTAAACAACGTTATAATTCAATTAGAAAAATCTGATAATTCTTGTGATTATCTTTTGCTGTTATTCAAATATAATATGTTTAAAGTCTTGATGTTTATGCAGCAGTTTGATAAGGCAAAACTCTGTATAGAGCAGGCAATATCAATGGCAGAACGTAAGGGTATAAACTTTGTATTTGATCTTGATGCATCACATTATGTACCTGAGGGCGGCCAGTTGCCTGATGAGGCAGCGCAGGGCGAGCAAGCGGAACAAGACGCGCAAACTGAAGAACCTGCTGAGAATACATCTGATGCAGCTCAACAGGTTGAACAAAAATAAAAAATATATTGAAGGGAGATATCAATGAAAATATTGTTTGCATCAGCAGAGGTAGCACCGTTTTCAAAAGCCGGAGGACTTGCAGATGTTGTCGGAAGCTTGCCTAAATATTTGGAAAAAGATGCCGAAATAGCTATATTTACGCCATTACACGGTTGTATAGATGTTGACAAGTACGGAATTAAGGAACTTGAAAACTCTGAAATGTGGCTTACATTCGGGCGTCAGGGGCATAAATTCCGTCTGTTTATGTGTAAACTTCCCGGAACAGATATAAATGTGTTTTTTGTGCATAACGACTGGTACTTTACCTGTTTTAAAGATGTGTACCCTAAATGGCTGGACACCCGCTATGAACATGAAAGATATATTGCTTTTTCGCTTGCAGTAATGGAATATGCCAAGGCTCTCAACTTCCGTGCAGATGTAATTCATGCAAATGACTGGCATACTGCAATGCTGCCTTTGTATTTGCACAGCAATTATAAGTTTGATGAATTCTGGTCCAAGACCAAATCCGTTTTTGAAATACACAACCTCGCTTATCAAGGTGTGTGGTTTGAAGATGTACTGGATTTTGCCAATATGCGCAAAGACATTGTTTATAACGAATGGGGCTGCGAACATTACGGCAAAGTTAACTGGATGAAAGGTGCTATCAATTACGCGGACAAAGTCATTGCTGTTTCTCCGACTTATGCAAGAGAGATTTTGACCGGTGAATATGGCGAAGGTATGGACTACACGCTTAGAGGCGCACAGCATAAACTTGTAGGTATTTTGAACGGTATTGATTACGATGTATTTAATCCCAAAAAAGACAAGTGCCTTGTTAAAAATTATGATGCAAAATCTATTCAGCATAAAGCAGAAAACAAAAAGGCTGTTTGCGAATTTTTCGGGCTTAAATACAATCCGACCAGACCTTTAATCGGGTTTATTTCCAGACTTGTTGAACAAAAGGGACTTGATTTAATCAGGCAGGTTGAAAATGAATTAAGAGGTCTGGATGCTGATATTGTCTTTTTAGGCAATGGCAACCACGATTATGAAAATCTTTTAATCTGGCTTTCTAACAATTCACCGAATATTCGTGCCTATATCGGGTATAAAGCTGAATTAGCAAATCTTATTTACGCAGGGGCAGACTTCTTTTTAATGCCGTCAAAATTTGAGCCTTGCGGCTTGAGCCAGCTTATAGCAATGCATTACGGCGCATTACCTATCGTAAGGGCTACAGGCGGTCTGGAAGATACAGTTACAGGATACCCTCTGGATAACTCTACCGGATTTAAGTTCTGGCGTTATGACGGATGGGATATGCTGCAGGCAATAAATTGCGCACTTGGAGTGTATCAGGATAATTATACTTTCCGCGCAATGCAGAATTCTGCTATGAATGCAGATTTCTCCTGGAAAAAAAGCAGTGCTGAGTACCTGAAACTTTATAAGGAGCTTGTCGGATAAGTGGGTAGAAAAATTGTTGCGTTTATAATCTTTTTGATTGGAGCCGGAATTTTTTTTCTCGGGATGCTGCAAACTAATCTTAATTGTGACAAACTGTCAAACATCTGTGTTCTGCAATCAAGTATTCCGGCTGTACGTTTAAACCTCGACAGTATGAGATTTAAACTGTCAGATATGAAAGAAATAACCTGTGAACGCCGTACACAAGCCTCACGCGGAAGCGGCCGGCGCGCATATTATGAACTGACATTAAATATAAAAAACGAACCCTATGTTCTTGAGACTTGCCCGAATTTTAAAATATGCAGACGGCATGCAGATAAATTACTGGATTTTAAACATTTGACCGAATATAAAAAATTTGACTATAAATCATCAATCGGTGTATCAAACGTAATGGGTGTCGTTCTTGGAGCCGTCCTAATTATATTGGGATTGAAAATGTTTTTTGACAAAAACGAGCCCGACGAGGAGAGTTGACAAAATTTAAAAACAAAGTATCACAAAAAATCATTAATCTCTAATATAGTCGTAAACTAATCAGCTGAGAAATCCGTTGACGATTTTATATATATCAGTCAGTTTTTCCTCGTTCTGGTCCAGCAGATTAATCAGGGTCTCTTTTATATTAATGTCAGGTTGTAAATTATAGTTGAAATCAAAAAGCTGCTTTGGGGTAACTTCCAATACCTTACATAGTTTGTCCAGAGTATCGGATTTGATGAAATTAATCCCGCGTTCAATATAAGACATTGAATTAACGTTGACATCCAGTTTTTCCGCTAATGCCTCCTGAGTAAATCCCCTTAGTTCTCTGTAGTATTTGACTTTTTTACCAAACTCTTTTTTTATTTCATCACTCATATTGTTAACCCTTTCTTCTATATTGTTAATGAAATAGAAAAATATATTAACATATTGACAATGTGGATAATAATATTTATAATGTTAACAGACTAAGAATGAGGATTTTGGCATGAAACATAAAATATTAAACGCTTTTACTTTAGCCGAGGTACTAATCACTCTTGCGATAATCGGTATTGTTGCAGTGCTTACGGTACCATCGTTAATTCAGAGATATCAGGAAAAAGCCACGGTAACAAAACTTAAAAAGGCGTATAGTCTGTTGAATCAGGCGTATCAAATGGCGGTGATTGATCACGGTACTTACGACCAATGGGGAATGATAAATGCAGAATATGATGAAGAAGGAAATATGACCAATCAAGATGAGTTTAAAAATAGTTATGCTAATATCTGGAAAATACTCGCACCTTATTTAAAAGTTGTTGCAAGCTGTGATTTCACAAAAGACAAATGCAGGGATATGTTTCTTGACAGTTATAAGATCTACCGGTTAGATGGAACGTTAAAAGCAACATCAGGAGGGGATACCGGATTATTACTTGCGGACGGAATTTTGCTAACAGGAGGTTCTACATCAAGCGCCTCATGTAGTGCTAATTTGGGCAACTCAAATGCTTTAAAAAATGTCTGTGGTGATTTTAGTGTAAAAATTGGAATTAAAAAATCCAAATACACTTTTGGAAAAGATGCCTTTTATTTTTATATAACGAAATATGGTATATATCCTATTGGAATGCCGGAAGATATCATGCGACCTTTTGAGAATACCTGTAACCTTAGTAGAACATCTAACCACAACGGTTATGGATGCAGTGCTTGGGTTATTATGAATGGAAACATGGATTACTTGCATTGTGATGATTTAAGCTGGGACGGCAAAAAGTCTTGTTCTGATAAATAGTTTTGAGAATACACTTAGAGGGCGGCGCCTGAAAGGCGCCGCCCTCTAGTAGACCTGTTCACAGTTTACAGTTCACTAATTATATATTTTCCTTGTCAAATCCGCTTTTCTTATTCTGATGTTTTCCGGCGTAATTTCGACAAGCTCATCGTCACCTATATATTCAAGACTTTCTTCAAGTGAAAGGATTTTAGGGGCTTGCAGAGTAACCATTACATCAGCGGTTGCACTACGCATATTTGTTAATTTTTTTGTTTTACAGATATTGACTACGATATCTTGAGGCTTGTTGCATTCCCCGATAATCATACCGCGGTATACTTTTGTTTTAGGGGTAACGAAGAATACGCCGCGATCCTCGTATTGTGCGAGAGCGTAAGGAATTGCTTCACCTTGTTCATGCGCGATAATAGACCCGTTTCTCTGACGCGGAATATCGCCGGCATAAGGTCTGTAGTGCAGGAATGTATGATACATTATGCCTTCACCGCGTGTCATACGGATAAATTCACTCCTGAAACCGATTAATCCTCTGGCCGGAATGTGGAATGTCATGTGTGTTCTGCCTTTTGCGTTTTGCATTTCTTTCATTTCGGCTTTGCGGCCGGAAAGCCGGTCGATACAGCTTCCTGCATAACCTTCCGGAACGTCTACGATTAAGTTTTCATACGGCTCACAGTGTTCTCCGTTGATTTCTTTATAGATAACTTCCGGTTTTGATACCTGAAATTCATAACCTTCACGACGCATTGTTTCAATGAGAATGCTTAAATGAAGTTCGCCGCGGCCTGAAACTCTGAATACATCTGTGCTGTCAGTGTCCTCCACACGCAAACTTACGTTCTTTTCCAGTTCATCATAAAGTCGTTTTCTAAGCTGGCGTGAGGTTACAAATTTACCTTCTGTTCCTGCAAAAGGACTGTCGTTGACTGAAAAATTCATCTGTAAAGTCGGTTCGTCAACATGAATTAACGGCAGCGGCTGCGGATTGTCAAGCGAACAGATACTTTCACCGATTTGAATATCTGAAAATCCTGCAATACCGACAATATCGCCGGCTAAAGCTTCCTGTATTTCCACACGTCCTAAGTCGTGAAAACCGAATAATTTTGTTATTTTGCCTTTTTCTTGAGAGCCGTCAGCGTGGATTACACAAACCTGCTCTTGAGATTTTACAGTACCGTTTTCAATACGACCGATAACTATACGTCCTACATAGTCATTATAATCAAGAGTTGTTGCACGGAATTGGAACGATGCTGATGCGTCTCCTTTTGGCGGTTTGATGTTTTCTAAAATACAATCCAGAAGCGGTATCATATCTTTTCTTTCATCATCAAGATCTTTTATGGCAAAGCCTTGTAAACTGCTTGAGAAGATGAACGGAAAGTCAATTAAATCTTCTCTGTCTGTTAACTCTGTAAACAGGTCAAAAACTTTGTCTAAGGCCGTAAGAGGTTCAGCCGCCGGTTTGTCGATTTTGTTGATAACAACAATGATTTTAAGTCCTAATTCCAATGCTTTAGATAGAACAAAACGCGTTTGCGGCATAGGGCCTTCTGCAGCATCAACGATTAAAAGCGCACCGTCAACCATACCGAGAACACGTTCTACTTCCCCGCCGAAATCCGCGTGCCCCGGAGTATCCACAACGTTAATTTTTGTATTTTTATAGTTGATTGAAATATTTTTTGAAAGAATTGTAATTCCGCGTTCTCTTTCCAGATCATTGCTGTCTAAGACGCGTTCCTGTACGTGCTGATTCTCGCGAAAAGCGCCTGCCTGTTTTAACAGACAATCGACCAGAGTTGTTTTACCGTGGTCAACGTGCGCAATTATTGCGATATTGCGTATATTTTCATTAGTGTTTGTCATAATTCCGTCCTGAATTGCTTAGGGTAAATCTTATACATTTATATTAAATCGCTGATAAATATTTTGCAAGGGAAAATTGCGGCTGCGATTATTGCAGCATGTAGAGCAGGAGTACAATGGGTGACTAAGTGGTTAAGTGAGTAAGTGACTAGGTGAATAAGCGAGTATGTGAGTAAAGTGAGTGAAGTGAGTGAAGCTAAAAATAGGTCGGGCTTCAGCCCGACACTACGATATGTAAGCTGACGTATAAATCGGTGTACACGCTTGCGTGTTTTAATAATACAAAAAGCGGTGCGTCAAACGACGCACCCTACAAAACTGCGGGAAGACGGGACAAAAAAGGCAACGTGAGAAAAGTCCCACGTTGCCTTATTCCTGTAACCACTTAGTCACCTAGTCACTTACTCACCTTACTCACTTAATCACTTAGTCTCGTCCAACTAAGGCCAAAGCCCTTAGTTGGAGATACAGATAGCACGGTAGTAGATGCCGGCCTTATCGCTACCGTACCAGCTACTTGTCGTCGTACCGAAAGTCCGATAGTGCGCATAGCTCGCATTGAGTTCCTCACTAGACCAGTAGGGGTGGCCAAAAGTGATTGGATAAATTTGTTTGTATTGATCTCTTAATTGTAGGCCTGTTCTGCTCGTATCCTCTGCAAATGTTATGTCGTTTCCTGAATTATCTACGTATAATTCGCTAGCTAATTGTGCCAATTGGGCTCTTGTTGGTAAAGTCATGTTCTTCTCCTGGCAAGTTAGTTTCGCTCCTGCCCAATAGTTATTGTCACAGTAAGGACTCTGGTGGTATTCTTCCATATCTTCATATTCACTGCCTTCACAAGTATTTATTGCTCTGGTTGCAGCAAAATCAGTGCTCCAGCACATGTCACCTATCGGATTATCGCAAGTAGAGAACGCTACACCGGAAGATAATTGAATATCTTTACCTACTCTATTAGGCCCTTTCTTTCCGTTTACATCTACCATATATCCCATGCAAGATACCTGACTACCTGTATCTTCTATAGGATCAGCATAAGGGCATTCCGGCTGGTATGCCATAATAACTGTTGTACCGTCCGCAACAACAAAAGACATTGTATTTGTGTTAGTTTCCCAGTCTTTAAGCCCCATGCTGGACGCGCTTGTAAGACTATCTGTTTCGACTTCCATAGGTTCTTCGTTGCTTCCTGTTGTTACTACTTTAGGTGAATAGCATTTGTTGATGTCATTATTGTCACAGGTCTTTATTACTTTCATATATTGTTTGAAAGTATCCATAAAGTCCTCTGTAGAGTCATGTCCTGTCATAACACCGTCTGTATTCATTCTTCTGACAGTTTCAGTTAGTTTCTTTTCCCAGAGGTCTTTAGCCGTAGACCATGCCTTCTCGTTGTGATTTTGGATTAGGCCCGGCAAGGTTAATGCGGCCACCACGCCAATAACGGCCAGAGTTATCAAGACCTCCGCTAAAGTAAACGCTCTTTTCATAAAATTTCTCCTTATTTAAAAGTTGATATATTATCGCGTACGCGATAGTGCTACACATATATTACATTCAAAATTGGAATTATGCAAGATATTAAGAAAAAGATTATATATTCTGCAATAGGCAAAACTGTTAAGCGCCTGCGCGGAGCCAAAAGTCAATTTATGTTAGGGGCTGAATACGATATTCCGTCATCTGTATTGAGCGATTTGGAACGCGGGGTAAAAGATCCGCAATTGACTACTCTATTTAAAATAGCTGGTGCTTTTGACCTTTCTATTTCTGAATTTATGAAAGAACTGGAAAAAGAACTGCCCGAAAACTTTTCGGTTGACGATGAGTAATTTAGGAGACTTGAAATTATCCTTTCAGCATATATAATAAGTGTATAAAGGATGATTAATGTGTGACTTGTTTATATAAGGAAAGGGTTATATCTTAGCATGCTTGAATTAAACTACCGAAATGTGGATGAAGCAATTATCGGCCATGAAAACGGTCTGAATATCAAACAAGAATTTGAAAATTACAAAGGTACTATCGCTCGCATTATTGCGGATTTGAACAAAAGAAAAGACAAACCGGGACAGTGGCTTCAATGGATGAACTTAGGTTACAATGAAGAAACTCTATGGTATGTAAAAGAATATGCCGCTATGGTTCAAGACCGTTTTGAAAATATTCTGGTTCTTGGCATCGGCGGTTCGGCTCTCGGAGGACTTGCGGTAACTGAAGCGTTGCTCAAGCCTTACTGGAATTTGTTAACGTCGGAACAACGCGAAGGCCTGCCAAGAATATTTTTCCTTGACAACATTGACCCCGATACAATGACCGGTCTGTTAGAAATACTTGATTTGAAAAAAACTCTCGTTAACGTAATCACAAAATCAGGTTCTACTGCTGAAACAATGTCACAATTTATGATTGTAAAAAATATTCTGGAAGCTGAACTCGGCGATGATTACAGAAAAAATATTGTCGCAACAACAGACAAGCGTACAGGTGTTCTCAGACAAATTGCAGAACAGGAAGGGTACAAAACTTTTGTTGTGCCTGATGATGTCGGCGGAAGATTTTCTGTATTTTCTGCTGTTGGTCTTTTGCCGTTCGCTCTTGTCGGAATTGACATTGATGAAATTACAAACGGTATCAAAGACATGGATTTATTGTTGAAAAATACCGATATCAACGAAAATATAGCAGCGCAAAACGCTCTAATCCATTATCTTATGGACACACAAAAAGGTAAAAATCTGTCTGTTATGATGCCTTATTCAAGCCGTTTGAAATATGTTTCCGACTGGTATGTTCAACTCTGGGCAGAATCTCTTGGCAAAAACAAAGACAAAGCAGGAAATGATGTTCAAATAGGCCCGACTCCGATTAAAGCTCTGGGGGCAACAGATCAGCATTCTCAAATTCAGCTTTACAACGAAGGCCCTAACAACAAAATTATAAACTTTATCAGAGTAAAAGAATTTGATAACACAATGGAAATACCTCCGATTTTTGAATATACAGGTATCGGCTATTTAGGCGGCAAAACAATTAATCAGTTGATTAATGCAGAAGCTGATTCAACACGGGTTGCGCTTGCTGATTATCAAAGACCGACAGTCACAATCACAATACCGAAAGTTAACGGTTATTATGTTGCGCAGCTTCTATATATGCTGGAAGTCCAAACCGCAATTGCAGGAGAATTGTATAATATCGACACATTCTCACAACCTGGTGTTGAGCAGGCTAAAAATTACACTTATGCGCTTATGGGACGTGTCGGATATGAAGAATCCGCTCAGGTGCTGCAATCAAAAATCGCTACTGCATAAATAATATTTAATAATTTGCCTTTCTTGGATGGTTTATTATATATTATTTAATAAGGGTTATGATAATGCACAAAATAATATTAGCATTAATACTATTACTATCTTCTGTTATTTTTATACAGCCGGTAAGTTATGCTGGAATTATGGACAGAGATTTAATATGTTATACATTAAAAACTGGAATTTCCATGGAAGAACGCGTTCCAAACGGTTTTATGGGTACATGGCGCGTTTCTTCAAAACTGATTGATAATGGCGGGTCGCCTATTTTTAAACAGACCGGAATTGATTTGTGGAACTTATCACGCACAGGCAGCGTCATTAATTTAACAAATCCTTTTACAGGAGCCAGTGCATCAATCAGAGTCAATTATGTTGACGGAAGTACTATCAGGTTTACCAAGCAGGGCGACTATGATAATAAGATATTAACTGACACTGTGGAAATAAACCTTGATGGCGACAGATTTACAGGCGAAAACACAATCAAACTTGAAACGCTTTCTGACGTAAACAAATCTGTTATAAAAACAGAAACAGCAAGATATTCGCTTGTCGGTGAAAAGATTTCAGGCATGAGTATTATGGAAAAGTGAGGAAAAAGGTTAATGAGTAATATTTTTGATTTTGACACCATAATTTTAGGCGGCGGGCCTGCAGGGCTCTCTGCAGCAATATATGCAAGCCGCGGTGCGGTTTCAACAGCTGTTATTGATGTTAGTATGATGGGCGGCCAGCCTTCAAACTATCTGGAATTAGAAAACTATCCGGGGTTTCCTATTGTCGGCGGGTTTGATTTAATGGAAAAATTTGAAGAACACGCTGATAAATTCGGTGTCCGGAAATTTCCGATGCAAGAGATTGAAAAAATAGATTTGACTTCTAATCCTAAAACTATTTTGACAAAAGAAGGCGAATTTAGAGCAAAAACCATTATTATTGCAACAGGTGCACAGCCGATGAAATTAAATGTTCCGGGAGAAGTTGAATTTGTCGGCCGCGGGGTAAGCTATTGTGCTGTTTGCGACGGAGCTTTTTATAAAAACAAAGTTGTTGCGGTTGTCGGCGGCGGCAATGCGGCAGTTGAAGAAGCAATGTATTTAACAAAATTCGCGGATAAGGTTTATGTAATCCACCGCCGCAATGAACTCCGTGCTGATAAAATTGTTCAGGAACGTGCGTTTAAGAATGATAAAATAGAATTTATCTGGGACAGTGTAGTAAAAGAAATTCAGGGTGATAACCTTGTGCATACAGCTGTTCTTGAGAATGTAAAAACAGGCGAAAGAAGTAATTTAGCCGTTAACGGAGTGTTCCCTTACATTGGTATGACGCCGAATGTTGAGCATATAACCGGCCAATTAGAACAAGATGCAAACGGATTTATACTGACGGATGAAACAATGAAAACATCAGTTGAGGGAGTTTATGCCGTCGGCGATGTCAGAAAAACGCCTTTAAGACAGGTGATTACAGCAGCGGCTGATGGAGCCGTCGGAGCCGTCTATGCAGTGAAATACCTCGAAGCGCTAAAAGAAGTTCCGCAAAAAGTGTAGGTATTATTTGTGAACTGTGGTTACAGGAATAAGGCACTAGCGGATTTGCGGACGGATGGAGCGAAGCGAGTGAAGGCGCTAAGTTACTAAGGCACTGTGATTGTGACTAAGTGATTAAGTGACTAGGTGACTAAGTGGTTACAATAATAAGTCAACGCTGGGAATTCTCACACTACCGATAAAATATTCCTCGCCCCTTGCGACTCTGCCGAGCAAAAATAATCCGGTGGATTGTTTGTGCGAGAGGTAGGACGAATTTGTTAGCGAACGAATGTGAGCATTCGGGTGAGGGGTTAAGTGTTCGCTTCGTTTACGCCCCCTCCTCGAAATCAAAGATTTCGGTCCTCCCTCGAGGGGAGGACATGAAATATGTAGGGTGCTGCAAAGCGTAAGCGTGCCCACCGCTTTATATGATAAAATAAGGTAACGTGAGAAAAGTCCAACATTGTCTTGAAAAGTTACTAAGGCATTAGGGCACTAAGGCACTAAGGAGTTACAAAAATAGGGCAACGTGAGAATATTTTCGCATTACCCTATTTTGAAATAACAGTTCACGGTTCACTGTTCACAGTTCACACCAACTAAGGGCTTTGTCCTTAGTTGGAGATACACACAGCGCGGTTGCTGCTGTTGGTCTTGCTGTGCCAGCCACTGTTACTGCCGTTCGTGCCGGTAGTGTAGAAGAACCGGTAGTACGCGTTGTAAGCATTGTACTCCTCACTGGACCAGTAGCTGTAGCCATTGTATTTGATTGGAGGATTTTGGGTGTATTCGTCCTTTACTTTGAGGCCTGATTTGTCTTTGTTCGCTCCTATCGTCACTGCGCTTCCATCGCTTGAGTTTACATATAGATTGCTAGCTAATTGTGCTAATTGCGCTCTGTTAGGTAAGTTCATGCCTTTCTCCTGACAAGTTAATTTAGCTCCTGCCCAATAGTTTGTTGAACAATAACTATAATTTCCATGCATTTCTTCCAGATCTTCATATTCACTGCCTTCACATGTGTTGATCGCTCTATTTGCTTGGAACTCTGTACTCCAGCACATGTCACCAATCGGGTTATCGCAAGTTGAAAACGCTACGCCAGAGCTTAGTTGAATATCTTTTCCTACTCTATTAGGCCCTTTCTTTCCGTTTACATCTACCATGTAACCCATGCAAGATACTTGACTACCTGTATCTTCTATAGGATCTGCATAAGGGCATTCCGGCTGGTATGCCATAATAACCGTTGTTCCGTCTGCTACTACAAAGCTCATGGTATTGGTGTTAGTCTGCCAGTCGCTCAGGCCCATGCTTGATGCGCTTGTAAGACTGTCTGTTTCGACTTCTAAAGGTTCTTCGTTGCTACCTGTAGTAACGACTTTAGGAGAGTAGCATTTATTTATATCATTATTGTCACAGGTTTTGATTACTTTCATATACTGCTTGAAAGTATCCATAAAGTCCTCTGTGGTATCATGTCCGGTCATAACTCCGTCAGTATTCATTCGGCGGACAGTTTCAGTGAGTTTCTTTTCCCAAAGATCTTTAGCCGTAGACCATGCTTTCTCGTTATGATTTTGAATGAGCCCCGGAAGTGTCAGTGCGGCAACTATTCCTATTACTGCCAGAGTAATCAAGACTTCTGCTAGCGTAAATGCGGCGCGCATTCCTCGCCCCTTGCGGGAGAGGATAGTTGGACTTAACGAGCGTTTAGCGAGTTTAGTCCTAACTTGGTGAGGGGTCATGTCGGTCTTGTCGCATTGGTAAGACCCCTCACCCGAATTTCTAAGCTCACATTCGTTCGCTAACAAATTCTGCCCTCTCCCGCAAGGGGCGAGGGTATTTTTTACCGTTGACCGTACTTCTTTAGCGGTTGCCTGACTGTAAGAGCGGACTGCGTCCGCACCCTCATCCGGCCTGCGGCCACCTTCTCCCAAAGGTAGAAGGGAATGTGGCGATTGTTGTTCGTCTTGTTTCGACATCTTACTCACTTCACTCACCTTTGATGTGTAAGAGCGGACCTGTCCGCCATAACTGTTTGTTTTTTGGTTGTACATAGTTTAATCTCCTTTCAGTTTTCTTTTGTAATCTATTTTTCTTTTATTCATTTTTTTGCAGCACAAGTTTCACAAGCTAGAAATAACTTGTGTTCTTCATTTGAGATCCCGCAAGGCAACGACTGAGGCGAGACGCCACGAAACCGCTGCGGGATGACGGAAAGATTTTGTATGTCTTTAGCGTTAAGCTGAGTGGTGGTGCAGGCTGGCCTGCCGGTCTGCCAATGTGTAAAAGTGGACTTGTCCACCCCGCAAGGCAACAATTCTGGTGTGTTGCACTCAAACTGTTGCGGGATGACGAAATGGTTTATATATATAATATTTCCATTTTTAACAAATTCTAGTCGTTCAGCGGGCCTTAAATGTTTTGCCCCCCCCTCCCGTAAAGCCAGTAATAGCAAGGGTTTCAGGCAATTGGGCGATTAAGTAGGTTTTCGAAATTTCTTCTGTTAACACTTTCGTCACTTTACTCACTCTACTCACCTTACTCACTCCAGTCACTTTTTTACTTCTCTGCGCTTCCGGCATCCTGTTTCCTCTTTCGCATACTCGTTATTTTTAGTTTAACATATAATCCTAAAAATTTCAACCCTTTAACAAAAGAGTCAGGCGGGGTAAACCACGTCTGACTCTTTCTATCATAAATTATTCCATTATTTCAAAGGCATTACCTGATCCATATAATCAAAGTATGTGCTTTCGGTATTAGGTGTTGAACCTAAGTTTTCAATATTCATTCTTCCTGTACGGTTTGTAATGTTGATATCTCCACCGCCTGCATAAGTATCTTTTACTCTTGCAAGTCCGGTAAATTCTGCATTGATGTCACCGTTCTTAGAAATAATGTATCTTACATCAGCTTTATCATATTGATCGTCAAGCGCTTTGATATTGATATCGTCTATCGCAAGAATATCAGATTTGTAAGCGTAATTTGTATCATTGAATGTCAACTCATTACCTGCTTCGCCAATTGCGCCGCTGGAGATCAGTGAGAAACCTTTTCCTTCAATATTTGGTCTTGTTGCATCTTCTGCAGCGTTTTTAATTGAAGCAGTATTACCGTTCTTATCAACATCAGCGAGAAGGATTACTCGACCATCTGCTTTAATATGACCGATATTCATATCAACACCGTCTGATGCCAGGTTGATTACATAGTCACCTGTTGTGCCTTTTGTGTCGTTTGTTTCAGCGTTGATTTTACCGCCTACGTTAATGTTAATTGATTTTGTTTTATCAACCTGTTCAGCATTCGGACCATAAGTATATCCGCCGCCGCTTGAACCGGTTTCTACACCGATTTTACCGTTATTAACTTTGACGTTCAAGTCATTGCCGGCTGCGATATGTGTATTTTCAGTGCCGAGGTTTAATACAGAACCATCTTCAAGGTTAATGTTAACATCATTTGTTGCTGTGAGGTTTGCATCTTCTCTGCTTGCAGTTGTATCTCCTAACCAGAGGTGAGAATTTTTGTTGTCAACATTAATATTTTTACCTTCTGCCCTGCCGCGAACTTTAATACCTTTTGTGCCGACATTGTTAATATTTACATCGTCTTTTGCAACTAATTTAGCATCTTTATCAACAATAATGCCGCCGTTTGCGCTTGTGTTTTCAAGGTTAATATTACCTTTTTCAAGAGTATAAGCACTGCCGTTCAAATTCATTGCAGCAGCACTGCTGTTTTTGAAATTGATATCACCATTTTTGTTAATAATCTGACCGGTTTCGCCCATTGCAAGAGTTCCGGCGCTGTTTTCTATATTAACATCAGCGTTTTCATTGATAACAGTACCGTTAATATTCATTCCTTTAAGACCTGTGTTACGGATAGTTGTTTTGGCATTGTTTTCAATAATCGCATCACTGCCGATTGTTAAATTCTGGCCTCTGTTAGAAACCATCAATTCGCCTTTGTTTTGAACAAGACCGTTAACTTCCATATTGCCGGCAAGGTTATAAAGTGTTGTTGAACTGTTGTTTTTAATTTCTCCGTCAAGTATCATACCATTTTTACCGGTATTTTGAACATACAATTCATCATTGTTATTCAACAACTGACCTTCTTTAGTAAGGTGTAAACCGTTACTGTTTTGTGCGCTGGTAATATTCATTTTACCGTTCTGGTTTTCAACTTTACCGCTGATAACAAAATCACCGGCCCAGTTAGAAATTGCGGTTGAACCGTTGTTTTCGATATTTCCTTTGATGTTCATACCGTTTTTACCGGTATTAGCAATTTTAATTTCATTGTCGTTAGTTAATAATGCATCTGCACCGATTGTCAGGTTAGAGTTTTCAGTACCGTTGTTTACTATTTCCAATTTACCGTTATGGTTTTCAATCTTAGCGTTTACTAACAAGTTACCACCGCGGTTGGTGATGTTTGTAACACCGTTGTTACGAATATTAGAATCAACACGCGCGCCTGCATCTGATGTATTCAATACGGTAACTTTACCGTTTAAGTTATCAATTACAGAGCCTTCTGCAAGATACATAGCGCCGTCACCTGTGTTTGAAACACTTATATCACCGTTTTCATTTAACAAGCCGCCGCCGAGAACAAGATTACCGTTCTGGTTAACAACGGAAATTTTTTGGTTTTCACCCATTGCGTTTACGATACCGGAAATATTAGTTCCGCCTTCACCGGTATTGAAAATGCTTACATCTGCATCCATTGCCGCAATGCCGCCGGGCGCATTTTCTGTACCCGCTATATTTAAAGCATTACCGGAGTTTTTGAGGACAATTCTGTTTCCTGCTTGAATAGCGATACCGTTAAAGTTCAAATCACCTGCCTGATTGTCAATAACAGTGCTGCCGTTATTCATAATAATACCGTTATGATTTAAACCGCCTTCACCTGTATTTGTAATAACAGTTGACGCATCAGCATTCGCTACTATTGCATTTTCACCGATATTTAAAGCATTACCGTCATTTGTAATTGTTAACTTACCGTTACTGTTATTTACAGTACCGTTAACATCCAGATCACCCTTTACACTCCAAATATTAGTTGTGCTTGTGTTTTCAACAGTACCATCAAGTGTAAGCCCCTCACTTCCTGAATTGATTATCTGTAAATCACCGTTATTAACGATTTTTGAATTTTCTGTCAAATGCATTTTAGGGCCCGCATTAGACAAATTCATTTTTCCGTTTTCGTTTTCAATCGTACCGTCAATGATGTAGTCACCGGCCCAGTTAGTTAAAGCTGTTGAGCCGCTGTTTTTAATCTTACCTGCCATTAAAAATCCTTCATCACCGGTATTTGCGATTTTGATTTCGTGATTGTTGGAAATTTCAGCGGTTTTGCCGATTTCTAATCCGGATCCGTTGTTTACGATAGTTAAGCGGCCGTTTTTGTTATTAATTTTGCCGCCGATAACAACTTTTCCATTGTTGCTGGAAAGAAGTGTAACGCCGTCATTTGTAACATTTCCGTTAACTGTCATACCGTTTTCACCGCGGTTAACGAGTCTTAATTCTCCGTTATTTTCAATATTTGCAGAAGAACCGACTCTCAATTCGCCGGCATTATTAATAACAGATGTATTACCGTCAGCGTTTACCAGATCACCGGAAATTACCGTATTTGACTGTCTATTATTTAATAAAACATTTCCCTGTGTATTTTCTACTTTACCTACGACTCTCAAATCTTGAGAACCGTTATTGTTCAATGTAATGTCACCTTTACCTTGATTTTGAACAAGACCGGCAATATTAATTCCGCCATCACGAACTTCAGTTTTAATTACGATATTACCGTCTTGCAATGCCAGTGTATTACCGGCTTTCATTTCAGTAGAGTTAACAAGTGCATTAAACAGAATATCTGATTTTTTCATTGAAGTAATCAATTCAGAATTGTTAACACCGGCCAATAAAGCCCCATTTGCTGTAACAACAGCGTCCTTAGCGATAATGTCTATATCACCGCGAGAAATAACTTTACCGTTAATAGTTACATCAGCCGTACCGTGTTTCAGGCTTGAAATATCGCCTGTGTAATTGTTATCCATGTATTTTTTATAATCTGATTGAGAAGGTGTGTATACAGATAAAGAACCTACGTTCAAAACACCGCTAGAACCGACGACCATACCATTTGGAGAGATAAATATTGCATGCCCGTCATAAAAATTGCCATCACGCATTGAGTTAACAATACCATTAATATTGATAGTATTATCTACAAGGTTTACAAATTTAGAAACATTTTCTTCGCCATATTTAAAAATTAAGTTTGCAATATCCCCTTCACTTAATACAAAATTTCCGTAATGTCTGAAACCGATATCCCCCTTAATATCTGACGGATTGATATTATATATACCATTATTGCCTTCAATACCCGTAATATTTGTTGCCAGAGCATTTGAAACAACTGAATGCGACAATAAAAGACCAGCTGTCAACGCTGCGGCTAACATTTTTTTACTACTGACTAATTTCATAAACTCACACCTTATCCTTTCATCATAAGTGAATTAAAATTTTAATTAAAGTACACATCATTCCTATAAACATTTAAGCATAAAAAAATTTGTCAATATATAAAGATTTGTTAAGAAAATAGCAAAAAATTTTCACCTTTTACTTTAATGCGAATATGCAAATATCATTCAACGGAATAAAAAATTTATATATTGGTAAAAAAGAATACGACAAGTATGGCAGTTATGTAACACCTGACAATTATGTAAAGCAGGGAAACAAGCACTACACCGTTGTCAAACTTTCCTGTAATTTAACCAATGACGAAAACGGGAACGATCTGGATAAATTTAAACAGGCTTTGGCTAAATCAGGAAGGTATTTTCAACAAAATTGCGTAAATAGTGAAGCACCAAACAGAATTGACCTGCAACTAATCCGGCAGGATATTAAAGACTCCAAAGGCGATGTTTCTATGTCTGATTTTGTACTAAACGGGTGCGATATGACGCTTAATGAAAAAGCGACTTTGCCAATGTACACTTATATGGCGCATTTAACAAAAAAAATAGCAAATCTACCTGATGTTTCTGATGCTAAAAAATACTATTCTAATTTAATAAACCAGTCTGTAGCAGAAGAAGCCTGCAAATTCATTGAGTTATGTTAGCAGGAGTCATTTAAACCAGGTACGAGTCAGGAACGAATGCAGCGAAACATGTTTGTGGTAATATCAAATTTATGGGTAAAGAATTTTATAATGAAATAAATTTATTGAAAGCTCTTGCGATAATGCTTGTCGTTTCAGGTCATCTGGAATTTTCACTTCTCGGCATATTTCCGCCATATTCATTCCAGCTTGCACTGTTCTTCTTTATCTCCGGATACCTCTTCAAAGATAAATATTTGAATGATGTTCAAACTTATCTCAAGCACCGCGTAAAAAGCCTTTTAGTACCGTATTTTTTATATACAGGCTTTTACACTCTGGTAACAATTGCAATATATAAACTTACAGGTATGTTCTGGGGCAAAGAAATAAGTCTGAAAAACTTTTTTATCACACCGTTTTTAAACGGGCATCAATTAGATCTGGCATGCCCTTTGTGGTTTGTCACACAGTTATTCATAACTATGATTGTGTTTTTATATCTGATGAGAGTACTAACCCAAAAAACTGACAACAAATTTGTGCACCTCGGATTTTTCTCACTGCTCGGTCTTATTGCAATACCGCTTTCCAAAATAATTGAGCTTAATCCAATAAATCTGCTGGTTATAAGAACAATATTTTCACTATTTTTTGTATACTTAGGCTACTATTATAAAAACTACATAAAAGATAATTATGACATCTTCACCCCGAAAATTGCCGGCTGTGTAATCCTTTTACAATCTGTCTTGTGGCTCTTTAACCGCGATTATGATCCGGAACACGGTATCGGCCTGAGTTATGTGCTTGTTTGGGCAAGATTTGACGACCAGATGATAGTTCCTGTTATCACAAGTATTACAGGTATTTGGGCATCATTACTCGTTACCAGACTGCTTTACCCTTACTTAAAAGATGTTAAATTTTTGCAGCACATGGGTAATGTAACCTATCATATTATGGCTAACCATCTGCTCGTAATGTTTATTCTGACCGCTATATTTATGAAAATAAACGGTGTACCATTCGCAGAACGAGCAAACCATGATATTTACTGGATTTATAACCCAGTTCAAAATACGTACTTTTTCTTTATGATAACAATGATTGTTACTACATACATCGGCGTATGGCAGCAGAAAGCTTACAAATTTTTGCAGGAAAAATTTACATCTTTAACCACATTGCATCATAAGGATTCAAACGAACAGTAAGCTCTTTATTTTTAACTTTGGCTCTTACCATTTTGTCTGTAAGTAAATCTTTCAGATAAATATCTTTTTCCTTTTTACCAAAATCATCATCAACAAAGATTACAGTTGCATTGCTTCTGCGCCTTGAAAGATTATTTATTACAATTATTCTGTCTGTATCATTTTCACGCTCGTAAGCAAAAACATCCGGTGATTCTGTTTTTACCTGAATAAATGTTCCGCGTGACATAACGGGATATTGTTTTCTTATTTTAATAAGCTTTTTAACTCGTTCATAAACCTTATTATTATAAGAACCCTTTTGAGATACAGCATTGTCAAAAACAGATTTTGTAATCGGGCCTCTGTTTATATCACGGCTGTCAAAATAACTCAGCAATTTCGGATTATTTTTGGAATTTTTCTGGGATTTTTGTTTATTTTCTCGCAAATTTGCACTTCTTTTAGCGTTAGCAAAGTTATTTTGCACACCTATTTCATCACCATAATAGATTATAGGCACACCCGGAAGTGAAAGCAGTATTGAAAAAGCCATCCCGATTCTATCCGGATTATTGTCTAAAAAATTTGCAAGACGACCGCTGACGCCATATCCTTTTCTAAAAGCAGCGCCTTTCGGTGCTAAATCTTCATACAAAAGAGACCTGGTCTCAGGATCAACCATCTCAAGGGTTAACTCATCATGCACACGCAAAAAAATCGCCCAGGAAGCAGATGGCGGGATTTGCGGAGTTTGTTTATACGCTTTCCAGAAATAACTGTTGTCAGCAGCGACAAGTGATGCCCAAATTGCAGGCATATACGGGAAATGATATGCAATTTGAACTTCATCTGTTCTGGTAATTTCTTTTTCTTCACCTTTGATATTTTCTTTATACTTACGTTCATTACCAAAATATGGCAAAATTTTATTCGGATGCTGGCATGCCTCTGCCTGAATAACGGAACGCGGTGCTATTGCCTGAAGAAAATCGCTTAATATAGTTATAATTCTATGTGTATCCGGCTGATTTTCTGCATTTGTGCCTTCATCTTTTATCAAATACGGTATTGCATCCATTCTGAAAATATCAATCCCAAGATTTGCCCAGAATGCTATTGTTTCAAGGTTATAATACAATACCTCCGGATTTTTCCAGTTTATATCCGGCTGGAACGGGTAAAATGTATGGTACACATAATAATCTTTGTTATTAATCGTTATCTTGCGGTAATGATTGTCCGTATTTTCAGGGAATATAAGCCGTCTTTTGGAAATTTTTCCGTTAGCTTCTTTGTATTCAACGACGTACCCAAGTTTTTCATCTTTATATTTTGTATATTCTGGAAGATTTTCACGAACAACAAAGTAATTAAGTTTATCTAAATCGCCTTTTAATGCTTGTTGAAACCATGGATGCTGGTCTGAAAAATGATTTAAGACAAGGTCAGCTTTTATTTTAAAACCTTTTGCCTGTGCAGCGGCTAAAAACTGTTTAAATTCAGTCATACCGCCAAGTTCGGCACGTACATTTCTCGGGTCACGGACATCAAATCCGGCGTCACTCATTGGTGAATCCGAAAACGGCAGCACATAAATTGTAGTAACACCAAGTTCCTTCAGGTAATCCAGCATTTTAATATCTTCTTTAAAAGTATTTGGACGAATTGAATTTGAAACACCGAATTGGTCAGCATAAAACATATAAATAACTTCGTCTTTATACCAGTCAGAAGTTCTGTTTTTGTCCTGTTCAACAAGATTATCCGGACGCTCTGCTTTTGCTTTGCGCGCTATCTCAAGAACACGTGCATAAATAGTATCGGTATTTTCAGCGCCGTATATTTTTGAAATTGCAGCCTTCATCTCTTTTTCCAGCTTTGCAGGAATAATTTCTTCCTCAAGCTGCTCTGATGTATTTTTTTGTATAACATCTATTTTAGGCAATGCGGAAAGAGCCGGCATTGCAAAGGTATTTAATATAAACGCAAAAATTATAAACAGCGTAAAAACTTTATTTCTAATCATAATTACAATCTCCACCATGATTATAAAATAAATATTTTTATAAAAATCAGGCAGGTCGGTTATTGTTTCATAAGTTAATAATTTCAGCAAATTTTATTGATTTGGCGGCCTTCAATCCAGTTTTTAAGATTATCGAATACTATTTGCGCACGTTTTTCCATGGATTCTTCTGTTGCAAAGGCTATATGCGGGGTTACAATAGTATTTTTTGAATGCAAAAGCGGATGATTTACATCAAGCGGCGGCTCGTTTTCAAATACATCAATGCCGGCCGCTCTTATACGACCTTCATTCAGGGCATCCGCCAAATCTTTTGAATTAACAACCCCGCCGCGTGCCGCGTTAATAAGAATTGCTGATGACTTCATATAAGAGATTGCTTCTTTATTAATAAGATTTCTGGATTTGTCTGTAAGCGGACAATGCAGTGCAACAATATCTGATTGTTCGAGCATTTCTTTAAGAGGCAGATATGTTATTAAATCAGTATTTTGCTTGTGAGAAAAACCGTTATAAGCAATAATTTTACATCCGAAAGCAGAGCATAAACGTGCCGTTGTCATGCCGATAGCGCCTGTTCCGACAATCCCGATTGTTTTGCCTTTTAAAAGATTTCCGACAAGACCGGCCTTAGTTTTACCTTCACGAGCCCGCTTATCAACCTGCGGAACATTGCGAAGCAGGGTTAACATCATACCGAGCGTCCATTCTGCAACCGAATCATTGGAATATCCGGAGGCATTACTTACGGCAATTTCCATTTCTTTTGCCGCTTCAATATCAACGTGGTCAACGCCTGTAAAAGCAATATCTATAAATTTTAAATTTTTGCACGCGCGAATAACTTCGCCTTTCAAAGGCATATTAGCAAGAATAAGCACATCAGCGTCTTTCGCCTGAGAAATAAGGACTTTGGAATCATCAGTTCTTTCAAAAGCTTCAAAAGTATGCCCCTTGGACTGCAAATCCGTCACGTATGAGTGTAATACATCATTATTTACTGACAAAGACTCTAACAAAACTATTTTCATAACACTCTCCCTTGTTACATTGGTATTACTAGTCTACATATAAACTTGTTCTACTGAATTTACATACATCTATTAATCCTTTATCGGTTATTTTTAATTCAGGTATCACAGCAAGAGATAAAAATGCCATACTCATAAATGGATCTTTTATCTTGCAGTGAATTTGTTCAACCGCACGATTAAGGATGCCAAGCTGTGAAATTACTTCCTCAGCCGGCTTATCAGAAATCAGACCCGCAATAGGTAATTCTAATTTTGCAAGAGTTTTGCCGTTTTCAACAACAACCTTGCCGCCTTGAGATTTTACAAGCTCAACGGCTGCATAATACATATCATCGTCATTAGTACCTACAACAATCATATTGTGTGAATCGTGCGCTACGGTAGAGGCTATAGCGCCTGATTTTAGCCCAAAACCTTTAACAAAGCCGAGTCCTATATTTCCGCTTGCAAGATGACGTTCTATAACTGCGATTTTTAAAATATCGTTTTCAACATCACTTTCTGCAAAGCCGTTTATTATGTTTGCTTTTTCTACAGATTGTTTTGTGATAAGTTGATTTTCAATAACGTTAATTACTTTTATTTGATCACTTTTGGCCGGTATTTTCAATTCATCTTTATAAAGATATTTGATATTGACAGACCCTCTGAGCGGCGGCGGTACAATATCTTTCATATCAACGGTTAATTTATTGTTCAGAGCAACCTGTTTACCGTTTTTAAACACCATTTTTACATTAAAATCCTGTAAATTATCAAGCACAACCAGATCAGCTTTATACCCCGGAGCAATGGCGCCAAGATTTGACAGCTTAAAGTATTCGGCAGTGTTAAGACTTGCCATTTGTATAGCTTTAATCGGCTCAACACCTTTGGCTACCGCTGTTTTAACCATTGAACAAATATGTCCGTTCAAGTCCTGCGGGTGGCGGTCATCTGTTACAAACATGCATTTTCGCGTATTGTATTTTTTCATAAGCGGAACAAGGGCTTCTAAATCCTTGGCCGCAGTGCCTTCCCTAATCATAATACTCATGCCGAGTCTAAGTTTTTCAACTGCTTCGGCAGGAGTTGTGCATTCATGATCGGAGCGGACACCTGAAGATACGTATGCGCACAAATCTTTCCCGCTTAAATGCGGAGAATGCCCGTCAATTCTTTTGTCTTTGTCCAGCCCCAGTTTAACCTTACTCAAAACATTTTTATCGTTTTCAATAACACCCGGGAAATTCATCATTTCAGCAATACCCAGAACCCACGGTGCATCAATCAAAAGAGCAAGGTCGTAGCTATTCAAATCAACGCCGGATGTTTCCAGATTTGTGGCCGGAACGCAAGACGGGAGCATCATATACACATCCATTGGCAGATATTTAGTTGCTTCGCGCATAAAGCTTATTCCTTGCAAGCCCATAACATTTGCTATTTCGTGCGGGTCGGCAATAACCGTCGTTGTTCCTGACGGCACTACGATTTTTGCAAACTCTGACGGCAAAAGCATTGAGCTTTCCAGATGAACATGTCCGTCAATAAATGAAGGTGAAAGGTAGGCGCCATTTATATCAATTTCGTTTTCGCCCGAATAATCTTTCCCTATCCCGACGATTTTTTCGTCAGCTATAGCAACGTCAGCATCATATATTTCCTCGGAAAATACATTTACAACTTTTGCGTTTTTTATAACAAGATCAGCTTTCTTATTCCCTTTTGCTACATCTATTATTTTTTCAAGATTCAATTCTTTATCTCCTTATTCAAACCATTTTTAAAAAGTTTATCACTAAAATTTCTAAATTCAATATCAAGAATAGACAGGTGGGTAATTGTATCCGGAATATAATAGGGCTTAAATATAATTAAATCTTTTTCATACTTCCAGCTATTCTTAATTCCAACGAGTCTTTTGTATAAAAAGACTCTTTTTTTTGCGGATATTCATTAAAGGTTTTAAACATAAAAAAGTAATTTTTCAGGATTTTTGTCATATAATAAATTTATGGATTACAGAGAAAAGGCTGAAAATTTATTTTTGCAAGGTTATAATTGTGCACAATCAGTTTTTTGTGCATTCAGTGATGATTTAGGGCTGGATTTTGACACTGCACTAAAACTATCATCCTCTTTTGGCGGCGGAATGGGACGCTTGCGGGAGGTTTGCGGAGCTGTAAGCTCAATGTTTTTAATAGCCGGTCTTAAATATGGCTATACAACACCGGCTGATAAAGAAATAAAAACCGCACATTATGCGCGAATACAAAAACTTGCGGAAGAATTTAAAGAAAAAAATAAAACCATAATTTGCCGTGAACTTTTAGGGCTTGATGTAAAAGTTGACAGCCCTGTTCCTGAGGACAGAACAGCCGAATACTACCAGACAAGACCATGCCGGCGGCTTGTAGGTGATGCGGCCGAAATTATTGCCGAGTATATCCGTGTTAATGGCTGATTTATCTGAGTTTAAATCTTACACTGATTGTATATGCAGGAAATCTTGCATTATCGTCATTGTAGTGCGAAAATCTTATCTGTTCATACCGCTCAATTTCAATCAGTCCGGCAATAGGTGTTTTTTTAATACTTCTCGGCTTAAAAGAATATTTATGAAAATACTCTTTTGTATCATTTAAAATCAGCACTTCTTTTTTCTCAAAAGGCTTTTTAGCTAATGAGTATTTTCTGTCTTTAAACTGGGAAATTTTAATAATTTCTACATTAGGGAAAAGTTCTTTTATCTGCTCCTCTGTCAATTCTTTTTCTGTAAGTTTTCCGTCCTTGAAAAATATTTCAAAGATTTTCAAATCAGCATTGTGACATGCGATAAGCCGGCCGTCTAAAGTAATAAATTCAAAATTAGATCCAAAAATAGAAGCAAGTGACCCGTCAATATTGTAATATTCAGAAAAACTGCCCGTACCTGAAGATGTCCTTTTTAGGAATTGGATATTTCCCTCTGAAGTAATCCCCCCATCACTCCAGGTGTTTAATTCCGGTGAATACTGAATGATTTGATTACTGCTTATTGGTGTAAAATCGTATGCACTTGCAGAGAATCCTGATAAAAGTATTATTCCAGCCAATATTAATGTTTTTTTCATATCAATATTCCTTATAATATTTGTAATCTTTTGAATTTATGGGGAAATACACTCTACATATTAGCAACAACAGCATCTGAAAACTCATCAGTCGAAGCTGTTCCACCCAGATCGACAGTGCAAATACCTTTTTCAAATGTTCTAAAAAGCGCTTTTTCAATCTTATCTGCATAAGTATTTTCCCCAATATATCTAAGCATTTCAATTGCAGAAAGCAAAAGAGCTGTCGGATTTGCCTTATTCTGCCCTTTAATATCAGGAGCAGACCCGTGTACAGGTTCAAAAACCGCGTAATCCAACCCGATATTTGCGCCTTGTGCAACACCTAAGCCGCCGATTAATCCCGCGCATAAATCAGAAACAATATCACCGTAAAGATTTGGCAGTACCAAAACGTCAAACGAAGGATTTTGCACTAATTGCATACATAAATTGTCAACAAGTATTTCCCGCTGTTTAATTTGCGGATAGTCTTTTGCTACATTTCTATAAGTATCTAAAAATAGCCCATCCGACAACTTCATAATATTTGCCTTGGTAACACAGCAAACCTCTTTGCGGCCATTTTTAACCGCATAATCAAAAGCAAAACGGCAAATTCTGTCAGATGCCTTACGTGTAATAATTTTTATACTTTCTGCTGTATCAGCGTCAACCTGACGTTCAATTCCCGCATACAAATCCTCTGTATTTTCACGAACAACAACAATATCAACATTTTCAAAACGCGTTTTCACATTAGGCAAATTCTTACAAGGCCTTAAATTTGCGTATAAATCCAGATCTTTTCTGAGTTGAACATTGACAGAACGGAAACCTTTGCCAATCGGCGTTGTTACAGGAGCTTTCAAAGCAACTTTATTTCGTTTTATGGAGTCCAGAACCCTCTGCGGCAGCGGTGTACCTTCTTTTTCGATTACATCAGCACCGGCCGTCTGTACATCCCAATCTATCTCCAAACCGCTCGCTTTAATAATATCAACAACAGCCTTTGAAATTTCCGGTCCTATACCGTCTCCGTTTATTAATGTTACTGTTCGCATAAATCATTTTCCCCTTTTTATCTATTATAGCGCATAGTCAGGGAATGTAAATATTAATATTATTAAGAAATGTAAACTCAAACGCAATTTTGTACTCACCAAATACTTTATATAAGTAAGGTTAGTTATTTTATTTAATTTTGAAGGTAGGTACTCATGGTAGCAATAGCAAGAGTAGCAAGTACAGTCGGACGTCTTATTTTCGACACCAAATTTCAAAAAGTATTGTCCAGTTCAATTAAAGCATCAGGCAGACTTGCGAAAATGAAAGGCGGTACGCGGTTTACAAAATTCGGTAAACAGATAGGGGATGCATTTGTACGTGCTGAAAAGAAAACAGGCGGTACACCGTTTTTCAAGGACATGAAAAAACTTGTAACAGACTATCCGGGCGATTTAAAAAAAGCATGGCAGGGCGCAAAAGGTTTCACAGGAAAGGCAAAGGCTCTCTGGAATGTAACTAAATCAAGAGGTCCATTATTAGGCTACGGACTTCTTGCCGGATTTGAAATACCAAACATAGTGAAGGCCACAGTTGAAGACGGTGCCGTTACAGGAGCTGTAGAAACCGGTAAATCAACAGCAAGGCTGGCAGGAGCATCACTTGGCGCAGCTATCGGTACAGCCCTAATTCCCGGGTTAGGAAGCATCATAGGTTGGTTTGCAGGTGACTTTTTAACAGGCAAAATCGTCGGTAAATCTTACACTGAAAAGAAGTTAGCGCAGGAACAAAAAATGCTGGAACTAATGGAAAAAAGCAACAACAGTCAACTGGCCGCAATGGATACACAAAAGTTACTTGAAGGTCTTAGCGCCGACGCAACTAATCCATTTACAACAGCCCCGATGATAAATCCGCAAATGACAATGACTCCGGAGCAATTACAGCAAATGTATAATATATTGTACGGACAGCAAAAATTAGATTTAAACGGTTAATTCGTAATATTTCTTAATACTCTCGTAAATACTATCAATTTATGGGAGTATTATTTTTTTATATAAGTACGGGGAAAATATTAGGGGAATGTTTTATGACAAGTTCTGTCAACACAAATTTTAACAAGGATGATGTCTACACGCTCATTCAGTACAACAAGGGAATAACACCAGGCGGCTACTCATTTAATGATGCAATGATAGGCGCAGGTATAATGGGTGGCGGCTACAGTCTTTTTAAAGGCGGACAATGGCTTATTAACAACAGAAAAGATTACAAAGCAGGCTGGCAAAATGTTCAAAACGGATTTACCGAAGCCAAAAAGCTAAAGGGCGCTAATCTAAAGGAAAGTTATCTCAATAATTACAGAAATTTATATATATCAGATTTAGAGGCAAGATACAAAGCCCCAAAAACTTTGTCAGCAGCAGAGCAGGCAAAATTATCACCGGCCAAGCTTGCCAAATACAACAGGCAACAAGCAATAAGCGCCGAATATGATAAAATGCGTCAGCTTATTAAAGATTCAAAAGGACTGAAAGGTCAGGATTTACTAAACAAGCAAAAGGAAATAAATCAGGCGCTTGCTGATGCAAAACTTGCAGTGGCAAAAGGCAAAGCAACAGCTGGAAGTGCAATGGCGCCGACAACAAAAGTCGGAAAAGCAGGACAATGGCTTAAAGGTAAAACAGGCATTACCAAAGCGGAAATAGCTGTAAAAACATCAGCCGCAAAGGGCGGATATGCCAAATTTTTACCAAAAGCATTAAAGGGAACTCCGGCAACAACTGTAGTAGCCCTTGCTCTTGAAGCTCCTACAGTTTATAAAACCTATAAGCAGCTTGGAGCCGCTAAGGGAACAAAACAGCTTGCAAAATCCGCTGCAATTGCAGGAGCCGGTGTTGCAGGTTATGCATTGGGCAGTATGGCACTCGGCGCAGCTGTGGGTTCTGTTGTTCCGATAGCAGGTACGGCAGTCGGTGCAGTTGTAGGACTTGTCGGCGGTTTAATAGGTGCATGGGGTGCTGATACTCTGGCAAGAAAATTACTTCCTTCCGAACTGGAGCTTGCCGCTCAAAAAGAAGCCGAAGAAGCAATGCAGGATCCTGAAAAAATGCAGCAGATATTAAAAGAAACAGAAGAAGCCGCTGCAAACGAAACAGATGCACAAACTCTGGGAAAATTGCAAAGTGCCTACGACAACATCAGCGGAACGCTTGCAGCAGGCGCACAGGCAAGCGAAGGTGCAGGGGCAGAAACACAAACACAAACACCTGCGGGCAATCCGGAAAGCACAACAACCTCAGGCAATACTAATCCTAAAGGTGTTGATGCACTGAAAAAAGCTCTTGAAAATTTAATCACTCAGTTCAAGTCTAACTGGAATTTCTATAATCCTCAGGATTTATACAATTCATTAAGACCGTATGAAAAACCGGTGTATCCGATGTATGTGGCATAATAAATCGTACATTATATACTAAGCAGCTAAGTAAGGCACTAAGTATTTACAAAAATAGTGAACTGTGAACAGTCATTACAAAATAAGGCAATGCGAGAAAAATCTCACGTTGCCTTATTTATTGATATCACATAGAAGCTTAGCAACCTCTTAGAACACCGACATATTAAAGTCGCGTTCGGCTTTTGCACTTGTGCATTCGAGAATATTATTCAGAAATCTCTCAATAGCCATTTCCATTGTGCTGATTTCGTGTCTCAGAGCACGGTAGCTTTCTTCCTTCACTGCACGCAATGAGTTCTCAAAAATTTCATCATGATACATAACATACTCCTTTTGTCTACATAAACATCTACGGCCATGCTATTCGTAATCTTTAAAAATGATATAATATTGTTACAATTGTTTATCATTGTGAGAAATTTAAAATATTTTACTGTAATATATTAGAATAAATTGTTTTAAGGAATTGAATATATGATGGATCTGTTAACCGGTTACGAATATTACTCAAGCCGCAGAGATATGGAAGTTATTTCTACTATTGTCGACTCACTCAAACAAATATTAGAGGAAGACAGCCGCCAGCCGCAGCCACTGTTTTTGAAAATATCTGACAACCTTATCATGAATATTGCACGTATGGTCGTTCAGGAAAAGAAAAAAACTTTTTTAATTGGTATCACCGGCGAAAGTGCATCCGGAAAGACTGTATTTGTAGATAATACAACAAAAGCTTGCGTTAAAAATAAAAATGAGGGCATTTATACAGTAATCCGCTGTGATGATTATTACAAAGATACCTCTAAAGAGCTAAAAGAAGCAGGCAGCTATGAAGAATTATTTAAAACCGGTTTTAGCTTTGATACACCGGATGCAATTAATCTTGACTTGATGAAACAGCATCTGATGGAACTTAAACAAGGCCGCGAAATTGTTTCTCCGCGCTATGATTTTGTAACATGCGAATCAAAAGCAGACGGGGATGTTAAAAAGCCGGCAAAAGTTGTCCTAACAGAAGGTTTATATGTCTTGAACGAAGGTGTTCGTGACATTATGGATGTAAAAGTATATGTATTTACACCGCTGGAAGTCCTAAAAGACCGCTGGTACAAACGTGCCTCGCTTAGAGGTAAGACAGGTGCCGCTGCAGATTTACAATTTCAGGACGTTAACAAAACAGCACAGCAGTATATCAGACCGACTTATCAAATCGCTGATGCCGTGATTAACGGGCTTGTTAGTCAGGAATATATCCAACAAATTACTGATAACATATTTAACGCATTAAAAAATATCGATTATTAAAAAAAGAGCCTGTAAAAATATGACAGGCTCTTTTTCTGATTAATATCTATAATGTTGATTACATGATGAGCACTCATTAAAAGCCTTTTGGCAAGTTGGGCACGGATTAATCGGCTGTGCGCACTCGTTGCAAGCTTTTTTCGGTGCTACGCAAGGATCACACGGATCGGTCTTACAGGTTTTACAGTTTTTAAATCCTGTAAACGGGTTTAAGCTAAAAGTAGTCTTATTTTCTCCTATACCAATATACGGCAGCGGATTAAGATAAGAAAGGGCAGGCATTGGATTAAGAGAGCTTATTCCGTTATATTCCCATGCTAAAGATTCCTGCTGAGGCACCATAAAGAAGCCCAATATAGTCAACGCTAACAAAGTTTTTTTCATAATCATTTCTCCCATTTAAAAAATAACACATATTAATAAGTGCACATAATTATTATAAACTTTGTTAAAAGATAAACCTCCGTAAAAAGTAGAGGTACTATTATCCAAATTACCAACATCAAAATTACTAAAAAAGGAACGGCCGCGTTTATGCAGACCGTTCCCCTCTAATTTAATTAACGTTAGGAGATGATTATTGTCTCTTGATATTTGCATTTTCACAAAGTATAACAACTACTTCTTCGCCTGATTTAGCGTGGTATTCAAGACCAGGAGTTACCAGACCTGTGATTAAACCAACAGCCGCACCTACAGGAGTACCTATCGCAATACCTGTACCTACTTTTACAGGATCAGGAATAAATGCAATACCTGTACCTATACCGCCGCCAACAACACCGCCTGTTACTGTGCATAATACCAGCTTACCGGTAGTCATCCAAGGACCTTCATGCAATGAATTGTCTTTTGTTGCAGGTTTAGCAACAAATGAAGCGGTTTCGCCGTTAGGAAGAATGATTTTTTCTAACTGTAAATAAACTCTTGCATTTTTGTTAAACCATTTCGGGTTTTGGATTTCACTGATAGTTGCATAGAATTTAGTATTTGCAGGTATAACAAGTGTACCTTCTTTTGTACAAATATCTTCAGGAGCTACAAAGTAAACAACGTCACCTGCATTATGGTCTTCTGATAAGAATTTTTCATCAAAAGCAACTTTTAAAGCATTACCGGCCAAAACGATGTTTTTGTAGTTTGTAACCTGAACTTCATCAGTTGTTGCTTTTCTTGATTGATCAAGGTGTTCAACAGCAATAACTTTTTCAGGTCCTAAAAATCTTTTTTGAACAACACTTAATTTGTCATTCAGTCTTGACAAAAGAACAGCTGCTTCTGCTCTTGTTAATTCATCTTCCGGACGTAATTCGTTTTCGTCAGGATAATTTACATAAATACCGTATGTTAAAGTCTTAGCATAAGAGTATTTAGCCCATCCAGGGATGTCAACATAATCACTGTACTGTTCAAGAACAGAGTAATCCGTTACATCTTTGTCAATAATGTGTCCAACAACAGATTGAGCTTCAGATCTCAACATGTTTTGTTTTGGTTTAAATGTACCATTCGGATAACCATAAACCAAACCTAACTGATCAGAACGCAAAATATCTTTGTAATACACGTCTGATGATCTTACATCACTGTATTTGTTTCCAACAGTGACATCCATTTTTTCATTACCCAGAACAATCAACAAAGCGCTGACAAAATCGGCTCTTTTTACAGTTGCTTCCGGATTGAATTTGTCCCCGTCAAGAGTCATTACATTGTTAGATACTACATTAACAATCTCTTTACGAGCCCAGTAATTTTGAGCGACATCGGCAATAGCCACGTCATCAGCAAGTGCCGGAAGGGCAGCACTGAGGGCTAAAAAACCGCATGTCATAACCCCTGCTAAAATTTTTCTCATTTTCTACTTCCTCATATTTACATAGTAAAACAATTTTTTCATGTATAATATAACATGTAAATTAAAATTTGTAAACACCCTATATAAGAACACTAGTTAGAAAGGAACATTATGGATAGTTATACTATGACTAAGATAGTGGCTACATTAGGCCCGGCATCAAGTACTAAAGAAATGATTAAAAAATTGTATGAAGCAGGTGTCACCATGTTCAGAATTAATTCTTCGCATGGCGACCATGATTTTCATCAGAAAAATGTGGACTTTATACGAGAAATTGAAAAAGAAGAACATACACTTATTCCGATTTTATTAGATTTACAAGGCCCAAAAATTCGAGTTGGTCAGCTTAAAGAATCTATTGAAATTAAAAAAGGTGAAATTTTAAGATTCAGACATGCCTCAGAAATGGTTGACGGCATAATACCTGTTGATTATGAAGGTATTGCCAAAGACGTAAAAGTAGGCGAAAAATTTCTTATTGATGATGGCAAATTGCAATTTGAAGCCACTGAGGTAAATGGTGATGTCATCAGCGCAAAAGTTTTGACAGACGGAATACTTAAACAAAGAAAAGGTATTAATATTCCGGGCGCAACCGGCAGTATCAATGTCTTGACAGAAAGAGATCTGACATTTGTTGATTTTGCCGTAAAAAATCGAATTGATTACATAGGATTATCATTTGTCAGAGAAGCGAAAGATGTATTGCAGCTTCGTGAACTTATTGCAGCTAAAGGCGGAGATAACAGAATTATTTCAAAAATTGAAAAACCTCAAGCTGTTAATAATATTGACCATATTATTGAAGCGTCTGACGGTATAATGGTCGCAAGAGGCGATCTCGGTATTGAAATATCAACCGAACAGGTGCCGATTGTACAAAAAAATATCATCAGAAAAGCAAATCAAAAACGTAAAGTCGTTATAGTTGCAACTCAAATGTTGGAAAGTATGACCGAAAACCCTATTCCGACACGTGCTGAAACCTCTGACGTTGCAAATGCTATTCTTGACGGTACCGATGCAATTATGCTTTCAGGAGAAACAGCAATGGGAGCGTACCCTGTTGAAGCAGTAAATATGATGCACAAAATCTCTGTTACAACAGAAAACAGTACTTTCTGCCGTAAGAATAAATTTCCTAGAAAAATGGTTGAAGAAGAAAAAAATTCACAGGCCATGGCTATCGGCATGTCTATTGCTGATATGACAAAAAAAATGAATGTTAAAGCGATAGTTGCTCTAACCGGCAGCGGTTTTACACCAACCTTCCTTTCAGAAGGCCGTCTGAGTGTACCTATTCTTGCATGTTGCCCGAACGAACGAACTCTGCGTGCTATAAAATTATATCGCTGCGTTCAACCAATCAGTTTTAATTTTGCAGAAATTAAGATTGACCGTCCGACATTGCAGAAGCTTGATGAATTTTTGGTTCACGAAGCACATCTTAATTATGATGATCTTGTTATCGTAACCGGTTCAGTTCCGAATCTTATGGTCGGAGGAACAAACTTCATCAAAATTCATCAGATTGGATCAGCGAGATAAATCATCAACATTTTATAAAAAGAAAAGGCCCCTTGAAAAAAGGGGCTTTTTAAATACTTTCTTTAGGAAGGTAGGAATAGGAAATTTTCTCTCTCTTGGTTTAAACGGATTTTATTTTTTATACTCTCTCTCTGTATATATAAAGTATATACTCTAAAGTAAATTTCAGACTTCCTGATTTTTGTTACACTTCTTAACATAAAAAATTAGCCAATATACTAATAGAAATAATCTCTTGAAAATAATCCATTTATTTTTCAAAATAACTATTGATTTTTTATCAAAAATGTTGTACGATAAAAAAGTAGGTTAGACATGTAGGAGTTAGGAATGTTAGTTTCTTCCATCGCTCGTTTTAATGCAATAAATCAGATGAATAACTCAGCATTCGGAATGATGCAGGCTTCTAACAGCATGATGAGTGCAGCCAATGGTAAGAATACATTTGGCGGAGAGCATGATTTATCCATGTTGAACAAAATGGACAAAAAGTTGTCTCTTGATTTATTGACTAATAAATTAACTTACAAAGTAGCTTATCTTCAAGAAAAAATGTTGAATAAGCACCAACATAATGAAGCTAAGTCTACTTTTTCTGCATTAGCATAGTTGTGTTTTCTATTCTTAAAAAGTCCCGTCTAAATTGACGGGATTTTTTAGTATTAATTAGAGTTTTCTTACCACAGGAGAGCAAACAGCAGGAATACAGGCAACAATGAGCAATACTGTTGTTATGCCCTGCGCCTGTGCCCAAAAGCCGGCCATTGACATAAACACGGCAACAATTCCCCAGGAAAATCCGTTTATAATGCCCGCAATAATGCTTTTGTATTCTGGAATTACACCTTGTGCCGTCACCATAATAATCGGGGTTGCCATCATTGTAAATAACCCCATAAAAGCAAAGATTACCATGGATAAAACAGGATGCGCCGCATAAGTTAACATAAAAAGTATCATAAGCGGTAATGTTGAGATCATAGAGAAATAGAGTACAAATTTATATCCGAATTTCTTTTCCACAGTTCCGCTGATAAACGAGCCCACAGCCCCGGCCGCAATAAACAAAAACAGTGCTATACCGATATATGAAGGAGTGTGGCCCAGATCTTTCCACAAAAACGGAAGCAAGATAGAACAAGAAGTTGTAATCAGTGTTTTCAAAATTGATATAACCGTAAGCAGGCGCAATCTTGAATTTGCGATTATATTTTTAAAAGCTGTTAAAAATTCAATATGCTCCGTTTTGCCGACCATTTCAACGACATTAGGCACCATAAAAAACATCAGATACGCCCAGCTTAGTCCCAGAAGCGAGATAAAAGGAATTTTGCCAAGTCCTAAATACTGGGTTATAAACGCTGAAATAATAGGTCCGCAAGAAAAGCCGAGCGAGCCCATTGCAATAAAAATTCCGACTTTTGTTGAAACATTATCTTTACCGGCGAATTTTGTAATTAACCCGAGCGCCTGCGGATGAAAAATGCTGGAGCCAATACTTCCGAGTATTATACAAAGCATTAAAATCTTAATATTGGGCGCAACAGGGGCAAACGGGATGAATATTGAGGACATAACAAGCCCCCAGAAAATAAAAGCGCGTCTTTGGATATTATCAGCAAAATATCCGAAAACCGGCTGCAAAATATTTGCCGTGATGTTAGATATGCTTAATACAACGGTTGCAATTGCCATTGATATACCGAGTTTTGCGGAAATAAACGGCATTATAGGATTTAGCATGCCTGTTGAGATATCATTTATAAAATGTGCTCCTGAAAGCCATATTCTGGGGTGTTTTTCGTGTTTCCTAATCATAGAACATATTATGAAGAAAACAAACTCAAAAATCAATTAACTTTTTTAGTCCCAAGTAAGACTCCGATATAAAATAGCGCAGCGATTATAATGCAAACCGAAGCCCACTGTGCTATAGGAACGCCAAAGATATTTAACACGCTATCTACACGCAAGTATTCAACACCTATTCTTACAAACGAATACAATATAAGATATATTCCGAAAATAAGCCCTTTTTTAGGCGCAAAATGTCTTAAAATTAGATATAATACGAGAAAAACAGCTAAATCCAGCAGACTTTCGTACAAAAAAGTCGGGTGAAAATATTCATAACCTATAAGCGCCTGCGGACGCTGAGAGATTGGTATATAGAGTTTCCAGGGTAAATCAGTCGGCATGCCAAAAGCCTCTGAATTGAAAAAATTTCCCCAACGGCCAACCGCTTGCGCCAGTGCGGTTCCGCAAGCCATGACGTCAAGCGTTCGTAAAAAATCAAGCCTGTAATGTCTTACACAAAAATAAAGTGCAATAATTCCAGCCAAAATCATTCCGTGTATAGATAAACCGCCCTGACGGATGTTTAGAATATCCAGCGGATGCTTAATGTAATAAGAATAACTAACCATGCAATAATATAATCGTGCCCCGATAACGCCGGCAATTATGAGTATCGGTGCCATATCAATTATTTTTTCCGCCGCTTCTTTATCAAAAAAATTTGCATACAATTTGTAAGCCGTATAAAATCCAATAAATGCAGCAGCCGCAAGGATTAAACCGTAATAATACACAGGCATGCCGGCAATACTAAAAGCGACTTCCCCCGGTGATTGCAGCACTTATTCAGCCTCCGCAACGGAATATTCTTCAATCTTTTTGTTTAATTCTTCTATCTTACCTTTAACTTCTTCTGCATCAGATGCGTTAGGGGATTTATCAAGGTATTGCTGATAGTGGCCTACAGCACTTTTAAAGAGTTCAATTGCATGACTTTTGTCTTTTTCGTCTGCCTTCACTTCCTGAATTTCCGTATCATCTTCATCAACAGGCTGATTTTTAACTATATTACCGCCCTCATCAATATGTACAAATGCGTTTATAAGATCTCCTGCAAGGTTTTCTTCGCAAACAGCGAGAGAATAATATGAATCAGCAAAGTCTGGTTTGAGTTTTATGGCATCATTATAAACTTTTATGGCATTAGCGTAATCTTCGGCCTTTGTATAGGCGACAGCAAGGTTATAATGAGATTCAAAAACAGTCGGATCTAAATCAATACTTGATTTTAAGCGCTCAATTGCATTTTGATAATCTCCTTCGTTCATAAAAGCCTGAGCCTTATTGTTAAGTTCCTGTACTGCAAGATTATTTATACATGCCGTGGTTATAACGGAAATTAAAAGTACGCTAAGTAGCAAAAAAGCTTTTTTCATGCTATCATCACCCTCATCTTATATATTTGTAACTTTAATTATAAACTAAGGTAACAAATTTGGCAAATTTTATAAATTTAAGTTACAATTACAATAAAGGAGACCATCCATGTCTGAAGAAAAAGTTGTTAAATTAGGAGCTGCAAAACACAAAGATACAAAAGAAAAGCATTCTCACCGCGATGAAGCCGGCGAGGACGATCTTGTATATTGCAGTTTTTGCCACAGACCGAATACTCAGGTTCTAAAAATGGTTAAGGGCCCGGGAGTTAATATATGTTCAGAATGCGCAATGATTGCGGTTCAGTATCTTATACTTAATGATAGGATGCCGTCAGCGGAAGCACAGCAAATTCTGGATGCTTTTTGGGGTAAAGCAAGAAGATGATAAATGACAGCAGTCTGAAACAATTGAATCCTTTTGAACTTAAAGCTGAAATAACACGCGTTATTTCAAAACTTCATGATGTTTCGGATTTTGCAAGTTATGAAATACACTACAGAACTCTTGATTTACAAAACGATAAAAATATAATAACGAAACTGCTTTATAAAGAGTTGCCGAATATTAAACCGGAAAATGAAGGTATCGTAAAATTTCTGCTTTTGCGCTATGCAAAGCGTGAAGAGCTTATAAATCATCTCTGGTCAATTATAAAAAGTAATCTTACCTCCAATACGTTGAAAATATTTGCACTGGATTTTCTAAGAGAAATTGATACGGAATGGACTTATGAGGAATGCGAAGAATATCTTAATACAGACGAACTTGTAGATCTGGATACGCAGAAACTTTTAAACAAAGCAATTATAAATCCGGAAGTACAAATAGATTTTCTTGATTTTATTCAGGCGCTGTCCACCGAGGATAAACTTACGCTGCTTCGTTCGCTTAACAGCGACTATTCAGGAGATGAACTTGCCAATATTCTTATTCCTGTATTTTTATCGCAGCCGGACAGTGAAGTCGGCAAAGAGGCCTTGAAGCTGCTCGGTGAATCGCGTTCCGCTCTGGCGTATCATGCACTTAACACATCAGTTGAATTCGTCAGCGAGGATATAAAGCCGCTTGTCAGAAAAAATTTATCTATGCTGAAATTATCCGGAATAAGAGAGGATAATTCCCTTGAATTTTACAAAAATCTGCTTAATTCCTCACGTCCTTACAGACTAAACCTTACCTATCCGGACGGTCAGGGCAATCAGGCAATGATTTTTTCAAGGATAAACGAGAATTATAAAATTCAATTCGTTGCAATTGTAATAAACGACTATTACGGAATAAAGGACTGCTTCGGGTTTAACGAACTTTCTAAATTTGAATGCGATACAATTATTGACAGATTTTACCGTGATGAAAAATCTCTGGAAATTTCTCCCGAAAACTTTAGAACTATATTATACAATGCAGAATTAATATCAAAAAAATCCAACAACTGGCTTTTACCTTATGAATATGTATGCTGGAAGAATTTAATGTCAGATATTGAATTTGACGCGCGTCCGATAAAAACTATTCTGGACGGTATGTTAGACAGGCATGAATTGACAATGGAGGAATTTAATTCTGTTCTTAATGCAGATTTTATGGTGCACTGGTTTATGGATGCACATTACAGTGATGAGTTTGAAGAATTTACAGAACATTTGAATGAGCAGTTAAAAAGCGGCGAAAATGTGGATTTTGACAAAGTAGTAGATAAAAATACTGATAAGGTGTTTTATCAGGAAGAAAAAGATATCTGGAGTCACAGACTGCTTAATTGTGCATATTTAAAACTTATTACAGGTTCGGTTGGAGAAGCGGAAATTCTGTACAACATATATTATGACAACAATTTCAAACAGTTATTCTTCAAATTCATAATGAGAAAAAGCATTTATGAATATTATTTCAGCATGCAGTACAGCAGCGATACAAGTATATTTGAACTGGAACAGATAAGCAGTATTGTATCTGAAATAGAAAGCAAATGGGTAAAATAATGTACAAAGTAATGAGTCTTGATATCGGCACAAAACGGATTGGAGTCGCACTGAGCGATTACCTTCTTATGCTTGCAAACGGCCATTGCTGCATTGATAGAACACCTGAAGAGAAAGCTATTGAAGAAATTTTAAAAATAGCCAAAGAAAATAACGTAAAAAAAATAGTTGTGGGCCTGCCGTACAATATGGACGGAACTCTTGGCGGGCAAGCCGATGACTGCAAAAATTTTGCGTCAAAACTTCAGGGTTATGATATAATTTATGAAGATGAAAGACTAACCTCTGATTTGGCTGAAGAAAATTTGCGAAATAAAAAAATAGACTTCAGAAAAAACAAGGGGCTGGTTGATATTGAAAGCGCTTGTATTATACTGGAACAGTACCTGAGCAGAAAATAATGAAAGGACAATGCAATGGAAAACTTTGAAGAAAATCAATTAATTGAAACTATTGATGAAGAAGGCAACGTAATCAAATTTGAATTATTTGATATTGTTGAAGTTGACAATCAGGAATACGCACTTCTTTTGCCGACAGACGCACAGGAAGGCGAAGATGACGAAATTGTTTTGATGAGATTATCAAAAGAAGGCGAAGATTATCTGTTTGAAACAATTGATGATGACGCTGAATTTGAAAAAGTGGCATCTTATGTTGAAAGTTTAGAAGACGAGGAAGAATAATTTGTTTGAAAAATTTACGGAAAAAGCAACAAATGTGGTGATAGAATCCCAAAAAGTTGCAAAAGAACTAAAATCATCATGCATAATGCCGGAACATCTTTTGCTCGCACTTGCAAAAGAGGCCAAAGGTATTTCGCTGATGATTTTTAAATCTTACAATATAACACCGGCTGATATTGAGTCAGAATTAAAACTTTCCATTCCGGCCGGCAGTCAGACTAACCTGATTTTTAGTGATGAATACAAGGAACTGTTGAAAAACACCCTTGATCTTGCTAATAAATCGGGAAATCCGACTATTTTATACGAACATTTGTTTCTCGCTTTGATTAACAACGAAAATTCAAATTCCGTAAATATACTCAAAAAATTGGGCTTTGACATTGAAAAATCCCGCGCACTGCTGGAAAAACTTGTACAGAAAAAGACAAAAAGGCTCTATCATCCGGAAATAGATGAAACAAAAGAACCGGAAGATAAATCTCAAGACGCTGATATATTATTTGACAGTGAAGAAGCGTCAAAAGTATTCCACAGAGCCGTTGCAAAACTTTCCACCTCAAATTATGAAATACTTGGCACAGAACAGATTATATCTTCAATTCTGGAGGATAAAGAGTCTGAAATAGCGCAGATTATGGCTAAATACGGGATTACGGAAGCCGCGTTTGATGAAAAACTTGCCAATATTCAATCCCGTCAGTCAGAATACGAAGAACGCCAGATTATTTTTACACCAAATGCTTTCAGGACAATGAATTTGGCGCTTCAAACAGCAAAAGAATTGGGGTCATCAGTTGTTTTGCCGGAACACATTGTACTTGGTGTCCTGAAAACAAAACGCGGTGTGGCATACGATATATTCAAAGAATTAAAAATAAACGATGACGATCTGGCACACAGTATTATCAAGCCGATAGAAAAACAGATGCCGGAAACTCTGACAATTCTTCGTCTTGCAAAAGAAGAAGCAAGGCGTCTCGGCCGTAATATTGTCGGTACGGAGATGTTTCTGCTCGGTATTATAGGACAGGCTACAGGTGTCGGAGCAGAAGTTCTGAAAGAATTGGAAATAAATATAAAAGAGGCACGCACGGTTGTCGAAAATCTTATCGGATTTGGTAATGAATACTTTGACAGAGAGATTATTTTTACCAAACGTGCCAAAAGAGTACTGGAAAAGGCCTGGGAACTTGCCAAAAAAGAAAACAAATCCAAAATTGAATCTGCGCACATGCTGCTTGCGCTGACAACTGAACCGACAAGTCTTGCAATGAAAGCGCTTGAGCAATTAGGTGTTGATGCCGTTGAAATAAGAGAAGGCATTAAAAAATTCCAAAACCGTTAATATATGGATAAAATCACTGAAAAAATTAAATCTTACTTAACGGAGCACAATTTAATTGATAAAAAAATTATTGTGGCATTTTCAGGCGGCTTTGATTCTATGTGCCTGCTTGATGTACTGTATAAACTCGGAACAAATGTTGCTGCCGCACATCTGAACCACAACTGGCGCGGGGATGAAAGCCTTGCCGATGAAAAATTATGCGAAAAATTTTGTCTTGAACACAATATAGAATATTACACAGAAACACTTTCCGATGATGTGGAAAAAACAGAAACAGCAGCACGCAAAGCAAGATATGAATTTTTAGAACGAACGGCTGAAAAATTTAACTGCAAATGCGTTATGACCGCACATAATGCTGATGATAACGCTGAAACAGTTCTATACAGAATAATTAAAGGTACTGGAACTTATGGGCTTGAAGGCATAAAAGATATTCGCGGAATATTCTACCGCCCTCTGCTGGAAATTTACAGGCATGATATTGAGGAATATTGCCGGCAAAATGATTTACACCCGTGTTACGATTCTTCAAATGACAATACTAAATATAAACGCAATCTGATAAGACACGAAATTTTGCCATTGATGGAAACTATTAATAAAGACGTGAAACAGGCGCTAAATTCTCTATCAGGAATTGCAAAAGATGAAAATCACATACTTGAAAATTTGCTGCCTGATTTGAACAATCTGTCAACTGATAGCTTTATGAAATATAATTCAGCATTGCAAAGCCGAATTATACACAAATTTCTCCGCTCAAACGGGATTGATTATGACAAAGCCAAAATTGACCTGCTTGTAGATTTTATTACGCAAAACAGCGCTTCAAAATCAGGTATCACAACATCTCTGACAATAAATTCATGGCTTTTTGTAAACAATAAAAAAATATACATTGTCAAAAATACAGAATCACAATTTAATTCAATTGAAATACAAAAATGCGGACAATATGATATAGCCGGAAAAGTATTCACAATAGAGAAAAACAATACTTTGCCGGAAAAATTTCCTTCTGATGCCGAATGTATCGCCTATGTTGATTTGAGCAAGATTGATTTTCCTTTAACACTGCGCAACAGAATGGACGGTGATTTTATCAGCCCGCTCGGGGTTGACGGAAAACAAAAGCTAAAAAAATATTTGAACAACAAAAAAATTCCTAAACACAAGAAAGATAAACTGATATTCTTATGTAAAGGGCAGGAAATTTTATGGGCGGCAGGGCTCGGAATAAGTAAAAATATTATGGTAACAGACAAACCAAGTCATATATTAAGGCTTACAGAAAAATAAAGGCAGGTTATTATGGATATTGATATTAAAGAAGAAGATTTAAAAATTTTATTCACAGAAGAAGAAATTCAAAACAAAATAAAAAGCATAGCTGATAGCTTGAATGAATTTTATAAGGGTGAAGAAGTTTATGCGATATGCGTTTTGAAAGGCGCAGTAATGTTTGCGGTAGATCTTGTCAAACACTTAAATATGCCGCTAAAAATGGAATTTATCAGACTTTCCAGCTACGGAACAGCTTTTTCATCCTCCGGAAAAGTTAACGCTGTTGATATTTCATTGCCTGATTTGAATGACAAAAATGTTCTTATTATAGAGGATATTATTGACACAGGTCTTACTGCAAAATTTCTGATGGATTTTATGCACTGCAATTTCAAAACAAAATCTACAAAATTCTGTTCACTGCTGGACAAAAAAGTTTGCAGAAAAACTGAAATTGAGCCGGATTATTTCGGGTTTCATATTGACGACCAATTTGTTGTCGGCTACGGGCTTGACTACGAAGGTTACTACAGAAATTTAAGATATATAGGTTATGTTGAGGCAAAGTAATTGTTTAAAAAGACTATTGAACATATAGCTGAATTTTACAATCTGAATAAACATGAAGAACTGTTTGATGTATTACAAAAGATAATACATTTTAAATCAGGTTATATTTTTTTCATAAGCCCTGAAGATATCCGCATTGAATATTCTTACAACTGCAAAATTAAAGATAAAAATATACCTGTAGAAAAAACACTCAGCCAAAAACTTTTTAGCGGAGTTGTTGATGAAGAGTTTGCGCACTTAATGCACTCTTACGGCATAGAAAACTATCTTGCCGAAGCTCTTAAAATCAAGAATAATGTTTTTGGAATTTTACTGATAGAAGGCGACCCTTTTTCAGAAGATGAAAAACTTGTTTTCAAAAGCTGTGCTGCAATAATTGCCAATATAACAAAAGATAAAGAGATAAATAAGATTATTGCAATGCAAATAAAAGCTTTACAGGAGGGTATCACGGAAATAAATTCCGAAAACAAAAAAATAAAACAGTCAGAGGAAGTAAAGACAAATTTTTTAACTCATGTGAGTCATGAAATACGCACTCCGCTAAGTTCAATTCTCTGTTATTCCGAAATGCTGGTTAAGGAATTAGCCGGCAAATTGAATGAAAAACAAAAAGAATTTGTTACAGATATTCAGACCTCTGGAATATTGCTTCTGGGGATGATAAACGAAATACTTGATTTATCTAAAATAGAAGCCGGTGCAATGAGATTAAACCGGAGTAATTTTGACATATCAAAAGCTGTGCTGGAAGCATGTAATATTATTGCTCCGCTTGCCGCTCAAAAAGAAATAGATGTTGCCACTGAACTTGAAGATATAGAAATTAATGCTGATTATCAAAAAATTCAGCAGATACTCTTTAATCTTTTGAGTAATGCAGTAAAATATACCCCGAATAACGGCAATATCATAATAAAAACGCATCTTGACAACGGTTATGCAGAGATAACAGTAAAAGATAGCGGAATAGGTATTGCGCCGGAAAATCAGGAAAGAATATTCGAAAAATTTGAACAGATCCATAATGTTAAAACAATGCTTTCAACAGGATTAGGACTTGCCATAACAAAGGAACTTGTCAAAATGCATGACGGCACAATAACAGTGAACAGTGAAAAAGATAAAGGTGCCGAGTTTATTGTACGCCTCCCGCTTTTATAAAATAGCAAACAGGAACAAGGGGGTTGATTTTTATTTAAAAATAAGTTATAATTAATAATAAAGAGTAATCAAGGGAGTTAATTATGGCCTCAATAAAAGATGCAGTGGAAGAATCTTTCAGCGATAATCATGCAATGATTAAATACTTTTTGTTTGCAATACCGGTATATATTACCTATGTTCTGTATACTAACAACGAAACAGGATTTATATTCTGGCTTTTTGCGATATTTACCTTTCTGCTTTTGCTCGGGACATTAACAATATGCACGGCCAATGTCCGGAATAATAAAAATCAGATTTTACCGGGGATGAATATTTTTGCAATAATTAAAGAAGCATTGCATACACTGCTGGCTGTAGGGCCCGCTATTGTTATAAACCTTGGTTTAGCCGCATATATTACATCTATGTTCACTTTACCAAATCCTGGATTTGACAAGGCTTTTAAGATTATTATATGGTGCGTTTTTTCATCAGTAATTTTTACGGCTTATCTGCTGTTTTCAAAAGACAAAAAGATAAAAGATGCGTATAATCTCAAAGCAATATCTGATTTCGGGGCTGATATTATGATGGCCGTAATTTTTATGATACCGCTTGTATTGATTGTTGATGCTATATTTGTCGGATCTATTACATACGTGTTCTGGCTGTTTTTTGGAGTTCCAAACCCTGTATTGTCATTTATATGGGCAATGTTTGTAATCCAGAATATATCTGTAATCGGTAATTACCTTGCGCAGATTGCAATGGAAAATATTGAAATAAAAGTTGAGATGGAAAAATACGACAGAGGAGAAAGACCTATTTAACCATTTCTCGTAATTTTTTCAACTGATCACGAATTTCGGCCGCACGCTCAAAGTCGAGTATTTTTGCGGCTTTATGCATATCTTTTTCCAGTTTGTCTATTAATTTTGGCAAATCTTTTTTCTCAACACCGAGTTCAACCATTTCTTCTGCAACAATGTCCTCCAAATCCCGATAACTTGCAACAAGTGAGAGCAGATTATTTTCAATCGGTTTCTTGATTGTTTGCGGAATAATACCGTATTTTTTGTTGTGTTCAAGCTGGATTTTTCGTCTGCGCTCGGTTTCGTTAATTGCCTTTTCCATAGATTCAGTCATTCTGTCCGCATACATAATAACTTCACCGCAGGCGTTACGCGCGGCACGGCCTATTGTTTGTATCAGACTTGTTTCTGAACGCAAAAATCCTTCTTTATCAGCATCCATAATCGCGACAAGAGAAACCTCCGGAATATCAAGCCCTTCACGCAAAAGGTTAACCCCGATAAGTACATCAAATTCACCAAGGCGCAGATCTCGCAGAATTTCCACGCGCTCAATTGACTGAATTTCACTGTGCAAATATCGAACTCTTATACCTTCCTGTATAAAGAAATCTGTCAAATCTTCGGCCATTTTCTTGGTTAGGGTCGTGATTAGAACACGTTCATTTTTATCGGCACGTTTTTTAATTTCTTCTTTAAGATCGTTAATTTGCGTATCAATCGGACGTATGTGAATTTTAGGGTCAACAAGACCGGTAGGCCTGATAATCTGTTCAACTAACTGTGCAGAAGTAGACCGCTCAAATTCCCCCGGAGTTGCCGAGATATAAATTTTTTGACCGACTTTGTTAAAAAATTCTTCACTTGTTAGTGGTCTGTTGTCTTTTGCGCATGGCAGCCTGAAACCGTATTCAATCAGAACATCTTTACGCGCGGCATCGCCTCTGCACATACCTTTCAATTGCGGTAATGTAACATGGGATTCATCTATTACGGTTAAAAAATCGCCTCTAAAATAATCAAGTAATGTAGCCGGCGGAGTACCCGGTGCGCGGCGCTCAATTATACGCGAATAATTTTCAATGCCCGAGCAATAGCCCATTTCTTTAATCATTTCTATATCATAGTTCACACGCTGTTCCAGACGCTGCGCCTCAATCAATTTATTCTGGCTGTTCAGTACAGCAAGTCTTGCTTTCAATTCCTGTCTGATTAAAGCAATAGTGTCATCAACATTTTCATCATAAGAAAGGTAGTGAACAGCCGGATAAATAACAACACTTTGCGGCGTTTCCAGTATTTCACCGGAAACATTATCTATTCTGATTATTTTTTCTATTTCGTCACCGAAAAAGTAAATCCGTGTTACAACTTTTTCGTAAGCTGGCATTATTTCGACTATATCTCCGCGCGCGCGGAAAGTGGAGCGCTCAAGCGTTAAATCATTTCTTGTGTACTGTACGCTGATTAAATGTCTTAACAAATCATCTCTGTCAACAGCATCCCCGACTTTTAATTCTACAGAGCCTCTAAAATAGTTTTCAGGCAGCCCCAAACCGTAAATACAACTTACAGAAGCCACAATAATCACATCATTACGTTCATAGAGGCTTCTTGTCGAATTGTGGCGCAAACGGTCAATTTCGTCATTTATAGACGCTGATTTTTCAATATAAGTATCTGTTCGCGGAATATAGGCTTCCGGTTGATAGTAGTCATAATAACTTATAAAGTATTCAACAGCATTCTCAGGAAACAGTTCTTTAAACTCATTATAAAGCTGTGCCGCGAGTGTTTTGTTATGCGCAATGATTAGAGTAGGTTTCTGTACCTGCTCAATTACATTTGCAATGGTAAAAGTTTTGCCGGATCCGGTGATACCGAGAAGGGTCTGTGCGTCATCACCTTCATTCAGGCCTTTCACCAGTTTATCTATTGCAGCAGGCTGATCTCCGCCTGGGGAATATTTTGAATGTATTTTAAACCTTCGTTCCATAACATCATTCTATATCAATATACAAAATTTTACAAAAAAAAGTAGCAATTTTTTTATTTAGTTGCATTATAATAGTATAACAGAGGTAAAACAAATTGATAACGGCGCTTTCCTCATCAATAGACAACATTAATAAACCCCAGCAGTACAAGGACCCGCTTTCCAATCCGCTCCTTGTAGCAGCCTCGTATTCAAACGAAATAGGTACAGCTATAATAGAAATAGCTCCTAAGGTTGGTACGGTATTGTGGGCACCTGCTCTAATGTACCTCGGCGCCGATATCTTTGACAAGTATAAAAATGACCAGAACAAATTTGATCCGAGCGCCAAAAGAGCTTTTGAGAGAACAATTTATCAGGGAATATCAAATTACCTTTGCATGCCGCTTTTAATATTCTGCGCACAAAATCTTGTTTCACCTCTGGCAAGATTTACAAAAGACGGCATTTCTACCAATGCTAAAGACGCTGTATTCAAGCATACACGCGAAATACTTTCGCAATGTGAAGGTGAAAATTTTGAAAATCCCGAAAAATTCAAATCCGTCATTGAATCAACTTTGAGAGCACGGATTAAAAACTATACGCACGAAAAAAACAATACAAATATCTTTAAAAGAATACTAAAATTCAGTCTGACAAAAAGCGCCTTAACCTCTAACAACGAAGATAAAATTATTAATTTTGCGATTAAAAACACCGACAAAATGTTTGAACTGAAAAATCACCTTATAAATGGTGATTATGAAAAAGTTCCGCAAATGATAAAGAAAGACTATCTTAAATCTGTATCCAGCCTGAAATTGTTTGGCGAAACCAATGTAAATCCGGCATTGCGCTCTGCACTCAAAAAATACCAGAATATGAATATATTCAACAATAAAATTCTCAAAACAATAGGCGGTTTTATGCCGATTATTTTCTTGAGCACTCCAGTAAGCCGCTTTGTAGAAAAAGTAATCGTTGATAAATATCTTGATCAAGGACTGGATGAAATTACAAAAGGCTTTGTCCACAATACAAGATTTAAGTCACTATTCAACGAAATGGACAAAAAGAATACGGAGAACGCAGAAAAAGCTAAAAATGAACATGCCGCAGATGCTGTTAAACAGGAACTTCCTTCAGCGTAATCACTGCTGTTTTTGCAGGCGTAATTACATAAATTCCCGTTTTATCAACAATATAGTTAAAGCTGTGTAAAAGTTTTGATTTAGCAATTTTTTCATTGCAATGCTCATAAGTCATTATCATATTTATGAGCTTTAACATTGCAGCCTGAGCATTCGGGGCACTTAGCGCAACGATTTTACCTGACAATTCGGCCGTTGCGGACAAAAATTCCGCAACCTTACTTTCCTCTAAATTTGCAAGCAAATAATCTGTTTCCAGACTTAATACAGGTTTTAAAAGGGTTGAAAAATCGCTGCTGTCTAATTCGGCCGTTATAAAATCAGTTATATTAGGCGCGCTCACCAGCGGCAAATCCTGCAAAACAGCCATCGTCTGTCCGCCAAGAATATGACACGCGATTGTATTTAGCAAGGCCGCATTCTCATCATTCACAACAACAATATTTTTCTTTGCCGGTAAAGCTTTTTGAATAAATGCCAACTGCTCTTTTGTATACAGATTTTTCGCAATTAATTCAGCAGGAGAATAATGAGGAATTTTTTCTATAGTCAGGCACTCTGTCGCTGAAACCGGCGGTCTGACTCCGGAAATTATTAAATTATTTTCTACATATCTAAATACCGGTTTTGTATAGGAAGAAAGCGGCGCTAAGAGATTAATACATTCTGACAATTTGCCGTCACGGTAGATTTTTGCAGTCTTGCCGAGAACAACAATCTTGGACACTGCTGTATCGTTGATATATTGCATCAGATCATCACCCGCATATTCTGAAACTTCCTTTGCCGGCTGCATTACCGTATTGGCTGTCAAATCGACTTGTTCAGAAGCAGGCATTTCTGCTTTTACATTTGTAGCCGCAGCCACAGGCAATGTGTCTTTGATATCCAAATCAAGATATGGTATAGAAACTGTTTTTTCCATATCTACAGGCACAAATTCATACCCGCTTTTTTCTATAATTTCTGCAACCTCCGGCTGTGTCTTTTTAAATCTGTCGCTTAATCCCATTTATCCCTCTTTTATTTTAATCTGTATACAAAATCCGAAACCCTGAGCGCAAGCTGTTTGTATGCTTTTGCCACGTTAGAATCTTTGTTGATGTCAGACACAGGCATCCCCTTATTAATTGCCGACATCATTGTAAAATAATTGTTCGGTACTTTTTCAAATATACTTTGTCCGAGTAATTTTTCTATATCTTCACTTGTTATTTCATCGTTTTCCATATAGCGGTTTACAACAACCTGAATATTATCCTTGTTTTTTACCTGAGAAGCAAAAAGTTCAAGACAGCGCTGTGAATTTCTAAGCGCCGGAAGATTTGCAACTGTCACCAGCAGAGTTAAATCGGAGTTTTTAACAGCTGTCATAGTTTTGTCGTCAAATCCGGCCGAAGTATCGATTACAACATACGAAAACGCTGATTTTAACGCCTCAAAAAGCCCGAGTATCTGAGAAGAAGAAATATTGTCAGCCCCTTTGAAATACGGCGGGTCAGCCAGTATGTGCAAAGACGTGTTCTTGTATCGCTCCAGAGTATTCAGCAAAAAGTCCTTATTTAATTTATCAAGGTTGTTAACCATATAAGTCAGGTCAAAAGTCGGCTTCAAATCCCAGAACGTCGTAACATCTCCCAGTTGAAAATTCAAATCAACAAGCGCAACATCTTCTTTGGTGATTTTCGCAAGTTCAAGTGCAAGATTTGAGGCAATTGAGGTTTTGCCAATTCCGCCTTTATTAGAAAATACTGTGATAATACGACATTTTGATTTTTCTTTTTTGTTATGCAGCAATTCATTTTTTACTTTTTCAATAGCTGCATCAAATTCCGATCTCAGAAAAGGCAGCGAAAGCAATGCAGAAGCACCCGCGCGGAGAGTCTTTATCATTAAATCAACTGACGGAGTTTTTGTAAAAGCGATAATTCGTAAGTCTTTATATCTGTCAGTAAGAGAAGATATAAAATGAAAATCTTCTTCCATATAATCAAGATTTACGAAAAGAAGCGCCTTTGATAATTCGTTAAGCGCGTCATAAATCTTATCAGAATCATCAGTTTGAGCCAGTAGTTTAAACTCTTCCTGCTGTTCCAGATAATTGGTTAAAACCTTTTCCTCAGAGTCAGACAAAATAATTGTTGAAATCACCATACCACCTTTTATAAGAAACCCTGTGCAAATGCGATTTTGTTACCTGCTGGTCTCGCAGGTGGGTGAACGCCTCGGAAAATCCGTTTCCCGCTGGCGATTTTACAATCGGCGGGTATACTTCAATGCCGTTAGAGTCAATTCTCCCTTTTATAAAAAATGTAGGAACAAAATTAACATCCGCACAGAGCAATAATATTATAACATATTTTTTGTCAAATTACAAGTTAGCTGCCTATCTTAAATTACTGATATTAGACTGTGCAAGGGCAGTCTCACAAGCATCACGGCTTATGACACCATTATTTGCAAGCCCTTCACAAGCTTTATCAAAAGCCCTGTTAACATGATGTTCAACTAGAGCACAAATATCATCATAAGGCAGTTTTTTCAATAAAGCCTGCATTGCAATTTCGTAGATAGTAAATCCGACCTTTTGCAAAATACTTTCGTGATATCTTTCAGGAATGTCAGAACGCAAAAGATCAATATACTTATGAAAAGTCCACTCGGAAAGTATTTGCGTCATAACCATGGCATCCATAGGTGATTTTACATTTTTGTCTTTTGCAAGAGCTTCACCCGTAATCAAAGAAAACTTATACACTGTATCAAGAAAAACAGTCTTGTGATTTTCTTCGATATCAACGGGCAGATTTTTTTCTGCTTCTGAGCGAAATTCACGTGCAAGTTTTTTGTAATCAAAATTTTTCATGCTATAACCCTCTTAACAAAGGGATTATAACATATTTTTCGGGTTATGGCAAGAGATTAACCGTGAGCAAGTACTTCACGCGCCATTCTTTCAGCAGCGTCAGCATTTGCAAGTGCGGCATCAACCTTACTTGTATCAACTGATTGGATGACCACGCCTGCAGGTGACGGAATATATGTTCTTACCGGTTCTTTCTGCTGTTCCTGCGCTGTTTGAGGGGCTTGGGAGACCGGCTGTTGAACTGGAGGTTGCTGTACTGCCGGCTGAGGCTGCTGAGGAGAGACAGCCGGCTGCTGCACCGGTTGAGGGGCTTGAGGGATTGGCTGCTGCATTTGCGGGTTCAGAGCCTGTTGTGTTTGTCTATCCAGATATTGATTTATCAAATTTGTCGGACTTGTATGAACTATCGGTTGCTGAGCCTGCTGGCGCTGTTTTTCTGCTTCTAATTGCGCCAGAAGTTCTTCCATTTTCTTTTGTTCTTCGGCCTGCGGATCTTCTTCGTCATCCAAAACAGAGTGTTGAGGACGGCCGAATATTGCATGGGCAACCTTTGTTGCTGCAGTTGCCAGCGGAGGCATTATCAATCCCATTACGAGTAATATTCTCATAGGATAACCGGCTGCATTTTTCATATAATACTTAGGATTTACAAAGAAGTCTTTCAATTTTCCCAGTATACCCGGTTTAATAGCTTTTTTATGGTAACCTCTTGTTGTTTCCAGACCGACAGTGGCTATCTCTGCAAGCCGTCCGAAAAATTTAGAAAATACATTCTTACGGCCGCCTCTGAGCATTCCTTTTATTCTTTCCAATTCATTTATATAATCACCTTTTTTCGTCAACTGTCCTGTTGCAACCTTATGGTTAAATTGTTTTAATTCAGCACGGTAATTAGCCAGATCTGATTTTGACATGCCTGCATACTGCAAACCGCCTAATTTATGCAAAATCTGAATACCAAAAGGCGCGCACAAGAAATATGCAAAGTCGTTTGTAAATCTTTCCGTAAATGTCTTGAATTTATCACCTTTCGGCGCTTTAAATGTGTTAACCAGCATATCCCCGAAGATGACCGCCTGCATTAATACAGCCAATTTACCGCCGGCAAACCTGTTTGTCGTACCTTCCATAAACAATCCGAATGCCTTTGCTAAACCGCGTCCGAGTTTTGAGGTATGTTTAGGATTTTTAGCGCCTAATGTAACAAGATATTTGTTATAGAGTTCTGTTATACCGACTTTACGTCCGAAGAAATGATTTTTTATAGCACCCAGCGGACCGCCACTTCTCATACGACTGATAAACATATTACCGTTGTTTTTAGACGCTTTTTCCAGAGCTTTCAGCACTTTATCAGAGTTGCCTAAGAAATCTTTAGAAATAGCTTTATATTCAGCCGGCGTAAATCCAAGTTTTGATATTTTAGCATTTTTGATTAATATATCAACTCTGGCCGGACTCAATACTTTTCCGTTTTGAATATATTTATTAATATCAGCCTGAGGAATACCGAGCAATTTCATTTCAGCTTCTTTTAATACAGCATAAGAATTTGCCCCCGGTGCTTTCATTGCCTTTTTAAGGTCTTTAATGAATTTTTTATCAGCGCCGTATTGTTCTAATTCAAACGGTGTTTTTGCAGGTTTTATAAACGAACTGAAAATCTGTTCCGTATCCATGGAAAGGAAGCCCAAAAGACCTTTATACTGGGATACAACCATTTTATTTGTCGGCTCTGACGGAGTATTTTTTATAGCACGCAGCATTGCGCTGTTTGCAACAATTTTATCATTGATAAATTTTCCTGTAGATTTATAGGCCTTACCAACCCACTGACCGAAACTTGATTTAGCCAGTTTGCTGCCCTTGACCTTATCAGTAAGCCAATCACCGAACTTGCCTATTTTTCCGAACGGAGTTTTTTCATAATCGGTATTACATCTCTTATTAAACACATCCATCCCGCGGGAAAGGCCGTACCATGTTGCAAGAGTTGCCGCAGGCAAAAGAGCGCTGTTTTCTTCACTCTGTTTTACGCGGTTTGACAAATAGCTGTTATCGACACTCTTTTTTATAGCCTCGCCGCCGGGACCGGACATTGGCACGCCGTTTGTATTTACGGTCTGCATGCCATAAGGTATCTGTTTATTTGCCTGTAAATCGTTTTCGAGCATAATACGCCTATTTTCCCCTATATTTATTATAAAACACATTTTCTAAAAAAATTGCCCTATATCCGGATAAAAAAGAATATTGTAAAGAAATGTAACAAGTAAAGTGATTTGTGAAATCCGGGGGCGAGTATATACTTTATATATACATAAGAACAAAATAAGAGAAGAGAGGTCAATATGGCAGTCAAGAATTTGAAAGCAATAGATGACAAATTAAAAGACATGTATAGTAATCAAATAACGACGGCGGTGCAATCGCAGCCATACGAGGACAAATCCGAGATACTATTTGCGCAGATGAACTTTATAGCAATGGCCAACAGGCAAGCGTTGCATCTGATATAAAAGATATTTTTTTCATAAACTCCAATTAATTTTTCCCCTACAAATTTTGTACCTGATTTCTTTACTGAAATCAGGTTTTTCTTGTACACGAAGTGTACTTCTATATCTTTACTAATGTCCTAACAATCGTCTTATAACAAGATTTAAAATGCGCACAAAATATAATAATCGACTTTTAAAAATCCCGTATAATGTACGAGCAGAGGCACGAGCGCGAAAGCGCGAGAGACGAGCAACAAACAACGGAAATGTTTAAGAGACATAATTTACAAAGCAATAACTTCAACATTATCAAGGTTGATACGCTGACGTGCATTCCATAAATCATATTGTGTTTGCAAGTCCAACCAGTATTGAGCAGGTACTTTAAAAGCTTTTTCAAGTTTTAGTGCCATATCCGCGCTAATACCACTCCTTCCATTGATCAGTTCAGAGGCCGCATTTCTGGATACCCCAATTTTTAAGGCAAATGCAGTCACTGTCAAGTCATAGTCTTTTAGATAAATTTCTTTTAAAATTTTTCCCGGATGAGCCGGATTGTACATATCCATAATTAGAGTCCTTTCTTGTTAATGATAGTCTTGATAATCCACGATATACACATCTGCGGTATTTTCGTCAAACACAAAGGTTATTCTCCAATTTGCCTGTACTGTTACAGCCCATTGACCTTTCATATCTCCTTTTAATCTATGCAGAGCATACGAAGGAGCTTTTAGCGGCTCAAGGTTTTTCATGACGTTTAGAGTAGATAAAATGATTTGCAACTTGTCTTTGTGATTAGCTTGAATTCCCTTTAAGGAACCTGACTTAAAAAATTTTTCAAGTCCTTTGTGCTTGAATGACTTTATCATATTATATATTATAACCTGTAACCTGACACTTGTCAAGATGTGTTTTTGAAATCGTTACATTTTATAACTTTTGCATTATAAGGGCATATATGTCGTTAAAGACAACTATTATCATCAGAGCTATCAGGAATAAAAATCCCGCCGTACCTATTTTATTAACTGTTTCTTCATCAAGCGGGCGGCCGCGAAGTTTTTCTATTATCAAAAACAGTACATGCCCGCCATCAAGCGCCGGTATCGGCAAGAAATTTACAATAGCTAAATCCAATGAGATTACAGCAGTCAGCAAAAGACCCGAAAAAATACCGTTATGCTGAATAATATCTCCGCCGACTTTAGTTATTGCAACAATACCGTGCAAGTCTTTGAGCGGAATTTTGCCGGAAAATATCTGCCACAAACCGTATAAAAGCAAATATGTTTGTTCATATAAGTATTTGCCGCTTGCGATAATCGCTGACTTCGGAGATTTTGTCGGAATAACTATTTCTCTGGCTTCCAGTTCAACTCCGATTACACCGTCTTTGTTCGGATATATCGGCTTTAAGTCAATAGTTTTATTATCACGGAGCACTGTCAGGCGCACAGGTCTGTAATTGTCAGAATATGCATAAGCCACATCCTCAAGCGTAATTGTACCGTCAGAAGTGTAAACTTTTTTACCAATCAATTCCTCACGCAGTGCTGACTGTTTATCAGAAATTGAAACCTGACTATCTTTATATTTTTCCATACCGATAAGCATTTTGTCCGTAAGCGAAATTTCTTTTTCGTATTTTAGTTCAGGCAGCCGGATTGTAACTCCTGACGGAATAAGTTCATTGCGATCCAGAGCAACATTTAATTTTTTTAGTGCTTCTACATTTTGTTCTACAAGTTCTGTGTCCACCTTGCCGTCAAACGCCTTACTCTGTCTTGCAAACAAAGTGAGTGCCGCCGCGCTGTCAGCTTTTGAACCGTTTATAGAAACGATTTTATCACCTTTTTCCAGACCGGACTGCCAGACGGATTGTGTTTTATCCGCGACAATGTTTTTAACATAAATATCGTACTTGCCGGATGGCATGTGTCCCCATAAAAATGCTGTCAAAAGCACAAGAACAAATGCACAGACAACATTTGCAAAAACACCGGCCGATACAACAACAAAACGCTGATATATAGGTCTATTTAAAAATCTGTCCGGTGAATCCTCAGGAAGCGGATTTTCTTTGTCATCATCAGGAAAAGCAACATAACCGCCTAATAGAAAGGCATGGATAAGAATTGTTGTATCTCCGCACTTCTTTTCCCACAATGTCGGCCCTATCGGAAGTCCGAAACCGAACTTATCAACCTTCATTCCGAACATTCTTGCCGCAAGATAGTGACCTGCTTCATGCACGAGGATTAAGATACTCAATAATATCAGCATTATGATAATAGACATAAACTCTCCCTAATCAACTGTGTTTATATAAATAGTATAACACAAAAAGAGAATTTGTATCTTTTATTTATTGTGGTTGCAAGAGCGTTTTTCTTCCCAGGAAAGCCCGTCACAGTGCAGGTAATCTAAATTTTCATTTTCAATTACCCATCCGGCACAACCAAAGCCATCTTGAAATTCAGTATCATTTTTACAACGGTTTGCAAAACTATTTCCACCGGCAAATGTATCTTGGATTCCTATAGGTACGACCCCATTTTTGCCGACGAAAAATATAAAATAATCTTTTCCCCATACATTAGGTTTCTGTATTCCGTTAATATCATAGTAAACTGCAAAACAAATGTTTTGTGAGAGTTTGCCGGTACCATAATTAATACTACAGTCGGCTGAATAAGTATATATTGCGATGGTATCGCCGTTTGCTAAATATGCATAGGTATGAGAGTCTTGTTTATAAGCATCATCATCTGCATCATTTGTTGGTGTAGTTTCGCCGGAAATAGAAGCATCCAGACGAGTATGCCCAAAGGCGCAGTTTTTATCCTTATTCGCCTGACACATTTTGTCAATTTGCATATACTTAGAAAGTATTATCATTGCATTATTTGCGCCTTTTCCGCAAAGTGGATTTACATTCCCCTCTTCATCTTTATTGCACAAACTGTTGCCATCCCCACCAAGGTCCCAGCGCTCCGGAGTCCCATAATCTATTACTGCAAGCTGCCATGCCTGTGACAACACTGAATATGCTTTTTTTAATTTGGATACAACAACTCTTTCCTGATACTTCGTTACTAAAGAAGGTATTGTCATTGCGGCGACTATTCCAATTATAGCGATGGTGATGAGGACTTCCGCGAGAGAGAAGGCGGCAGTTTTAGAAGTGATTAAGTAACTAAGTGATTGAGTGATTAAGTGGTTACAGGTTTTAGGCTCTGTAGCTTCGTGACGGGATACGTCATTTTTCGTCACCTTACTCACTCCACTCACATAACTCACTTTAAAATTTTTTTTCATATCATACCTCCTAACCATTTGTATCTTATATGTAACTTAAATGTAATCTACAAATAAGTTTATCGTTAGTTTATAAATTTGTCAAGAGAATTTTTGCAAAGAGGAACTTATGCAGCGAAAACTTGTATCCAGCGGCACAGGATGGAAATTATACATGCCAAAAGACGTATTAAAACTTTTGGGGTTTAATCCAAATGAAACAGAAGTACTTCTTAAAATAGATAAAAATAAACTGAAAATAACAAAAGCAGACCCTGATAAAAATAATCAGGATCTGTTAATCAAAAAGTTTAACCGCTGCGGTAATGGTTACGGCATCTACATATCAAATTCAATAATCCAGTTTTTGGAAATTGATCCGGAACTTGATGAAGTAAAATATACTATTGAAAATGATGTGCTTAATATTTCCAAAGCCGTATTATAGCAGTTCTTTCAAATAGTTTGGCAAAGCAAAACGTGCAAGATGATATTCTTTGTTATAAATCTTACAAGTTTTGGTAATATCTGCACAGCGTCTTTCATCAATATAAGAAAGCGGTTCAACTGTCTGTGAACAGAACGCCCACGCCCAGTATCCGCCCGGATAAGTCGGAATATTTGAAGTATAAGTTGCGCAAATAGGGAAAACTTTTTTCAGCAAGTTATACATCTTTTTAATTTCTTCCTTATTTACAACCGGTGACTCTGACTGTGCCGCGACAATGCCGCCTTCTTTGAGTGAATTTTTTACGTTAGTATAAAATTCTTCTGTGAACAATCCTTCTCCCGGCCCCATTGGATCTGTTGAATCTATCAGGACGATATCATATTCGTTTTTCTTGTCTTTGATAAATTCAATGGCATCTTCCACTCGTATTTCAACTCTGCTGTCATCAAGTTTTCCCGCAATTGTCGGCAGGAATTCTTTGCACGCATCAATAACCATTCCGTCTATTTCGCAAAGAACAACTTTTTCAACAGTATCATGTTTCAAGACTTCTCTGACTGTGCCGCCGTCGCCGCCGCCTATCACAAGAACTGATTTTGGACATTTGTGGTTCATCATCGGGATATGAGCTATCATTTCGTGATAGTAAAATTCATCGCCTTCTGTTGTCATCATCAGATCATCCAGAGTCAGAACACGTCCAAGCTGGCTGTCTGTTTCAAAAATCTCTACTTTTTGAAAATCAGATTGTTTTGAAAACAAAATTTTACCGGCTTTAATTGCCACGCCGAATCCGCCCGGATTTATTTCGTTATAAAAACCGTTTTTAACACCATTTGTCATTTGCTATTCTCCTTTACTACCCATAACGTGTACATGCAGGTGAAAAACCTCCTGACCAGCTTCTTTTCCAGTATTAATTAAGGTTTTATATGCTTTTAGTCCGCATTTTTCAGCAACAGTCTTGACTGCGGCTAAAAGTTCACCCATAAGATTTTTATCATCTAATTCATTTAAAGAGGCAACATGCACTTTCGGAACAACAAGCACATGTACCGGTGCTTTCGGGTTAATGTCATTAAAAGCGGCAACATAATCATTTTCATAAACAAATTCTGTTCCAAAGTCACCACGTAAAATTTTACAAAAAATACAATCTTGTGTCATACAGAATACCTCACTCTACATAGAATGTTATTATAAGATAAAATAAAAATCAATAATCAACAAAGTTCTACCATCACTCTGTTTTTAAAAATTATGTATCAAATACAATTCTCATATTTGATACTTGTCAAATAACAGCTTTTATAGTATATATACACTAAAAGGGTGCGGGCTTTATAAGCGGAGCAGCTAATGGATAACAAAGACAATCTTGATTTAAAATCTTTAGCCAGGGACTGCGGTTTATTTAGTGAATTACCGGCGGATGAAATTGTCCAAAAAATTTCAGATCTGGATAAATCTTATCAGAGCGGGGATTTGGTAAATATATATAATTACTTTTTGTCCGTTTCAACAAACCCTGACGTATTGATGAATGTAATCAGGCTTGCAGACAGATTTAGGGATCACTCAACCCTGTCTCCGCTTTTAGATATTCTGTTAATGAAAAATGCAGGCACTCAGGAAATAAAAGAAAAATTTATTAATACACGCGTCATGTGTGCTAAAGCTATTGCTAATTATAAAGATACAACAACCGTAACACCGCTTTTATATTGTCTTAACAACAAGGACGAAAATTACAAAGTACGACTGGCATGCGCGGATGCTCTTGGCCGAATCGGCGACAGGTATGCAGTTGCGCCGCTAATCGAAGTGGTAAAAGATGAAGATGAAAAATCCGTATACTTAAAAGAGTCAGCAGCCTCAGCGCTCGGCATGTTAGGTGACTTACGTGCAATAGATCCGCTTGTAAGTATTCTGGAATCCAACAAGGGTATATGGGATAAATTCACCTTTCTGAAAGAACGTGTAATTGAAGCTCTGGGAAAAATGCGGATAAGTAACAATGACAGAGTATTTAACGCGCTTAAAGACTCCTTGCTTGATGAATCTCCGCAAATTCGTATCAATGCGATAGAAGCACTTATGGACAGCGACCATGAACTTGCTTACGATACAATAAAACGCTGTTTGACAGAAGATGACGACTTTGAAGTTAAGAAAAATGCACTCATAGCCTTATACAATCTCGGCGGCCGCGAAATTCTTGATGAAGTTATAAGTTTGCCAATCTATTCAAGTGACTTAAAGGAAGAAGCGCAAAACATGATTGACGAATACGAAGACGAAGTTGTAGAAATATACAGAGATGACAGGAACAACCAGCAATGAAATCAATAATTCTTCTCTCAGGAGGTTTGGATTCACTGGTAAGTCTGGGCCTTGGAATAGAAAAATATAATATAAAACTTGCCCTGACTTTTGATTACGGACAAAAATCCGCTGCTCAGGAAATTCAAGCCGCAAAAAGCATTTGCAAGCATTACAAAATTAAACACAAAGTTATAAAACTAAACTGGCTGAAAAATATCACGCATACCTCGCTTGTATCTAATGATAAAATACCTGTCGGGAAAACACTTGAAGATCCGAATGAATCGGCAAAACTGGTTTGGGTGCCAAATCGTAACGGACTTTTCCTCAATATTGCCGCATCTTTTGCTGATGCTGAGGATTATGACTACATTCTTATAGGCGCAAACAAAGAAGAAGGTCAGACATTTCCGGACAATACTCAGGAATTTATTGACAGTCTCAATGTGGAATTTAAGTTTTCAACAAGAAAAAATCCGCAAGTTATTGCCCCCTTGATTAATTGCGAAAAGAATGATATTGTTAAACTGGCATTGGAAAACAATATTCCGCTGGAATACGTCAGAAGCTGCTACCAAAACAGCGAAAAAAACTGCGGGTTATGCGAATCCTGTATGCGTTTAAAAAAAGCTCTTATTGCAAATGATAATGAATATTATCTAAACAAATTATTTTAAAGGAGTATAAAACCAAAATGATGAAAACACTTCTTACAGACAAAGAAATAAAATATGAAGGCTGGCAGCTCTCTCCGCATTGGATTTACAAAAATTTCAAAATTCAAGGAGATGCAACTGTCGCTTTTATCGGGGAGTGTGAAGTTAAACTTACGGAAATGGTTGATATTGAGGACGTTATAAATAACGAACCTATTTACAGTAAATCAATGTTGAGTTTTATCTCCGAACAATTTAATGTCGGCTTAGTTGAAGGTGTTTTCAGGCAGAGATTGTTAATATGCATTATCAAAGAAGCTCTGGAAAAAAGAGGAATAAAAGTCACAAGAAACGGTGATGATTTGTTCGTAGACAATAAAAAACTTACAGTGTCAATCGCGACAAAATCACTCACGTCTATTCTTATCCATACCGGAATAAATATAAATTCTGAGGGTGCTCCGGTCAGCGCATGCGGTTTATCCTGTGACTTAAACATAACAGATATTCAGGAATTTGCGACTGAAATTTTAACAAAATATGCAGAGGAATTAGATGATATTGTATTAGCAAGTACAAAAGTGAGAGGAGTTTAATAATGATGAGAGATGACAACGATATATTTGAGCAGGAGCACCAGCAACCGCAGCATATAAATTACAAAGAATATTCTAAAAAGGTTGCAAAAAATCCTAATGAAAGCATGATAATGTTTATATCTGCATTTTTTGTTATGCTGTTATTATTCTTAGGCATTGCAAAACAAATTTCTCCGGATGTCGATGTCGCAATAGGCGGTGATGACAGCAAAACCGATATTACCGTTGCAACAGATGCAGAAGACTACGCAAAATCTTCTATAGACGAGCGTCTAAAACTTATCCAGATGGAAGATGCAGGTATGTCAGTGGGTAACGATTCTGATATTTTTGACGAAAGTCTTGAAGAAAGAGTTAAACTTCCTGCAAAATCAAATGATGCCCCTGAGCAGGAAACACAGGAAGTCGAAGCAACAATTCCGAATGATCCGCTTCCAACTGCCGAAGCTAGAAAAGAAGCGGTCTCTCAAAACATAGTAGAACATCCGACAGCTACACCGGAGCCGCAGCAGACTACAGAAGCGGTACAGTCTGAGCCGACACCGGTTAACGCTAAAGTTGTCGTAGGATATTACGCAACACCTGAACAGGCACAGGTAGCAAAAGGTATTTTGATGGATGCCGGCCTGAATATTAATCCTTTTGTCAAGCAAATAGGCGGAGCATACACTATACAAGTTGGTTCTTTCTCCTCACGCGAAAAAGCACAAACCGCTGCAAATGAACTTTTGAGAAATAACTTCCCTGCAAGAATTATTGTTGAACAATAAATGTTATTTGTATTTTAGGATTAAAAAATATGAAGAAAGCAAAAGGCGGCAAATAAGCCGCCTTTTAATTTTAGCTTAAAACCAGCTGCAATAGCCCTTGTCACGGCAAAGAATTTTGTCCAAATCTAACATTGTTTCAATGCGCGTCATCTCAAATGTCACCGGAGTGATAGAGATTTTATTATTTCTGACGGCCGCAAGATCGGTTCTTGCATCTTCGGGTTCTGTTATAAGTTCGCCGGCCATCCAGTAATAAACCTTTCCTCTTGGGTCAACGCGCTTTTCATAGTTGTCTGTAAACATCTTATTACCAAGTTCTGCAATGGCAATACCCGCAACATCTTCAGCATCAAGCGGAGGGATATTTATGTTTAATATACATTTTTTAGGGAATTCAAATTCCTTCAACTTCTCAAGTAATGCGCAAACAAAGTGTGCTGAAAATCTAAAATTTTCCGGTTCGTAATGCATACTTGCAAGAGAAACCGCTATACTTGGTACGCCCAGCATAGCGCCTTCCATAGCGCAGCTTACTGTTCCAGAATACAAGATATCTGACCCCAGATTAGGCCCGTGGTTTATACCGGAAATAACCAAATCCGGCTGTTCTTCCGGCGAAAGTATTGCGCTTATCCCGATTTTTACACAATCTCCCGGAGTTCCTGTTGTTACCCATGCCCGTTTGGCGCCGTAAACAGGTTCATCAAGTTCCTCAACGCGCAGCGGTGTGTGTAAAGTCAGCGAATGCCCTGCAGCGCTTCTTTCTCTGTCAGGTGCAATAATATAAACATCATGTTTTTCTGACAGAGCTTCTGAAAGTGCTCTTATGCCGTTAGCCGCGATACCGTCGTCATTTGATATTAATATTTTCATATCCAATCCCTTTCTAAAACATATATCTGCCTTATAATATGATACACTTTATTCCGGCAAAATTCCAGTATCTAAAACGATTATGAACTTTTGTAAAGAATTGATAAAATATTGAATGAATATAGCAATTATATATCAAAAAAATACTTTATATATATGAACACGAGGAAATGCTTGAAATTGAGGAATCAACGAAATTTTAAGCACACTACACTTCACACTATTTACGAGGAATGATTTAAAGTTTGCATTCCAGGGCCCCTTAAAAAGGGCTCTTTTTTTGCACACAGGTGTGCTCTTATACATTGGAACGATTAACCAGAAGGCGTCTTTTTGTGAAAAATAAAGATGCAATTCAAATATAGAAGGCGACTTTTTATCATCAATGTCGATAGTGTTGAGCAGAGGCACGAACGGCATGAGAGAACGCGAGCACGTAGCAGGTGTGCTTTTATACATTGGAACGGCCAAGCAGAAGTTTATCGCCAAAGCAAGAAAAGTCACGCGTTGCAACATAACAAGCGCACAATACATTAAAACGCCGTAATTAAAGCATAAATATCCTATTTATTCAGCAAAAATACTTCTGCAAGTTTGCCGCCTTTGCGGTCAAATTTTATCTCTTTTTTATCTGATATCGGGGTATATTCAGGTTTCTGATAATTGATTAAAAATTTCATAAATTCCGGACTAAACATATATTTCCTTTTCCACACTAAAATAACAACACTACACATCTGGTATATATATAAAAACATAAATTTTGAAAATATTGTGATTTTTTTACAAAATTTTTACATAAATTAATATTGAAATATTTTAATGATATACTATACAATAGGAGAGACAAATGGCACAGTCATCGTTTATAGATATAATTACCCCTGTAATGGTAGGGCCTTCAAGTTCACACACAGCCGGCGCTGTACGGTTGGGACTTCTTGCACGCAATGTATATGACGCAAAACCTCACAAGATTACATTCAGGTTGTATAATTCTTATGCGCAAACAGGATTTGGACACGGCACGGATAAAGGTTTACTGGCTGGAGTTCTGGGACTTTCCGTGGATGATAAAAGAATTCGAAACGTTTTTGACCTGCCGGAAGCAAAACTCATTGCTTATGAATTTGAGTATCTGGAAGATTTTAACAGACACCCGAACGCTGTTGACTTTATTTTTGAAGGTGATTTGAATATGTTTGTGGCCGGCGATAGTGTTGGCGCAGGTGAAGTCGTTATTAGAAAAATCAACGATTTTACCGTCAAATTCACCGGCAAATTTAACACTTTACTGCTTGTTTACCGTGATGTGCCCGGAATGATCTCCAGAGTTACAAAACTTATTCAAGAACGCAACATTAACATTGCCTCTTTACATTGTGACAGATATGCAAAAGGTGAAGAAGCCTCTATGTGTATATGCCTTGACGGTGAACTTGATGAAGAAATACTAAAGCTCATAGAAGGCATTGAAAATTTGTATCTTGTACGGTATGTAAAAAAATTGGAACAGTAAATTATGATAGAAAAAGATATTAATTCGTTTGAACAGTTGTATAAAGCTTGCAATATTGCCAATGTAGCTATTTATAAAGTTGCCCAGACAAGGGAAGCTTACCTCTCAGAAAAAACAGAACTAGAGGTCAGAAAAACAGTTAAGAGAAGTCTTGATGCAATGAAAGCAGCCATTAAGTCAGGATTAAAATCAAATGAACTCTCGCTGAGCGGTATGTGCGGGGCTGATTGCGAAAAGCTGCAAAAACGTTTTTCTTCTAAAGGCGCAATTTTTGGGAAAACTTTTGAAAAAATCACGACTTACGCACTTGCAACAAGCGAGGAAAATCTAAGAATGGGTGTTATTGTGGCTTGTCCGACAGCAGGTTCCTGCGGAATTGTCCCTTCTGTACTTGTTGCAGCGGCGGAAGATTTTAATATATCAGAAGAAGATCAGATTAATGCGCTCATAACTGCAGGTGAAATAGGGCGTATTATCTCCAATAAAGTTGCTCTTGCGGGTGCTGTTGCGGGATGTCAGGCCGAATGCGGCGTTGCATCGGCTATGGCGGCAGGCGCTTTGACTCAGATGCGCGGCGGCTCTATTAAGCAGATTTTTAATGCGGTGGCTCTTGCTATGAAAAATTTACTGGGGCTCACCTGTGATCCTGTATGCGGACTTGTTGAAATACCTTGTGTAAAACGTAATGCTTTTCTGGCAATACATGCCGTAACCGCAAGTGAACTGGCGCTTGCCGGTATTGAATCCAAAATTCCGCTTGACGAAATTATTGATGCTCTTGAACAAACCGGCAAACTCATGTCGCCAACACTCAAAGAAAGTTCTCAGGCCGGTCTTGCTAAGACTAAAACCGCTATAACGCTTGAAAACAGACTTTTTAAAAAATAGATTAAGATTTGTAACATTTCTTACCCGATCAGGCAATTTCCTCTGACATAAAATACTTTATATATATATAAGATATAAGGAGTATAAAACCGAGGAGTCAAAACAATGGGTATGGATGCTATATCAAAAATTGATAGAATAGACAGAAGTGATAAACCGCAGGTCAATAGAATATCATTTGCAGACGGATTTGATAATTTCATGAATAAATTGCGTTCAGGCCAGCCGGTTATCGGTAATTTGCTGAATGGACAAGCTGTACCGCCGCAGGCTGATCAACAGGCTTTCCGCAGCTAGGCGCTTTTATTTCAAAAAAGTTTGTGATAAGATAATCTTCGAAAGAGGATTATCTTATTATGCTATTAACAACAGACATTGGAAATACAAGTATTACACTTGGCTTGTTTGATGATACGGCGCTTGTTGAAGAATTCAGGCTGGCATCTGACAAAGATTTATCGCTTGAAGAATATGAAGTACTGTTAAAATCACTTTTCAAGGATTTTAAGATTGACGGTTGTATAATTTCATCCGTTGTAGAAGAATTAACAGCTAAATTTAAAAAAGCTGTAGACAATGTATTCAAACTTGAGTCAATAGTTTTGAGTTCAAATATAAATACAGGCGTTAAAATAGTGCTGGACAATCCTGAAGAAGCCGGCGCTGACAGAATTGCCAATGTTGCGGGGGCTTATGTCTTATACGAAAAGCCGACTATTGTTGTTGATTTTGGAACTGCAACTACATTTGATATCGTCAATGCAGAAGGAGAATTTATCGGCGGTCTTATTGCGCCTGGGGTAAATTTACAGTTAAAATCCCTGAATAAATTTACATCAAAATTACCACGGATAGATGTAACACTTTCTAATTCAGCAATCGGGCATAACACAGCTGATGCAATTCTTTCCGGTGTTATACGCGGTACAGCTGCTATGATTGACGGACTTGTTGAGCAGTGTGAAAAAGAACTCGGCAGACGCGCTGTCGTTGTTGCCACAGGTGGATATTCCGGCCTTATCGCAAACTATCTCAAGCGGCCTTTTGATTTTATAAATCCTACTTTGACGCTTGAAGGTTTAAGACATCTGTATTACCTCAACACAAAGTGTGCGGTTTAAATATTGTATGTAAACTGCAAAAAGTTTCCCATCAAATTTTCATTCCAAACTTGAACATCTTCCGGCACGCTTAGCACAGACGGGGTAAAATTCCAGATGTATTTTATGTTTGATTTAACCAGTTTGTCTGCGATACTCTGCGCATAAGCACGCGGTACTGTTAAAATGGCAATATCAACTCCGGTTTTAAGTGATAAATTTTCCAGTTTTGCTATATCAAAAATAAGTTTGTTATTTATGGTTTTGCCTATTTTTCGGGTATCGTTGTCAAACAGAGCAACGATATTAAGTCCGTAATCACCGAAATTGTCATAATTTGCAAGCGCCGTACCAAGATTTCCGGCCCCGATAATAAAGGCATTCTTAGTTTTTTTGAAGCCCAGAGTTTTTTCTATGGAGCTTTTGAGTTCTTTTACAATATAGCCGACACGCCCTTTGCCTGAATTATTCAACATAGAAATATCTTTACGTACCTGAGAATCATCGATATGCAACAATTGCGCCATCTGCTTGCTTGAAATAAACTCCTGATTAGCAGCTATGTAATCAGTTAATATGCAATGGTAAAGGGTTAAACGATTTATTACTTTGTCTGAAATTTTTACATCCATTAATTCTTTTCTCTTTGTTGTTCTTGTCTTAAATATTCACATAATTTTTCAAGGTTTTTATCTTCAACAGCGTCAATAAGCTCCTGAACGCTTTTTATTTTGCCTAAAGCAAACCCTGTTTCTGCAATGAGAACACAGTCATTGCACAATCTGTAACCTTCATATTCAATAGAGCCGGCCAGACATTTATGTTCACCGCAGCAATCACAATCAAAATATTCTTCTGCAATGTCAGGATTATCTTCAAGGTCATCAAGCCTCATTTGCTCAACTACTTGCTGCATTTCTTCTATAATTTCGTGTTCGCTTTTCATTTTATATTCCTTATTTGATTAAATCTGCCATTTTACGGACAGCTTCTGCAAGTCCGGTAAATACCGCACGGGAAACTATGCTGTGCCCGATATTGAGTTCATACAAATCCGGTATTTCATGCATTCTGTGAACATTTTCATAATTCAATCCATGGCCGGCATTAACACGTAATCCAAGGCTTTGCGCGAGTATTGCCGCATTTTTAAGATTTTGAAATTCTTTTTCTTCATCAGGAGTAGCAAATGCTTCTGAGTATGTACCTGTATGAAGTTCTATAAATTGTGCGCCTGTTTTAGCAGAAGCTTCTACCTGCTCTTTTGTCGGGTCAATAAACAGACTTACTACAATACCGGCATCTAGCAGCGGCTTTATAAAAGCCGTAACTTTTTCTAATTGTCCTGCAACATCCAGCCCGCCTTCTGTTGTTACTTCCTGTCTTTTTTCAGGAACAAGGCAGATTGAATGCGGCTTTATTTCAAGTGCAATTTTTTGAATATCGTCAGCCATTGCCATTTCAAGATTCAGTCTGGTTTTTAGTGTTTTTATGAGTGTATAAACATCCTCATCTTTAATATGGCGCCTGTCCTCTCTCAAGTGCGTTGTAATTGAAGTTGCCCCGTTTTGTTCACAAATGTCAGCGGCTTTAACCGGATCCGGTTCTACTCCGCCTCTTGCGTTTCTTAATGTTGCAACGTGATCTATATTTACACCTAATAACATTTTTGCCTTCTTTCCTTAATCATGTAACTTTTCTTTATTAATCTTTAAAAGTGCCGTGTATGACGGCAAAATTGTAATATGTTCATCATTTTTTGCTTCTGCTGCTAATTGTATTGCTTTTTTTATTGACGGTTCAACAAGAATTTTTTCTTGAGGCACGCCTGCATATTTAAGTCTTGTCGCCATATCATTTGCACGTACACCAGATGTTATAACAAGTTTTTGTGCATTTTTCAACTGCTCAAAATCGCTGTCCCATAGCCATGAAATATCCCGTCCGTCCGCATAATTGTCATTAATTGCAATAACAATATTGGAATTCAAATCAACTGTTTTAAGAACTTCACTTGCACCGGTCGGGTTTTTGATTAGCTGAATAATTGTCGGATGGCCGTTAATTGTACGTTTTTCCGCGCGTCCGAAAATAGATTTGTAACTATCCAGAGCCTTTTGTATTTCGGCCTGATTAAGTCCGGTTTCAAATGCAAAAGCAATTGCGGCAAGTGCATTATATGCATTATAAAGGCCGACAAGGCCAACCTTAAATTCAAAATCAATTCCGTTATAATGAACTGTTAACACAGAATAATCATCAAAAATTTTCACATCAGCCGAATAATCACATTGAGGGCGTTTAAATCCGCATTCACAGTAATAATGTCCCTGCTGAGCAAAAAATTGTCTGGAATATTTTAGCGGGCGGCCGCACGGACAGTTAAAAACTTCTGTCGGCGCGTTGGATTTTTCGTAATTCTGTATGTATTCAACATTCTCAAATCCATAATAGACTGTTTTTCTGTTCTGTCCGAAGTTTGCGACAAGCGGGTCATCTGCATTCAAAATCAACGTTAAATCGGGATTTTTATCTATTGCATTCTGAATAAATCCTGCTGTTGTGGCAAGTTCACCGTATCTGTCAAGCTGATCACGAAAAAGATTGGTCACAACAAGGTAATCGGCCTTCATATAGTCATACAATTTTGTCAGATAAGCTTCATCAGATTCTATAACCGCATAATCAAAGCGTTTAAAAGGTCTTAATTTTAGCGCAAACACGTTTGCTATACCTGTCAGCATGTTGGCGCCTTTCAGGTTGTGAATAACTGCCTGATGTGCTGTTTCAAGTATGTGTGCAATAAGTCCGGAAGTTGTTGTTTTACCGTTTGTACCGCTCACTGTCACTATTCTATTTTTAATATAACCTGAACAATATTTCAAAAAGTCCGGACAGGTTTTAAGAGTCAGCATTCCGACAAAAGACGTACCTGACGATCTATTCAGCACTCTTATCCCCAGATATGCCGCACGTGCCATTATTAATGATGTATAAAATCTCAGTTTGCTAATCATAAATAGTACTCTGGACGTATTCCCATTTTTTTTGTATTATTCTATATTATATAATAATACAAAATCGAGAATAAGAACATGTATTTATTTATCGCAACAATTTTCATAGCAGAATTAATCATTGCTACAACGCTGGTTTTGTTAATCCTCAAGGCAGACAAAGCAATTTTAAAATACAATGATATTTTGAAAGATAAGCGTAAGGAAATAGAAAAAGCTCTTTCTGACCTTAAATACTGCGTAACAAGTTTCGGTGACTATTATGACTGCATGATTAATTCTCTAAAGAAAAAACGCAGACAGTTTAAAATCAATCTGATTAAAAATGTCGCTATGTATCTTTCTTTATTTATGCTGAAAGGTAAATATAAAAAGGCCGCTGCACTACTACAGTTTGCGGTATTATTCCATGATTTCTGGCTAAAGGCCAAAACCAACTAACTTGTAATTCGTAAAAAAATATGTTATAATAGTCAAAAAAGAAAGACGAGGTCATATATGAGTAAAAAATCATCATTAATGTTCGGAATGGGGCTAATCGCCGGTGTAATAGGCGGTATCGTTGCAGGAGTCCTGTATGCGCCCAAACCGGGTGAAGAATCAAGACGCGAATTAAAAGAAGCGGCTTGTGAACTCTACGAAAAACACGCTCCTGAAATTAAAGAAGCTAAAAAGCAGGCTCTGGAATCAGTTGATTTGATGAAATACAAGCTTGAACGCCAGCTTCGCAAATTTAACAACATGATTAAATCTAAAAAATTACAAAAAGCAAAAGAATTGGAAACCGGAGAAGATGACTCTGAATTCAACTACTAATGTTGAATAACATACTCAACACAATATAAAGGAAACCAATTACTATGGATATTTTATTTTCACAAATTGCACTTAATCAAGGTTTGACATTTCTTGCCTGGGCTACAGGTATTGTCGTTATAGTAGTAGCAGTATATTTGATAAAACTACTGATTGACCTTAGAGAATTAGCGCAAAATCTCAATGAAACATCAATTATTCTGAATACAGAATTAAAACCTACACTGAAAGAACTCAATGAAACTTTGCATTCTGTAAATTCAATAGTAAAAAGTACAGATCAGGGCGTTGATAATTTCAAAAGCGCAGTAGAAAAGACATTCGGCAAAACAAAAATTCTGTCAGAATCAATATTTGGCGGATTGATTAAAGGATTTACCACAATATTTAATCTATTTGCGAAAAAATAATTAGCCGATTACGGGGATTAAATAAAAAAGCCCGTCAATTAAAATGTACACGAAAACAGTAAAGGAGTAAATTATGTCAGCAACAAAATTTTTAGCAGGTTTTATAGTAGGCGGCGCAATCGGAGCTATTGCAGGTGTATTACTTGCACCTAAATCAGGTGAAGAAACCCGCGCTATGATAGCAGACACAACAAAAGATGTTCTGAACCGCGCAAACGAAACCGTTAAAGAAATTCAAAACAAAGCTGATGATGTTGTTTCTGATATGCAGAAAAAAGGCGAAGAAATCAAAGAAAAAATTCAAACCCTTTTAAATCAGCAAAAAGAACAACAGGCAGTCGAAAATTAAAATCCAAAACAGCGGGATATGGTTAGATAACATATCCCGCTGTTTTTATTTATTAATAAGTTAAATAAATCTAAAATGTCCATGTTATAATTGCGTTAATCCCCCAGTTTTTGTCTGAGTTGTCTTTTATATCCTGCAAATTGTAACGCTGCACTTCCAGTGAAACAGAGGTATTTTTTGATACTTTTTGTGTGGCTCCGACAAAAATGCCTGCACTGTTTGTCCATTTATCGGTTTTATAGTTAAATTTCCCGACATAGTGCGGATTAGCATATAAGATTGTATTATCTGATACCGGAACATTTACACTCAATGGTGAATATCTTATCTGGGTTGCAGAACTCTTTAATCCGACTGTATTTCGCACCCTCAAATTCTGATTAAAAAGACCATTTTTATCATAGTTATAAGAACCTTTAAAGTCCAATACCGCCATTGCATCTTTGCTAAAATCAGTACCTATCCCGAGGAATACGCCGGCAGAACCGCGATTGCCGACAGCTTTTTCTTCCAAACCTGCAATTGTCAGGTTAGTTCCGTCCATATTCTGATATGTACTGATTGATGTATTCCCCTTTAGTCCGTCTACCGGCATAAAACAATTCTCCTGATTTCCCCCGTATATTACTATAAAGGATTTTGGTTCAGGAGAATTGCCTGTTTTAAGAATAAAATTTTACAAATATTAAGATGAAAGCAGAAAATCGGCCAGCTTAGACTCTGTTCGGCCGTTTAGAGTTTTGTTTATTTTTTGGAGTTTTTGGGCAATTAACTCCATGTTATCTGTCCAGATAAAATTATCCAGAACGTATTTTTCTGCTTTATTAAAATCGCCGTCTATCTGAATACGTACAATTTCTGCCAGCATTTCTTTTGCTATCGGAACGACTTTGTCGATATTTACATGAATTTTTTCATCAATAATATCGTATGCGCTCCGTTCAGCAAAATACTTGTTTTGCATTACCGTTCTTACTCTGTGTGCCTGACTCAATGTCGGTTTAGATTTGAGGAAATTATCTGTAATTGTTGTAACAATTATTTGTTTACGCTGTTCTTCCGTATACATACCGAGTTCGGTCAACAAATCCACGAAAGCAAGAGCGCCCATATCTGCTTTGTTTTCTTCAATGATGTTCCGGTATTTACCCAGTTTTTCACTTCCTTCGCGCGGCCCGAGAGAGTGCGCATTTTCATGTCCGATTGTAAACCAGTGGTCGGCTTCGTTGTTATAATACTTGTGCTGTTCCTTATCAAGAATGGCATCCAGTCTTTCCTGCAGCTTTTTATAATCGCTTACAAAACGGATTTGGCGGTGGTAAACATTCCGGCGTCCGCCTCCTATTGTAAGTGAAAGCTTGTCGTCATTCGGAAGATTCTCAGCAAGCGTAATGCCGCCGCGATACGCACCTACATCACCTTTTACAGCTACAAGATCTACATCAACCATTGTTTGCTTAACATCGCCTTCTGTGGAAATGTTTTGGGTATATTCATCTTTGTAAGGCATGTTCTCTGCAAGTTTTGGTAAATATTCTTTTATTGCAAGCAGAGCATGAGTCCCTTCTTTATTTACAATACCGACTCTGCCGCCTAAAAAATCTTTAGGAATAGGGGAAATACCGTTATCTTCCAGAAGTTTTTTCAATTCTTCATTTTCGACGATTGTACCGGTCATTTCATCCTCGTAATTCTCGCGGGTAATAGTAAATTCAAGCGGTGTATCCTGTAGTGTCGCCCATTTTTTATCAGCGTATGCATCTAACATCGGTTCAGGTTTACGTAATGCTTTTGCCTGTAATTTAAGGTATTCATTAAAATCCGCATTTGTGGAAACTTCAGCCGCTCTGTCCAATTCATCTGCCATTTGGGCAAAATCATCTTTGAATTTGTCTATATAATCAATGCCGGTAAGTTCATCACCGTCACGTTCCACAACAGAGCGCTGTGTTAGAATTTTTTTGACTTTATCTGTTTTGCCTTCTTTTAGCATTTTTGTTAAAATTGCGTGAAATTCTTCTTTAGACAAATCCTCAGGATAAACACCTTTTCCCGGAAGTTCTGTTATCTCTTTTGCCAGATTGATTTTTTGAGATAAAGAGTCAATGGCATTAATGCCTTTCTGCGCATCAAAAAGAATTTTTGTTAATTCGGCCTGCTTATTGCCTTTTGATATTTCCTTTTCCAAAAACGCTTTGAACCCTAGATTGTCATGACAATCAATCTGCATGTTTATTTTTTCTAAAATATCTGCCGCTTTAACAAGGTGCTTGAGTGCGTTTTTATCGCCATCTGCAAGTGAAAGATATTCCGGTGCATCAACATCAAGCATCTTTTTCGTCATCAAATAGTCTTTGTTGGTACGTTTTTCCAATTCTTCCATTGACAAATTTAATTCGTATTCTTTCATAAAATTTCTCCTTTTTGAAAAATTATATCATTACAGGGAAAAGTTGTTGTCGTCTATTTGTGGTAAGTCTCGCCTTTAATTATCTTGAAGGCGCGGTAAATTTGTTCAACCAGTATCAATCTGGCAAACTGGTGCAGGAAAGTCATTTTTGACATGCTTAGTTTAAAATCCGCACGTTCGGATACTTTAGGTGATATACCGCAGGAGGAACCGATGACAAAGACTATTTCGCTGACTCCGTCATTTGCGAGCGTATTAATTTTTTGAGCCAGTTCTTCTGATGACAACATTTTGCCGTTTATCTCAAGAGTAATGACATAAGATTGCGGCTTGATTTGCGCAAGAATTTTTTCAGCTTCCTCGTCAAGAACTTTTCCCGTCAGATTTTCGTCCTTAATTTCTATTGGAGAAAGTTCAACAATTTCGAGCGACACATAAGGCCGCAGACGCTTTACAAATTCGTCAATACCGTCTTTCAAAAATTTTTCTTTAATTTTCCCGAGAGCGACTATCTTAATTTTCATTAATTCTTAGCCATATAAACCGTTGTTGACGGGAATGCAAATTCAATCTTATCTTCCCTGAACTGCTTTATTACGTCAAAGTAAACTTCACCCCTGATTCGAACAAACTCTGAGTATATTCTGGTCTTAGCATAAGCAATTAATCTTATATTGATAGAACTGCTGTCAAGAGCTTCAATATTTACAGTGTAATCATCATAAACTTCAGGATGGCGCTGTGCAACAAATTTAACAATCTCCAGTGCTCGCTCTATTTTTTCGTTACTGGTATCATAAGTAATACCAAAAATTGCATCAATTCGACGCTTATGTGCACGTGTAACATTTTCGACAATACTATTTGCGACTAAGTCATTTGGAATACTGACAAGGTAATTTTGTAATGAACGTATTTTTGTAGAACGCAGGGTTATTGATTCAACTGTACCTTCAAGGTCATTAATTTTTATATAATCTCCGATTTTATAAGTTTTATCCGCCACAATTCCCATTGTTCCAAACATAGAAGCAATAGTCTGCTGCGCGGCAAACCCCACGGCCAAACCGGTAATTCCAAAACCGGCGATTAGTGATGTCAAAGAATACCCATGACTTTGCAAAAATGAAGCAACAACAAAAAATATGATTAAAAATTTAATTATTTTTTCTAAAATAGGAAATACATGCAAAAAAGATTCCGCATTTTCGTTAGACTTAAAACGCTGCTGCATCTTATGAATCAAAATATCTGTCAGCTTGAATAAAACAAAAATTATTACAAGATTAACAATGACACCTAAAATCATACTCACCTTAAATGCTGCGAGTAATTTCCCTAATTTGTCAGTATAACTCAAGATTTGATCAATCATGCTCACTCCTACCTTTTATATAAATAGACTTATACATGATAATATATTTATTATATGAGGACAAATGTGTAACAAAACTAAATCAAAAGTATAGTAAAGTGTTACCGGAACACTAATTGTAAAGTTAAACTTTCGGTCTCTAAATATTGTAAACACAAGCTTTATTGAATTTTATTCAAAAAAAATGTAAAGTTTCATGAAATACTAGCAAAAAATCTTTTTCTTTGTTTTAATATGAAGGTAGGACAAGTGTAGCAATATTTTAAATGGTGGATTATGAAAATTAACTCAATTCATTATCAAACTAACCTCACCAAGGGGTCAGCGGGAACAAAGGATTCCCCTATGGCTCTCGGAGTGCAGGAGTTAAGGAACTCGCAGAACTTTAAAGAGCGAAATTATGCGGGTTTGTGTGAAGAAAAGCAAAATAATAAAGGATATAATGCAGCATATAGCGGCAGCTTTACGGGAAAGAGTGAAGTTGCCGCTAATGTTTTGAATGGAGGTTTATCGCTCGGCCAAAAGATTATGAAAAGTGACTGGTTTGCCAAGTCAATGGGTATGGTAAACGACCACAACATAGCATCCAGCGCATTTATGGCTTTGATCTTAGCAGGTATATTACGACCTGCTACTATTGTCTCATTACCTGGTAAAAAGGATAAAGAGGACAAAATTTATTCAGCAGGTCATGCCATTGCATCAGGTGTTATCGGATTTGTAGCATCAGTTATTTTGACAAGTCCTCTTGACACAGCAGTTAAAAATCTTTTCGGAGCCAAAGAAATTCTTGATGATGATGGCAATGTAAAACAGGTGATAAAAGGTTACGATGAATACGGGTCTAAACGCCTAAAACAAATTGCCGAAGATTTAAAAGAATTTGACGGCAAAGAAATGACTATTGAATTGAAAAAGCAAAAACGTTTACTCAAAAACTCAAAAAATGCACTTAAACAAATTTCAAAAAATATTCCGGACTGGGTTATCGGAGTTCCGAGATCAATGTTAACAATCGCTCTGATCCCGCCGATTTTGAAATACGTATTCGGTGTAGAAAAGAAAAAAGCACCGGCGGCTCAACCGGTTCTGGCAGCAGTGGAAACAACAAAACCTATGATAAAATCATTTAACGAATTCAGAGGAGGGCTCAAATAATGCAAGTAACTCTCCATAATATAAGATACAATCAACAAAATTCAAATACCCAACGTCAACAAATTCCGACGTTCAAAAATCAGCACCAACAGATACCGACATTCCCGGCAAGTGCGCAGGCAATTCCGACATTTGAAGGCGGTGCGGCTGGTATTATTACTGATACTCTCCCTAAAAAATCCAGTATTTTCAAAAATATCAACAAATATTATAACAAAGGCGTTGATAAAATAGCAAAATACTTTACTGCTCCGCTGGTAGATAGTACACCAATGAACTGGGCTGCTGAAAAATTTAAAAACAGCAGATATCTGTTCAATCACCTTCTGGCTGTCGGATCAGCTATCACAAGCGGTATGTATATGTACAAAACCCTGAATAATGACAAGCTGGACAAAGACAGAAAACAGACACTTGCACTTAACCAGTTTTTGACATTCGTACTTTCAACAGCGGGCGCTTACGCAATTGACAGTAAGCTAGGCAACTGGTGGGATAAACAGACAGCTAAATTTGCCGGCTTGAGATTGAACGATGAAACGCTTGAGCAGGATTTTGTAAACAAGAATAAAGAAATTCTTAAAAACAACGAAGAAATTATCAAAGCAAACAAAGACAAAGTTTCTAAAAAAGACTTGAAATTGTTGCTTGATGATACAGAACTTGTTAAAGAATTTGTCAAAACAAGAAACAACTTCAAATCTATGCTTCCGAAACAAAAAAGAGCATTACTCAACCAGATTGAAGGTATGGGCTTGCTGAAAACAATGATTGTATTCGGCGCAGTATACAGATATCTGGTACCTGTTCTTGTTACTCCGATTGCCAATAAGCTTGGTGACAAATACCTTAATCATAAAAAGGCAGCGGATGCATTAAAAAATCAAAATACACAAAACTAAACTATACTTAAATCCTTATAGCTCCTCTTACTGAGGAGCTTTTTTTATGCCAATCATGGTAAATGCAGGCATATTGATGATTTTCGAATTTGAACTTTCATTGTAAAAAGAAACATTGCCGGAACAGACTGTTATTCCTGTTTCTTCACAGAATTTTTTTATTGCTGAAATAGTACGCTTAAATTCATACATAGTCGGCGGAATTTCAGGATTAGTGAAATTCAAACAGTTGGTTATTCCTTTTGGGGTGAAACCGCGTTTCAAAAATTCACTTTCTGCATTTTTAAGCGCATCATAAGTTTGTGCAACAGTTGAAGAAAATGTATAAATACCGAGAGAACAGTTTTCTTCCCATAAATACAGCGAATTGAATTGTGGATTGTCATCCGGTTGCAATTGAGTCCTTGTACCAACAGTATGATCATATTGATTATAAATTTCAGGTGAATTTATGTTTTCAATTGGCGGATCCTTGACGGGGATTTCTGTAAAATCTAACTCAACCACAGGTGGTGTGACAAGTACATCAACGGGCAAATCCGCTAAAATTTTGTTACTGCGTCTTACAATATAAGATTTTTTTTCAATGACATCTCCGATAACAGAATAAGGTATTTCGTATTTTTTCATGACAGCTGCAATTTGTGGAATTTTATTTTCCTCAACCGCAAACAGCATTCTTTCCTGAGTTTCTGAAAGCATTATCTCAAAATCCTTAATTGATGTGTCGCCGATATGTATTTTATCTAAATCAATATCAACTCCTACGCCGCTTTTAAACGCTATTTCCGAAGTTGAGGACAGAATGCCGGCCGCCCCGCAATCCTGACAGGTTACAACGAGTTTTTGATCAAAAGCCTCAAGACATGCCTCTATAAGTTTCTTTTTCATAAATGGGTTGGCAATCTGAATGGAAAGTTTATCCTCTTTTTTCTCATCACTTAATTTTTTTGACGCAAAACTCGCGCCGCCCATACCGTCTTTCATTGTATGAGAGCCGACAAGCATGAGTTTTAACCCTGCATGCGCTGAATTTGAGGTTATTATATCGTCGAACTTTGCAATACCTATGGCTGTCACGTTCACCAGCGGATTTTCAGTAAATCTTTTGTTGTACAAAACTTCTGTAGAAACAGTCGGTACACCTATACAGTTGCCGTAATTTGAAATTCCAGCCACAACACCGTCAATAATTCTTTTGTCATCCCCGAATTTTAGAGAATTACAAAGAGCGATAGGTCTTGCATTCATAGCAAGCACATCACGCACAATTCCGCCAATGCCCGTTGCAGCCCCGTTAAATGGTTCAACAGCACACGGATGATTATGAGATTCCATTTTAAATAGAACAGCATGCCGGCCTATCCTTATTCCGCCTGCATTTTCAGACGCAAAAACAGCCTTGTCTTTAGGCAGAAGTCTAAGTAATTCCCGTGAATGCAGGTACCCGCAGTGCTCTGAATATGTTGCACTAAAAAGATACAGTTCAAATTCGTTTGGCTCTCTATTCAATTTTTCTGTAATGTATTTTTTATATTTCATTTTCAATAAACTCAAAAATCTTTCGGCCGTCAGTCAATCCAAGCTCTGAATATACGGCACGTTCAGGGTGCGGCATCATACTGATAATTTTCTTTTCTCGGTTGTAAATTCCGGCAATACGCTCATCTGAACCGTTGATATTTTCTGTATAACGCAAAATAACTTCTTCACTCATGTTTTCACAGGAAATATAATTTCCTTGATGATGTGCGACAGGAATATGAATTACTTCTCCAAGGAATTCCAGCGGTACAACGCGTGATATGAATTTCAGATTTTCGTTGTAAGTCAATGCGCCGGAAAGCAGTTTGGCTTCACACAGTATTTGAAACCCGTTACAAATGCCCACAATCAGAGTTTCACCAACCGGAAGAGATTGAACAGCAGGCGCAAGTTTTGCAATGCGTCCTGACGATATGTGATCACCGTAAGAAAATCCTCCGGGTAAAAAAATAACATCATATTTTTTGTTTATACGTTCATCCTGCCATATATATTCAGCACGCCAGCCAAAAAGTTCACAGGCTCTTCTTGTATCCTGTTCGCAATTAGTTCCTAAAAACGTTATAATACCGGCATTTATACTACTCATTCAAATCTACCCAGTGTATTTCATACTCCTCAATAACGCTGTTCGCAAGAATTTCCTCAGCAATAAGCTGAACTGTTTTTTGTGCGGTATCTCTATTTTGTGCTGAAAATTCCAGTATATAGCGATTTTGCAGCTTGCAATGAAAATTTTTAACATCGGTAATCTGTTCAACCGCATCAGCAAGTGTTATTGCCTTAATATCCTTTATTGTCGGTTTCAGACCAACATCAACTATTGCCTTAAAATTTTTCATATTTCTATTTTAACACTATAAACATTAAACGTTTTTTATCCTCTATCCCAGCGTCCACATGTTCCGCCCCAGCGTGCAATAATATTACCTTTAATATCTTTTATTTTATCCACATGTTGTACTTCATCCACGCCTTCCACAATTGTAATTACTTCACAATTGTTTGAACATCCGTTGCATTCACAGGTAATTGATGAAAAATGCATTTCGCCGACTTCCCAGCCTTTGAATTTAGTCGGCGTTTCAGTGTACTGATGATTTTCCATTGCCAGAAGCGCCGCACCTATTGCCCCCATAGTCTGGTGGTTTTCAGGTACTACAATTTTATGTCCCAGTGCCTCTTCAAAAGCTTTCACCATGCCGGAGTTTGTCGCAACACCGCCCTGGAATGAAAATACAGGCAGCAATTCTTTACCAAGAGCCAGATTACTCAGGTAATTACGTACAAGTGCCTGACAAAGCCCGTATAATAAATCTTCTACAGGATAACCAAGCTGCTGTTTGTGAATCAAATCACTTTCTGCAAAAACTCCGCAGCGGCCTGCAATACGTGCCGGATTAGTTGATTTTAACGCAGTTGCCCCGAACTCCTGTATAGGGACATTCAATCTGTTTGCCTGCTGGTCAAGGAAACTTCCCGTACCGGCCGCACAAACTGTATTCATAGCAAAATCTGTTACAATACCGTCGCGCAGAATAATAATTTTACTGTCCTGACCGCCTATTTCTAAAATCGTCTGTACTCCCGGTACATTAATACTTGCGGCAACAGCATGCGCCGTAATTTCATTTTTTATAATATCAGCCCCGACCAGTGCCCCTGCAAGGTTTCGGCCTGAACCTGTCGTTCCGACACCTTGTACATCATAATCTGTTATTGCTTTTTTCAACAGTTCTTTCAAACCAGTTTGTACTGCAACCACAGGTTTTCCGGCTGTTCTGAGCATGTAACTGTCTACATATTTCCCTTTTTCATCTACCAGAGCAAGTTTTGTTGTAACTGACCCGACATCTATCCCTAAGTATACTGTTAAACTCATAATTATCCCTTTTATTCTGTATTCCTGAATATCATTTTAACACAAACAAAAAATACAATCGTTTTATGCCGCATCCAGTGAACGAATGTCTATATCAATTCTGTCTTTAAATTCATGCTTCAATGTATTTACAAGGTCATTTGAAGAATTAACCCAGAACATTGATGCTGTCAGGACTTTATGTTCTCCGCTGTCATCTTTGATTTTGAACGCAACAGGATCAGAGCCTGCATTTTTGCATAATGTATTTTTCAGCATAACAAGTTCTTCAAATTTAATATCATCCAGCAATTCTATTGTAAATATATTAGAATTATCAACTGTTTTGACAGAATCCACAATAATCACCGGCGGTTCTTCTTCTGAACGGCGGCTTATTTTACCGGAAATAATTACACGCTGTTCGTTTTGCAAAAACGCACCATAATCCGCCAACTTTGAATTAAAAGCTATGGTTTCGACTTTGCCTGTCAAATCTTCCACCGTACAGAATTTTAAAAATTTTGTCGGATCTTTTTTGGTAGGTATCTGTTTACTGGAAGTGATAAGCCCGCATATTGTAACAACTTTTTCATTTGGCTGCTCGGCCAGTTCAGAAATTTTATGCGTCATCAAAAACGGCAGTTTATCTCTTATTGTAGAAAGCGGGTGGCTTGATACATAGAAACCCAGAAATTCTTTTTCAAACATTTGAAGCTGCCTTGCATCAAATTCTTCATCGCTTCCTGCAAGTTGAAATTCACTGTATCCGATATCATTATTTTCGCCCAATCCCGCAAACAGACTCACCTGTCCCAGAGCTTTTGCCTGATTTTCACGGTTTGCAGTGGCTACAATATATTCAAGATTTTCAAGCAGCTGTTTGCGGCTCTTTTCAATTGTACCGAATGCACCGGCTTTAATTAAACCTTCCATAACGCGCTTGTTACTGCATTTAGGGTCAACACGTTTGCAAAAATCATATATTGATTTAAACTCACCGTTGGCTTCACGTTCCGCGAGAATTGCTTCTACAACAGCTTCACCAACCTGCTTAATGGAGGCAAGTCCAAACCTGATGTTATTTCCGTCAGGTGTAAATTCAGCATAAGATTTGTTGATATCAGGCGGCATTACCTGAATACCGAATTTTAATGCTTCTTCTATATATAACTGTGTTTTGTCCTGATCGCCGGAAACACTTGATAAAATTGACGCCAGATATTCCTGCGGGTAGTGGCATTTGAGATAAGCTGTCTGATATGCAACAAATGCATAGGCAGCGGAATGCGACCGGTTAAAGCAGTATGAAGCAAATTTTTCAATCTGCTCAAACAGAGCTGCCGCATCTTTGGAATCCATGCCGTGACGTGCTGCACCTTCAATAAATTTACCTTTTTGCTGAGCCATTTCATCAAGTTTTTTCTTACCCATCATACGGCGTACCATATCGGCTTGACCGAGGGTGTAATCAGCCAGCACCTGAAAGACCTGCATGATTTGTTCCTGATAAACAATTGTTCCGTAAGTATCTTTCAAAACAGGTTCCAAAAGCGGGTGAGCGTATTTAATTTCCTGACGTCCGTGTTTTCTTTCGACGAAATCCTGCACCATGCCGGATTCAAGCGGCCCCGGTCTGAATAGTGCAACAAGTGCGCCTAAATCCTCAAATACGTCCGGTTTTAAATCTTTAACAAGTTTTTTCATACCTGAAGATTCTAACTGGAATACACCGTCAGTTTCTCCGGTAATCAACATGTCATAAGTAGGTTTATCATCCAGCGGTATTCTGTTAATATCAAACTCTATACCTTTTGTTCTTTTTAAAAGCCGCATTGTTTTGTGTATCATTGTAAGAGTACGCAGGCCCAAAAAGTCCATTTTCAACAGACCCAGTTTTTCCAAATCAGCCATCGGGTATTCGGTTACAATAATACCGTCTTTTGAAGGCTGCACAGGCACTATTTCATTCAACGGTTTATGCGCAATGATTACACCGGCCGCATGCGTTCCGGTATTGTTTTTTATGCCTTCTATACAACGTGACATGTCCACAAGTTTTTTAACTTCCGGATCTTCATCATATAATTTTTTCAATTCCATACCGTCAAGCATTGCGTCATCAATATGCGCCTTAGGTTCATTAGGAATTAAAGATGACAATTGATTACTTCTGGCAAACGGAATGTCTAATACACGTGCTACACCTTTCATTGCGGCTTTTGCAGCATAAGTACCGAATGTAATAATCTGGCAGACTTTATCTTCACCGTATTTTTTAGATACGTAATCAATAACCTCACCGCGTCTTTCGATGCAGAAGTCTATATCGACATCGGGCATGCTATATCGTTCAGGGTTCAAAAATCTTTCAAACAACAGATGGTGGCGTATCGGATCAAGGTCTGTAATTTCCAGCGCATAAGCAACAACCGACCCTGCTGCAGATCCACGCCCCGGCCCGACCGGAATATCATGGGTTTTTGCAAAATGCACAAAGTCCCATGTAATCAAAAAGTACGCGGAAAATCCCATCTGTTCAATAATGCCGAGTTCATATTTTACACGTTCTTCTATCTCCGGCGGAATATCTCCGTAGCGTTTTTTTAAGCCTTCATGCACTTTCAAATCCAGATAACTTTCAACAGTATGTCCCGGCGGAACTTCATAGTGCGGCAGAGGACTTTTACCCATTTCCAAAATCAAATGGCACTTATCCGCCACTTCAACAGTATTTTTTATGCACTCGTCAAACATTGCGCTATCCATCCATTTGAAGCTGGCACGCAATTCTTCAGGCGTTTTGACATAAAATTCATTATTCGGGAAATGAAATCTGTTCGGTTCGCTTTTCAGTGCATTGGTTTGCAGACAGAGCAATGTATCATGCCAGTCCGCATCTTCTTTTTTCAGATAGTGCGAATCGTTTGTGATAATCATTTTGATGCCGAGTTCCTGAGCAATTTTTATCAAATCAGGGTTGGTTCGTTTCTGTTCCTCAAGACCGTGGTCTTGCAATTCTATATAATAATCCTCTCCAAACAGGTCTTTATATCTTTTTGCAGCGGCTTTAGCGGCTTCGTAATCATTTTTCAGCAAATTCTGCAATACTTCACCGCCAAGGCAGGCTGATGAACAAATAAGGCCTTCGGAATATTTTTCCAAAAGTTCAAAATTAATACGCGGTTTATAATACATACCCTCGCAGTGCGCTATTGAAACCAGTTTTACAAGGTTCATATAGCCTGCTTTATCCTTAGCAAGAAGCACAAGGTGATAAAGCGGATTGTGAGATGCATCTTTGACATGTATATCGCCGTCATGTACATAAAATTCACACCCGATAATAGCTTTTACACCTGTTTCTTTTGCTGTCCTGTAAAATTCTATAGCTGAATACATAACACCGTGATCGGTGATAGCAACGGCAGGCATGTTATTTTCTTTTGCAAATTCACACAGAGCTTTAACTTTTATAGCTCCGTCCAGCAGGGAATACTCACTGTGCAAGTGTAATGGTACGTATTGTGTATTCTTATCCATGACTACATGCTAGCATAGTGAAGTGAAATTTTAAACAAAATATTACGAATAATTTGCGATAGTTTTGTCTAAAAGTTCTTTCATCTGTTCTTTTATTGCAACAGGTGTACAAACAGCACAATTTGTACCGTATCTCATTAATCTGTGCAACAGAGAATTAATATCTTCATTGGTATTTACTACTATTAAATTACCTGAAGAATCAATGCCTTTTGAGTATTCATGCGGTCTTAATTTATAATTCTGAGCCAATCTGCCGCGAAGTTTAAACACTACTGATGTTGTATTGGCTACAGGCATGCCGGATTTTTGAGGCGATTGAAACACTGAACGAATATTTTCAAGCGGAATATCGTATAATTTAGAATCTCTGTGATTGTAAATTTTTATCAGAGCCTTCCGTTTTTCAAATATCAAATCAAGCGGTTTGCCGGTAACTTTCTTTTCTTCATTACCTTCTCCGGTATATGTAACCTCTAGTATCTGATTATCTTCAATATACTGTTCAAATTCGTCAAATTTCTCTTTCAAATTTTTGAAATAGAAAGAGAAATCCAAATCCTCATCTGAATCCAATTCAGTTGCTATCTGCTGGGTTTCAGAATCATAACGTATCTCAAGTGCGTTTATAAATTTATCAAATCTTTTCTTTGCTTTGTCTGATAAAATCAACTTTGAACAGTTTTTGATTTTCTGAATAGATTCAAGTTCTTCTTTTGTAAAGTTATACGTATAAGGCAGATTATAGGCATGGTATTTGTCTTTATTTTTTTCAACTCTTATACCGAAAACTTTTAAACTGTTCAGGTATTTGCATAAATTTACGTTTGCATTGTTTGGAGAAACCTTTTCATCCATAAATATATGTAAAACATCCTTGAAATCAGCTTCACCCTGATACAAAAGTGAAAGCAGCTGAAACATCTTAATTCCGGAATCATTATATTTTGTTGAGAGTTCTTTAGTCATTGTCGTACTCCTCTCTCATTTCTTTTAACTGTTCAATAAAGGTCTTTTTAAATTCCTCAGGTTCCATAACCGTACAAGCAGCACCGTGCTCCAATAATCTTTGATTAATATAAAATATATTGTTGCCGGTAATAGATATTACGGCATAATCCTTGCCCGCTTCCAACAGTTTTTCACTCTGGATAAGTTCAGGAACATGCCCGTCAGTTTGTAACCTGTAGACAACTGTCACTTCTTTACAGCTTTCAATGTTTTCATCCTGATCTTTAACTTCTTTTATCTCAACAATTCTGCTGACTAAAAAATCGGTATCCTGATTGTATTCAAGACCGGATGCTTTTACATAAAGTTTGTTATTATTATATACCAGACGTTTGGTTACCATTTCAATATCTTTAACGCCTGAATACGGAGAATTATAAGCAACCTTAATCTGTTTATGTCCGCGGCAGCAGTCTAAAAGCTGATCCACTATTTGTAAATTCTCTTTTTTAAGCACAGAAGCTCTTTGGTATTCTCCGACAAATTCCTCATCTGCAATATAATTGGTAAGTTTTAACAAAAGTCTGTCAAGTTCAATTATTTCTTCTGCTGATAAATTTTTAACTAATGTTTTATAAATTTTTATAACTGATTTTTTCTGCTCCTGTGTAAGTTTTAATTTAAACGGATTATCAGCAATCCAGTATTTTGAAACACCGTCTTCTCTTTTACGTTTAATCTGGCAGCCTGCACGTTTAAATGAATTCATATAAACACGCATTGTGTCCATAGAAAATTTTTCTCTTACGTAAGGCTGATTTTCAAAATATTCTTTCACGTCGAAGTAAGATTTAGGCCCTTCTGTCATCAGTGAAAACAGTATCAATGTTTTGTATCCGGTAAAGGACATTAAGTTGTAACTAATAGTATCATTCTTTAAAAATTCTTTCATACGATCTCCCTTACTAATATTATAGCAGGCAAAAAATAAATTTGTAAAGCTTTTTTTTGAAAAAAACACATGCCTTATTTGTTCTTTGTAAAAATCATTTGTCAAATAAATTGCAAGAATTTTTTACCTAATTTCATTAAATTTTCTTCATTAAGTTTTTAAAACACGATTTTTTTATATGAGTATCAAGGGGCATGGTCAATTGTAAATTTTATTTTACTTTTTTTTACTTGTCAAATTTTTAACTTAGTTTTACATTGGAACTATGGGGAACGGAAGTTCAGAAAATAGCTGGATGGACGGCTGCCGGAGACAAAAGAATACACAATAAGAAAAAGAGGTGATGGCTAAAAAGTTAAGTAACAATAATTAAGTGGAGAAACAAAAAGGATTTAAGGTCAATGGGATGTTGATTAGGGATTATGTTTATTTTAAAATTTTGGGTGAGATAACACTATAACTTTTAAGTTACGGGGTTAGATAAAATTTTAACTATGCGAATTTCTTATAGGCTTGCGTTATCGCAAGCTTTTTTATATAATACAAATATGCCGAATGAATTAGAATCTAAAAAGATAATAGGGTTAATGTCAGGTACTTCATGCGACAGTATTGATGCAGGATTATGTGAAGTTTACCCTGATTTGTCCTGCAAATTAATAACCGGAATAAATTACAAATATCCGGAACATATTCGTGCAAAAATATTTAATCTGTTCAACGGGCAGGCTGATATTCAGGATGTATGCCAGATGAATTTTGCTATAGGACGCTGTTTTGCCGATGCCTGTAAACTATTGATATCAGAACACGAAAAACCCGATTTGATAGCAAGCCACGGACAGACGATTTATCATTTTCCTTATGATGACAAGCTCGACGGTATCAATTTAAAAAGTACTCTACAAATAGGCGAAAGCTCTGTTATTGCAGAAGAAACAGGCTGTCCTGTAATTTCAAACTTTAGAGAGGCTGATATTGCAGCCGGAGGAGACGGCGCTCCGCTTGTGTGTTTTGCTGATGAAAAATGGTTTAAACCGTTAAAGAAAAATGTCTGCGTACAAAATATCGGCGGCATATCAAATGTCACAGTAGTTTCAAAAGAATTTGACACATTCGGTTTTGACACAGGTCCGGGCAACATAATAATTGATTACTGCGCTAACAAATTTTTTGACATGCAGTTTGACAAAGACGGAGCACTTGCAAACGAAGGAACAATCTCTGAAAGCTGGCTGGAATGCCTTTTACAGGATGAATACTATTTCAAAAATCCGCCAAAAACAACAGGGCGCGAATATTTTTCACCAAAATATATTGAAAATGCACTAAAATTCGGTCCTAAAGATCCAAAAGATATTATGGCAACAGTAACCGCTTTAACTGCAAAATCCATAGCTCAGGCTTATGAAAGATTTATTTACCCGCAAATGGATATAGAAGAAGTCATTATCGGCGGAGGCGGTGCGTACAATCCGACACTTATGAAATACTTACGCCACTATCTGCCAAAACACGTCAATCTAAAAACGCATGATGATTACGGCATATCAAACAACTTTAAAGAAGTCATGGCATTTGCCCTGCTCGGCTACTGCAATTACTACGGTATACCGGCAAATCTTCCTTCCTGCACCGGTGCAAAAAAGAGAGTTGTTTTAGGTAAGATGACTAATTGCTAAATTACCTTGTTGTACTATAATAATATTTGTATTATTAAGATTTGTCACTTTTTTCAAATTTTATGACAAATATTATTTTTACAGGTTATATAATAAGATGTAAACCCAAAAGGAGAAAAATTAAAATGATTAACAACATTCAATTCACAGGAAACCCCGTTCAGATTGGTAAAAAAGGTATTAAAGTAGCTACTGATGCAATGGATTCTTTTGCAGCCAGCAGACAAAATATATCAAGACTTACAAATGCAGATAAATTAGCACAACAGACTGCTGATGCATCTGCTGCTTTGTCTAAAAAGCCTATTGCAATACCTGTTAATGAAAAAATGAAAGAAGCTCCAAAGCTCCATGACACAATGCTCCAAAGAGCCGATTCTTATGCTATTTCTCATGGCACTCCGGAAGAGCAACTTGCTAAAGGCGGAATTGATTATTTAGCATAATTCATAAAAGCATTAGGAAGAAACCTGATTGTATCATTTGCCGTAACGCAATATTCAGTCAGGTTTTTTGCTGCCAAATCACCGCTCATCCCATGCAGATGAACTCCAAGAGCAGCCGCGTCAAAAAGTTTCATACCCTGAGCCGCAAAACTTGCAATAACACCGGCCAGCACATCACCGCTGCCGCCTTTGGCTAGTGCAGATGTTTCTGTTATGTTTCTATATACCCTCTCACCGTCTGTAACAATTGTTTCATGTGATTTCAAAACAGTTATACAATTATAACGCGCAGAAATTTCTCTTGCGGCTTTTTCCGTATCCGCAAGCACTTTTTCTAAATCAGTGTGTAAAAGTCTTGCAGCCTCAAGCGGATGCGGAGTTAAAATCGTTTCAGGCGGCAAAGTAATTTTAATTTTTGAAAGAATATTCAACCCGTCAGCATCTATAATCGTTGGAATGTTTGAATTTCCAACCGCTTTTCTGAATATACATTCAGCCTCAATTGATGTAGAAAGTCCGCAGCCTATCAATAACACAGTATATGAATTAAGTCTTTTCTTAACTTCAGAAAGCGGTGCAAAAGTTATAATAGAAGTTTGGCAGGAAACAGCATTAATAACGCTCTCTTCACTCATAAGGCACACCAATCCGCATCCTGTAGTCATTGCAGCAATTGATGATATATAGGCGGCTCCCGGCATATATTTTGAACCGGCAATATTTAATACGCGGCCAAAAGTTCCTTTATTGGAATTCAAATCTCTTTCAGGTAATTGCGGTAATTTATAATCCATTTTGTCTTATAACCTCATAAGCTACAATAGCAACCGAATTTGACAGATTTAAACTTCTCTGGCCTTCTTTCATCGGGATAGTCAATGCAGTTTCGCAGGTTACGTATTTTTCAGGCAGCCCTCTTGTTTCCGGCCCGAAAACGATAAAATCGCCCTCTTGAAATTTAATATCCGTATAAACCCGTTTGGTTTTTGTCGTCAGATAATAAAAATTAGCATCCTTATTCGCGTCCAGCAATTCCTCCATTGTATCAATTTTATGCAAATCTACACTATCCCAATAGTCTAATCCTGCACGTTTTGTGTATTTGCTGGAAAGAGAAAAACCTAACTTACCGACAAGATAGAGGCTTGCTCCGGTACAGGCGCACAAACGTGCAATATTGCCGGTATTTTGAGGAATTTCCGGTTCATACAGTACTATATTTAACTTTGCCATTATTTATTTTCTTTCTCAAACAAGCTTTTGCTTTCCACAACAACAGGGATGCCTCTTACAACACAGAAGATAATAGCGGCCCATGCAAAGAACATTGTTATTGCGTGGAATGCACCAATATGTTTCCAGAACTCAATTCCCGGAGTATTCGCAATTATCAGGAACAGGAATGCAACAACTTTTGCCACTGCATAACTTATTCTCATAAATCTTGATGAACAAATGAATGAGCCTAATTTAGTCTTTTGCATGCTTTTAGCGCCGAATGCTGTATAACCTTTTGAAAGAGCAACACTTCTGAGGCTGTCTGTTGTAAATGCTCTGAATACACAAACCAGAGGGAATAAAATACTTATCCAGCCCATTACGGCAAACACTATCCAATAAGAGGCTTCTACAATTCTATCACCCATAATATCCAGAACAGATCCGAGTTCGGAGGATTCATTGAACTTTCTTGCAACATAGCCGTCTACACCGTCCAGAACAAATGCTATTATTGTTAAAATCAAAGCAAGTACATAAGCCCAGGTTGTACGGACATATAACAATGCTATTGCAAACAGTGCAACAAAAATTCTGAATATTGAAATGAAATTTGCCATTTTTATCTCCCTAAATCTGATTTATTTTTTGGTTCTTGACAGAGCAAAATTAACTTTGTCCAGTTGTTTTACCTTATCCCCGAGCATAATTTTTTCCGCTTCTTCAAGAATGCTCACAACTGTATAACCGTTTTCACCGTCTGAGCGGGCTTTTTTACCTTTTTCACAGCAGCTTATAAAGTGCTGGCATTCAAGTTTAAGCGGTTCTATTTCAAGATAATCGAGTTCGATATTTTGCGTATTGCCAGCTTTAAAGTTATCAAAGATAACGAGTTTGTGCTCAGGCAGAGTGTCATCAAGAATAGCAGTTGCTTTGGTACCTCTGACAAGCAGGGTTACATGTTTTCGCGGAGTTATCCAGCTGTCTGAAATATGACCGATTACACCATCTTCAAACTCAATGCCGATATGGGTTATGTCCATTATCTCATTACGGTCGGAAGAACATCCGATAGCACTGATTACGCGGACAGGATCTTTACCTGTGACATAACTTATCATAGAAACATCATGCGGCGCCAAATCCCACATTACACTGCGGTCATTTTTAAAATAATTAACATTCAAACGGTCGCTTTGAGCATATACGATATCTCCGAGCGCTCCTTCTTCTATTAGCATTTTCAAACGATTTACGGCAGGATGGTACAAAAGCAGATGCCCTACCATAAGAACAAGCCCTTTGTCATTAGCTAATTCTGTCAAATCTTTTGCTTCCTGTGCAACGGTTGAGATTGGCTTTTCTACATAAACATGTTTTCCGGCCTCAAGCATTGCCTTAACCATTTTGTAATGAGTATGGCTTGGAGTAACAACAACAACGCCTGTTATGGCCTTATTATTTATAATGTCATGAAAATCTTTTGTTATATTCACTCCCGGGTACTGCTCAGTAACCTTTTTCAAATTTTCTTCATCAATATCACAAACAGTGTCCAATGCATTAAGATTGTAGAAATTTCTGACGATATTTCTACCCCAGACACCACACCCTATTACAGCTATTTTTTGTTCAGTCATTTTCAATCCCTAATCTTAAACATGTCTTTTATTTTATTATAATACGAGCATAAAAATAATTGCAAATACAATTATTTTTTCTGCTGTTTCATGGCCTCAACCCGCAATTTATGCATTTGTTCGCACGAATCCATAAAATACTCTTTATCTTGCGGCGGAAAGAATTGCGCAAGTTTCTCCAGAAGAGGTTTCGGAAACTCAGAGATCTGTACCATTGCCTCCAGAGTTTCATCATTGAGCGGATAGAGTGTTCTATAATTTTTCATATAGATAAGTTTTGTTTCATCAAGGCATCTTTGCTGATTATTCAAAGCTTTTTCACCAAGCTTATAAGTCGTATAATTACCCGGGAAATGGATACCTTTATATTTTTTCATCATTAATCTGATTATCAAATCGAAATCAGCCATCATTTTAAATTTTTCATCAAAATATCTTTCTTTCTCCAGCACGGATTTTTTGAAAAACATTGCCTGACGCGAACACGGCATTACCTGAAACACATTGTAAATAGCCGGTTCAAACAGAAAAACAAATCCTTCGGGATGCCGGCAATACGCAGGAGAAAAACTAAAATCAGCCTGCTCTGCTTCCATAAGATTAACAACATCTGCAATAGCTGTTATATCATGATAAAAGTCATCGCAGCTTACAAAAGAAATATATTTACCTTTTGCGCGCATAATACCTTTATTGAATGCCGCAAATTTTCCGGTATCTCTTTCTGAATAAAAGTTCAGATACCCTTTATTTTTATAATTTTTTAAAAGCTCCAGAGTGCCGTCAGTAGAAGCATTATCCACAATAATATGTTCTATTTTAGGATATGTCTGCCGGTCTATCAATGACAAAAGCAGGTTAAAATCATCTGTCTGGCCTTTTTCAAATATATTGTAAGTTGTAGTTATTATACTAACTGTCGGTTCCATTTTAGTCCTCTTTTTATAAATATATCATACGATTAGCAACAATGCGAATTGTTACTGATTTTTAATATTTAGTAGTTACTGTAAACTGCTCTCAAGATATATTCCTCAAGCATTTTTTTATCGGCCGGGTTTGAGTTCGAATCACTAATCATAATATCAAACGCAACATTTGTGCCTTTTTGTGTTGTGAGATAACCTGCTATTGCACTTACATTTTCAAGCGTGCCGGTTTTTGCTTTTAATTTGTCTTTAAAATAAAGCATCCTGTCAGTCAGTGTACCTTCTGACGGTATTGGCAGGTTATTTACGAGGTTTTCATTTTTGGACTCTTTAACCAGAAAATCCGTCATAAAATCAGCGGTCATAAGATTATTCTTTGATACTCCGCTGCCGTCAACAACACGAATATCAGCGGATTTGAGTTTGTTTTTTTCAATATAAGCATCAAGCATCTGTTTAGCATGGTCAATTGAGCCGGTGTTATTCACAAATTTTCCGCCGGCAATTTTGAATAAACTTTCTGCAACATAATTACTGCTATCTTTTAATATCGCATTTGTTGCCAGAGATAATTCATGTTCTACAGAATCAACAAGATAAACATTCTGTTTCGGTAATTTAGCCTGCTTAAACCCGTTATAATATTCCATATTTTTGTCACGAATTGTATCATCTAATCTAAGCAGAAAATATCGTTTAGGATAATTGGTCGGGATTTTTTTTACAAATTGTTTTTTTACAGTTCCTTCGGCCGTAATAACATCCGGTGTTATAAAATTTTTCCGGCTGAATTCTACATTATTGATATCACCTGTTGTAACAAGATTAACAAACGTCAACGGATAAAATACCGCCAGATAAATTTGTGCCGGAGCGCCCTGTGATGTCGGTTCTATGAATACATTTAACAAATTGTTATCCAGATTATAAGAACTGAATTTCGGCATCAACGGATTCATTTCATCATCCCATTGCCAGCCTTCTCCCCATTCAACACTGTCTATTACAAAATCGTCTATATAAAAATGTTTAGGTTCGACAATTTTTTTAGAAACAGCTGTACCGATTAATTTTTCAAGGTCACGTGTTGTCAAAAAAGGATCGGCCGCAAGTTTCAGATAAACTTCATTATTTGCGTTTTTATATAATTCGGTTTTAAATTTAAAATCTTCGCCGAGCGTATCTACAGACGCGGTATAAGTTAACATTTTTAATGTAGAAGCAGGATTCATCGGCTGTTTTTGATGCAATTGATATAAAGTTTTTCCGGTTTCAGCATTTTTTACGGAAATAGAAACCGCACTCTTATTTACGCCCGACTCAGTCAGCGCATTATCGATTGTATATGCAAATACTGCTGAACAGCCCGCTGCAAATGTTACTATTAAAACAATTAAATTAAACAACTTTCTCATAATATTTTACCTCATAAGAGTTTTTTATATCATTCATTATAAGACATTCTTTTCTGTACTCACGCATTTTAGAAAAATCTATTGACACAGACATAGCGCCTTCTTTTTGATCTTTAATTTCAGATATTGTATTCCCGAGATAATCAAAAATTCTGGAATGCCCAATATTCCATTCATTTTCGGAAATTTGGCCGCTCTGTGTAAGCGCCACCATATAAGCCTGATTTTCTATTGCTCTGCATCTTGTCAAAGTTTCCCACGCAACCGGTTTGTGCAATCCCCATGCCGCCATATTCACAAGCAATTCTGCACCTGCTTTTCTGTATGCCCTGAATATCTCCGGAAATCTTATATCATAACAGATAGTAAGTCCTGTTTTTATTCCGTCAATATCCACCATCACAGGAGATTCACCCGGAGTGATATATCTATTTTCATCCGCACCATAGGAGGAGTACAGATGATTTTTAGAATATTTTGCAACAAGTTTTCCGCTTCTGTCAATAACCGGACAGGTGTTTAAATACGTGTCCTCATCTATTTTTTCAATAAAACTGCCGCCGAGAACATAAGAATTATATTCTCTTGCAACAGATGTTAAAAGGTTTATTGTTTCGCTATCAGAAAGGTATTCGGCCGATGCTTTAAAAAATTTGCACTCCCAGCCTACAGTCCAAACCTCAGGCAAGACAATAACATCCACATCTTTTTTTACATCGCGTTTTATCAGATGAAGAATTTTTTCAAAATTAAAATATTTATCCCCTATTTTAGAGGACATCTGTATAGCAGATATATTTAACGTTTTTTCTTCCATAAATCAGCTTTTTTAGCCTCCTGCCACACATCCGGAATACGTCTTTGTAAATCCTCTAACGATTCTTTTATTATTTGTTTAAATTTTGCATCATCTTCAGGTGTACTGTCAGCCGGAACATATATCGGTTCACCGTAAAGATTTACTATTTTGGTATCAAAAACAGGTGTTGTCATTTTGTCCCAGGACGGTAATGTGATAAATGTTTTTTGCGGAGAATACCAGCATACAGGTACTATTGGTGCGCCTGACAATTTTGCCAGCTTAATAGCGCCGTTTTTAACTACATGCAAAGGGCCGTTCGGGCCGTCAACCATAATCGCAACACATTCACCGGCTTTCAGACGTGACAGCATCTGCATTGATGATTCAACAGCTCCTCTTTTTTTAGCAGAGCCGCGAACAGTTTTAAACCCGAGTGATTCTGTTGCATAGGCAACAATTTCTCCGTCAATGGAATTGCTTATTAAAATGCTCAAATGCGCCTTGTCCTCAATTCCATATACACAAAACTGATCCGAATGCCACATGACATAAATACAAGGAGTCAACACCTTGTTATTAACTTCTAAAATATGTGTAAAAGGTTCCTGAAATTTCATAAAACCTTTAACAATTGCCTTAAATATCCATAAATTTTTTTTATTAATAAGTCTCATAAAGTGATTATAGCACAAAAGACAAAAATATAATCTTTACATTCAAAATACTAAACTCGTATACAATACAATAAATATAAGATTATGGGAGATAATACTTGATTTTACTAATTTTTTGCCATAACTTTATGGGTATGGACAAATATATTGAAGCAAAAAATTTACTTACTTCTCAAGGTAAGTTTTATATAAATCTCGGGCTGGAACGCATTTCATCTATCTTAGATTTGCTGGGGAACCCACAGGACAGATTAAAATGTATTCACGTTGCAGGAACCAACGGAAAAGGCTCTGTTTGCGCAATCATAGAAAATATTCTGCGCAAAGCCGGCATGAAAACAGGGCTTTACACAAGTCCGCATATTTTTGAATATACCGAAAGAATAAAAATATCCGGAGAAGATATTCCGCAAGACAAATTTGCCGATCTGATTTTTGAAATATGCAAACTTGCGGATAAAAACAACATTCCTCTCACAGAATTTGAAATATTAACAGCCGCTGCTTTTAAATATTTTGCAGAACAGAACTGTGATGTTGTACTTTTAGAAACCGGACTCGGCGGAAGATTTGACGCTACAAATGTCATTAAAAGCAACTTATGTTCAATAATTACGCACATTGACCTTGACCACACCGAGCGTCTTGGCAATACAAAGGATAAAATTGCGTTTGAAAAGGCCGGTATAATCAAGCCGAATTGTCCTGTTTTTACCTCAGAAGGTTATGAAGCCATAAAAGATACGGCAGATGAAAAAGATGCGCTGCTGGTTATGGTTGCGCCTTTTGAAGATACGACAGAATTGGCCTTAAAAGGAACATGCCAGCAGGAAAATCTATCCCTTGCGCTTGCTGCTGTCAGGTATCTTTTCCCGCAAATACCGCAGTCAGTTATTGTCGATGCGCTTAGAACTGTGAAGCATCCATGCCGTTTTCAGGTTTTTGAGGACAAAAAACTCATCATAGACGCCTGTCACAATCCTAATGGTGCGCTTGCCTTACGCGACAGTCTTGAATTGTATTATCCGAGCACAAGGCGCAGATTTGTATTCGGATGTCTGAAAAACAAAGATTATGCAAAAATGATGAAAGTGCTCTTTACCCCCGGAGATGAAATATACTTTTATCACTTCCATAATCCTAACTCCTGTACTATTGAAGAATTAAAGGCTGCATGTGAACTGCCTTCAAAAGAATTTGTTTCGCTAAAAGATTTATATAAAAATAACCCGCAGAATGATATCCGGACAATCATTTGCGGATCATTTTACATGTTAAACGAAATTATTCCTGATGATTTTCTGTCATCTCAGACATAAAATTTTCAACTTTTCCGGGTTTAAATTCAGTACAAGAATTCCAGATTAAAGTTTCTTTTGTTTCATTCAAAGCAGGGCTCGGGAAATCACAGCAGCAAGTTCCCTTGAGCATATTTTTAGAACCGTCCGGACGTGATTTAAAAAACTCACAGCAGCTGCAAATTTTTATTACAAAATTGTATTCGTTCAGCTTCATTTTAAGTTCTTGAAGTGCATCTATCATTCTTAAGTGGCTCTGAGTAACATATTTCTTTTTCTTATAAATGAATTTAATTTTAGCAAGGCCGCTTTCAGATATAAATTCAAGGCGGCATGGAATATGTGTTTGATTTTTACCGGCAAGAACCATGACATCAACAGCAAGTTTTTCTGTACCGGCCGGCAACTCTTCGCGTTTTGCAATTTTATTTCTGACTGCACGTATTGGCGGAAAGTGTTTAATGATATGGCAGATTGAATATATCGGATAAAGACATAATCTGACTGTTTCCATAAAACTCAATTTTGCATTTATCAAGCTTATGCCAAAACCGACAAGCAGCAGAATAAAGGTGAATAAAACAATTCTGAAATCCACAAAGAAGTAGTAGTTATAAGAATGTTTTAATACCATTGCATACACAAGTGCTATCAACCAGAAATTCGGATAAAGCAGCGAGAATGTGTGTTCTGCAAACGCAAAATTATTCGGTCTTATTTGTCTGAAACAATTTTTAAACAGATTTATACGGGCAGATAACCGCGGCATTTTAAACTCGTAATTCAGTGTGTCAACATAGGTTTGGATGTTCGGGTTATAAGTACAAGGAAAACCTATTTTGGACAAAAGCAGACTGTATTTTAACTCTGTGTTTATATCCTTGAAATTAACTTCTCCAATCCGGTCAACAATATCTTTTCTTATAATAAATACACCGGAATCAGCGCGTGCCGCAAGGCCAAACAGCGAACGCGCCTGTCTTAAAAAGTTCATGTGATATTTTTGATAAGCAGCTTTAATTTTATCAACAGGGCCTAAATTTTCGGTTAACATCAACGTTTCACCGCTGATAACACTGTTGCGGGTCAAAGCAGCATTTACTATAGACAGAAAATCTGTCGGGATGCTTCTGTCGGCATCAATAAACACATAAGAATCAATGCTCTGGTCATTAGTTAATCTTTCAACAAGCATAGATACGGCCTGATCTTTTCCGACAGTGCCGACATTCTCTATATTTATAACTTTAATAAACGGTTCACGCTGAAATAATTCTTCTGACCCGTCACAGCAATTATCAAGAAGTACAAATACCTTAAAATTGTCTATCGGGTAGTCCTGCAATTTCAATTGATTAATCAACTGTGCAAGTGTTGCCTTGTTATTATGGGCGTAAATAACAACCGCTAAATTGTCTTTTTCATCATAATGAGAAAAACGTCTTTCGCGTTTGAACGGTTTGTCATTAAGATTTCTGAGAGCAAGAGCCAGAAAAAACAGTGTGTATAAAGCTACATAAATATATAAAATGTCTAAAATAATTTCCATACATATCCCTTTCTCTTACCCATTTTAGATAAAATCAAAAAAAATATCCATTACATGTAAATAATTGTGTAGCTGGGTTTAAGTAACACCCACGGCACTGACAAAATAAAGGGCGGCGCAAGTAAACTTGCGCCGCCTCTTAATACAATCTTTGAATTAAACAAGTTCCAAAACATGTTGAGTATTTTTAGAAGCTATTTCAACTAATTGTTTAGCTGTAGCCATCATTGATAATTCAGAATCCATTTTGTTGATGCAAGAACCGCATCCGATAGCGCTTGCACCTGCAGCGAATGCAAATGCAGCAGTTGTTGGATTGATACCTGTAGCTGTCATTATCGGAAGATCAATGTTTCTTGCTAATTCAACTGTGTTAGAAAGTGTTAATTCTGCTCTTTCCATAAGACCGCGAACACCTGCAGCCGGTGTTTCTTTTGAGAAGTGGCCTTCTGTTTGGATTAAATCAATACCCATTGTTTCTAATTTTCTAGCCAATTCAATTTGATCTGCAACAGAAATTTCACCAGGAATTGTAACTGAGAAGAATATTCTTGTATCGCCTAACAGTTCAAGAGTTCTGTTTACAAGTGTTAAAACATCTTGTGCTGTGAATGATGTGCCTTTTTTGTAAAGTACGTCAAAGTTACCCAATTCAATTGCATCAGCACCAAGTTCAACTGCTCTTGCAAGTTCTTCCGGAACAATTGAAGAAACAAATAAAGGCATATCTGTCATTTCTCTTATTTCAGAAATAATTTTTTCATCAGCACAAATATCAATTGCGCTAGCTTGTGCTGTTTCTGCCGCTCTTACAACTTTTTTAATATTGTCGATATCAAAATTGTCGATACCTGCAATAACTTTTACTGCTCTTTTTTCAATTAAATGTTGTTTAAATAAGTCAATTCTTGTCATATATATTCTCCTTTTTAAAAATGTACACTTCAACTTTTTCCTGAATTATACATTAAAGTTTTAATAATTTCAACAACTAAACCGCTATTTTTTAAAAAGGGGGTAATAATTTGTATCAAAAGCCGCTAATAATATTGATAAATAAGGAGATTTAACTGTGAAAGATATCATCAGATTTTTTTTAATATTTGTATTATTAAGCTTTTCTGTGGCAAATGCGTACAATTTTGCGCCTGATGAACGTATAAATATAAGTGTATATGAAAAAATAAATCCGTCTATTGTGGCTATTGATGCTGAAGTAGATGACGGTTTTTCGGCTGGAACAGGCTGTATTGTCCGCTCGGACGGAGTTATTCTGACCGGCTCGCATGTGATAGAAGGCGGCCGGAATATTGAGGTAAAAACCGCTGACGGGAAAGTGTATGAAGCTGAAGTTATTGCGCAAATGGGTAAAAATAAAGATTTAGCCCTGCTTAAAATAAATGCAAACAGGAAATTTCCTGTTATAACTTTTGGAGATTCTGACGAGGTAAAAGTCGGACAAAAAGTTCTTGCGATAGGTAATCCGTTTGGATTTGCCGGCACATTAACACAGGGGATAATTTCTCGTATAGACAAAAACAAAGGCCGTATTCAAACAGACGCCTCAATTAATCCCGGCTGTTCCGGCGGCCCTCTGCTAAATACTTCCGGTGAAGTAATCGGTATAAGCCAGTCAATCTACAATCCCGATAACAATATTTCAAATATAGGTATAGGATTTGCCATCCCTGTTAATGATGCTAAACAATTTCTCACGAGCGCAAATTTGCAAGAAACCGGCAACAAAAAAATATTTTTCAGAAAAAATAAATAATCTCCGTTCTTTATAATTCTTAAAATACAAACTCCGCATAAGCTTTTATGCTATAATCCATTTATAAGTTTAGATAGGAGGTCTTATGACAGAGTATTATTTTATGAACGGGGAATATGTTGAAGCTTCCAAAGCTATGATCCCTGCGCGTACACATGCTTTTTTATACGGTACAGCCGTATTTGAAGGTATCAGAGCTTACTGGAATGACGAAGAAAAACAGCTTTATATATTCCGTGCACCGGAGCATTATGAACGCTTAGTCAGAAGCGGTAAAATTATGTATATGGAAAGCCCGTATTCTATTGAAGAATACTGCGAAATAACACGTAATTTGTTAAAGAAAAACGGTTATAAAGAAAACTGCTATATGCGCCCGAACCTTTATAAATCAGCGCAAAAAGTAGGCCCGGGACTTTATGACAACCCTGATTCATTTATGATTATTCCGAACAAAATGGGTGATTATATTGATACATCAAAAGGGTTGAAAGTTTGTGTATCAAGCTGGAGAAGAAACAGTGACAACGCTATTCCTCCGCGTGCTAAAGTTGCCGGCGGGTATGCGAATGCCGCTTTAATCAAAACTGATGCACATAATGCCGGTTTTGATGATGCAATTGTTCTTGATGAAGCAGGAAAAGTTACAGAAGGTTCTGCAATGAATTTATTCATTGTCCAGAACGGTAAACTTGTTACAACAAAAACAACTGACGACATCCTTGTCGGAGTAACAAGAAACACTATCATTGAACTGGCAAAAGATCTGGGTATTCCGGTTGAAGAACGTGCTATTGACAGAACTGAATTATACATTTCTGACGAAGCATTTTACTGTGGTACCGGCGCTCAGGTCAGTCCTATTGTTTCTATTGACAATAGAAAACTTGGTGACGGAAAAGTCAGCCCTATCGCAAATGATTTACAAAAATTATACTTTGACGTCGTTTGCGGCAGAGTTCCAAAATACAAAAAATGGTGCATGCCGGTTTACTAAATATATGATTAACTTTTTAGGACTTTGTGTTCAAAATTTAATAAAATGTATTAAATACATCTTTGCAAGACAGGTGAGATTTTCATCAATTATATCTCAGGCCGCGGCCATAAGTTATGATTCGTTGTCAATCTCACTTATCATTGCATTTATTTCAGCGGCTGTTATCGCAATACAAGTTTCAAAACAATTTCTTATGTCCGGCGCCGACACCTATATCGGCGGCACTATCGCAATTGTTATGATACGTGAAATTGCCCCCGGTTTTGTTGCTCTTGCTATCGGCGCGCGTGCGGGCACTGCTATTTCTGCGGAAATTGCCAATATGCAGGTAACATCTCAGGTTGACGCTATAAAAACTCTAAAAGTAGATCCTGTCGGTTATTATTTTACCCCGCGAATTTTAGGGGCAACGTTTACTGTTCCTATGGTTGTTCTCATTGCAGAAGTTATAGGGGTACTCGGCGGCATGCTCGTGTCTAATGCGGCAATAGATCTTCATCCTGCAAGATATATGAATTCTGTCTGGTTATGGCTGAGTACCCGTGATATTTATATAAGCCTTTTAAAAGCTGCGATATTTGGAGGTTTAATTGCGCTTGTCTGTGCAACTCAAGGTTATGAAACCCGCGGCGGCGCAAAAGAAGTCGGAAACTCCACTACGCAAGCCGCAATTCTTTCTACAGTATACCTTTTGATGGCTGATTTTGTAATTAATTTAATTTTTTATATTGCCAAGTAGCAAAAAATTTTTTGCAGGATTTTTATATCCTCGTTATGATTCAACCTATTACAGATTTTATGAGACGAAACGCAGCATATTGCATACAGGGACCTGTACGCAGGATTGTCGGCGAAAGTTTTCAGATTAAAGAAAGATATTTTTTCAATAAAAACCATGAAAAAATAGCGGATTTATTTACTCTTGAAGTAAACAGAAATGATAAAAAAATTACGAAATCTATTTTGCAGGCTGCAAACGGGTTGTATAAAATAACCGAACATCATATTGACATCATAAAATTACAAAAAGCAAACAATAAAAAAGTAAAATTCCCTTATATGATTTCATCTTCGGTTATTTATGATCTTGAAGAACCGGTTAAAAGAACATTGCTTATGGTAAGAGACGGCATCAAGTTTCTTAAATCAGACAATGACGGAGTGCTTATCTACAAAAAATTAAAGAATTTCAAAACCAGTAAGTTTGAGATACATTCACCTGTACGGGCAGATGATTGCATGTTTGATGTAAGTAAAGCAATGAAAAGGTAATTATGCCGCCAGAAAAGCGGCTTCTGCTTTGCCCAGATCGATTTTATCAAACGGTTCATCGCGATTATCCGTCGTATAAAAGTCACCATCAGACAAGCCAACTGTGTCTTTTAGAAATTTTTCAACATCTATTGACGTGTCAGAGTTAAACAAATAGAATTTATTGACATTTTTCATATATAAGCCAAAAGTTGACGGTGAATTTATCCCTTTTAAAAAGTCTTTTTTAACATTCAGTTTATTAAAACCGTCAAAAGTATAGTCTTTCATTTGATAATTTTTCTTAGCGTTTTCTAAAAGCACATAAGGTTCAATCCATTTGGTTATTATGTAATTTGTCATTTATAAACTCACTCCCTCAAAGCTTCAATAATTTTATTGTCGCATAAAAACAGGATTTTACAAACAGTTGTAATATTTTATGATAAATGTTAGAGTAACAGTATGAAAAAGGTAATTATAATATTAGGAGTTATAATATACGGACTGTCCGGCATGGTGTTTGCAGAAACGGTGATTTACAACCCGAAGTCCGGAATATACCATAATCAATACTGTCACAGTGCAAAAATCTGCAAAGTTTGTATAAAAATCGACAAGAAAGAAGCGCAGCGCCGCGGCGGTCGTGCCTGCAAAAAATGCGGCGGATAGAGTAATATTTAGATGAGGATTGACATGTTTAGATTTATAAAAGACAAAATAAAATTCAATAAAATTAAAAAAGTGCAATTTGAACAGCATATTATATTTACAGCATTAGAACCTGATGGATATTTTGTTTCAGAAAGACTGGAACAAATTCCTGAGAAGGCGAATGACTTTAATGTTTATTTTAAAATTTCGGATAATTGTGAAAATTTAAGAATAAATTTTGAAATTAATAATGAATTATATTTTATGGATATAAATATAAAAACAGAAAACGTATTATATTTTATAAATTTTTTGGAATCAATATATTGTTTTAACTCTTGCAATTCGCTTGTTTATGTTTCCTCAAATAATAATCCTAATGACTTTTTTTGTATAAAAACTGTAGATCCTTTAACCTTGCGGATTATGGCAATACTAAATGTCCATAATGACATGAAAATTATAGACATCTGTATTGATAAACAAGATTTTGAGAATAAATTTTTGGTATATTTTGCAAACTGTACTCCGTTTGATATACATATAAATGCAGCAAAATTATTAAAGAAATATTCTCCAAAGATAATAGCAATGCCGTATCCATAAATTTTGGACTGCCTTTTATCGTTTAATATTTTTGGGGGCTACTTTTTTAAGTCACAAGATTATAAATTTCTTTTTGGTTGCTATATAACTCAATGTCTGATTTTCTTTTTTGCCTACTTTTTAAGTCGCTTATATGTGGTTTTCTTTTTGGTTACTTTTTCTTTTTACCAAAGAAAAAGTAACTGGGCGTGAAGAGACTGTCTTGCTCACTCGCATTAAACGGGTCTACGGTTGGCTCCGGCAATGGCACAGCCATTTTGTCGCCAAGCCTTCGCCCTCTGCTCGCTCGCGCTCAAACTCCAACAAGGCAAAGCCTCGTGGGAGTTCTCTTCTCTGACTCAAGTAACACAAAAAGAATTTAAGACTAAAGTCTAAATTCTTTTTATACAATTGGGCGTGAAGAGACTCGAACTCCCATGCTTTCGCACTAGTTCCTAAGACTAGCGTGTCTACCATTCCACCACACGCCCTTAATATGTTTATACTAGCCTGCTAAAGTTTACTTGTCAAGAGGAATAAAGTTTTCCGGATGCGCGGAATTGGAAAGTATTATCTCGTAATACTCGTTTTTATCTATGTTCACACCCATTGTTTTTACATCAGCGTAAACTTTTTTCTTTTTCTTTAATAGTTTCTTATAATCGCCTGCCATACCTTTATTATATTACAAAATCTTAAAAGCTACTTGAAATTTTTAATTATTTGTTCTAATATTAATCTACGAACGTGCGTCGGTGTGTTTTTGTGTGGAAAAAACGTTTTCACCGATTAAGGAATTTAGACTAAAGTACGAAATATAAAATATAAAGGAAAAGTGAAAATGAACCCTATTATTAAAGAATTGGAAAAATCTTATTTAAAAGATGAAATCGCTGACGTAAACCCTGGTGATACAGTAAAAGTTTTCGTTAGAATCGTTGAAGGTAATAAAGAAAGAACTCAGGCTTTTGAAGGTACTGTTATTAAAGAACACGGTGCAGGACTTAACAAAACTATTACCGTAAGAAAAGTATTTCAAGGCGTTGGCGTAGAACGTGTATTCTTGCTCAACTCTCCAAGAATTGAAAAAATTAACGTTCTCAGACGCGGTGATGTTAGACGTTCTAAATTGTACTATTTAAGAGAACGTTCAGGTAAAGCAACTCGTATTAAGGAAAAAATTGAAAAAAGATAAACTTCACATTCACTGGTATCCCGGACATATTGCTAAAGCTGAAAAACAATTGAAACAACAGCTTTCATTAGTTGATGCAGTGATTGAAGTGGTTGATGCGAGATTACCTCTGTCAAGTACTTATGATAATATAACGAGGCTTTTAGGTGAAAAGCCTCGTTTAATTTTGCTTAATAAAGCCGACCTTACCGATAAAAACGAGTTGAAAAAATGGATAAAACTGCTTGAAGAAAAAACAGGCTTCCCGGTGTTGCCGACTGATGCAAAAAATTCAAATGACTTAAATAAAATCGTAAAAAAAGCCGTGGAACTTTCGGAACCGCGAATACAGGCAATTATGGCAAAAGGACTCTTACGCCGGCCGGCGCGTGTCATGGTTGTTGGCATGCCCAATGTCGGAAAATCAAGTATTATAAATAAACTTACAAGATCCTCCAAAACAAAAATTGGTGCAAAAGCCGGCGTTACACGCCAACAGCAGTGGGTAAGAATAAATCCTCAGCTTGAACTCTTGGACACCCCCGGTATAATCCCGATGAAGCAGGAGGATCAAATTAGGGCGAAAAAACTTGCATTTGTTAATGCGGTTTCTGAAAATGCATATTCAAATGTTCCGGTTGCAAACGAACTGCTTACATTGCTTGAAAAACTTTATCCAAATAACGTAAACGAGTTTTATAAAGTTGAAAAATTGACGGTTGAAGATATTGCGCGTGCGCGTAACTGGATTATTTCAGGCGGCTCACCTGATCTTGAGCGTACTGCAATTTACATACTGAAAGATTTTCGAGAAGGCAAAATAGGAAGATTTATTCTTGATGAATTTGATGACGGGCAAAATGGAAACAACTAAAAAAGAAAAAACTAATAATCCGGTAAAAAAACATCTGAAAACAGACCTTACTGTTGACGATCATATCATACAGCTTTTTACGTTTGATTATAACCAGAAACGCCCTGTAATCGGCACAGATGAAGCAGGCCGCGGCCCTGCCGCAGGAGGAGTTTTTGCAAGCGCTGTTTGCTTTCATCAAACAGACAGAACATTAATCGAAAAGCTTATGCCGCTAAACGACAGCAAACAGCTGACAAAGAAAAAACGTGAAGCTTTATATGACATTATTCTTGATAATTCAATAAATTCAACGGTGTGCGTTGAGGTTGCTGAAATTGAAGAAATAAATATCTTAAATGCGTCCCTAAAGGCCATGCGCATGGCTTGCCTTGATGTTATTAAGAAGCTTGAAGTTATCCAAAATTTAGAAACAGATCTTTCTAATTCCACAAATAAAAAAGGATTTGAACGTATTGCAAAAAATGGTATTATGACACTTGTTGACGGCAACAAGATGATTACGGATTATGATTACTCACAGCGCTGGGTTGTAAAAGGCGACAGCCGCTCTGCTGCAGTTGCTGCGGCAAGCATTCTGGCCAAAGTAACCCGTGATAGGTATATGGAAAAACTGGATGCTGAATATCCGCAATACGGCTGGGCAAAAAATGCAGGATATCTGACAAAAGAACATCTCAACGCAATTGACAAATATGGCTTGACTCCATACCACAGGCCTTCGTTCCTGAAAAAACATTTTGCAAAACAAGAACAGTTAAGTTTGTTTTAGCCACCAAAGAGCCCATTAGAAAATCTAAAATTTTACCGGATAATCATCTTTTATTTCCCAATTATCTTTTTCAATAAGTGCAGCACAATTCCTTTTATTTCCCGTTGAACAATTGTTTTTTAATTCTTCTCTGTAATCATCCGCCTCTCTATCAAGTCCAACCGCATACGTAACCAGTCCTAAAGAGTTAAAATGGAACAGAAAAGTATTTTTTCCGTCTGTTGTATAACTTCTTTCGCCAAAAAGACCATTGTTATTTCTACAGTAATTATATTCTGTACAAAAAACAACATGTATACACTCTGCTGCGCTGTTACACGGTTTGCCTGTAGTTAGTCCGCTTGCCATTAAACCTAGCCCGCTGCCATCACTTAGTGGCACAATAATCCCCTGATTTTTCTTTTCTACAGTTCCGCTATTTATGTATTTTTTGAGGTATGTATTCCACCAATCTTCCATTGCTTGAGCATTATGCGGGGTTTTTACGTTAGGTATTACAGTGAAGTCACCTGTTCCGAAATTATCGGCAATAGCAAATTTTACAGCCTGATTCATTGTACTGTAAAATTTCTCCATTCGAGTCACAGTTATCTGTTTTTTGTATTTGGCAATAAGTGCCGGAATAGTCAATGTGGCAACTATGCCGATTATGGCGAGCGTAATCAGGACTTCCGCCAATGTGAATGCTTTTTTCATGTTTACCTCCTATTATTAAACCATTTTACAATATTATTATTTACATGAATAATAATATTAGTCAAGTGAATAATAAATTAAGCCTGTTAAATAATAATGTTAAACTGTTATTATGATAAAAAATAAATTATCTGAAATGATGGGTATAAGGCGTATGAACATGGCGGAAACCGCGAGAATTGCGGGTCTGAGCCATGTTGCTGTCTTTAAGATTTATCACAACAGGACGAAAACAATAGAGTTGGAAACGATAAACAAACTTTGTTATGCGCTGGACTGCCGTATACAAGATATATTTGAATACATTCCTGACTAACAAAAAAATATATTCAGCGTTTTTAAAAAAGCCATGCTAGAAAGAATAGGAACATACACACAGACACCATATATTCCGCCGGCCACAGACGCGGCGAGGGCGGCTGTTTCAATGCCCCCACACAAAGAGAGTTTTTTGGACAAATTCCAGACAAAGGTCAAAAATTCCGCTGATATGACAGACACAATTGTTGTTCCGCGTACGATATTTAAGGGATATTTAGGGATTATGATAGGTACAGCGCTGGCGACCCTCGGAGCTTTTATCCCGAAACCTAAAGCTTTATCAACTGCTTTAAAGGTGAGCGGACTTGGCGTATCAACTTATGGAACATGGGCATTTGTTCGTCCTTTTATCATAAAAGATGCCAAAGGCGTTGAGCATAAAAAATAATGTACTAATATTTGTCAGCTTTAATCCTCTGAAAATTTAAGCAATTTTTCTATATTTATATCAAGTACCTGAGCAAGCTCAAGAATTTTACCAAGTGACATATTTTCGTTACCGCATTCAACACTGGCCAAATATGTTCTGCTTACATCAAGTTTTTCGGAAAGCTGCTCCTGGGTCAAGTCTTTTTTTATTCGTTCTATTTTTACATTTTTACCGAAACGCTTCAATAATTCTGTTTTATCCATAGCAATAATTTTACAATTGTTGACTTATAACTTACATCATGCTATAACATGCCAATAATAAACTTATAACATTACAAAACAAGTGATAGATTGTTTTGTTGAATGCTGGAAAGGAGTAAAAATGACACTCAAATTAGAATTAGAAAAAACAGAGTACTTGAATGAGAGATGCGAAAAGGGTGAGGGATTAAATGACGTAACCTGTCACAAAGCCGCAGAGCCAGCCTCATGTAATGCCTTAGTGCCTCAGTGCCCTAGTGCCTTAGTAACTTCAAAAGCGGCCGCCTTTACCTTAGCTGAGGTCTTGATTACTCTGGCAGTAATTGGAATAGTCGCTGTTCTGACAATACCGAACCTAATGCAGAACAACAACCAGAAGGCATGGGATACAGCCGCTGATGTGTTCAACAAAAGATTAGAAGTAGCAGCACGTGTCATGAATACTCAAGAAACACTTGCGGGATATTCAACAACTAAAGACTTTGTTAATGAACTCAAAAAGCACATCAAAATAACAAGAATATGTGATAATGATGAACTAACAAAATGTTTCCCTGAAAAAGTATTCTGGGGCGCGGATCAGCAAGAAGTAAAAACAGCAGATATTAAAAACGCCAAAAACATGGGGCAAGATGACTGGGGAACAGAGGTTATCGGTGCACAATTTGCAAACGGTACTGATGCATTAATCGCTTATAACCCTAATTGTACCCAAGACCCGTATAATAATCAGATACAGGCATCTAATTGTATGGCGATATTATATGATGTATCAGCAAAGAAAAATCCGAATAGCTACGGCAAAGACCTGAGAGCAAACGGCAATGTTCTTTCTTTGGGCGGCAACAGTTGTGCTTTTGAAGTTGCAGGGCTATGTTATATGACTCCGGCATTACCAACTCCGCTTACACGAGAACAATGTGAAGCGCAGAAGGATGATTTAGGTATTCAAGAATGCTATTACGACAACGACTATTGGGCAGGTGCGGTAGCACATTGCGGCGGAGTGCAGAACATGCCGACACCGGCACAACTTGCAGAAATCGCAACGGATCTATACGGCGACCATGGATTTAGCTCCAGCGGCAGCGAATACATAGACGGCCTAACCATGGACAAAACAAAGCCATACGTATCAATCCTTGATGCTGTATATGGCGACTCAGTATCAGGTAGACTAAGCGGCGAATTTGCTATTTGGTCAGGGCAGGAGTCTGGCGGCTACGGCGCCTATGTACGTGGGTTCGGCTCTGACAGCACGACCGCGGGCGACAACAGCTCCCGCTACGGCAACTCCGACCTGGCGGTTTGTATAGCCAACTAAGGACTTTGTCCTTAGTTGGACGTGTTACAAAATTGTGAACTGTTAACAGTAAACAGTGAACTGTTGTATCAAAAGGCACTAAGGAGTTAATTAAGACGATAGGACGTTAAGACTTTAAGACGTTAAGTGCGTTACTAGAATAAGGCAATTTGGAACTTTTCTCACGTTGCATTTTTTGTCCCGTCATCCCTGTAAAAGTTAGATAAATCGTTGACAAAAATCAAGAGTTAATG
>CALUUH010000004.1 GCA_944323875.1 Candidatus Gastranaerophilales bacterium
GTATCGCAAATTTATTATGTAATAATGTTACAGATTTTTCCATATTTGTATTTTTAACAGGTATAATTATAGTTGTTAAAATTTTAGTTTAAAAAGGCAAAAGGACAACTTTATATAATGGAGTTGTCCTTTTTGTAAAAAATTAATTATTTAATTTATATTTTTTTAAATGTGATTTCGTCGTTATCAACATCAATTAGGACTTTGTCGCCGCGGCGGAACTTTTGTTCCAGAAGCAGTTTTGACAATGGATTTTCTACCATCTGACGGATTACGCGTTTCAGCGGTCTTGCACCGTAAACAGGATTAAATCCGCGTGTTGCAAGAAATTCCTTAGCTTCATCAGTGATTGTGAATTCTATTTCCTGATCAGCAAGCAATTTTCTTAAATAATCCATCTGGATATCAACAATCGCTGACAACTGCTGTAAATTCAGTGCTTTGAAGAATATTGTTTCATCTATTCTGTTTAAAAATTCCGGTTTGAAACGGCTTTTTAAAACCTCCATAACCTTGTCTTTTGTTTCTTCAAAATCCTGCTGTGACATCATTGAATTAAGTGTATTTTCAAGTATGATATCACTGCCGATATTACTTGTCATTATGATAAGTGTATTCTTAAAGTCAATTGTTCGGCCTTTTGAATCCGTTAAACGCCCGTCATCAAAGATTTGCAGCATTATATTGAACACATCCGGATGTGCTTTTTCAATTTCATCAAAAAGTACAACTGAATACGGTTTTCTTCTGACAGCTTCTGTCAACTGACCGCCTTCTTCATAACCGACATATCCCGGAGGCGCGCCGACAAGTCTTGCTACATTATGTTTTTCCATATATTCAGACATATCAATACGGATAAGTGCATCTTCATCATTGAACATAAATTCAGCAAGAGCCTTTGCAAGTTCTGTTTTACCAACACCTGTCGGACCTAAGAACAAGAATGTACCTATCGGACGTTTCGGGTCTTTTAAGCCGGAACGCGCGCGTCGTATTGCATCTGAAACCGTTACGACAGCCTCGTCCTGACCGATAAGCCGTTTATGCAAAATGTCTTCCATCTTTAATAATTTTTGTTTTTCACTTTCAACAAGTTTATTAACCGGAATACCTGTCCATTTGCTTACAACATTTGCAATATCTTCAGCGTCTATTTCTTCTTTAAGCAGCTGATTAGATACTCTTTCCTTGTTTTGAATTGCTTTTAACTGTTTTTCCAGTTCAAGCAGTTTACCGTATTTGAGTTCAGCAGCTGTTTGCAAATCAGTGTTGCGTTCAGCTTCATCAATCTTGCGTTTTACGTCCTCAATTTGCTCTTTTAAGCCGGCTTCACCGGTAATTGTTGCTTTTTCACTTTCCCATTGCGCTTTAAGTTTGGAAGTTTTTGCTTCAAGTTCGTTGATTTGTTTTGTGATATCTTCGACTTTAGCTTTTGCTTCGTCGCTATCTTCTTTTTTTAATGCTTCACGTTCAATTTCCAATTGGATTTTCTGACGCAGCATAGAATCTATTTCTTCCGGCATAGAATCTATCTGGATACGCAAGGATGATGCGGCTTCATCAATCAAATCTATTGCTTTATCAGGCAAAAATCTGTCTGTTATGTATCTGTCTGATAATTTAGCGGCTTCAATCAAAGCATCATCAAGTATTCTAACACCGTGGTGAACTTCATATTTATCTTTCAATCCACGCAAAATACTGATTGTATCTTCAACACTCGGTTCATCAACCATTACAGGCTGAAAACGACGTTCAAGTGCCGGATCTTTTTCTATGTATTTTCTGTATTCATTAATAGTTGTAGCGCCGATTGTTCGCAAAACGCCTCTTGCAAGCATTGGTTTTAAGAGGTTGCCGGCATCCATAGACCCTTCTGTTGCACCGGCACCGACTACGGTGTGTAATTCATCAATAAACATTACAATTTCGCCGTTTGAATCCTCAACTTCTTTTAAAACTGCTTTCAAACGTTCTTCGAATTCTCCGCGGAACTTTGCGCCTGCGACAAGTGCACCTAAATCCAGTGAAATAAGTTTTACATCTTTAAGGCTCATCGGCACATCACCTCTTACGATACGTTGTGCAAGGCCTTCAACTATTGCGGTTTTTCCAACACCCGGTTCACCTATCAGAACAGGGTTATTTTTTGTTCTTCTGTTAAGTACCTGAATTATCCTTCGGACCTCTTCATCACGGCCGATTACAGGGTCGAGTTTGCCTTTTCTTGCAAGGGCGGTGAGGTCAGTTGAATATTTTTCAAGTGCTTTCATATTTTCTTCTGCATTTTTATTATCCACTTTTTTATTACCTCTTATTTTTTTCATAACATTTAATACTGTTGAGCTTTCTACTCTGAAATCTTTCAGGAGTTTTTGGATATTTGAATTGTCAAGCCTTGTCATAGCAAGTAAAATCAATTCAATTCCTACAAATTCGTCTTTCATTTCTCCTGCAATTTCTTGTGCAGTATCAAGCAGTCTTACAGTTTCGTTTGACAAAAACAACTGGCTTGTATTCGGCGGGGTTGAGATTGTCGGGAATGAGTTTACGGCAGCCACAACCCTGTCAATAAAGCTTTGTGTCAACAATTTCAAATCCGTAAGATAGTCTTTTATAATACCGTTATCTCTAATCATTGCAAGCATAATATGTTCGGGTTGCAATTCTGTATTCTTGTGCGAATTCATAATTGCGCTTGCAGATGACAGAATTTCCTGAGAATAATTAGTCAGTTTGTTAAAATCTACCATAGTCCAACTCCATTTACTGTTACTTGTATTATCATTTTAAGGCTAATTTGGCAAAAGTCAGGAAAATTAACGATTATTTAATATTTTATAGTTGAGATGTATGCCCGAAATCTTTCAGAGGGATGCCTTGATAAAAGGAAAATAATGCATTTAATAAGGGAAAATAGTGTAAAAAGTAAAAATTTGAAAGCGGCGTAATTAGGGCGTTTGGGATGAAAAAATAGCCACTTGGTGTAGGTGAAAACACTTAGACGAAAACATGTATATGTTTTTGTGGACTTGCGGAGTAGAAATAAAGGTTTAAAATAGAAATATCTGGTTAAAAAAGAAAGGAGCAATAAAAATGACAAACAATGAAGAAAAAGTTCACGTAAGAGCTTACGTAAAAGACGACGGAACTAAAGTTAAAGAGCACTACAGAGGTCTGCCGGACGGAATGTCTGATGTCTCAACAGAAACAGATAACTACAATACGATACTGTATGGCAAAATTGAAAAAAGCTTGCCAACAAGAGCTGAAAATTTAAGTAAGGAATCGATGTATTTAGATGAAATGCATACACTACTGGATGCACGTGAACATGCGGAGAATACAGCAAAAAAATCAAAGGAGTATGCTGCTAAATTTATAGATAAAGTTGAACGTGCACAGTTAAACGGCAATTTGGGAGAAGTTAGAAAGTCCTTTGAAGAATTACAAGCAGTGCATCAAGAACAACATATACAGCATAAAGAGTTACTGATGAAATTAGTATATACAAACAATCAAAAAGAGTATTCTAAACTATATAAAATGTATATTGCACAGCGAGAACGCCTGTTAGATAAGGATTATAATATGAATGTTATAAAATGGGCTATAGATAATAAAAATATTACAATGATGAAACAGCACGCAAAAGAATACTATAATACTTATAATGAAGTCTATAACTATTATAAAAATATTACAAATCCAATCAGAACAGTAATGCATGGGCACCCTAATTTTCAAAAAACAAGTATAGGGCTAGTTATGAATTTTTCTGGCGAAGATGCTCATGCTTTGTGGAAAATCGCGACTGAGGACATAAGCACAAGTGAACAATATATTAATAAGAATGGCAGATTTGTTAAGAGTATATCAGACTTACCACCTAATTTACAAAAAATAGTAAGAAGCAAAGTGCAAGAACAATTACACCAAAATGATACGTTCGGAATAATGTTTCATTCAAATAGTTCATTATCAAAGTCTATAGAAAACAGTTTTAAATTTAGAAAATTTTTAAATGAAAATAAAAAAAATATTTTAAAATCTTCTATAGTGGCCAATAAAAGTATCAATACATATCCAAATTGGAATTCTGGTTTAGCCTTAGGACACATAGATATTATTGATTTAAGATTAGATTCCGATTTAAATATAAGAGCACATATTTTAGATACATACGATTTTAATGAGAATGACCCTAATCCGGCCGTTGAATGGGCAAGAAATGTGCAAGAACATCGTTTACTTAAAAATTATTTTACGATAACTGAAATCTCCATTCCATTTGCTAAATGGATTTATTTGTTAGATTTTTAGTAAAAATCAAGTAAAAACTAAAATAAATTTTGTACATAACAATACTTGAATAATGAGGGCTATTGATAAACTTAAATAGTCCTTTTTATTTAAGTGAATATCTTTATAATATTTAATAAGAACACAAAAGATGATGTGTGTTGCTATAAGCAAAATCAAATAAATACCAAAATAAAAACTATAAAAACATAACCCCGTTAATATTGCCTCCGGGTCATATAAAATATTAATTCCGCTCGGTATTATTAAGTACAATATTATTACATATAGCAATAATATTATAGTGAGCAAGCTCATGAGTATGATTGCATCTAACATAATCAATAAAAATACGAAATTTTTAAATTTACTTAAATTTTCCATACATACACCTGTAGAAATAAAAGTTATCAATCGTGGAACTTGGATTGTAAATAATTAAAATATTTAATCAGAATAAAGCTTATTATCAGCAAGAGAATTAAATGCAGGGTTGAAAAACGTATAACAAGAATGATATTTTCTCCTATTGAATTAGAATTAAACTCGTAGGTTACAAAGTACCATAAGACGAAAGTATATATCGCCAATCCTGCAATACTCCAGAAGCCCATAGTTATTCTTTTCAAAAGAATAAAGATTTGTTTAATTGATTTTTTATTTTTATTCATAATCAGAAATAATTTTAATATTATCTATTTTAATAATAAATACGTAAACGTCAAAGTCAATATCTTAATCCAAAATAATTCTATCAAATTTTATACAAAATACAATTAGCCATTTGGCTATTGAAAGAATGGATATACAAGCAAAATAAAATAACAAATCTGTATAACAATACAAATTTTTAACTTCTTATAATCATCAGGATTGATCGAAATATGCCTATGATATTTAATAAGATTTTCGGCCACAAACTTCCCTGTCATTAATCCTAATATATAAAAAGCACAAACAAATATAAACAATAAAATATTTAAAATAGCATTATCTACAATAAAAAACAACATTCCAATCAAAAGAAAGAGCCAGATTACAGATACCCATAAAAATAAAAAACTAAACTGTAAAATAGTCAGTAACCAAATAAGTATTTTCTTTATATAATTCATAAAAATTGAATACATTCTATGCCTCGATCATTATTTGAAAAAATATATAAAATGCAGCCAGTAATGCAAATACGATTAAAAATATAATTATCGACATTATTACATTTTTTAAATCCGCCGGAAAATGAATTTGCTCTCTGCAATATTTCACACCCTTTTTGACATAATTTATTAAGAAATAAAGTGCATAAAAATACAAAAAAGAGAATACTGCCACAAAAAATATTGTACCAAAATCAAGCGGCCATATCAAATCTATACAAGATACAATATAAAAATACAAAGCTGCTGTGCTCCACAATAAAAGAAACAGGCAATGAAAGTACAACATTACGAGTGTAAATATTTTATTGAAATCAATCATAATAGATATATCCTTAACAAATTATATCTTAATAATAAATCCATATAAATAAAAAGTCAATATCTTAATCCAAAATAATTCTATCAAAATCTTTACCAAATACAATTAGCCATATAGTCAGGCGTGCAAAATTTTAAATCATTAACCGGATAATTGTGCCGCATTTAATAATTGTTCACACATTATTTGATTTTAAAAATTCTTTGTTCTAAAATGTCAGTTAATGATGTGGCCGGGTTGGAATTAAAAAACTTACCGGCCGGTACAAAAACAAATTAAGGAGAAATTGGAAATGACACCAAGAAATTTTTTGTTCACTTCTGAATCAGTAACAGAAGGCCACCCCGACAAAGTTTGCGATCAGATCTCTGACGCGATTTTGGATGAATTTTTGACTAAATACCCGCAGGCAAGAGTCGCTGCGGAAACAACCGTTACTACAGGTATGGCGCTTGTATGCGGTGAAATTACAGCCGATTGTTATGTGGATATTCCTGCTGTGGTTAGAAATACCATAAAAAATATAGGTTACGTCGGCACAAGCGGCGGCGGATTTGATTATAAAACATGTGCTGTTTTGACAAGTATTGATGAACAGTCTTGCGATATCGCAGGCGGCGTTAATAAAGCACTCGAATCTCGTTCTGATAATGCTGATACATCTGTTTCGGAAACAGAAAACATAGGTGCAGGCGATCAAGGTATTATGTTTGGTTACGCTTGTAACGAAACACCTGAATTAATGCCGTTGCCAATTAGTCTTGCACACAAATTATCACACAGATTGGCTCAAGTAAGAAAACAGGGTATCTTAAATTACCTCAGACCGGATGGCAAATCTCAGGTTACTGTTGAATATGTTGACGGAAAACCTGCAAGAATTGACACTGTGTTAATTTCAACGCAACACGACCCTGAAATTAACGGTGAATGCGATAATCAAAAGGTTCAGGATATCATAAGACGCGATATTATTGCTTATGTTATTGATGAAGTTTTTGCACACGAAACAATAAAACTTGATGATACAACAAAAATTCTGGTTAACCCTTCAGGACGTTTTGTAGTAGGCGGCCCTCAAGGTGATGCAGGATTAACAGGACGCAAAATCATCGTTGACACTTACGGCGGTTATTCACGTCACGGCGGCGGTGCTTTCTCAGGCAAAGATCCGACAAAAGTAGACCGTTCAGCAGCATACGCGGCAAGATATGTTGCTAAAAATATCGTAGCCGCAGGTCTGGCTGAAAAATGCGAAATTGAACTTGCTTATGCTATCGGTGTTGCTGAACCTGTATCAATCATGGTTGACACATTCGGCACAGGTAAAATTTCAGATGATGAAATTTCTACACTGGTTTCAAAAACTTTTGATTTAAGACCGGCTGCAATCATCAATCAGTTTGATCTTCGCGGTTTGCCGGCTAAAAATGGCGGTAAATTCTACCAGTTATTAGCTGCTTACGGCCACATGGGAAGAACTGACATCGATGTTCCGTGGGAAAGAACAGATAAGGCTGACTATTTAAAGTCACAAGTCTGCAATTGTGGATGTGATAAAGTAGCCTGCACTTGTTCTAAATAGTTTCCTCAGAACTTGAAATTATCAAAAGAGAGCCGCAAGGCTCTCTTTTTGATTACGGTACGACAGGGCCGTTGTAGCTTCTATACAGCGCCATAACTTCCGGTGAATATTTTGCGCCGTTTAATAGACCTGCATAAACCTCGGCTACAAATTCCATTGGTTCTGTTTTTGCGTATGAGGAAACCTCACTCGCAATTCGCTGCTTAAATGTATTAGACTTAAATTCAGCATTACGCTGTTTTAATGCAGAGAATGAAGTTGTTCTGAAATGCCTGAAATGTCCGTATTCATGATATATTACATGGAACTTGTTATTCGTAACAGATTTTTGCGGATCAATATAGGCTTTGACTCCTTTGGCTTTCAGCTTGTCAATTATGTTGTAAAATTCTTCGTGCTGTGCGTTTTTATCCAATTTTGAAATCTGTTCAAGTGATTTGAACTCGCCGCTGTTTAAATATTTTTTGTATTTCGGATTGTTGTACAACTCTTCAATTAATTTCATCGGATTTTGGCGTAATATCTTGTTTGGTTCTAATAGCGCATTAATCTCATGGTATAACTGCCGGCTTTCAGTTACATCAAATGCCCTTGGATTTCGTTTGAAAGCTTGAATATGCTGTGCAACCTGCCGCTGGAATTTCGGATCTATAAATGAGACCTGTGAAAAATCATTTTTTACAGCTTTTTTGTACCAGTTTGCAAGCGTTTTTTTATCATCTGCCGGTGTGTTGTCAATTTTACTCAGTAACCTTTGCAAAAGTAGTTTTTTATTGTCCGGAGATATTGCAAGCGTATCGCGTTCTTTGTTGTAATAAGCATCTCCGACAATGTTTTTACTTGTATCTTTAATTACATTAGCCGGCATTGGTGCCTTGCCCTTGTATTTGTTATAAATCTGCGTTAATCCCTCATTCACCCAGTTTGCAAGCTCCAAATCGCCCTGAAGGTTAAAATTCTTTATTCCCAATTTTGTACGGGCGTAAGTTATGGCTTCACTCATTGTTTTTGCTTTGGTGAATTCAAGCTGCTCCGGACGTGAATAAGGTCTGGTTTGATATTGCGGTTTTTGTACCTGCTGATTTTGTTTTTGATTAATATCAAGATCCGGATACATACTGACAACAGGTTGCGGAGCCGGTCCGAATATGGATTGAGAATGCATAGAGACCGCAGGCATGTAAAATGCAGTGAACGGACTATTTGAATAAATAAAATTATTCATATTCCTTATCCAATTAAACTGCAAGTCAAAATTTTCCCAATAATTGTTCCAATACATATAATATCCCCTATACTATATATAAAGTATTTTTAGAGGAAAAAATTGCCTGATTTATAAAATTATTTTTCGAAATCAAAATGAGGCTTTTCTTTGTGCTTTTTCATCATATAAGCGCTTATGATAGCGGTAATAGGGACACAGGCCAAAATTGCAATACTTCCGACAAGCGCAGAGGTTATTTCTGTTGCAACCTGATTAAGGTTAAAGAATTTATTCAGGTCAATATTATTGGCTAAAAGCACAAGTGGCAGAGCGCTTCCTAAATATACAAGAATAAGTGTGTTTGACATTGTTCCGATTACATCGCGTCCGACATTCATACCGGAATGAAAAAGTTCACGAATACTAAGAGAAGAATCAGTATCGTGAATTTCGTTTATTGTGCTTGCAATAGAAACCCCTGTATCCATAAGCGCCCCTAAAGCCGCAATGATTATTGACCCTGCAAGAACTCCCGTGAAATTCAAATCAGGACGCGCCGTATATAAAAACATACTTTCTTCACCCGAAAAACCTGTCAGATGAGTGATTTTTATTGTCAAAATCGCAAGCAGAGCAGCAAACAAAAGGCTCGCAACCGTTCCGAGAATTGCGGCCGTACTTTTGGCATTAAAACCACCGACAAGATATATTGTAATTACAGTTGAAAGTATGCCGACAAGAGAAGCTGCAAGGATTGGCGAGCAGCCGTTCAGTACCAGCGGCATAAGCACACAGAATATTATACCGACTGTTGCCGCAATTGAAATTAAACTGTTAAGTCCTTTTTTCTTTCCTATTATAAGAACAAGGAGTGCAAACAAACCAAACGTGAAGTACATTGCGTTGTCACGCTTTATGTCTGCAATAAATATATCCACATCATCAACCGTAATAACATCATCGGAAACCGGTTCAAAATGCAGGATAACTTTGTCACCTTTTTCAAGTTGAATATCGTATGCAGGGTTGCCGGTCAACATGTTATCAACAATTCTTTCTGCGCCTTTAAATTCTCCTGTCAAAACTTTTACTGTAACTTCCTGTTTGACATTCTGATCCCCTTGTTTTAGTCCGGATATATCGACATAATTAATATTTTCAACAACGCCGGTTTCAGAGGGAAGAACTTTTTGTTCCGCAGCAAAAACGAATTGACATATCCCAAGAATTAAAAAAAGTGCGAATAAGAATTTTTTCATTAGCGGCCTCCACTTCTGAGGACAATTTTAGCACAAAAAATCAATCAGCGAAATTAAACAAACGGCATACCTCAACTTCAAGCGCATTAGCGAGCCGCCCTATGGTTTGCATTGTAATATTGCGGCGACCTCTTTCAATGTCACTTATATAGTGAGGTGCGACAAGAATTTTGTCCGCAAGTTCTTCTTGAGTAAGCCTGCGTTTCAAACGCCAGTATTTTAGCTTGATGCCGAAATTTAGAAGTAAATCATTTTCATCCATAGTTATATCTTAATAACAATTAAATATGGAATAAATAATATTGACATATACAAAACTGTATATTAAAATATACATATAAATAAGGAGGAATTATGGATATTGAAAAAAGGATAAAGTGAGTAGAGTGAGTGAAGTGAGTACAGTGAGTGAGGTGAGTAATATGTCGGAACAAGGTGAACAACAATCGCTACATTCCCTTCTACCTTTGGGAGAAGGTGGCCGCAGGCCGGATGAGGGTTTAAAGGAAACCGGCAGGCTAGCCTGCACCAATACTCAGAAAATTACAGAAAGAAATGTTTCCCTCAACGACGCTCTCGCCTCCGGCTCCGCTATGGTTTCGGAAAACATTTCTTTCTGCTCGCAATCCGCAATTCAGCATGACGAGACTCGTCACAAAGCCGCAGAGCCAGCCTCATGTAAATCCTTAGTGCCTCAGTGCCTTAGTAACTTAGCGCCTTCACTCGCTTCGCTCCGTCCGCAAATCCGCTAGTGCCTTAGTGCCTTTTTGTAACAACAGTTTACCGTTTACAATACTAAATTAATACCTGCAGATAGTACGTATTCCGCTATCATTAACAAGCCCGTAAATGCAATAACTGGAAGTGTCAGAAAAATAACGGGCAAAAGCGTAATCGTATCCGCCTGCTTCATCTGACCAGTATGAATATCCGTTTGACATAATCTGTCGATTGATTTTTAAATCAGGATAGTCACCATACTCATTATCTTTATTTGTTTTATATTGCTCATTCATTATTTGAGAGAGCTCTTTCATTGTGGGCAATCTTAAACTTTGGGATTGGCACATTTTTATAGCTCCTGCCCAATAATTTTCTTCGCAGTATTTATTCTGCCAGTCAAAGCGGGGATCGTATTTATGAAGCGGGCTGTTTTCGCATGTGTTAATCGCAAGCGGCTTAACCTCAATAAAATCACCTGCTGATGTGTGATAGACAAAGTGGTTGTTCTTTTGGGGAACATTTTTGTTACAACAAAGCATTATCACTGAAAATATCAGAAAAAATAAGATAAAGAAAAATTTATTGGTTATTTTTATCATAATATTCATTATGGACTATAAAAGACAGGCAAAATAAATTAATTTTTTCAAAAACTTTACATTATTTAACTTATTTACATCTTTCTTTTCTGATTGTATTATTATAATAGTAAACAAGAGCAGTTCTTTTTTCGGAGGAAAAATTGACAGAGAAATATTATATAAAAGGCGGTACCCCTCTTAAAGGTGAAGTTTCAATCGGCGGCGCAAAAAATTCAGTATTAAAGCTTATGGCAGCTGCACTTCTTGCAAAAGGCGCAACTAAAATTCACAATGTTCCGGATCTTACGGATGTTGAGATTATGTTGAGTGTTATTGAACAATTGGGGGCTAAAACTTATTATAATAAAGACGAAAAATCTGTCACAATTGATGCAACTGATCTTACAAGTATTACGGCAAAATATGAACTGGTAAGCAAAATGCGTGCATCTTTTATTGTTCTGGGTGCTCTTGTTACACGCTGTAAAGAAGCGATTGTTGCGCTACCGGGCGGATGTGCTATCGGAGAAAGAAGGGTTGATTTCCATATCCGCGGGTTGGAAGCTCTTGGTGCTAAAATTAAGATAGAAAACGGTTATGTACATGCTAAAGCTGCACGTCTTGTCGGAACGGATATTTATTTAGATATTCCGTCTGTCGGAGCGACCGAAAATCTTATGCTGGCGTCTGTATTGGCTGAAGGGTCAACAAGAATACAAAATGCCGCTCAAGAACCTGAAATTGTTGATCTGGCAAACTTCCTCAATTCTATGGGGGCCGATATTTCCGGTGCAGGTACATCTGAAATTGTTATCAACGGTGTTAAGCAGGAACAATTACACCCGATTGAATACACAACCATTCCTGACAGAATTGAGGCCGGAACTTTTATGGCCGCAATTATTGCAACAAAAGGTAAGGCAATAATCAGAAATGTCTTTCCGGCGCATTTGACATTCTTTACAGACAAGCTTTTGAAAATGGGTGCTAATATAAAACTTATTGAGCCAAATTCATTAGAAGTAAGCTGTAAAAACAGATTAAATTCAATAAATTTTGTGACCCAGCCTTATCCGGGCTTCCCGACTGATTTGCAGTCTATGGCAATGACGTTGCTGACGACAGCAAACGGGGTTGGTATAATCACAGAAAGTTTGTACGAAAACAGATTTATGCAGGTTCCTGAACTACGCCGTATGGGCGCTGATATTCATCAGGACAGAAACCATGCTATTATTAAAGGTGTAAAAAAACTAACAGGTGCAACTCTTGCCGCAAGTGATTTGCGTGCCGGCGCTTCTCTCGTTGTAGCTGCTTTGATGGCAGAAGGAAATTCTACAATCGAAAACTTACATCATATAGATAGAGGATACGAAAATTTCGAAAGTAAGATAAGATTGTTAGGTGGAAAGATAGAGAGAAAAGATGCGGATATAATTTCTCCTGTCAACCTAACGGAGGGTATACGTAATGAATCCTACTTATAAGCGCTGGTATGACCATGATCCGTTATTGTTGGAGGTCATTGAGCTTTTAAGAAATTATCAAACCGAATTAAGAGCACAGGCAGAAATCTTTTTGCAAAAAATTGAAGAAAAAGTGTCTAAAGAAACCATTGATAAATTTTATGCAATGGTTAAACCTGTTAATGCCAATAACCGCTGGTATGACAAGGATCCTGTTATCTCTAAAACCGTTGAAATTTTAAGAATTGTGCCGCCGGAGGCTCAAAAGATTTGCGCCCAGAACTTTATCAGAACTCTTAAAGAGATGGGTATTGAATACGAAAGTCCTAACGGCAATTCGTAATTTACACGAAACCAATGTTTGATATTAAAAATCCTGAAACCTTAGAAAATTATGCATTATTTGAGAGATACCTTTCCCGCTCTCAATCTTTTTCCGTTACAGGATTAACTACAATTCTGCGTCTTTTACTCATTGATAGAATAAAAAAAATCTCAAAAAAGAAAGTTCTTGTAATAACTTCCACAGAGCAAAATGCGCTCAGGTATCAAAATGATCTTAAAAAGGCTTTTGATTTGGAAGCTAAATTGCTGCCGTTCCAAAATATTTCGATGTATGAGGCGGTTTCGCCGAACAGATACGATTATGCGGAACAAATTCGTATTTTGCAGGACAAACCGGAGCTTGTGATAGCGCCGGTCAAAGTGTTTTTGGAAAAGTTTCCTAAAGAGGGCTTTTTTAAAGAAAATACTCTGAATGTGAAGATCGGCGATGAAATTGATTTAAGGGCTTTTATAAAAAAACTTGTTTCTCTCGGGTATAAGCGTTCAACTATGGTGAGTGATATTGCGGAATTCAGCGTGCGCGGGGATATAATAGATGTTTTTTCTCTTGACAAAAACCCTTTGCGTATTGAACTGTGGGGCGATGAGATTGTTGATTTAAGATATTTTAATAACGAAACGCAAAAATCAGTTGAAAAGGTTAAAGAAGCTGCTATTTTGCCGGTTTATAAGTTTATTTTGCCGGATGAAATTATGGAAAAGGACAACAAGGAAGAAGATTTAGCTGATGCAGACCTGTATTCAAATGCAAGCTTAATCACTCAATCACTTGATCACTTAGTCACTTATGAAGATGGCATTGATATTTACCAGAACTATTTTAATCCAGAGCTTACAGGCGTTTTGGAATATTTGAGGGATTACGTAATTGTTTTGGATGAAAAATCAGAGATTTATTCAAAGTATGAGTTTGTTGCACAGAATTTTGAAAAACAGGCTGCGGAGAATTTAAAACTCGGACTTAATCAGGATTTGAAAGGGCTTAATCATATACCTTTTGAGGATTTTATCAGAAAACTTGAGACATTTGAATGTATAGGGTTGAATAATTTTATTGACAGCTTTATGGATGAGATTATTGAGTTTGAGTCACTTCCGGTACAGAATTTTGAAGCAAATCTTGACGATATTGCAAATTTTATAAACGCAAAACACGGATACAAAATAATCATTGCAACGGATTATCCGGAACGTGTGAAAGAACTTCTAAAAGAGCGTGAGATATTTGATGTTGAATTTTCTGAAAGCATTGCGGCTCCCGGGGCGGTTTTAGAAGATTTTAAGACGGTTGTTTTGACTGACAGAGAATTGTTTAATAAACGTACAAAGGAAGTAACGTCGACCAAGCGTTCGTATTATAAGGAAAAACCGGAATTTATAGAAAATATAAATGATATCCAGTCCGGCGAATACGTTGTGCATACTGTGCATGGTGTCGGTATATATCGCGGTTTGACACAGCAGGAAATAGACGGACAGTTGAAAGATTATTTGACAATAGAATATGCAAGCGGCGACAGACTTCATATTCCGGCCGAACAAATAAATCTTTTATGCAGGTATCGCGGCTCCGGTTCTGTTAAACCAAAACTTTCCCGAATGGGCGGCAAGGATTGGGAAAATACAAAGGCAAAAGTTAAAAAAGAAGTTGAACAGGTTGCGTATGATTTGCTGCGGCTTTATGCAAGGCGGAAAATGCAGACGGGCATTCAGTTTTTGCCTGATACAACATGGCAGGTGGAAATGGAGGAGGCGTTTGAATATACAGAAACTCCTGACCAGATGAAGGCTATAAATGAGGTTAAGGCTGATATGGAGAGCGATAAGCCTATGGACAGACTTATTTGCGGCGATGTCGGTTTTGGCAAAACAGAAGTTGCAATGCGTGCAATTTTCAAGGCCGTAACCTCCGGCAAACAGGTTGCTGTTATTGTGCCGACAACTATTCTTGCTCTCCAGCATTTCCAGACAATTTCAGAGAGGTTTAAACCGTTTGGAGTTAATGTAGATTTAATGTCGCGTTTCAGAAGTGCAAAAGAGCAAAAAGAAACAATAAAGCGTCTTGCAACAGGCGGGTGTGATGTTGTTATCGGGACTCACAGACTATTGCAAGAAGGAATTGTGTTTAAGGATTTAGGCCTTCTTGTTATTGATGAAGAACACAGGTTTGGTGTACGTCATAAAGAGCGCTTGAAACAAATGCGTGAAAATATTGATATTATTACAATGTCCGCAACCCCTATTCCGCGCACATTGTATATGTCGTTGTCCGGTATAAAAGACATGTCTGTAATTAATACGCCGCCTAAAAACAGGCTTCCGATTAAAACTTACGTCGGAGCATGGAATGAAACAATGGTGAAAAACGCGATTATACACGAACTTGACCGTGAAGGACAGGTGTTTTATCTTTACAACCGTGTAGAAACTATTGAAGAATTTCGTTATAAATTACATCAGCTGGTGCCGAATGCGAGAATTGCCGTCGGGCATGGGCAAATGGATGAAAAAACTCTGGAAAAAGTTATCGTGGATTTTGCAAATCAGGAATATGATATTCTGCTTGCAACAACCATTATTGAAAACGGTATTGATATTCCGAATGCAAACACAATGATTATCCATGATGCAGATAAATTCGGACTGGCTCAACTTTATCAATTACGCGGACGTGTAGGCCGCTCGCAGCGTCAGGCTTACTGTTATTGTTTTTATGAACAAAGCAAAAATATAACAAAAGAAGCACTTCAAAGACTGCGTGCAATAAAAGAATTTACAACACTCGGAAGCGGTTATCAAATCGCATTGCGTGATGTCGAGATACGCGGTGTCGGCAATATTCTCGGTACAAAGCAGCACGGGCACATGATTAATGTCGGGTTTGATACATACTGTCAGTTACTTGAAGAAACTGTTCAGGAGCTGCAGGGAAATTTTGTTGAAAAAGTTACGCCGGCCATTGTAGATATAAACGTCACTGCATATATACCTGATGAGTGGGTTGGGTCAGGTGAACAAAAAATGATTGAATATAAACGGCTTGCAGATGTTAAATCTATAGTTGAGTTGGAATGTATTGTGGATGAATGGAAAGATCGTTTTGCAAAGCCGCCGGAAAGTGTTGATAATCTTATAAAACTTATAAGACTGCGACTTGCCGCGACAGAAGTAAGAATTTCGCTTATCCGTGAAACTTCTGATAACATTCGTATTTATACGCCTTTCACCCAGCCGGAGTGGAAGCTTATTCAAAAAGCCCTGCCGGGTGAGATCTTAAAGCGTATTAAATTTACAGTCGCTCCGGCTTCTTGTGAAGATGGAAATTCTATTCTTCTTTTGAATAATGCTTATATGAACTTTAATGAAGTATTTAACATTTTAACAGATTTGTTTTATTATATACATAAAGTAAGTAATGAGTTTAAATACTAAAAAAGAAAGAGAGACATTATGAAGGCAAAAAAATTATTAGCAACACTGGCTGTATCAGCATTGTTATTTTCAGGTTGCGGGTTAAAGTCCGGTGAAACAATTATTAAGGTCAATGACCACAAAATTTCTCAAGGTCAATTCGACCAAATTTTCGATAAACAGGTCTCAAACAGCATGTTTGCAAAAATGGGGCTTAATGTTAAAGAGGATAAAAACAGCTTCCTTTATTTGATGATAAAAGGACGTGTTGTTAATGAACTCGTAATTCGCACACTTATTGATGAAGAAATTGCAAAACGTAAAATTGAAGTCACTAATGATGATGTAGAACAGGCTGTAAAAGAAGTAATTGATAAAGTAGGTTCAAAAGAACAATTAGACCAGATTCTTAAACAAAACGGCGTATCTGCAAATGATTTCAGAAACGACCTGAAAGAAGAAGTTAAAATGAAAAAATTGGCTGAAAGCCTTGGCGCAGGCAAAGTAACTGAAGCTGAAGCAAAATCTTTCTACGATAAAAATTTAGACAAATTCAAATATCCTGAAAAAGTCAGAGCATCTCATATTTTAATTACTGCAAACCCTGAAGAAATAAAAGAAATTATTGTATCTGATGAAGCAAATAAAGGACTTACAGATGCACAAATTCAGGCAAAAGTAAACGAAAAAGTTAATGCTCAGAAAGCAAAAGCAGAACAGCTTTTAGCACAGGTAAAACAAAATCCGACACAGTTTGCTAAACTCGCAAAAGAAAACTCAGAAGATACTACAACGGCTGTAAAAGGCGGTGATTTGGGCTTCTTTGCAGCACAGGAAATGGTACCTGAATTTTCTAAAGCAGCTTTCTCAATGAAACCTAATACAATTTCTCCAAACCTTGTAAAATCCCAATACGGTTATCATATTATAATGGTTGTTGATAGAATGGCTGCAGGTCAGGATTCTTTTGAAAAAGCAAAACCTGATATCATGGCTTATCTTGAAAATCAACAACAATTGGAAGCTATTGACAAGCTTGTAGAATCTTTGAAAAAGAACGCACAAATCGAATATGTAAATCCTGAATACAACCCTGATAACATCAATAAAACAATTCAGGATGAAATGAAAAAAGAAGCTGACAAGCGTGAAGCTGCAACAAAACAACCGGCTGCTAAACCGGCTGAAACACCTAAAAAATAAACGGCAGGCTTTGTTTGCAAAACTAATTACAAGTTAATACAAAAGAAAAGAGGCGGGCTATATGGTCCGCCTCATTCCAAGAAAGGAAATGAAAAATACAAAAATGTATTTTCTTGAACGAATATTAGAGTCTAATTCATCGGGATTACTAATTTTTGGTCAATAGAAAGTTTGTTAGGATTGGTCATGTTGTTTGTTTTCAAAACCAATGCTTCTTTTTCTTTGCTATAAGAACCATAGAATCTGATAAGAATAGCTTCCATAGTATCCCCGCTTTGAACAGTGTAAACTTCATTGTTAGCAGAAGCCGTAGTCTGTTCTGTTGTGCCGCCTGAAGGAATAAAGTTTAAAGCAGCTTTTTCTTGTTTTATCTTAGGGGCATTTGCAAAATTTGTTTTGTTTGAGATGCTTCTTGTAGAAAAACTAATCAAAGTTGTGATGATGAGCATGACAACAGCGCCGGCAACAAAACCTGTTGCAAGATATACACCAGGAGCTTTGTCTGCTTTCTGATTGATTTTGAAGTTTTGCCACAAAACATCTAATTCTTTTTCTTTATTAGGTCTAACATATACATTTGGTGAGTTATCATAAGATTCTTGTCTGTATTTGGAAAGTGCTTCCAGAACAGCCATTTTTTCTTTTGATAAGTTAGATCTTCTTATTGTTGAACTTTTCATATCCCGTCCCTAATTTTAAAGATAACATTTTCTACTAACAATATAGCATGAGTAAAAAATTATGGCAACACAATTGTTAAGTTTCACAAATTTGATAGGAATTTATCAGAAAGATTAGACTTTTCGGGAATGAAAGGCGAGTAATAGTCTTACATGATAGTAAGGTAGGATAAAAGAAAGGTTGGTCAAAATTATGAAGAAAATAATAATCTCCTTGTGTCTGGTAGTAATGGGGCTGCCCTCACCGGCTGTATGCAGCATAACAGGCGGGGCATGCTCCTTTGACAGTTTGCCGTCAAATGTGACACAACAATCATTGTCAGATGAACTGGTGCCGAATAACCTGCGCCAAATGCAGCGTACAGATGCGTTTCAGCGGGCTTATCAGCCGCCATATTATGATATGCTTCTGAATACAGAACCGGAACCGGTAAACCAAACGGCTGATTACAATTCCAATTGTCAATTCGGAGTCTGTCTGCCCGGAGGTGAATATGTTCCCGGAGAAGAACTTGAATAAAATTAACCCTTTCTCGAATAAATGTTAAGTCATGTTAAAATTTTTCCGGCATGGGGTTGCGGAAAAAACATGTTTTGTAAAAAATGTTCTCTGGGAAGGATGGACTTATTATGCAAGTACGCGATCACCTACAGGTGTACAACAAATACAAGGACTACAACGATTTGAAGACCGGCTACATGTCCCCGAATCGAATTCCTGAATTTCCTTCCGCGTACATGTCACCAAATAAATATTTTAATAATGAGAGACCTTTAAAAACAAATTCATCGAATTTATCTTTTGAAGGTCTTTCTTTTATGGGAAATAAATCAAAAGTTCTGGTTAATACATCAATGAGTTTGTTAGACAGGTTATTGTATAAACAAACTAACCCGACACCATACAGCAAAGAAAGCTTTTTAAAATTTGCAGATAAGTATACAGATTTTATGGGCCGCCAGCTGTTTGAAAATCTGGAAAAATCTGATTTGTCTAAAAAACTTCTGCATATAGACGGCGACAACGTTACTTTATACAAAAAAAGAATACCGCAGTTAGTTTGGGACGGTCTTATTTATCCTGTTAAAATTCTGCCGTTTGATATGCTCAACGGTGCGGTTGCAATGCTTGGCAAAATCAAACCGCTCAAAAAATGGTCTGACGGTGTATTACAGACAAATTTCTTTAAAAATATCAGACAGCGTTCTAAGCTGGATTCAAAATTCAATGCTCTTCGCGGCTTAATGGAAACGCAGGCAACATTTGAAGGCAAAATGAAAGACGGAAAATTCCTGTCAAGACCGCAGGCCGCAATGCCGGAGGATATGATTGACGAAAAAATGATTCGTCAAAAATTAAAAATGTATGATCCGAAAAAAGGCAGTTATGATACAAAACACGAACGTTCGCTGAATAGGCTCGTTTCCGGTTTGCCGCCTGCTATATTCCTCGCAAATGATGCTTACAACCTTTCAAGAATGATGGATGATGATCCGGCCCTTGCAGAAAAAGAAAAGAAAACAAGGTTCAAACAAGAAGTTGCCAGAATTGTTTCCAGCGGATATTTGACTCTCGTAACTCTCGGCGCATTACAGAAATATATCAATAACTCCAAACTAGGAATTATGTTGATGACAGGTGTAACCGTATTGATAACAGAAATGTTCTCACGTCTGTCTAACGGTAAATATATAACACGCCTGACACCTGAAGAAGCACGCGCTATTAATGAAAAAAATAACGCTCCGGAAGCGAAAATTAAACCGGTTGAAGAAAAAGAACAACCTAAAGATGTTGCATTTAAAGGTGATGTAAAAACAACAGCCAACAAGCAGGCTCCTCAAAAGCCATTGCTCTCTTTTGATACGCTAATGAAAGCATCTGCCGTTGTAATCGGGGCAGGTTATGCAATTAAAGGCCTGAGAAAATTCAAAATGGTTGATAATATTTTTAACATAGCCTTTGATCCTTTCAAAAATGCTTACAAAAAAATTACCGTAAACCCTGATTATAAAATGCCTGTTGAAAAGTTTGAAAACATAATGCAGGTTCTTGAACGTGAAGAAAACGGTTTTTATAAACAGGCGAAAGAGTTTAGAGAATTCGCAAAAGCTCATACACAAAACGGCTTTGTTAAATTCGGTGAAAAAGATAAAAAAGTTAAAATTGCTGTTGATTTTGTGATAGCACCGTTTAAATTTGCATATAACACGGTGACATTACCATATCGTTATACAAATCAATTACTGCAATTTGCCGGTAAAAATCTAAGAAAAGCTTTAAAAATACCTGAAAAACCAAAATCACCGGCGAAAATAGCTGCAGAACTTGCAAATGCCAAAACTAAAGCCGAAAAAGCACGTCTGGCGGATTTCAGAAACGCAATTGACAGAATTGGCCGTGAAGCTTTAAAGAAAAATTATAATGCAAAAGAATTCAAAACATTTGTCAGTGATATGACTATGAAAGCCTTTAACGTAGACAGTTTGTCAAATATCTCTAACAGCGATTTATCAAATCTTGCCAAAACCGCTTCTACCGCCGCAACATTGTGGTTCTTGATGACTGATAACTACAACATGGTTATGTTGAAATCAAACGGTAACGACAAAGAAGGCGCTAACACAAAATTCAAAGAAAGATTTGTACAAGAAGGTTCAAGATTGTTCTATCAAACTTTATTGATTGACCTGTTTAATTCAACCTTCAGAAACCAGTATAACCGTTCACTGGCCGGCATGAGCTGGATAACCCTTGTTGATACCACTCTCGGTGAAATATTAACCAGAAAATCAGTAGGTACTCCGGTTAAAACCCATACAAGAGATGAACTGATAGCAATGGAAGATGCTCAAAATAATGCAACAGGATTTTTAAAAGGCTATTACAACTTTATGAAACGTTTAACCGGTAAACGCCCTATTCGTTCTTATGAAGTCGATAACAAAAACACAGTAAAGCCTTTAAATCAACAGGTTCAACAGTATTCAGCCGTAAATTTTACCAATCAGAACAGCGTCTTGACACAAATGATTAAAGGGTAATGTTAACAAATGTAACAAAAATTACACTCTCTGAAATTCGCTCTGATTGAAATACTTTACATGTATAAGAAGAGAGCAAAGTAAAATATAAGGAGAGATGAGATGACATTTTTAGCGTTGGATGCACAGAAAAATTTGTACACCTTACAGAAAAACCAGCTTAACTTTGAGCAGACACTTGTAATTAGCCGTGCAAGCTACATTAGTAAAGAAATGGGTATTATTCAGGAAAGCGTAGAAGATGCTTCTACATTGGATTCTGATCCTAATTATATCCAATTACAAACAGAGCAGGAACAATTGGAAGTTCGAAAAGAGTCGCTGGATTCACAGGTACAGCTTCTTGAACAAGAAATTTCTAACTTGAAAACAGCTGTAACAAACGGTATCAAGAACGGCTGCGGCTTGAACTTAATCGGCGGATAATACTGATTAATCAATCGCAATGCTGCATATTATATAATTCCACGGTGTTAAGCATCAATGACGTTATTGTCATTGGGCCGACACCACCGGGAACCGGTGTTATATATGATGCGATTTTAGAAACATTTTCAAAATCGACATCACCGCGGGTTTTCCCCGTCTCATCTTTGAATATCCCCACATCCACGACAATACAATCAGATTTTAACATATTTTCTTCTATAATTTTTTCCCCTACTGCTGAGATTAAAACATCGGCAGTTTTTGTTATTCCGGCGAGGTTTTGCGTGCGGCTGTGGCAGATTGTAACTGTTGCATTGCGATCCAGTATCATCTGAGAAAGCGGTCGGCCTACAATATTTGAGCGGCCTATGATTACTACGTGCTTGCCTTCAAGATTTATTTCGTACTCATCAAGCAATAACAAAATACCTTTAGGAGTGCACGGATAAACATAGGGCTTTTGACCGGAAAAAAGAAGCCCGAAATTTGCTGTGGTAAAGCCGTCGGCATCCTTTTTCGGATTGATAGAATTAATTATATTATTTTTATTGATATGTTTTGGCAGAGGTAATTGAACAAGGATAGCGGTTACTTGCGGGTCATTATTTAATTCCTCAATTTTTTGTATCAATTCAGTTTCGCCGGTAAAGGATGGCAGATTTATAATAATTGAATTAATCCCGATGTTTTCCGCAGCTTTTTTCTTGTTGTTCACATAAATTTTGCTGGCCGGATCTTCGCCCACAAGAACAACGGCAAGCGTAGGCTTTGTTGAAAGTTTTTCTACTCGAAGTTTCAAATCCGCCAGTAATTTATCTCGTAATTTTTTTCCGTCTAAAATTATTGCCATAAGCTTACTATAACATAAAAAATAAGATTATGTTGTTAAATTTTAAATAGAGGCGGATTGATCGTAAATTTTTTGTTTTTCTTTTTGTATAAGCCGGTTTATTTCTTTGTTAGCTTTGACTTGAGATTTCAGTGTCCTGTCTATAATTCGCGGGCTGACTTTTGTATTGTCGGAAGCAAAAAATGCCATTAGTTTTTGAGCATGCCTATTGATTATAGTATCTGCTTTTTGCAGCAGCCCTTCATAAGTATTTTTTATTTCTGAAGTCTGCAAAGAATTCTTTTCATAGTCTTTATTGTCATCTATGAATTTGTCCATTTCTTCAATTACGTCATTATTATTTTCAATTGAATGTTCAAAACTCTGTATATTGCTGTTCAAAGCTTCAACATCTTCAAGCAGTTTGTAAGAAGGCTTGCTGTTATTTTCATAGGCCTTAAGAATTTCTGCTGATTTTTTAGAAATATTGACTGTTTCAGGATATCCGGAAACAAGAGCCAGCATCACTGCTGTTCTGTTTTTGTCGTCCAAATCCTTAACTTTAGGATAAAATTCCGGCAGATTACGCGAATTCACACTGTCCAATTCTTCTGACATATCTTGTTTTGTACTTTGAATTTTTTCATAAAGCGGCTCTAATTTTGCAAATTCATCACTGTCGCGATAAATTTTTGCGCGTTTTTTCTCAATAGCGCTGCTGACTGCTGAATAATACGGGTTTGAGTTAACCAATTTTTCGTTGCGTTCAAATTCTTTTATATTTTTTTGATATTCTTCGTAAGGTTTAGTTTTTTGTTCGGCTTTTTTAAATGCCTGCTGACTATCCGCGTCGAATTTTTTATTCATCAATTGCGTTTCGTAATTTTTGATGAGTTTAAGCTTTTCCTGCGTGTCATAGCCGATTTTTCCGATAATGCAGAATTTATCTTTAATCATTTCTTTATAAGGTTCAATTTTATTTTTAATCTCGTCCTGCATTTCTTCTAACTGCATATCAAGAATAGAATATGATTGAAAAGTGTCATTTGCATCATCAGCTGTAAATTGCGGCTTATAAGTATTTTGCCGATTTACAATGCCGGTATTTGTGTTGTTTGTAAAAAATCTGGCTGCAACAGGCAATATTCTCATCAATATATCTCCTTGGATATTCAGGTTTATTACATAGAATACAAAACATGTCAATAGAAATTTTTGCCGGGAAAATTATTTTATGACAATGTAATTCTTTTTAATTTCTTCTTTAAAAGAATCCGGTAATTTTTCAAACTCAAAAATATCAATAAGAAAAGGAATATTACTTTCTGAAAGTAATTCTTTGAGTTCTCCGATATAAGCCGTTTTAGAGTGAAAATCTTTAACAACCAGATCCAAATCGCTCCCCTCGTGAGCTGTGCCGTCAATCCGGCTGCCATAGGCCCATATTTCAGCATCAGGACAATAACTGTCAAAAATATCCATAAGCATTTTCAGGTATTCAGGTTTGATGAAAAGTTTATTCATGTTCAATGACTTCCTTGAGGCGGCTGACATCTTTGATAAAATCATCTATAAGCAAAAGCGTTTCTTCCGCAAAAGCGCGGCCGTAATCATGTGCTGTATTGTTGCGGTTATCTCTGTATTTAAACCAGCGGTTAACTTCATCTTCATTTAGAAGAGAAAACTTTAGTGCGTGCCTGAATAAATCCTTAAATGTTAAACTGTCAACAACTTTTTTGGTGGCAAAAAAAGGAGTCAATTTTTTTCTTAAAAGTTTACCGCTTTGTTCGAGCGTCATTTCAAAGCTTTTTACAAGCGAATTGCGGTACATTTCATAATCAATAGAACCTTCTTCAACGGTTTTTATAAGAGAGTAGGCTCTGCATAGTGTTTCAATACTTCTTTTAAAGTACTCAGTGTTAATATTCATAACTCCCCTATTTTAAAAAGTGCGGGTAGAAAATCTACCCGCATTGAAAATTTATATATCTGCAAGTTTCAGATAGTAATCATTTGCTCTTTCAAACTTATGCGCCGCATTGAACAATCTGCTTTCCTGTAATTGCGGAGCGAGGATTTGAAGCCCGATAGGCATGCCGTCTTTGTCAAATCCGGCCGGAACGCTCATACCCGGAATTCCAGCAAGGTTTGCAGAAATTGTCGCAATATCTGTCAAATACATTGCAAGCGGGTCTGATGATTTTGCACCTAAATCAAATGCCGTGTTAGGGCAGGTTGGAGAAATTAATATATCAACCTTTTTAAATGCTTCCACAAAATCCTGTGTTACAAGTGCTCTCATCTGCTGTGCTTTTTTGTAATATGCATCGTAATAACCTGATGATAATGCATAAGTACCAAGCATTATACGGCGCTTAACTTCAGGGCCGAAACCTTCTGCTCTGGTTTTGGTATACATTTCCATAAGATTTTTTGCATCATGTGTTCTGTATCCGTATCTTACACCGTCAAAACGCGCAAGGTTTGATGAGCATTCGGCAGTCGCAAGGATATAGTAAATACCGATTGAATATTTAAGATGAGGAAGTGATATTTCAACAATTTCGCAGCCTAATTTTTTGTAATCTTCAATCGCTTTTTGCATTGCTTTTTGAACATCATCCGCAAGACCTTCGCTCATCAATTCTTTAATCACACCGACTTTCATGCCTTTGATATCGTTATTCAGATTAGCGGCATAATGTTCAACAGGAAGATTTAGTGATGTGCTGTCTTTAGGGTCGTGTCCTGAGATAACTTCCAATAAGTTAGCGGCATCTTCGACTGTTCTTGCAAACGGGCCGATTTGATCCAGTGAGGACGCAAACGCGATTAATCCGTATCTTGAAACACGGCCGTAAGTCGGTTTCATACCTACAATACCGCAGAATGAAGCAGGAAGCCTGATAGATCCGCCTGTATCAGAACCGAGTGAAAGTGTAACTTCGCAAGATGCAACGCTTGCCGCAGAGCCGCCTGAGGAGCCGCCCGGAACTTTGTTTAAATTCCACGGGTTATGAACTTTTTTAAAGGCTGAGTTTTCGTTTGATGAGCCCATTGCAAATTCATCAAGGTTAGCTTTTCCTAAAATCGGAACCAAATTACCCAGCAGTTTTTCAGTAATCGTTGCATTGAAAGGTGAAACAAAATTTTCGAGAATTTTGCTTGATGCGGTTGTTTTAGACCCGATTAAATTCATGTTATCTTTCAGCGCAAGCGGAATGCCGGCCAAAAGCGGCAGTTCTTCATTACGTGCGATTTTTTCGTCAACTTTTTTAGCTGTTTCAAGTGCGGTTTCTTTTGTCAAAGAGTTAAACGCACCCAATTTTTCTTCTAATTTGTTAATTCTGTCAAAAGCTGCATTTGTCAATTCTACAGCTGAAATTTCTTTATTTTTTAAGGCTTTGCTTTGTTCTGCCGCCGATTTTCTTAAAAGCTCGTTCATTAGTGTCTCCTTAGCTAATCTTATGGGATAATTTTATGATAAACAAATTTCAATATCAAGCCTATTCAATAGTAAAGACTTTTTTGTAATACAGCAATACACCTAAAGATGTTAAAACGATATTCGGCATCCATGCGGCCAAAAACGGATGGAGCGCACCTGCTTCACCAAAAGATATTGACAGAGCGCGGATGAGGTAGTATGCAAAAATAATCAGAATACTGAACAAAAATCCGCGGTTATATCTTACCCTTGGCGGTGTTATTGCTAACGGTACACCTATCAAAACCAGCGCCAGAGTTGTTAAAGGCAAAGCAATTTTGTCAAATAATTCAATAACAATACCGTTGCGTTTTTCTTTATCTAATTTATTATGGCTGATGTATTTCAAAAGATTGGAGAAATTCATTTCTTTGGCCACGTTTTTATTCAATTCTTTTGACAAATCCACGCCGAATTTTACGACAGAATGATCAAAGAGAGTTGTATTTAAAACTTTACCTTTGTCCCCGATTGTATAAACCGCACCTTTTTCAAACTCCCAGCCTTCCGGAGAGGTTTTGCCTTCATCCGCCTGTAAGACTTGGATAGTGTTGATATCGGCCGTATCAAGAACGGTTATATTGTACAATATTTTATCTTCACAATATCCGACATAGAAAAGTCGTTTTAACTTGCCTTCTTCATTTGTTTCTTTAAACACAAAATTCTGTTTGCCATCCGGAATATTTTTTTGTCCCAGTGCCCATAGAGCAAGGTCTTTGGATTGTTTTGTCATCACAGGCACAATGCTTTCGTTTATTGCAAAACTGAATACAGACATCACAATCGCAAAGATAAATATCGGTTTTGCGATCCTGTTCAACCCGATGCCGCATGCGCGCATTACGGTAATTTCAGACGCCAGACTTAAACGGTTGAGAGTCATAACCGTTGCAAGAAGCACGCCCATCGGAATTGTCATAACGATTACAGACGGCAGGTTCAGAATAATCATCATCAATGCGACCTTGAACGGTATGCCGAACATAGAGATTTGTTTAATGAGTGTAATAAATGTATCTGATGCGAAAATAATAGATGTAAAAACGCACACCCCCATTATAAACATCTCAATAATCTGTTTGAGTATGTATTTATCAAGTATTGTAACTTTTTTGTATTGTTCTTTGATAACTTCGAGCATATTATCATGTTAGCATTAAAATGTAATTTGTCTATATTTGAAAAACATCGGGTTGGACACAAAAATGGGAAAATGATAAAAATATTTATACCATTATTACTGTAATTTTCCCGGTAGACATTAAGATATTTAAGCTTTAGTAAAGTTTATCTCACAGCCATTGCGTCAAGTTTTTTACGGTAAAATTCTGTATTGATATTAAGTTTGTCGCCTATATCAAGCAGCATAAGAATGAATTTGCGTGTATGATTACGTTTTGACGCACTTGTTTCATCACTTTTTAGTAAATCACTTATTCTGTGATATATCTTATTGAAATATGTGTTTTGCGCCTCTGCAATATCAATTTGCAGTTCAAGTTTTTCAATCTGATAGAACAAATCCAAGACTACTTCGGCCTGCTGTATTTCAAAACTATGGACAAGCCGGTTGATATTTTGAAGCAATTTTTTAGCGAAAATATTATTTGATGGAGTTTTGTCCATAACAACATCCATCTTTGATGCTTCAAAGTTTATATCGGTTGCCTGTTGTATCAAATCATCATCTATAAAGCCGCTTGAACCCGTGATTAAATCATTGAATTTGCGGCTCAACGCATAACCCGCTGAAATCTTAAATTCATCCGGAACTTTCAGGCCGAGCGTTTGAAGATGATATATTGAACTTTTGCCGGCATCATACATATCTTCATAAATAGCCGCAAACTTTTTCAACTTGCCGCGCAGCATAACTTGAAGTATCTTTCTTCTTTCTTCGATAAAGATGTCTTTTAATGTATAATATTCTTTACCAAAGTACTCATCCAGCGCGCGAATTGTTTCGGTGAGCGGACTCATCATAAAGGTTTTAATCAAATTGGTTTTGAGCTTGTTGAACTCAAGTTCATCTGTATAAGGTTTTATTGCGCAATGGAAGTCGCCGCCTGAATACTGCATTAATGCAAAAATCAAGTTGTGGCGTACATAAGTTATTCTTGATTTGACTTCTATATGCCCGATTATAAAGGCTGAATTACCTTTTTGTACTTTTTTATAGGCATGTTTTTTCAGGGTGTAACAATACACATTTTCTTCATCTTCAAAATCGTGGAACAGAGAAGATATAGCCCATAAACTTGCAATTTGCTGTGCGGTAACAACAGAAGGCCTTACATATTTTTCGAAAATATCGCGTCCATTACCGTTTTCCGGAATATTACTTTTTGCTTCTGAAAGTATTTCCAAAAATCTTGTTTCGTAATCTTTGCTGGAAAATCTTGCCGCAAGCTGGAGAGCGCGGGCTGCATATTTCATGATTTGAACGGTTTCAATACCGGAAATTTCGGAGAAGAACCAGCCGCAGCTTGTATACATGAGCATTGCCTGACGTTGAATTTCCAACAATTCCATGGCTTTTACCTTTTGCTCATCAGATAAGTTTTGATGGAAATATGTACTCTGGAATTTTATAACATTTGATTCTTTTCTGTCCAGAATAACATCAATATATTTGTTTCTTACTTCCCACGGGTCAATGTTGTAGTATTTAGATCCTTCTTCTTCAAAAATAACGGCTAATTCATCACGCAGATAATCCAATGCTTCACGTAAAGGCTTGCGCCATTTTTGGTTCCAGCCCGGATGACCGCCTGTTGAACATCCGCAATCCTCTTTCCAGCGGCCTACACCGTGGAAACAACTCCAGGAAGATGCCTGTTTAATATCTGCTTCGTAATCACTGCGGTACTGGTCTAAATATTCCGCATAGTTTGTTATTGTAAATCCTTCGTCTTTAGCCTTAACTTTCAAAACATAAGCCAGCGCCATATCGCCGAATTTTGTATGATGGCCGTAGCTTTCGCCGTCTGTTGCGATATTTACAAGCTGCGGATAATCTCTGCAGTCGGAAATTCCTTCTTTAAGACGTTTGCTGAACTTGTTGCCGTCTTTTAGAAGTTCATCAAAAGCAACAGAGCGTGAAATAGCACCATCGTAGAAGAACAAATCAATATATTTTCCCGGAGCGGATTTTATATAATACCTGTAAGATCTTGCAGGGTCAACATTCCCCCAGCTTACATCCGTCCAGTCTTTGTCGCCTTCTTTTCTTATTTTCAGCGCCTGATAAGGTGAAAGAACAGTAAATTTAATACCGTGTTCTTCCAAAACCCTTAATGTATCGTCATCAACAGCGGTTTCCGCAAGCCAGATACCTTCAGGTTTGCGTCCGAAACGGTATTCAAAATCCCTGATACCCCAGATTACCTGAGTTTGTTTGTCATGTTCATTTGCCAGCGGCATAATCATGTGGTTGTAAACCTGCGCCATAGCGTTACCATGGCCGTTATGTTCAGCGATACTTTCTATATCAGCCTTAATAATTCTTTCGTAAGTTAGCGGAGCGTAAATTTCCATCCATGAAAGCAATGTCGGTCCAAAGTTGAAACTTATATACTCATAGTTATTAACAACATCAAGTATTCTGTTTCTGCTGTCAACAATTTTAGACACTGAATTCGGGTTGTAACATTCTTTATTAATCCTTTCATTCCAATCGTGGAAAGGCAAAGCGCTGTCTTGCAGTTCTATTGCTTCCAGCCACGGATTTTCTCTTGGCGGCTGGTAAAAGTGTCCGTGTATTGTTAGAAATGCTTTTGGATTTTCCATTATATCTTAACTCCGTTTTTTACTAAAGTGTTATTTTTTTTCGGTTTTAGGTTTTTCGGTCAGAACTGTAAATTTGTCTACGTCCATCCAGATATCACCGAGAGCTGTTGAGAAAACTTTTCCGCAAAATTCAATTTCATCACCTGCATCCAGATCAATATGTTTTTCTGCTTCTGATCTTTTAAGGAATATTTTCATTTCGGAAAGCGGAATGTTATGGTCTGTTACATCAGGTCTTTGAATTAAGAACGAAATGTAATCTTCAGAACTTCTGAATGCCGGTTTGTAATCAAGACCAAGTGTTGAAAATTTATCAAATTTAGCTTTTATTTTAACGTTTTTATTGAGATAGAAAGAAGGTCTTGCAAGCATATCAAGCGGGTTAACCTGAAGATAAGATACTGTTGCGTGTATCATCGGGTTTTCCAGATTTATAGGTGTCTGTGTTGTTACTGCATTTACATTAACGCTAACACTCAATGCAACAGCCATTATTAAAATAAGATATTTAATTTTTTTCATGATAATCCCTTCTTAACTAATGTGTTTATTTACAACAATATACTAACACATAATTTATATTTGGGGAACTGTCCATGTAAAGTATTTTTGTTAATAAAAACAGAACAACAGGCTTAAAATAATGAAAGTGTCTTACCAATCCTGAGATCCGTATTTTTTATATAAATCTATTGTTTTATGCAATTTTTTTTCAACCATAGCAAGCTTTTCAAGAGTTTCTTTGTTAGTAACTTTAGTTTTAAGCACTTGCAAATCCAATAATTCTTCTTTGGCTTTTCTGACCCGTTCTTTATCCTGTTCACGGCGTAAGAACAGCCAGCCGGCAAAACCGCAGCCCGGCGGAATTATTGCCCATGGAGAACTCGGAAAATGTTTGCACAAAGTCATTCTGTCCTCATATCTAGCACACATATTGTCATCTTGCAGATATTTACAATAGTAAAAAGTCAATCCGTCAACTTCTTTTTTATCATTCTTTAAGTGCATAAAAATATTATCAACAGTATCCGCATCCGCCTTGCGTGCTTCTTCTGTGGAGGCATAGGGTTCAAATATCTCCAGAAATTCTTTTGCGTAAACATCACCTTTACGTGCAAGTTCGCAAAGTTCTTCGTGTGAAGTGCCGGTTGTAACAACACGGCAGCACTTTCCGCACATCAGGCATAAATCTTGAGGACGCTTATTCAAATAATTTTTTTCGTATGAATCCATATTTATATTATAGAGCTTCTAGTCCAAAAAAGTTAATTATCTTTACATTTCTTAAAGTTTTCTTTAAAAAAGCAATATTTTCTTTATTTTGGACTTTTATAATATAAGTAGTAGTAAAGGTTTAGTCATGCAAAATTCAGTAGGACAGTATCAAACCCAGCCAATACAACAGGTACAGCAATGTGCCCCGCCGCAGCCTGCATTAACAACACCTGGAACTCAATCAGGGGTATATATCCAGATATTCAATCCTTCTGTAGGCGCTCCGGGAGCTGCTCCGGTTTATAATGTCAATGCTCCGTCTTACGGAACAAATCCTAATCAGGCGCAGTGTTATCCTTCCAATTATTATACAAATAATTGGGCTCAAGGCTATAGTAACCCGCAGTATCCGGCATCAAATATTCCGGGGCAATCAATCAACGGCGGTGTTACTCAAACCCAGAATGTCACCGTAAATCCGGCCGGTTATTATGATACAACTCAGCAGGCACAAAACCAAAATGTCCCTCAAACAGCATGGCCGGCGCAAGGCGTACCGCAGCCGGCAGGTCAGCAGCAAGGACAGAACGGTGTTTCTCAGACGCAAAATACTTCAACAACAGAAACGTCCTCATCAACCGGTGATAAGAAAACCGAAAAACGAACAATTGTAATGCTGACTGATGAATATATAAAAAATGTAGAAAACTATCTGAACAGTCAGGATAAAGAAGTACGTCTGATGGGTGCAAAAGAAGTTGTAGCGCGCGCACTTGAAGACCCTTCAAGAAAAGATGACAAAGCTCTTACCGCTCTGGTAAACAAAATGATTCAAGACCCTGATATGAAAGTACGTTTCCTTGGCTTGAGCCTTCTTTATTCACGTAACATAACAGGTGATGAATATACTGTAAATGTACTCAAACAAATGCAAAATTCAACAAGCGGTTACGGACAAGACGCACTTATGGCTGCAAACATTCTGTTGAAAATGTCAGGTCAGACAACAGAAAAAGAATTTGAAGTAACCGACAAGGACAAGAAAAAGAAGAAAACCGAAGACATAAATAAGGTGATGACATTATTATGAGAATAATTAATGCAATAAAAAACAATTACGGAAAATATCTTGCAAAAGGCGCAGGCGCACTTGCGCTCGGCATTGTTGCATACGATTCTCATACTCTGGGCAAAATTAATTCTGATGCTTACGCAAAAACTCAGGATGCAAAAGCCTGTATAAATTCTTACAATAATACGATGTTTCTGACCGATCCAAGTATTACAACCTCCAAGGCCAAGAATTTCTTGTTTGATTTGCAAATTCAGGATAACGTACGTCATTTTGTAAATTCAGCTATAGGATATTTCAAAGGTTTTGGCTCTATGCTGATTAATTCTGTTGTTCCGCTTGGACTCGGTATCGGCGCAATGGTTTCCAAAAACAACAAAGCAGCCGGCGGTTTCGGTATTGGGCTTGCCGTATATGGTGTTGTGAAATTCCTCAAGGATGTATGCGGTTTAGGCCATTCAAATGACCTTAAAAACATTTTTAATAAACTTTTCGTATAAATCCGGTCGTCTTTGTTTAGTCCTTTTTAGGCTTTCCTGATAGCGAAATTCATTTATTTCCTTATGGTTTCCGTTAAGCAAAACTTCAGGCACTTTTAATCCCCTGTATTCACGTGGTTTTGTATAATGCGGGTATTCCAAAAGACCGTTGGAAAAGCTGTCCTGCTCCGCTGATTCTATTTTACCCAGCGTGCCGTCAAGTTTTCTGCTGACAGCATCTATAAGGCACAATGCAGGCAATTCGCCGCCGGTCAGAACAAAATCCCCCAGTGATATTTCGCGCGGCTTAATAATCTCTCTTATGCGTTCGTCAAACCCTTCATAATGACCGCAAAGAATAATAATCTCATCAAAATCCGCCAATTCATTGACAACTTTATCTGTTAGCGGCTCACCTTGCGGCGACATCATTACGGTTACGGAATTTCCCGATATATTAAGGCTTTCATAAGCATCAACGTAAGGCTGTGCCATAAGCACCATTCCTGCCCCGCCGCCGTAAGGTGTATCATCAACCTTTTTATGTTTATCCAGTGTAAAATCACGCGGGTTAACAACGTTAAGTTCAAACACGCCTTTTTCGCTGGCACGTTTCATTATGCTGAAATTACAAAATTGTTCAACCATTTCAGGAAAAAGCGTTAAAACATCAAACTTCATTCAAGCAGCCCTTCCAAATTGTTTATAACAATTTTTTTCTCTTTAAGTTTAACATCAGTAACTATTGCCTTAACAAAAGGGACAAGCGATATTTTTTTAGACTTTGTTTTAACTGATAACAAGTCATTTGCCCCGTTGTTAGATACTCCGACGACAAAGCCGAGTTTGGTATCATCAGCATCAAAAACTTCCATACCTACAAGTTCATCAATCAAAAACTCGTCATCTTCCAGATTTTCGCGGATAGTTTCTTCCGTCACAAAAAGCAATGAGCCTTTATAAGGCAAAAGATCGTTAATCGTATCTATTCCGTCAAACTTTACGATAGCAAAATTCTTGTTAAGTCTGACCCTTTTAATCTTCAACGCCAGATATTTGTTATCGGATTTAACGAAAACCTCTTTGAGCGAACAGAAGAAGTCCTGCTGATTTTTAGAAAAACCAACTTTTGCTTCGCCCTGTATTCCGTGAAAGTTTAAAATCTTACCGACAGATATCAACTTATCGTTATTCATACTTCAGAAGTTTCTGTTTTTGCTTTTCGGGTTCTTTTCGGCTTTTCTGTTTCAACAACTTCTGCTGCATTTTCAACAGGTGCTGTTTCCTCAGCCGGAGCCTCTGCAGTTTCTTTAACAGCTTCTTTTTCAGCCGGTTTTGCTTTTTTAGGCGGTTTTCTGTATTCTTCCGGAGCATCAGGACGATCCTGATTCCATCTTTTTAAGCCCATTTGAGCACGGATTAAACCAATACCGACGTGAACACGCCATTCATCCATCTTTAATTGTGCCGCAATAATTTTGTGGCATCCGATTGGAGGCAGCGGAAGCAATGGTTCATAAAGATTTTTAATCGCAAAAATTTGATCGGGAGAGATAGCCAGCTTACGTTTCGGGAACGGAAGCTTAGGAAGCATAAGTTTTTGTCTTACAAGATTGATACCAAAGAAAACTTTTCTTGGTTCAATACCCAGTTTTTCTCCGATAACTTCATGACAATCCGGATTTGGAAGCGGAAGCATCGCTTTATACAGCAATTCAATTTGTTCCAACTGCTCCTTAGTAACCAATAATTGTTTAGGTGCTTTAGCCTTTGCCGGACGTTTATTATTAAATTTGTTACCAGGTCTTCTTGAAGAAAATCCGCCTCTGTTGTCACGGTTATAAGAGCCTGATTTTTGATATCCGCCCTGTCTTCTGTTATCCCTGTTGTAAGAAGGTCTTGAATATCCGCCTCTGTTGTCGCGGCTGTATCCGCTGTTGTAATTTTGACGCGGGCGGGGCTGCGGACGGCTGTATCTTTGACCTTCAGGGCTGCCGCCTGCACTGTAATATCTTGGAGCTTCATCCGGTGTGCTATAGGATTGAAGCGGTTTCTTTTCTTCACCTGTAGATTCTCCGCCTCCAGTTGAAGAAGGATTTACCATCATACTTTTATCAGGATACAAACAATCCGGACAAATAACTCTTTTGGGGTTTTTAGTTTCAAACTCACGACCGCATTTGATACACTTGTTTACATACATAATAATAAGCCTCTTAATTTAAATAATACAATGGGTTCCAAAAAATAAAAAATAATAAGGTTAATTCTCCTCAGTGCAAAAATATTCTTTCCATAAAAAACAATTCTATGCTATATAAATAGTATAACATAATAATATTTATTTTTCAAGTGGTTTTCAAAATTATTTTTCCACCAAAAAGGTTACCGGCCCGTCATTAATAAGTTCGACGTCCATCATTGCACGAAATTTGCCTGTTTCAGGTGAAAATCCGCATTCCTTAACATATTTAATAAAATATTCATATAAGTCAAGAGCTTTGTCAGGAGAGGCCGCTTTGTCAAAAGATGGCCGTGTTCCTTTTTTGCAGTCACCACAGAGTGTAAACTGAGAAACAATAAGTATTTCGCCGTTTACATCTCTTAACGAAAGATTCATTTTATCATTTTCGTCCTCAAAAATTCGGAGATTTAAAACTTTTTCTGCAAGCTTCTGAGCATTTTCTTCTTTATCGTTCTTTTCTACACCGAGAAAAACCAGTATACCTTTATTGATTTTAGAATATAATTCGCCGTCAATGCTGACAGATGCGCGCTTAACGCGTTGGAGCAGTGCTTTCATCAATAATTCCTTAATTATCTGTTGCTGTTTTATTATAACACTTGCAAAATATATTTTCAAAAAAAATAAATTAATATTATATACATGTCTAATTTACTTTTTATATTAATCATATATGATTATGTCCATAAATTCTGTTTATTAGACGTATTTTTAATAAAAATATGCCTGTTAGCCAGTTAAGTAAATTTAAAATTATTGCTATTTTAATAAAATAGGAGGGCATATGAATTTAAAAGAAAAATTAGGAAGGCAAATCCAATTAATCAGAAAAAAACAAAAGATGACACAAGAGCAGTTAGCTAAAATTATTGGAATTGATCCGAAAAGTATCAGCAAAATCGAAAAAGGCAATAATTACCCTTCACCTGATAATTTAGAGGCTATAGCGAGAGTTTTAGGGGTTTCTGTTTACGAGTTTTTCTTGTTTGAGGAAACAAAATCAGTAGAAATGATGAAAAACGAAATAATTAACGCTATTAATCGTGATCATAAAACATTAATGTACTTATATCACATGCTCAAAGTTCTTTAAATATTCTATAGAACGCAACGACATTTTTTCAGCCTTTAACTTCTTATTCTTGCGCTCCTTCTTTGCTAATTCGACAGGCTCGAGAATCCCCCAGTTAGAATTTATAGGCTGAAAATTGTTGTGTGCGCTGTCACTTATATAATTCGTTAATGCTCCGAGCACAGTTATTTTGGGCAAAACAACCAATTCTTTATTATTGATTAATCTTGCCATATTAATACCTGCGAGCATGCCTGACGCAATTGATTCTGTATAACCTTCCGTACCGGTAATCTGACCTGCAAAGAAAATATCCGGTCGTTTCCTGCTTTGTAAAGAAGCGTTTAAAAGCTGAGGTGAATTTATAAATGTATTCCTGTGCATTACACCGTATCTGACTATATTTACGTTTTCAAGCCCCGGTATTGCCTGCAACAATTCTTTCTGGCTTCCCCACTTGAGATTTGTTTGAAATCCCACGAGGTTATATAGGGTTTTCGCGGAATTATCCTGTCTTAACTGGACAACCGCGTAATTTTCAACCCCTGTCCTTTTATCAATCAGACCGACTGGTTTCATAGGCCCGAAACGCAATGTATCAACCCCTCTTGAGGCTAAAACCTCTATTGGCAGACAGCTTTCAAAGAATTTAGCATCTTTTTCAAATTCTTTTAATTCTATCTTAGGGGCATTAATTAATATATTATAAAAGTTTTCGTATTCTTCCTTGTTCATCGGGCAGTTTATATAAGAAGCTTCACCTTTATCATAACGGCTTGCATAAAACGCTTTTTCGAAATTTATGCTGTCTTTTTCAACGATTGGGGCAATTGCATCAAAAAAGTGAAGGTGCTCACTTTGCGTAAACTCCTTTATCGCTTCCGCAAACCTGTCACTTGTAAGCGGGCCGGTTGCAATGATAACATTTCCGTCAGGAATTTCTGTTATTTCTTCACGGATTACTGTGATATGCGGATTTTGCGCAATTTTTTCTGTAACGATCTCTGAAAAACGTTCCCTGTCAATCGCAAGGGCATTGCCGGCAGGTACTGCGCATTCGTAAGCTATTTTTATAAGTTCACCGCCCAGAAGCTCCATTTCTTTTTTTAATAAGCCGGAGGCATTTGTTGTATCAAAAGACCCGAGACTGTTTGAACAGACAAATTCTGCAAACTTATCGGTTTTGTGCGCACCTGTTGTTTTTACCGGGCGCATTTCATATAATTCGACATCTATATCTCTTTTGGCAAGCTGTAGAGCCGCTTCTGAGCCGGCAAGTCCGGCACCTAAAACTTTTACTTTCATACGTTTTAGTTTAGCAAATACAAAAAAACAAGTCAATTTCTGCTAAAAATCAACAGATTTTTTAACTAAAAATACAACTTTATTAAGAAATATTTCATTTGTTGTTATATTTGTAGTAAAAGACTTGAAAAATATTTTCAGATTAAGTATGATTAATACACTTGTTTTCTATTTGTTTGTAAATGTTTTGCAACATGACCGATATAAATAGGCAATAAGCAGACCCCAAAGGTTTTATATATAACATAATAGTGTAATATAGTTAGTGGCAAAGTTAAAGTAGGGATATGGCAGTAAAAGCAATAAATCAATCGCTAAGAATAAACAGCGAATACAATACTCAGAAACAAAACAGTAATGCAAATAAACATTACACCCCGTCATTTCAGGGATTTGGAAACCCGATTACAGTAGTAATGGATGCAATAGATCGCGGCGGTTTTGCGGCCTCATTTATTGCGCAAGACGGTATCGGCATGGTTGCACCAAGAATTTGGGAAGGGCTTAACCGTAACCGTAAACGCGAAAAAGATCCTGTAACCGGTGAAGAAACCGGTAAAAAAACAGGCCCTCTGAACTGGGAATTTGCAAGACGTGAAGGTATTCGTGAGGTATTGAGCGGCCCGAGTGCTTTTATTATACCTGCGCTTATGCTTACCGGTATTAAAAAATGGTCCGGTAAAGCAAACAATGTCCACGTTGACCATATTAATGCTTTGGGTAAAAGTTTTTCTGATTTTGCAGAAACCAATGCTGAATTATTAACCGACACAGCCAAAGCAAAAGAAAAATTCTACGAAAAAGTATTTAATAATGTATTGAGAACATCACTTGATAACAAACTTACTGGTGATGAACTTACTCAAACAGCAAAAGAATTTACGCAAGAATATATTAAAATAGAAAATGCCCCTTCAAAAGGTCATTGGAAAACATTTATCGGAAAAGCAGTACCTGGCTCTGCAGAAGATTTACAGGGCGATCTGGCTGAACGTTATATGAATTTGCGTAAGAAACTGTTACCGTCATCTATCAACGAAATGGATGCAGGTATTATGGTTGAAGGTACTGATAAAAAAGTTAATACAAACTTTAGCAAGGTATTATCAAGTTTAAGTGATTATTCTGACGATGTACTTAAAAATTCTAAAAAGTATATTGAAAACCATGGTACAGAAAATCTGCAACAATTCCTTAAAAACTTTAATAATCGCCGTATAGGTACAAGGGTTGCATCTATCGCATCTATGTTTGCGGCTGTTGTAGCTTTCTATACCGTTATTCCGAAACTGTACAACTTAGGTTTGAAACATGACCCCGGTTTAGCCGGATTAGAAGATGACGCGGCACAGCATGCTCCTGCAGCTAATACTGAAAAAGTTGAAGTAAAACCTGAAAAAACAGTTGAAAATAACACCTCAACAGAAGTACCAGCAGACAAGGCTGAAAAAACTGATAAAACTGATAAACCGGCCGGCAATACAGATCCTGTAGCATTTACCGGCGCATTCCAAACAGCAAGCCGAAAACTCGGTGAAGTCATCAATGACAGTGATGCAGTTAAAAAAGTGGTTAATAAATTTGAATTTAACGGCCCTTCAATGTCAGTGCCGGCAATGTTAACATTGCTGTTCGGTTTCTGTCTGCCGCCTCGTTATCAAAATGCAAAGAGCGACAAAGAACGTAAAGAAATTCTTGTACGTGACATTTCAAGTTTCTCCGCAATTTTGTTCGGTGCAAATGCATTGTCCCGTCTGACTTCTGATGCTTTTGGCAAAACCTTCGGGCTCGTTCTCAATGTTAAGCCGCAAGACCATAACAAATCAATATTCCATCAAGTTAAGAATTACTTAACTCCGGGTAAAGGTATAGATGTTCTTAAAGGTGCTCAAATCGACTCTAAATACAGCAACCTTGAAGGTTACAAAGACAGAATTGTCGGATTTGTTGACTTCTTAGAAGATAACGGCGGCAACGCTAAAAAAGTATTCAATATGGATAAAGGCTTACGCGCGGAAGTTGAAACAATTCTCGGCAAACCTTTAAAAGAAGTTTCTATTGATGATCTGAAAAAAGCATTGAAAGCAGCAGATGACGAATTGCTTAAAGGTTCAGAGTCCGCAATGGCAAAAGCTATGAAGAATATTTATTCTAAATTCGGGCCTAAAAACAAATTTATAAATATAGCAAAAACATGTAACAGCACATTTGGCTTCCTGTCAACATTAGTACTTGTACCGGCATTTATGATAGGCGTTGCAAGATACTGTGAAAACATGACTAAAAAACGTGTAGCGGAAGAGAAAGCGGCAAAAGCTGCTGAGGCGGCTAAAAATGCACCGATGATGCACTTAAAAAATATGTTGACAAATGTTATGCCGTCACAAAAACCGTCAATGACAGGATTTTTGAAACAGAATGCATAAAAATGGTATATCCGAAAAAATAAATGGCAGACTTTAGTCTGTCATTTATTTTGTTTGAATGATAGGTAGCGGCCGGCAAAAAATTATAAAAGCGGCAATGGTTTATATAAAAATTAAAAAATAAATAAACAGAAATATTTTAAATCTATTCTTATTATTACTGTTTATAATATAAATGTATATAGATGTGAAAGGAGAGATTTATGAATAATTTAACAGATAAAGAGAGTGAAGTATTAAATTATTTAACAAAGAGGTACACAGAAAAACAAATTGCGGAGGTTATGTACGTAAGCAGACATACCGTGAAAACACATCATAAAAATATTGTAAGGAAACTAAGCGTTGCTGAACAGCTGCTGCCAAGAAGGCAATAGGTAGTAAAAAATACGCTAAGACATTGAGTGCATTTAACAGGTAACTAAGTGATCATGTGACTTAGTCACAATTACAGTACCTTAACGACTTTTGTAACAATAGTTCCCTATTCCTTTTCTGTCAAAAAAAAGAGCCCCCAAAAAGAGGGCTCAAGTAATCGTTTTGGTTTCACGTCTTTGTTTATTATTCACCGTCAGAACCGCCGCCTTGTTGTTGGGCGCTATTATCATCTTTTGTCATATTTTCAGAGCCATATAATACGGCACGAGCTGATGCCGATGCAGGTGCTACAGTTTGATCATATAATCTTACCGGGAAGATATCATTGATTGTAACTTTATCAGTACATTCATATTGTGTTATGGTATCAGCTTCTTCCTCTTCTCCTACATCTGTAGAAGTTCCTGAATCAACTGTACATGTTACGGTTTTGTTAGGCCCTTTTATACCATTTGCATCAATAAAACCAAAGCAAGGAGCTTCTTCTGTACAAGAATTTTGTGTAGGATCAAAAGCAAACATTATACCATCGTTAAATTGAAACACATGGTAAGTGCTTATATCTATAGAATCTGACATTTTGGTAGCAGCATCTGAATCAAAATCTTTGGTATCGAATGTTACCGTGTAATCTGCAAGTTGTCCGTCGCTATCACCTACGCCAATATATGGCCCCGCCAAAATTGCCATTCTATCTGACAATAATTTGTTAAGAGTTGATTTATTTGTATCTGATGAATCATAAGCAACTGTACCAGCAAAATCATAATCATCAAGAGCGATATTCATAACTACAGCTTGTGATAAAACTGATAATGCCTTTTTGTAAGCTGTTTTAAATTGTGCGCCATTTGTGTTGTTAATCAATGTCGGCATTGTCATTGCCGCAACTACCCCGATAATTGTCAAAGTAATCAATACTTCTGCAAGTGTGAATGCGTTTGAAAATGGGTTGTGTTTTGTAATTAGTTTCATGTATACCTCCAAATTTCTATTACATTATCAGTATAACATATGTATATCAATTTGTCAAGTTTTTTGATATGTATATCATTAAATCCGGTCAATCCGGCTTATATACTGATAAAAAAGGGGATTTACTTTGGATAAAAAAATGTTAGGGAAACAGCTTAAACAGCTACGAATTGATAGAGGATTTTCACAGGAAAAATTGTCCGAAATGGTTGATATTTCGCCGCGTCAGATGTGTGTCATAGAGAACGGAAACTCACTTCCTTCACTTGATACATTTATCAAGATTGCGCAAACTTTACATTTCGACATAAATGAGTTTTTTGACATCAGCGCAGAGCCGGTAGAAAAGCTTCGTACGGACATAATAAAACTTGTTCAGACCGCTGACCGGAAAAATCTCTCCCTGATAAAAGACCTCCTCCTCGCCGTTGAAAGAAATATCTAAATGAAGAAATAAAACAGAAACTTAAAAAAATTTGTTGTTTTCCTAATAATGAATATCTAACCAATTTTTAGTATTTTTATTCCAGATTATTATTTGGTTTGTTCTATACTCAAATATATTTGTATTTGGCACATTTCTTTCTCTTTTGGTTGCGAGGCAAAAGAGAAAGAAACGCGCCGCCAAAGAAAGAGAAAACACGCGTTTGTAATGAACGAGTCAGCAGGGGACACCCCCGCACCCCCGAAAGTCTTACTTTTACCCTTTTAAAATTCTATAAATTTTTACTGCCACTTACACCGCTGACAGCACTTTCAGGGCTTCTTTCAGAATTTCTTCTGCCGATGCATTTTCCTTCAACAAAGGTGCGGATTTTGCTATTGCATTTTTTATTTCCTCGCGCTCGTAACCCAGTGATGTCAAGACCATTTGTGCATCTTCAACCGCCTGTGTATCCTGTTTTGCGCTCAGACCTGACACTTTTACAGGTTCGTTCGTCTGATAATTCATCAGTTTATCTTTTAATTCCAGAATAATTTTTTGCGCAAGTTTCGGCCCTACACCTTTAGCGCGCGTCAATTCTTTATAATTCCCCTCGATAACAAATCCGATAAGTTCAGAGGATTGAAATTCATCAAGCAATGTCAGCGCCATTTTGCTTCCCACACCTGATACGGATATCAAAATATTGAATATATCTCTCTCCTCACGGTGCAAAAAACCGCAAAGTGACATCTTGTCCTCGCGATGCAGCAATACCGTATAAACTTTGCCCTCGACATTGAGTTCTTTTATCTGTGAATAATCACGTCCGGTAACTTCCAGAAGGTAGCCGATACCGCCTGTTTCCACCGTCAGGTAAGTCCCTTTGCTTGAATTGGTCTTATTTGTAATTATCCCTTTTATATAATCAAACATATTAGTCCCGTAAACTTTCTTTTATCTCTGCAACAGCATGTTCTAATTCTCTGTTTAAACGCAAATCCTCGCGGATTTTCTCGTAGGAATAAAGCATTGTGGTATGTTTTTTGTTCAGATATTCTGCAATGCTTTCAAAACTTTTCTGAGTGAGTTCACGTGCAAGATAAACCGCAACATGTCTTGCGCTTGATACACGCTGGTTTCTTGATGTGCTCTTAAAGTCTTTTATCGAAACGCCGTAATAATCGCTCACCGCCTTAATAACTTTTTCTATTGTCAACTGGGATTTATGCGCATCGCAATTCAAAACTTTTCTGGCAAATTCCAGCGTTAAATCCGTTTTTTCTATATCTGCGTATGCACTGACTTTATTAAATGCGCCTTCCAGTTCTCTTACGTTATTTACAAAATTATTTGCAATGTATTCAAAAACCGCAAAATCCACCTTCATATTAATCTGTTCGGCAAGGTTTTTCAGAATTGCAACACGGGTTTCGAAATCCGGCGGCGTAATATCCACGACAAGCCCCATTTCAAAACGTGTACGCAGTCTGTCCGGAAGGGTCGGAATATCTTTCGGCAGCCGGTCTGAGGTTATTACTATTTGTTTATTATTGTTATAGAGGCTGTCAAACGTGTGAAATATTTCTTCCATTGTCGCGGTCTTGGATTCAAGAAACTGAATATCGTCAATCAATAGCACATCAACATTTCTGTATTTCTGGCGAAATTTATCCATTCTTGAAACCCTGTCATTACATTGCAGGTTTTTGATAATCTCGTTAAAATATTCTTCGGTTTTTATGTATTTAACCCGTAATTTCGGTTTATTAAAAATAATATAATGTCCTATTGCCTGCATAAGGTGGGTTTTACCAAGCCCTGATGCTCCGTAAATAAACAGCGGATTATACTTTTTAGCAGGGTTTTGCGCGACTGTATATGCCGCTGCATGGGCAAAACGGCTGTTTTCGCCCACAACATAATTTTCAAATTTATATTTCAAATTCAAATTAGAAGAGGACTGCATCTGGGCTAAATTTTCCAGCGCACGGTTTTCAGAAACCTTATCGATTTTTGGCCGCAGGCTCTCTTTTTTCATCTCTTTTTTGTATTTTTCCGCCAGATCCGCATCATAAGTAATCGTAAAATCCACGCGGCGGCCGAGAACTTTTTCAAGCGCATCGCAAATCTGTGAATAGTAACTCTGACGTACAATCTGTGTTGCCATCTGGTGAACAGTTAAAATATTGAAAACATCATTATCAAACCCGACGGCTTCCATTGCCTCAACCCAGGAATAGTAAGCATGTGCGGGTATTGTTTCTCTTAATATAGTTTTTACTTCGCTCCAGATGCGTTTAACTTCCGTTATATCCATATAAGCAATTATACAATAAAAATTTTATACAACACAACAGCACAGGAAACACTTAAATTCAATGATTCGACATCAGGCGACATTTCAATCTTAACCTCATCAGTCGAAAAATCAATCAGTTCCGGACTAAGCCCGTCAGCCTCGCTGCCAAACATTACAACCACCGGAAAATCCGTTTCAAAATCCTTTAACAACTTCTTAGCTCTCGGCAATGTCGCAATTCGTTTATAAGATTTAAAAACATCTTTCAATTGCACAAAATCCGTAATATGAACAACCGGAAGCTTCCACAAATTACCTACAGACGAGCGCACGCACTTCGGGTTATAGATGTCAACGCATTCACCGTACAGAACAATCGCATCCGCTCCAAAAGCTGCTGCGGTACGCAAAATCGTTCCTAAATTTCCCAAATCGCGGATATTTTCCAGCAAAACAACTTTCTGCGCGCCTTCTATATCTTTTATTCCGTAATGCCGCTGAAACGCAATTCCAACCGCCTCCGGCGCTGTATCCGTCGTAGAAATTTTTTTCAGCACCGCTTCATTTGTCAGAATAATTTTATCTTTCAAAAATCCGTAATTACCGGCTTTTTCTTTCAACACAAAAACCGTTTCTATATCAATCCCTGCGCGGAAAGCTTCATCTATCGCCTTAAACCCTTCCAGCAGAAATTTCCCTGTGTTATCGCGATATTTACGCTGCTGCAATTTTGCTGTTTCTTTCACCAGATTATTATTAACCGCGGTAATTTCCATTATCTTACCTCAAATTTTCCAAGCCATTCCATTTCCTGAACAGTCAGCATGTCATAATCAATAAGTTTATTTTCATAACACATGTTCACAAAAGAATTTATTTTGCCGTTCTGAAAATAGCATGAATTTTCCAGCCGCACTCCAAAATGCTCTTTATTATAAAGCCCCGGCTCTATTGTAAAGCACATATTTTCTTCTATTTTCACCTTTGCAATTTCATTCTTGCTTAAATTCGGCGGAGCCTCGTGCACACTTATCCCGATACCGTGGCCAAGTCCGTGATTAAATTCAAACCCATCTATTGGATTGTTTTCAAAAATTTCTCTTGCCAGCGCATCCACCTCGTATCCGCAAAATTCATCACTGTCAAAGTTAAACGCATGCAAAAAGGCCTTTAACACCGTTGTATAAACTTTTTTCTGCAATTCGGACGGCTGTCCTTTTACAAAAACTCTTGTAATATCAGTTGCCAATCCGCCTTCATAATACGCGCCGCAATCTATCAAAACAAGGCTGCCGGCTTTGATTATCTCCTCTTTAGAGGATTTTGAATAGTGTGCAAGTGCAGAATTTTTATCCTTTGCCACAATAGATTTAAAGCTCAAACTCCGCGCGCCAAATCGCAAAAACTCTTTTTCCAGTTGCTCTGCGATATCGTATTCAGAAATATTATCGTTATTTTCAATATACTCCCGAATAGCAAACATCGCCGCATCAGTGCGCTTAAACGCCTCTTTATAATGGTTTATCTCGGCTTCTGTCTTAATTGACTTCAACTGTTTCAAAGGACTTGCCGCGACCTGCGCCCTATCATTAATCAAGGCAAAATCGCGTGCATTTACGCTTGATTTATCCACAAAAATCCGGCCTTTAAAGTTCTTCAAAACCTCATCAAGTTCCGGCATATTTTCAGGAATGTAAAGGCATGCCGTATTTTTAGAAACAAAAGCTTTTCCTAAAATATTTGCGGCATAGGGTTTTGAAAAATCGCGCATATTAAAAAGATAAGACACTTCCTCCAAATTCGTAAACAGAAATGCTTCATCCGCGTTTAATTTTTCCTGCAAGAGGCGAATTTTCTCCTCCGAAGATCGGCCCGCAAATATTAAATCAATCTTTTGATTGCCGGTTTTTCTTGACTCTTGTGGCCTTTCCCAGGGATCAGCCTCTATTAACTTAACCTTAAATAATTTTTGAAACCTTTCAACACGCTCTTGCGAATTTTTTTTCGCAACAACACCAACCACAGCGCCCTGCGGGACTTTTTTAGCGATCTCTTCCAAAAATGTCTGGCCTGTTTGCAGCTTCACAACAGTAATTTTAGAATGATCAACCTCATTATCCGCCTGAATATGGTATCTTCCGTCCACAAAAAGAAAAATCCCTTCAGGCGTAATCAAGGCATCGCCGGTTGACCCGCTGAAACCGGTTAAGTGGTAGCGAGAATTTTCTTCCAAAGTGTTATACTCAACCAAAAACTCATTGGTCGAGTTTACCAAAAGGCAATCTATTGAGTTCTGTTTCAAAAATTCATCAATCATTATTTTTTATCTGTAACAAGGATTAAGTGCCAGCCAAACTGTGTTTTAACAGGTTTTGACAATTCACCTACATTCAGTTCGAATGCAGCATCTTCAAAAGGTTTAACCATCATGCCGCGGCCGAAAAATCCTAAATCTCCGCCCTCCTGACCTGACGGGCACAATGAATTTTTCATTGCCGCTTCTTCAAACGATAAACCATTTTTAATTTCATTATATAAATCCATAGCCTCTTGCTCTGTTTCTACAAGAATATGGCTTGCTTTAACTTCTGTTGTCATTTGCACTCCTTTACAATAAACTGTTACCTACTGATAATAACATAAAAAAATAAAATCGATAATTTAATGCAGATAGAAAAAGACTTGCCGTCCGGCAAGCCATGAATATCAAACATAGAGTTTAATAAATTAATTTGTACATAGTATATAGTTGAATATTAAGAATTTTTTGTGGAGGAGGTAAGCTTGATACTTATTAACCAAATAATAAGATAAAATCTTGTCGCAACCCCGAAAAAGTTTTTGGCCATATCAAGCTTACATATATATATTAAACTTTTTTTTATAAAATTTCACCACTCCGGAGAATAAATTTTTTCAGATAGAACTAGCTTTTTATAACTAATTCTAAAGTATTAGTTGGATATTTGAATTAAAATAAAAACTCCGAAATTTTCGGAGTTTAAAAATATTATTATGTATGCATCAAAATTTAATTATTGCTTAATACAAGTCTGAAAGTGGCAAGATTTTTGATAGAAAGCATAGTGTGTTTGTTATGCTGTTCTTTTGATATATTGAAGATACGGATAATACGTTGTATTTCTTCCAGATCTTTGCGTGAATTGATTTTGTACACGTTATTGATCGGGTCTGAAACTACTGACATTAATGTATTTAATTCCTGTTCTTTCATAATCTTAAATCCTCTTTCCTGTATATTTATATAAAGGATTTTTTGATTTGAAAATTGCTTTTTTGAATTTGTCATACTTTACATATCTTTACATAAATGGGTAAACACTATTATACGGCTGCTTTAGCCTGCTGCCACAAGGCATCGTATTCCTCAAAAGAATACTGTTCAAGGGGTTTTACGGCTAATTCTTCCATTTTGCGGAATCGCGCCATAAATTTTTTGTTGGCTTTCAGAAGCGCCTGTTCAGCATCTATTTTGTTCCAGCGGGCAAGATTTACCACAGCGAACAAAATATCACCAAATTCTTCTTCCATGTGTTCTTTATCATGTTCCTGTTCTGCCTGTTTAAATTCTTCAAATTCAGAATAGATACAGTCATATAAAGAAGCTTCATCGGGCCATTCAAAACCTGTTTTTACAGCTTTTTTGCTTATTTTTTGTGCGCTCATCAAGGCAGATTGGGATTTGGAAATGCCATCCATAGCTGATTTGCGGTGCTGCTTTTCTTCTTGTTTAAGCTTATCCCAATTGTCAAGAATTTCTTGGGTTGAATGTACTTTTACATCACCAAAAACATGTGGATGTCTATGGATAAGTTTATCCGTGAGTCCTTTCGCAACATCTTCTATCGTGAATTCATTTTCATCTGCTGCAATTTGGGCATGTAGAACAACCTGCAAAAGCACATCTCCCAATTCTTCTTTCAGATGTTTCATATCGCCGCTATCCATCGCATCGACAGCTTCATAAGCTTCCTCAAGCATGTTCGGTTTTAAGGATTTATGTGTTTGCGCTCTGTCCCATTCACACCCCTCTGGAGAACGCAATACTCTCACTATGTCAATTAATTTTTCTAAGTTTTCATATCCCATATTCATGATTATAGCATAAACATTTTACAACAAAAGTATAATATTTTGTTCAAATAATCATTCAAAAGGTTGAGCAAAAACTAAAATGAAATGATATTCTAGATATGTAAAAAATAGTAGTGAGGATTAATTATGGCAAATTTATCAATTTCAAACATTCGCGAACGCATCTTCAATACTTCAAAACATGAAGCAAGCGTAGCAAGACCTGCAAACAGCGTTTCTAATCCGTTTGCAGCAAACACTTTTAAAGGTAATGTATTAACAGCTGATGTTTTTGAAACATCAAAACCGAAAGAACCTGCATTTACAGGTGCAACCAAGTTAAAAGCAAGCGCACTTGTCGGCTCTTTGACTAACTTAGGATCAAAAATTCAGGCAGGTATCGAATCAATTGCTGCATTCGGTAGAAGAATGAAAGAAGGCGTTACTAACACATGGCAAAAAATGAGAGAAACAGAAATTTCTTTTGCTCCGATGAAAGATGCATTTAAAGGTGCTGTTTCTAACGCTAAAAACAATGTCGTAAACAAATGGAATTCAATGTTCGAAAAAGGTATTACAGCTAAGCAAATTGAAAGCATGCCAATCGCAGAAATCAGACCGATGCTGGCAGGCGAAGTTGCTCTTGCAGAAGATTCAGCAAAATTGGTAGCATAACGGGGAGGTAGAAGATGACAGCATTAATGAGTAAAAACAATAAACATTTGAAAAATGTAAGTAATATAATTGAAGGTTTAGGAAACCACAAAGATCCTGAATCTATCCAGCTTTTAGAAGAAATCGGAACAAATTCATCATTAGATGTAATCCGTGAAATGACTTCCCGTGCATTAATCAAGAAAAACGACCATGATGCACTTGCGGTTGTTATAACAAACAAAGGTAAAGGTATAAATGATCTTTCCACAATGGTTGCAATGAGCACTATAAATGAATTGCTTGGCTTGAAAGATAAAACAGAAGCGTTAAAAATTCTGACTGATACAATAGAAATGCATTCAGATGAAGAAGTTAGAGATAATGCACGTTCTGTAAAAGCTCTTATGGCACTAAGTTAATTAATTGAAATGTGATAATTTGCTAATTTCATATATAAAATCAGGCCGCTTCATAAGAAGCGGTCAGATTTTATATATTTGGTTTAAAGGGGATGCGTTGTGCCTAGGAGATATACTTCATCAAATAGAAGATTAAGTCTTATGTGTGCATACAAATATTGCGGCGATATTAGATTGATAACAAAACAAGGCGAGAGCTAAAAAATCCCCGCCTTGTTTTAAATTGATTTTGTTATTATTTTACAGGGTAGTAATCTCTTACAACACCGTTGAATGCATCGATATATATAGCTTTTATATCTTCCATCAACGGATATGCAGGGTTTGCACCTGTACATTGATCGTCAAATGCTAATTCAACCATTTCATCAAGTTTAGCGTTGAAGTCTGCTTCTGTTACGCCAAAGTCTTTGATTGAATTTGGAAGGTTAACAGCTTTCATCAATTTGTCTATTGCTTCAATTAACAATGCGACTTTTTCGTCATCATTCTTTCCGCCTAAGTTAAGTTCATCTGCAATTTGTGCATATTTAGATTTTGCATTAGGGAACTTGTATTGCGGGAAGATACATTGTTTTTTCGGACAATCAACAGCATTGTATTTGATTACCTGTCTGATTAACAATGCGTTAGCTACACCGTGAGGTATGTTGAACATAGCACCCAATTTGTGAGCCATAGAGTGGCATAATCCTAAGAATGCGTTTGCAAATGCCATACCTGCAATTGTTGCAGCATAGTGCATTTTTTCTCTTGCGATAGGATCGTTTGCGCCTTCATTGTAGGATCTTTCTAAGTATCTGAATACAAGTTTTGTTGCTTCTAACGCATTAGAATTTGTGAAGTTTGTAGCCATTGCAGATACATAAGCTTCAATTGAGTGAACTAATGCATCAATACCAGATGCTGCTGTTAAGCCTTTTGGCATACCGTCAACAAAGTTAGGGTCAATAATTGCCATATTAGGTGTCAAAGCGTAATCCGCAATTGCATATTTTACGTGAGTTTCGTCATCTGTAATGATAGCAAACGGAGTTACTTCTGACCCTGTACCTGATGTTGTAGGTATTGCAACCATTGTCGCTTTTTTACCTAATTCAGGAATACGGCAGATTCTCTTTCTGATATCCATAAATCTCATAGAGATATCTTCAAATACTGTATCAGGTTGTTCATACATTAACCACATAATTTTTGCGGCATCCATAGGTGACCCGCCGCCGAGTGAAATGATTACATCCGGTTCATAAGGTCTGATGATATCCATTGCCTGATTGATTGTTGACAGTGTCGGATCCGGTTTTACATCAAAGAAGATTTGATAATCAATACCGATTTCATCCAATACATTTGTGATGTTATAAACTGCACCTGAATTGAACAAGAATCTGTCAGTTACAATAAAGGCACGTTTTTTGCCTTGGAGTTCACGAAGAGCTAAGTCAATAGCACCTCTTTTAAAGTAAACTTTAGGTGGAACTTTGAACCAGAGCATGTTTTCTCTCCTTTCTGCAACTGTTTTGTAGTTCAATAAATTTTCAACGCCGATGTTGCCTGATACAGCGTTTTTACCCCATGAACCGCAGCCGAGAGATAATGACGGTTCTAATTTGAAGTTGTATAAATCACCGATACCGCCCTGTGCAGAAGGTGAGTTGATTAATACACGGCAAGCAGGCATTTTTTCTGCAAATTTGTCAACTCTTTCCTGATGACGTGTGTCTGTATAAAGGTCAGCAGAGTGGCCGGCACCGCCTTTAGAAACAAGTTCATAAGTCATTTCTGTTGCTTCATTAAAATCTTTTGCCTTGTACATAGTTAAGATTGGAGATAATTTTTCTCTTGAGAATGGATCTTCCCAATCTACAGACGGTCTTTCCGCAAGCAGGATTTTTGAAGTTTCAGGAATCTCAAATCCAGCCAATTCAGCTATTTTAGAAGCTTTTTGACCAACAATTGCAGGATGTGCAGTACCGCGTTTAGGGTCGATGAAAGGAAGTGCAATAAGTTTCTTTTCATCAGCTGCACTCAAAAGATAAGCGCCTCTATAGATAAATTCTTTTTTTACTTCTTCATAAACTTTGTCAACAACGATAACAGATTGTTCTGATGCACAAATCATACCATTATCAAATGTTTTAGACATAAGTATTGAAGAAACAGCCATTTTAATATCCGCAGTTTCATCAATAACTGCAGCAGCATTACCAGGGCCTACACCTAAGGCAGGGTTGCCTGATGAATATGCAGCTGTAACCATACCAGGACCGCCTGTTGCAAGGATACAAGCTATATCGTGGTGTTTCATCAACTGGTTAGATAATTCAATTGACGGAACATCAATCCATCCGATAATATCAGCCGGAGCACCAGCCTTAACTGCAGCTTCCAACACAACTTTTGCGGCTTCAATTGTACATTTTGTTGCTCTCGGGTGCGGAGAGAAGATGATACCGTTTCTTGTTTTTAAAGCAATTAATGATTTGAAAATTGCAGTTGAAGTCGGGTTAGTAGTCGGAATGATACCTGCAATAACGCCGAGCGGGTCAGCTACGATTTTGATACCATTGGTTTTGTCTTCTTTGATAATACCGCAGGTTTTTGCATTTTTGTGTTTGTTGTAGATGTATTCTGAAGCAAAGTGGTTTTTAATAATTTTGTCTTCAAGAACACCCATTCCTGTTTCTTCAACAGCCATTCTTGCAAGCGGGATACGTGCTTTGTCAGCAGCAGTAGCAGCAGCTTTAAAAATGGCATCTACTTGTTCCTGAGTAAATGTCGCGAAAATTTTCTGAGCTTTTTTTACTCTTTCGATTAAAAGTTCTAATTGTTCGGCAGTTTCAACTGTAGATGTGCTGTTGAGCACTTTTTCCAGTTTTTCTACTGTCTTTTTGCTTTTTGTTGTCATAAGTTTCTCCTTTTATAACTTATAAATTGTTTCAACACTGCACAATAAAGATTTTATTATTCGTGATTTATTTCACAATTACATTTTAAAACAAATATTCCAAAAAAGCAAGTGTATTTTTTACAATCTTTATAGAAACTTAATATACAGTGGTAAAATACAATAAATTTGAGTAATAATATATAATTTTAATTCAAAGTAAAAAACTTTAGGAATTCTTTCTCAAAAAAGTATCGATAAATATATCAATATCGCCATCCATCACTGCATCAACATTTCCTACTTCGCAATTTGTGCGGTGATCTTTCACCATTTTATACGGGTGAAATACATAGGAGCGGATTTGAGAGCCGAAATTTATATCGGCGTTTTCGCCTTTGATGTCTGCAAGTTTTTTTTCGTGTTCGGCCTGTCTTATTGCAAGTAATTTTGAGGCAAGCATTAACATTGCAGTATGTTTATTTTGAAGCTGCGTTCTGTGAATTTGGCATTTGACAACAATACCTGTTGGTTTGTGTAAAATTCTTACGGCTGTTTCTACCTTATTGACCTTTTGACCGCCTGCACCGCCTGAACGCATTGTTTCAACTTCTAAATCCTCAGGTGGTATTTCAATAGTTTTTTCATAATCTTCAATGAGCGGAGCGACTTCGACAGACGCAAAACTTGTCTGGCGTTTGCCGTTTGCATTGAAAGGGGATATTCTGACAAGTCTGTGAACACCTTTTTCGGCCTTGGCATATCCGAATGCAAATTTACCTGTAATCTGAATTGAAGCAGATTTTATACCGGCTTCCTCACCGTCAAGTTTATCCAGTAATTCAACTTTCCATCCGCGTCTTTCAGCCCAGCGCATATACATTCTTAAAAGCATGCTTGCCCAATCCTGTGCATCAGTACCGCCGGCGCCTGAATTTATCGTCAAAATTGCATCAGCCTCGTCATATTCTCCGCTCAACATCTTACAGATTTCAAACTTATCTAATTCTTTTTCCATTGTATCAAGTCTGCGCACCGCTTCATTTATCAAATCTTCGTCGTCAATTTCCACTGCAACCTGTGCATCCTCAAGAACAGACTGCCAGTTGTTCTGGCGCTGTAGGGTCTCTTTTATGTCCTTAATTTCCTGTCCGATTTTGGAACTTTTATCTTTATCAGTCCAAACATCAGGCGACTGCATTTCACCTTCAAGCCGCTTCAAATCCTGTTCCAGTTTTTCAGGGACACTCCTTTATTTTTTCAAATCTGTTGGTTAATGTATTTATTTGTTGTTTTAATTCTGTTATATCCATAAATTTATTGTAACCTAAAATAATTTACTTGCAAACAGAAAAAAAGATGCTATAATTATCATTAAGAATTAGGGGGCTGAGATGGATGTTCTTAATGATATAAAATCTATTTATCAGGGTGAAAATGCAATAAGAAATCACCAGATTTTTGCAGTAGTATTAATCATATATTTAATCTTGAATAACGTATTTGAACATCGGGACATGTTCTGGCTTGCGTTGATATTAGAATTTGTTTTTGAAACAATTATCGGCGGTTATTTGTTTAGCTATCTGTCAAACGTATTACATAAAAACCAAACAGGTATGCCGTGTATAAAAGAATTAAATATTCAAAAAGCTCTTGTAACAGTTGGTTTATCAATATTATGGGGAATTTATATTCTGATACCGCTGTTATTTATTGCGGGTATAATTTATGCTTTGACAACTAGGGTATTGGCCCAATTTTCGTCATTGGTAATTGTGTTTTTTGCAATGTTAGGTTTACTTCTTTGTATTCCTGCAATATTTATGAAACACTTAATTATTATTGCGTATTCGGACAATGTTCCGGCTAAAACTTTACTCTCACCGCTTTTAATGAGAAAACTTTTTGCGTCATACGTTCCTGTACTGTATATTTATACAAAATACTTTTTCTTTGCATTGTTGGCCTGCATGATGCTTGTGGGAATACTTGTTACATTAATATTTTTAAAGGTAAATTATACAGTTGTGGCCTGCATTTCATTATGTGTTGGAATACCGTTTGCTTATGTATTATTTATCATATACACATTTTCTTTTCCCAAATCACTCACCGAGGTATATGTAAATGAAGTCAGACCATGGCTTGCGCCTGTAAAAACAGAATGTGACTCTTAATCCACAACCTTAATCCGTCCGTCATCTGCTATATCAACGGGGCCGGATGTTTTCATACAATCTATGACACATTTATTCAGGTCAAAATCAAAGACTTTTTCAGCTTTATCAATTTTTTTCAGGACGGTCATGTCGTCATTACCCTGCGCATAGTAGTCATTTATTGCTGTTCTGTAGATTTTATCTTCACGAGGGTGGTTGATGTCTATTTTGGTTTCTTTGCCGTTTTTGTCAATATAGTATAAGTCTTTAAGTTCTCCCGTACTTCGAGAAACCGTATATCGAAGTCCTGACGGATGAATAATCCCCGGCTTGTTGTTCGGGTTGACAAAAGATTTGCAGGTTTGTTTCAGAGCTTCAACAATTTCTTTTTCTGTATAAGGTATAATACACAGGTTGTTGTGGAACGGTGAAATATCTTCCAGATAGCGCGTATCGAGATTACCGGATTCTATATATCCGCGGACATTTGCTGCGCTCAATAGCGCGATATCCGTATCCAAATCTTTTCTTATACAATCAACAAGGAATTGAGCATGGCCGCTCGGCTGTATCAAATCCTCGGTTAACGGCGGCGGTGAAGTTCTTACATAACCTATAACCTGAGGTTTGCCAAAAAGTTTGTCAAAAATATATCTTACAGGAGCATTGCGTTTAAATCCGCGTGTCGGAGTCACATTGTTTTGTGCTTTAACTATCCGGCCGCTTTCATCAAATTCCACATTTAATACTCCGAAATGTTTTCCGTCGCGGCCGGCCTGCGTGATTACAACAGGTTCACCTGATTGTGACGCAACAAGATTTTCACCGGATTTGATATCTTGAATAAGATTATGAGAGTGGCCGCCCAGAATTATATCTATTCCGTCAGTATTTTGTGCTATTTTTCTGTCATAACCGTACCCCGAATGCGACAGCAGAATTATTTTGTTAATCCCTTGTTGTTTTAATTTATCAACTTCAGTCTGCACATCTTTTATTGTGTCATCTATATTATCCACATCAAGTTCTGTAAATATATGGCCGTATTTCAGCCTTGAAAACAGATCCGTCGGGGTAGTTGCAACTATTCCGTATTTGTGTCCGTTGTGTTCTTCTATGTATGATTTTTCAACCTTTTTAGAAAACGGATTGTCCGGATTAATTTTTACGTTGGCCGCCAGAAGCTTATACTTCATTTTCGGGATTAAGCCTCCTATTTTGTCCGGCATGTCATATTCGTGATTTCCCATAGCTGATGCGGTTATACCTATGATGTTCTGGAAAGTCATGGCAACGTCGTTTACTTTTTCCACCTCACCCAGCATAATATCGCCCGAGGATAGTTTTAGCACATCAACTTCCCCGTTATCTTTTTGCTGTTTTACAAAGCTGTCATAAGCACGTGAGGCCGTAACAGTGCGCTCCATGTTTATTGATTTGCCGTGGTAATCATTTATATAGAAAATACTTGTTTTAACTCTGTTGTTTTTGTTTGCCGAAAGTTCTGCGTTCTTTGACGCCTTAAACCTGTCTATTAAGTTTGTTGAACTAATCGGTGTTATCATCTCTCAGATTTCCCCTTAGTGAGAAAATCCATAAAGATTTTTTTTTGCTAGCGTCTATGTCGAAAGTTTACAAATATTAATCTTATACTTAATTAAACTCCATAGTCTGTATTTCCCAGCGTTTGCAAAGTTCAGACTTTAACGCATCAATTTCACCTACAACTTCAAGTAATATAATACCGCGGTTCAGGCAAACTTCTCCTTTTGACTGATGCAGACCTATTCTCGTTTTAATGCCGCAGCCGTATTCACTTACTATTCGCTGAAACTCAAGTGATGTTTCAAGTCTGTTTTCAAGGCTCACACCAATTATTGTAGTCATATATCCTCCTGTTTAAGTAAAAACATATTACACAAACACAATAAAATTACGCATAAAAAAATAACACCCCCGAAGGAGTATTATTTTTTATAAATCAGGATTATTTCCTTTCCTGCGGCGATTTATTCATCAATATCGCCCATGGCTTGAAGCTGTTTTTTCTTTAAATTATGCATCACTGCATCTACTAATAACTCATAGGATTTCATTTTCTCTATATTTGGAAATTCTTCCTTAAGTTGTTCTCTGACCATTGCTTCCAGCCTGCGTTCGTCAGAACTTGATTTTAGTTCGTCAACTCCGCTTATCATGCTGATGTAATCCGCAGATGTTTTATCTTCGTTTTTGTTCGCAAACATCAACCAGCGCAGACGCGGGCTTATTGTTTTATTCAACTGTTTAACTATCTTTAGATTTTTCAATCTGTTTAGCATGAGATGACTCCTACTACTTTTACCTGTTGGTATTATTTTAAAATATCCTGAAAAAAATTATTTACTCTTTTTATATGATTTTTTACAAATCTTTATAAAAATTACTATAATTTTTACAATTTACTAAAGTCAGTAAGATGTTCGTAACGTTTTTTGAGCATTGTTAACAGTGCAAGCCTGTTTTCCTTGACTTTTTCATCTTTATCCATTACGAGAACATCTTCAAAGAATTTTTCAACTGCCGGATTTATAGAAACTATTTCTTCCAGATATGTTTTATAATCAACATTATCTTTCAGAGTGCTTATTTTTTCAAAAAGATTTTTTTCAGCAGGTTCTTTAAAGAGATTTGGATTAACAGGATTGCTGTTTTTCTTTTTCAATATACGTATAACCCTGTTGGCACTCTCAAGCAGTGCTTCATTATCAAGAGTTGAAACAACTTTTACGCGTTCAACATAGTCGTTTAAGTCAGTCAGCGGATCAGATGATGCTGCACAGCTCTCCAGAACATTTTTCTTATAATTGTCATTCAGGAAAATAATTAAACGCTGTACAATGAATTCTTTAATCTCATCTGCACAATCTTTTTGAACAGGTAAAAGTTCAAGCGTCTTTTTGATTAGTTTTGATAAATCAATTTTCAAATTGTAATCAAGGATTGTTCTGATAATACCGAGTGCGGCGCGGCGTACACCCAACGGATCAGATGAGCCGGTAGGCTTTTTACCTTCAACAAAAACCGCTGCAATAGTATCAATTTTATCAGAAATACCAACGATTTGCCCTTCAATGGATTTAGCTGTTTCGCTTTCGGCATTGAGCGGGAAGTAATGTTCTTTTATACCTTCGCAAACTTCTTTTGCTTCACCTGAAACACGAGCATAATCAGCCCCGATAAATCCTTGCAGTTCGGTAAACTCAAAGACAAGACTTGTTGTCAAATCAGCTTTTGCAAGCAATGCTGTACGCTCAATTGTCGGAGAATTTTTTCCGAGTTCTGCGGCAATGTGCTGAGAAAGTTTAACAAGTCTTTGAGTCTTGTCATACATTGAGCCCATGCCTTTTTGGAAGGTGATGCCCTTCAAGTCTTCAACATAATCAGCCAGCGGCTTTTTGGTATCTTCGTTAAAGAAGAATACTGCGTCATCCAAACGTGCTTTGATTACGCGGACATTACCGGCTTTGATGTTTTCAAATTCATCACCGATGTAATTTGTCATAGTTATGAATTTGTTGATTAATTTTCCGTCTTTGTATAGCGCGAAATATCTCTGGTGAACGGCCATAACAGTAACTGTTACTTCTTCCGGAATATCAAGGTATTTCGGGTCAAAGTCACAAACCGCCGGAACAGGATATTCCGTGATAAAGGTTACTTCTTCTAACAAATCATCAGTATAATACGGCACAGCGCCTAATTTATCTGCTTCGGCTTTTGCCATATCAATAATACGCTGGCGGCGTTCGTTTTGATCAACAATAACGCAGCAGTTGCGCATAATTTCCACATAATCATCAGGATGTCCGATAATAACGTTTTGTTGTGCAAATCTGTGGCCGCGGGAAACATTGCCGGATTCTTTATCAATAATTTTTATTTTAACTTCGTCTTTATCCAGCAAAGAAACAATCCAGCGGATAGGGCGGGAAAATTTTTCTTCGTTGTATCCCCAGCGCATAAAGTGAGAGCCTTGAAGTTTCAGGACAATTGCCGGAACATTTTCCTGCAAAAGTTCTACAATAGACTTACCTTTAATAACGATTTTTGCGTGCAAGTAATCATCTTCTATATACAAATCAGCAGGGGTGAGGTTATTTTTTTTGCAAAAACCTTCACCGGCCTTTGTTAAATTGCCGTTTTCATCATAAGCGACTTTTTTAATCGGGCCTTTAACGATTTTTATTTCGTCTTTGCTCTGCGATTCAAGCCCGCCGACGATTACTGCAAGCCTGCGCGGGGTTGCATAGACTTCAACGCTTTTGAATTCAACTTTGTTAGTGTTTAAAAAGTTTTCAAACCCTGATTTTAATTGATTAATCGCGCTCGGTATAAATTTGTAAGGTAATTCTTCTGTTCCAATTTCCAATAAATATTTGCTCATATTCTGCCCTTAAACTTCTTTCAACTGATTAAATTATACGGGCTGAAAGCGAGTTGTAAAGAGGGGCGGACAAGTCCACTTTTACACTTAAGAGTCCACTAAAGAGCCCGTCCTCTCCGAGGGGGAGGACAAGAATTTGTTGGCGAATGTAATGAGCTTACAAATTCTAGGTGGGGGTCAATTGTATGCGCTACGCGTTCAACCCCCACCCGAAATTCCTGTTTCGCTGCGCTCACGGAATTTCGACCTCCCCCTTGGAGAGGTTAAAAAAGGCAACGTGAGAATTCTCACATTGCCTTATTCTTGTAACCACTTATTCACTTAGTCACTTAGTCACTTGTCTTGGATTTGCTTCACGCTCGCAGAGTTTCGCCTATAGTGCTAGCGCACAAGTCGGCTCAATCTGCTCGCTACCCGGATTTGCTCACTTCGCTGTCTTGCTCGCCGGCGTTAAACGGGTCTGCAACGCCGCCGCCTTCGCGTCGCCGTTTCGCCCTCTGCCGGCTCGCGCTTCGCGTCATCCGTCCGCAAATCCGCTAATCACTTAGTCACGTCCAACTAAGGGCTTTGCCCTTAGTTGGAGATGCAAACAGCGCAGATGCCGTTGCCGTCCTTGAGGTACACGTTATTGCCACTACCGTCCGTGGTGGTAGTGCCGAAGGACCGGACGTACGCGCCAGCCGCAGTGTACTCCTCACTGGACCAGTAGCGGTAGCCATTGTATTTGATTGGCGGATTTTGGGTGTATTCGTCCTTTACTTTTAGTCCGCTTTTATTCTCGTTTGCTCCTATCGTTACTTCATCTCCGTTGCTATCTACGTATAAATTGCTTGCTAATTGTGCAAGTTGAGCCATCGTTGGTAGTTCCATGTTCTTTTGATCGCATGCTTTTTTAGCTCCTGCCCAATAATTGTTTGCGCAATATGAATTTGCTGAGCCATTGCTGTCGTATGTTGTGTCATCACAAGTGTTTATTGCTGTATTTGCAATAAAATCAGTTGACCAGCACATGTCACCAATCGGGTTATCACAGGTTGAGAACGCTACGCCTGAGCTTAGTTGAATATCTTTTCCTACTCTATTCGGCCCTTTCTTTCCGTTTACATCTACCATATACCCCATGCAGCTTACTTGGCTACCAGTATCTTCTATCGGGTCAGCATAAGGGCATTCAGGCTGATATGCCATAATTACTGTTGTTCCGTCTGCAACTACAAAGCTCATTGTATTGGTATTAGTTTGCCAGTCGCTCAAGCCCATGCTGGACGCACTTGTAAGGCTGTCAGTTTCGACTTCTATCGGTTCTTCGTTACTTCCTGTTGTAACGACTTTAGGTGAATAACATTTGTTAATGTCTGTATTGTCACAGGTTTTAATGACTTTCATATATTGCTTGAAAGTGTCCATAAAGTCCTCTGTAGAGTCGTGACCCGTCATAACGCCATCAGTGTTCATACGGCGGACAGTCTCAGTGAGTTTCTTTTCCCATAGGTCTTTAGCCGTAGACCATGCCTTCTCGTTATGATTTTGAATGAGCCCCGGAAGTGTCAGTGCGGCCACTATTCCAATAACCGCGAGGGTGATTAATACTTCAGCCAAAGTGAAAGCAGCCTTCTTTGAAGTTACTAAGGCACTAGGGCACTGAGGCACTAAGGATTTACATGAGGCCGGCTCTGTAGCTTCGTGACGGGGTACGTCATGCTGAACTTGTTTCAGCATCTCATTACCGTTGCATTGCATTTTCTCCCCGTATGTAAGAGCAGACTTGTCTGCCCCCCTCCTCGAAATCAAAGATTTCGGTCCTCCCTCAAGGGGAGGACATTGAGATTGTGTCTCTTTAGTCCTTCTCTTTAAACCCTCATCCGGCCTGCGGCCACCTTCTCCCAGAGGGCGAAGGGAATGTAGCGACTGTTGTTGCTCTTTTTTAACATTTGCTTCAATCATAGTGTGTTCTCCTTTCTATTTTCATGTTTTATTCCTTCATCATACTTTTTATTTTTCATGCAATTCTCCTTATTGGTTTATATTGTGCAATAATTCTGTTTATTAAACCACCTTTGTTTGGTTTATATGCTTTGTCACAAGTATTCAACTTGTGTTTTGAGATCCCGCAAGGCAACAACTGCGGCAAGACGCCACGAAACCGCTGCGGGATGACGGGGAACGAGCCTGCGTCGTGGTGCAACAATAGAAATATTGCGAAAAGTTTACAATTAGCGGATTTGAGCCCCCCCCCCAACGTCTGAAAGCCTTGCGGCACAATGGTTTGTGGCCTTGTCAAGTTTTAGGTTAAACCCCGCTAAATCCTCAATATCCATAACTATACTCATTCCTGATAATTTATTCATACAAATATTATACCGTATCTCTCGTAAAATTGCAACCCCTTTTTGAAAAATCTAACATATCCCTGCGGGATCGCCGACAGGAAACTTAATATTGTGTCTTTTTTTCTTGACTCGCTCCTGTTTTTATCATAGGCTTAAACCAGAGGAAATGAAGTGAAGATCTTCAACTGTAGCCGCAGCCGTAATAGTCGGAACACTCGAAGAAAAGCTTTGGTCACGTGCTTTTTGACCTAACGCAAGAACTTTTTTTCAGTGTCCTCTAAAGAATAGAGGATTTTTTAATGCCATTCGCAGCAATACAGACAAATAGTGCAAGAGTTGGAACTTGCCCGCACGGTTTACCGCTCGGGGCTTGCCCGATTTGTAACGGTATGGGCGGCGGAGGCGGCATGAAAAAAGCCGATTTCTCGGCAAAACCTGGAGAAATGAGTTGGAATGAATGTGCAGCCATAGGGGCATTCTTAAAGGCTCAACAAAATGCAAAACTCGCACGCGAACAGGATGCGCTGAATTTTGCGCAAAATGTTCAGGCTTTTCAGCAGACAATGGCGAATGCGCATCAGCGTTTGACTTCTCTCGCTCAATTTTTTACAGCCAATACTCCGGCTATTATTGCCAAACCGGTAAATTTCGTCCTCAACACAGTTCTTGCAAATACTGTTAACATGTTGAAAAACATGCCGGCCGCACTTGCAGGTACAATACAAAATCTCTCGCAAAAATTGGCGGATATATCCGATAAACTAACCGCTGTGTATGGTGAATTAAAGGCCGCTGTCCAGAAAAAAGTATCGGAAACTCTTAACGAAATAAAGAAAAAAGTTAAATCGTTATTTGCTATATTCAGTCCGCTGGACGCTGATAATGACGACAAACAAATTGATGAAACTAAAAAAGCCTTTGAATTAAGAACTTTTATACACCAGTTGTATAGAAAGTTAAAGGGCGACGATGAAAAGGATTTACCTAATGAACATAACACCGTTTCGGGATAACGAAACTGCCAGACAGCAAAGAAATTTGACCACAACGCAGAAACGTACAAATTCCAGTACAAAAGAAGGCGTTCTGGTAAATAACTTTATAAAAGATAACAGCGCAGATACCTGTGTTAATCTTGATAATACCGTTGATACGCTTATTATCTCAGACAGAGTAAAACTGCCGCAAAAGCTTGATGAAGATAAAATTGTAAAAGATAAAAGTCTGTTTCCGATTAGTGCGGCGGCACTGGGCGTAATGGGGGTTTTTGCAGGTGTTACGGCGTTTATAAGTCACAATACTAAAATAGCAACCAATATGGCTAAAAATATGATTAAAGAAAAGTGGCTGCCGACACTTACCCGTAATATATCTATAAATGACGAAACCTCGCAGGCAATATTCCAGATGGTTACAAATCCTAACCGTAAAACGATTATTGCGGGCGTCGGGGTATTTTCACTGACAGCAACTGCTTTTATGGGAAAAACGTTCTTTGACGGATTCAAAGATATATGGGTCAAAAAACGGGAAGCAGATATCCAGAAAAATCTTCAAGAAAAGCTTATTGAGGTAGAAACCCAGTCTTTTTCCGGCAAAATTCAGATTATAAGAAATACATTGTCAGATAAAGCAAAGGAATTAAATAAATATATAACAGAAGAAGATGAGGCTATATTGCCGAACTTTGGCAAATCCACTCAGATAGCCTTTATGAGCGGGAAACACGGCAAAGAAGTTGGCCGAAACACCGATAACCGTAACAATCCGCTCGCCTTTTTTGCGCTCGGAGCCGCGACTGTTGCCGGTATAATAGGGCTTTCGTATCTATCTTTGCGGAATTTAAGCAAAAGCAAGTCGCATTTACGTGATTACATATCTTATACAGAGGACATCATTGGTAAAGTAGTCAAAAATTCGACAGAACAGACAAGAAAGCAGGACAGTGAAAATCTCGCATTTTTATTCCAGTCAATAGACGCTTCACCAGAAACGATTAAACGTCTTATGGAAGGGATTAAGTGGGAAAAACCTGAATCTGTGACGGAATTTATAAAAAATACGGTTTCCAAAATACAGACTTCTGCTGTAAAAGTAAATTCGCACATTGGTGGTGACGGAACGCCAAAACCGGCATTCTCATCATTTGTTGACGATTACAGGGCATTTCTATACAACTGGCTTTTGGATACGGATAATGCGCAGTTCAGGCAGTTATTCTTCGGTATGACAGGAGCGGCGGCTGTTTCTTACGGCGGAAAGCTCGTCGGAGATGCAATAAAAGAAGTTCAGGTCAAGAAAATCAATGCACAAACAGAGCTTAATTTACAAAAACGGCTTGTATCAACGGAGTTACGTAACTTCAAATCCAAAAAAGACGCGGCAATACAGCCGTTAATGGAGGAATTTTACAAGCAGGTGCAGAATGGAAAGCCTAAAGAGCAGCTTAAAACCATGGCTGATAATATATTATTTGAAGTCAAAAACGGCCCGCCGTTTGTATATTCTTAGTAAGACGTTAGGACGTTAAGACGTTAAGACGTTAAGTTCATATCTTTAATATATAAAGTAAAGTGAGTAATTTAATAAAATGAGTGTTCAACCAGTAAATATACCTGTTAATAAAATTTCGGTTTCTCCATATATGGAGTACAATACAAATATGCCACATATATATTCATTAACGAACTTATCGTCTTATCGTCCTAACGTCTTAGCGTCTTCTACAACAAACTACTGTTCCTTTAATCAGCCGAAGGTGGATTACTTTGTAAAGCAAAAGGAACAGGCTTTGTCTTATTTAACTGACATTTTGCAGCACTCCAATAATGAGGCACAGATAACAGAAACATTATATATAGTAGACAGAATGATAGAAAACGGCACAAAAGGCGTTGATAAGATGTATCCGGTGCTTTCACGCTTTAATAATACTAATTCACCGTTTATTCAGACATTTTTAGCCGGAATATACAGAAAAATACAGGTTCCTGACGCGTTCGGGCCGCTTGTCGCCATGTTAATTCGTAATTCTGTTAACCCGCCGCAAACAAATTTTGATCCGAATGAAGAAGTCGGAGGAGCAATACTGGCGTACCTTTCAGACCGTTTTAGACATTGATGAAAAAAGTCAATTGTAACAATTTCGTAACATGATTAAAGACATGTTTAAAGTTTTCAAAAACATGTGCCGACATGAAAAATACGAGTTACAAAACAAATGAAAGGAAGACAGAATTATGGGAATGGCAGCATCACAAGCAAGATTTTTAGGCTTGACAGCAAGGAAGACCAATCTTGAATATGAAGGCCAACAGATTAACCAACAAAGAACATCTTTGTCTAACCAATCAGCAAACTACTACAATGATTTGTTAGGTATGTCTGTTCCGACCCCTCCTTCTGTCGACAACTATACAAAAACAGTTTACTCATTCGAGGACGGTGCATTAACCAACACAATCACAAGTATGATAGCAAAAAATGATGGTTCTTATACCGTAAGTTACTTGAGACAATGGGTGGATGATTTCTCCGCAGTATCAGCTGCAACAAGTATCATTACAAGAACAGGAGGTAATTACTTTATCGGCTCTAATCAATTAAGAGTTATGACCGGTAATACTCCGACTGATGCTGAAATTAAGGCAGATCCTTATTTGACAGAATTAGAGCAAGATGGACAACTTGCAGGTCTGGTTGCAGAAGAAAAAGAATTTATTACACTGTTAAATAACAAGTATAACGGTGGTGATCAAGATGGCGAATGGTATGTTCGTTACGTACAAGATACCACAACCGGTGAATGGACTCCATACTTCTATAAAGAAGAAGATGTAGCCGGAGCAACATATAGTAACACCGGAGCATCATTGTCTAACATCCCTTGTTATACAATCGGCAGTGAACAAAAACAGGAAGAAGTTAAAGCTGTTGACAACTGTAAAGTTGAAAAAGATTCTACAGGACGTTACATAAGCATATCAATTCCGGATGCTAACGGTCAACTGATTACTTATTCACTGACAACAAATACAACTACTGATCAGGCCGCTTATGAAGATGCTATGAACCAGTACGAATATGAAAAATATCAATATGATCAGGCAATTGACGAAATCAACGCTAAAATTGAAATCGTTCAGGCTGAAGACAAAAACTTAGAATTGAGATTGAAACAACTCGATACTGAACAAGATGCAATCCAAACAGAAATGGATTCTGTATCAAAAGTTATCGAAAAGAACGTTGAATCTACATTCAAAACCTTCGGTTAATACACAAAAGCTGCTCTGATACATAGGAATGATATATTCTGACGATTGTGTCAGAGAGGCAATCGGGGGTGAAATGAAACGGTAAAATTTTACCGTTATCAAAAAGTTAAACACTGAATTACACGAGTACATAAATGTACAAATGTAAGACAACAATTTCCTTTCCCTTTTTCCTTTTTCCTATTGATTTTCCAACGACCAGCTTACGCTAGTCGTTTTTTTTAAGCAAAGAAAAGCGGTAATACATCTTGTATTACCGCGTTGGATATTAAAGTATTTATTTTATACACCTGCTAAAGCTGTTGCTTCTTTTACTACAGCTTGCAAAGCTTCTATTGCATCCGCAGGTAATTTGTCAATACCAGCTTTTTCAACTTCTCTTGATTTAACAAATTCAATTCTGTCGTTCATACGTGCAACGAATTGTTTTGCATAATCTTTGTTAGAGAAGGATGCGTCAAAGCCGTCGATATCCATAATTTCAATATCTGAGAAGTTTTCCCATTTATGGAATTTAGCTGTACCTTCAACAATAGCTTCAATAATACCTAATGTATGAGCCGGTTTTACTTTTGTACCCATAAATTCACCGGTATTGAGAATATAGCAGTCAACACCGTCAGCGATTAATTGTTTAAATCTTGTGTAATCCACTTCAAGAGGATAAACTCTGAACGGGTTAGCATAAGGTTCAACAACGAGGGCATTCGGGTCAACACCGGCTGCAAGCCTTTCTGCAGAAGTACGTTTTGTTGCAAGAGTTGCGCCCATTGCAGCACCTAATGCAGCTCCTGAAAGTTTTAATACAGGAGGAATTGTAGGGTCTTTCATCAACCAGAATATAGCGTTAATCGGCTGGTCAATTCTGTCAACTCTGTTTGGAGACCAGAGTTTTGATTTAACAGCACGGCCGTTTCCGTTTCTGATATCTTCAGTAACGGAAACAACTTTACCGTCAGCCAATTGAATAGCACCGGCGTTTTGTTGAGTTAAAATGTATTTATTGTCTTCACATCCAATCGGATAGTCTGCTGTTTTGTCAAAGTAAGCAGGTTCAAGAGCGATTGTATATTTGTCATGAACATTGATAACAAATGCATCGTCGTGAAGAACAGTGATATTATATTTATTGTTGTGTTTTGCGTGTGTAATTGTTGATTTACCGGAGCCTGACAAACCAAATACCGCAACCTGGAATGATTTACCGTTATCAAGATTGTAACGTTTCATACCGCCGTGGCATGATGCATATCCGTTACGTGCTGCACAACCCCATGCAAGGGTTAATGTTCCTTTTTTGTGTTCACCAAAGTATCTCATACCTAAAATTGCAGCACAGTTGTGTTCCGGATCAAAGAATGTTAAACCGTATGGGAAATCCGGGTGTGACCAGTCAGGATCTGAAAATACATAGATATCTCCGTCCGGTAATTCTCTTGAATTTGCGTACATATTTGCGTAAGTTTCATTTATGTACTGGAAGTTCAACATCCATGAATACATGATGTTTTCAAAGCCTTCCGGAATCATCAGGTGAGCTTTTACCATAAAATCTTCTTCAAGACCTACAACAACTTCGGTTTTGTACATCAATTTGTCACGTGTCTGATAAATTGCTTCACGGATAATCGGTAACAGGTATTTCAAATCGCAGTTAGGTTCGCCGACGATTTTTCTTGCGGCAGCACAACGGCCGACAACTGTTCCGTCATTGAATAACAATTGATTTGCGCCCTGAGGCAGACCGATTTTTTCAGGTTTATAAACAGGCATTCCTGTTAATTCAATTGTTCCCGGGCTGTTTTTAGCGAGTTTGTAAGCTTCTGATACGGATTTTACTTCCTCGACATTGTTTCCGAAGAAAGGTGCTGTAATTGTTGCACGTGCTGCTGACATCAGCTTTTTCAATTCTTCGGAGTTCGTAAAAAATTCTTTTGTTGCCATAACTTTTCTCCTTATCTAATGACAAATAAAAATTGTCTACACTAAATAAACTTATATTAGTATACGCATATACTAACATAAATAAACAAAGTCTACAAGTAATAAAAAAGTTAAATAGAATTAAGCCTGTTTATCAAGTTTCTTTTCTGCAGGTTTTTCTAAGCCTAAAAATTTTAAGGCCGGATGAATTGTGGCATGACTTATTTGCGGCGCCAGTATTGCGAGTCCCAATATTGAACCTGTAAAGCTGCCTGTTTCAATTGCACCTTTTATCCAGTCATAAGTTTGCGGATGTTCTGTCGTTTTCAGATGCTCTCTCAACTCTGGCGTAAATTTGTTCTCGGAATGGTCTTTGCTGAGTGAAGCAAGCCTGTTTTGCATTTTTTTATGCGCAAGTTTGTAATAATCAAGGTATTCGTTTGCGTTTTTAAACTGGTTAATTTCCGGTCTTACAGTGCCGAGATATTTTTTAGCCATTTTGAAAGTACCGTGCTTAAATACAGGTACGATTATTGTCGCAAAGACAAGAAGGCAGGTTGCCTGATACAAAAATTCTTTTGCTGCTGCATATTTTTTTGTGTCATCAGAAATTTTATTGTCAACGAGAATAGCGCCCGGACGTCCTATGGCTTTCAGGGTGGTTTCTGATATCATCTGGCTGCTTGTATTTGTTGCCATGGCTGTTAAGGCATTTGAGGTTAGTGCTTTTGTTATTGCTGTAATCATACGCCGCCTACTTTCATGCCATGAGACCCTAAGAATGAATTTATACTGGGCCTTTGAATCGGTTTTATTTGCTGTACGGGATTAGCCGGAGGAATTTTAGGTAAATCAGGATTTTTTGGAGGTTTGATAATTTCATCTACTATAGGTTTTATTGCAACAGAACAAACAGAAGGAATTACCAGAAGTGCTGCTGTACAAACACCCAAAAATCTTAAATTGTTGGCAATTTTTTTAGTGACTTCCGGTGACTGCTTTATTTTTTCCAGATCAATTATATCGCCTGTTTTTTCCGCAAGCTTTTTGGCTTTTTTAATATTTACGGAATCCTGTACATTTCTTAGAATTTTAGCCCCAAATCCGGCAAGTTCACCGCAGATAAAATAAACAGGAATTGCAACAGCTTCCGTGATGCCTTCTCTTAATGCCGTATATTTTTTTGTTTCCGGTTTTTCTGTCTTATCCATCATGGTGAATGTAGGACGACAAATTCCCTTAACCGTCGCAATAGCCATTACGGTATGCGTAGCTTTAAGGTTTTTTGCTATATATTCAAAAGTTTTAACTAATCGTTCCTGATAAGCCATGATTTTTACCTAGCCTTATAAAAGATGAACAAAAAAAAATTTGCCATTTATCAGAATAAAACGAAAGTTTTTTAAATTCAATAATTTGTGGTACTATTTATCTATACAGCAGGAAGTTTGTTTAAAATGAAAAATAAAAAATGAACTTTTTATAAAGGAGTTTCGTTGTATATGTACAAGAGGTTAAACTATGAACAAGAAATGTACTAAATATGAAGGCTTATTCATTTTTGCAGACGAAAAGACATTTGAAAAACATTTGAGCGAATGTCCGGATTGTCAGGCAGAACATGAAAAAATGCAAAACATTTCTAAACTGTTGCAAGAAGTTAAACCTGTGTTTGTACAAAGACGTAAACGAACCGCGCAGTTAAAAATTGCCTGTGCAATATGCGCAATGTTGTTAAGCGGTACGGTTATGGGTCTTGTGAATTTTAACACTGACATCTCTGATACGATAAAATACGGTAGTGTATTGTGTGCTGAGGATCTGGGACTGCCGGTTGATTCATACGGACTTATATTGGTGGAATAATGGATTTTAACAAACTTGTAAAACAGAATAGAGCAAATGTGAGAGGTATTATCCGGCTTATTACAAAAGAGGATAATGAAGATCTTGAACAAGAAGTGTATTTGAAGGTCTGGAAAAATTCCGACAAATACAAAGAGCAAGGTTCTTTTAAAAGCTGGATTAATACAGTCGCAAAAAATATCTCCAAAGATTATCTTAAATCCGCATACCGTAAACGACAGGATTTGTCTGACAGTGATGAGAACACACTCGTTACAATAAAAGACAAGAAAGATAATCCGGAAATAAAACTCTTGAAAAATGAAAGACAAAAAACAATACTTGCCGCAGTGAATGCCCTGAGACCAAAATTCAGAGAAGTTGTCTTGATGTGTGAAATATACGGTTACTCATACGAAAGCTGTGCAAGTAAACTAAAATGTCCGGTTGGAACAGTGAAATCAAGACTATATAACGCCAAAAAAGAATTGGCTGAAACCTTAAAAGATTTGTTGTAACTTTTGAAAATGAAAGGAAAAACTTTATGATGAAAAAGACTCTTATTTTAGCAAGTTTACTGGCATTAACAATGTCAACTTCAGCAGTATTGGCTCAAGATGCGGTAAATACTACCAAAGCAGAACCTGCCGTAAAACAAGAATGTCCTCAAAAACCTGAGTGTGACAAACAAAAAAGACCTGAAAGCGAATTTGAAAAACGCTTGAAACTGACTGATGAACAAAAACAGCAGGCAAAAGAAAATCGCATGAAAGCACGTAAAGAAATGGAACCGCTAAAACGACAAATCAGATTAAAACATGAAGAAATTGAAGCAGTTAAACGTTCCAGAATGTCTGTTGAAGCTCAAGCAGAAAAAATAACTGCTTTGAAATCAGAAATACGTGATTTGAAAAAACAAATCCATGATATACAATTGAAAAATATGAAAGATTTTGAAGCACTTCTGACAGAAAAACAATTGAAAGAGCTTAACAAAATCAAAAAAGAAGGACGTAAAAAATTTGAAAAAGAGTTTAAAAAACAACACAAAAATAAACCGTGTGATTTTAAACCGGGTTACGGCCCGAAACATCCTGTAGGCCCTGGCCCGCAAGTACCTCCTCCTCCTCAACCTCCGGTTGAAGAATAATTACTTTCGCAAAGCGCCGATAAATCATCGGCGCTTTTTTATTGTATAATTCCGGTATGAAAAAAATAATTTTAAAAGCGGAAAATACTCATTCATTAAATAAAGAAGAAATTGTCGATTTACTGGCAAATGGTGAAATAAATGAGGATTTGTTCCAGACTGCTGACAGAGTTCGAAAAAAATATGTGGGAGATGAAGTTCATCTGCGTGCACTTATTGAATTTTCCAATATTTGTAAAAGAAATTGTTTTTATTGCGGACTCCGTGCAGGTAATAAAAATGTCGAGCGCTACCGCCTTACACCTGAGCAGATTGTAGAAACCGCCCAAATGGCCGCTGCACAAGGGTACAAGACAGTTGTACTCCAAAGCGGCGAGGACGCCTATTTTACAGCAGAAAAACTTGCTGAAATAATAAAACAAATTAAAAAAACTGATGTTGCTGTGACTTTAGGTGTTGGTGAAGTGACTTATGAGGAATATAAGATTTTAAAAGAGGCAGGAGCAGACCGATTTTTACTCAGAATAGAAACGACAGATACAAATTTATACAAAAAACTGCACCCCGGTATGAGTTTGGAAAATCGAAAAAGTTGTTTGTATAATTTAAAAAAACTCGGTTTTGAAACCGGCACAGGATGTCTTGTCGGGCTTCCTGAACAGACTTTTGAGTCGCTGGCCGATGATATTTTGTTTTTTAAAGAATTGAATGCCGATATGATAGGCATAGGCCCCTTCATACCGCATAAAGATACACCGTTAGGCAAAGACAAAGCAGGTGATTTTATACTTGCGCTAAAAGTCATGGCTATTACAAGACTTCTTTTGCCTTATATAAATATTCCGGCAACAACTGCAATGGAAACGCTTGTTAAAAACGGCCGCAATATTGCCTTGCAAAGCGGGGCTAATGTTGTTATGCCGAATGTAACCGCGTTTGACTTTCGCAAAAAATACGAGATTTATCCTGATAAAGTTTCGGTAGATTATTCCACTCTATTGGATAATCTGAACTCTATCGGAAGAACAGTAAGCAAAAGCAGAGGGGACAGTAAAAACAGGAGGGAAAGATATGATAGCCAATAATATGTTGGGATTGATCGGCAACACGCCAATGGTCAGAATAAATAAAATAAATGAAGGCAGGGCAAATATTTTTGCAAAACTTGAATATTTTAATCCGGCGGGCTCAGTAAAAGACCGTCCGGCGTTGTATATGCTTGAGCAGGCCGAAAAAAGAGGGCTGATAAATAAAGACACTGTTATTATTGAACCCACAAGCGGAAATACCGGCATCGGCCTTGCTTTTGCCTGTGCTATAAAAGGCTACAGAATGATTTTAACAATGCCTGAAAGCATGAGTCTTGAAAGACGCTTACTTTTAAAAGGTTATGGCGCTGAACTTATTTTGACAGAGGCTGCAAAGGGTATGCAAGGCGCTGTTGAAAAAGCCGAAGAATTGCATAACGAAATAAAAAATTCCTTTATACCGCAGCAGTTCAGCAATCCGGATAATCCAGAAAGCCACTATTTTTCAACAGCAGAAGAAATATGGCAGGATATGGAAGAAAAAGTTGATATTCTGGTCGCCGGCGTCGGAACAGGCGGAACACTTTGCGGATGTGCAAAAAGATTAAAAGAATTAAATCCACAATTAAAAGCAATTGCGATTGAACCGGCATCAAGTCAGGTTTTAGCGGGAAAACAGGCCGGCATGCACAAAATTCAAGGCATTGGAGCAAATTTTATACCTGAAAACTTTGATAAAAATCTGGCAGACGAAATTTTTCCTGTAAAAGATGAAGATGCTATTTCAACAGCCCGTAATCTTGCTTTCAAAGAAGGTATACTTGCAGGAATTTCCGGCGGTGCTGCGATGTTTGCAGCTCTGAAAATTTCAAAACGCTCAGAAAACACCGGTAAAAATATTGTTGTAATTCTGCCGGATAATGGTGAACGTTACCTTTCCAGCGAATTATTTAACAATTAAAATTTGTAACAAAAACGTATTTCCCTGAAATTGTGCTTTTTTGTACGCGTTTATTAATATAAGAAGTAAAAGTCAGGAGAGCTTATGTCAGTTAATATTACAGTCGGTAACGGACAAGGTGTTACACAGGCGATTAAAGCACACTTGGAAAAGCAGGGTGTGAAACTTACGAATGTCAAACTGTCTGACTGGCAAAAAGTAATGACTCTTGTTAATCAAAACCAGCAGGCAAATGCAACGGCCGGAAAAGACAGTATTTTCTCCGGCGGTAATGATGTTTCACGCATAGGTAAAAATAACGGCGACAACAACTGGAAAACAGATTTTCAGGTTCAAGCCGGTCAGGTAATGCAGTTTGATGCAGGTATTTTTAACAAAATTGTTGCGGTCTTGACCGGTAAAGCTCAAGAAACTCCTGCACCTGACGAAACTCCTGATAATCAACCACAGACACCGCCTCCTCTTGATGCGAAACCTCAAGGTTTAAGTCAGGAACCGGATATTCCCGATAAAATAGAAGTTCCTGCTGATGTTCAAAGACAAAGCACAGAAAGTATGATTGATCAGCTTGGCGGTAAAATTATTCAGCGCGAAGTTAATGGCGAAATGCAGGATATAGCAGTCGTAACTGTAGACGGTCAAAAAGTCAGCCGTGCAATTAACGAGGACGGCACACTTGGCGATACACTTGCCGCAACAAAAACACTGGGCAAAAATGAATATATTACTGGTGATTTTCCGGCCGGTACAAAGGTCTTAGAACGTGAAGTTAACGGTCAAAAGCAACAGATAGCAGTCTATAAAGATAAAGACGGCAATACCCAAAGAGCACTTGTTGTAACTGATCCTGAAACAGGCGCTTCAAAACTTGGCGATAGTTTGGTTGCTATATCTACTTTCGGTAAAAATAAATATATTACGCAAACTGAAATGGACAATCAGATGCGCGCTAAATTAGGTTTGCCGGAAGATGCTAAGCTGCCTGATGATATCAAAGGCGCTTTTGTTAACATCGGAGGAGAACCGACACTTATTCTGAAAAAAGACGGAAAGACACTTGATGAAGCAGGCATAAAAGAATACGTAAACAATCTAAAGGCCGATACACCGCAACAACCGCAAGACAATGGCGGCATTGATATAAGTGATGATAGTGAGGCAAAGAAACAATTTGATGATATAAATAACAATTACGGCGATAAACAAGGGAATATAAATTTTGAAGAATTTCTTAACTACGAAATGCAAACGCTTGACCCGGCCGTAAAAGAACGTCTTAGTGAAGATCAAATTCGACAGATTGCAATGCAGACATTTAATGCAATTGATTCGATAAATAAAGATGGCGAAATTACGCTGGATGAACTAAAAGCAGCCCTGCAAGCCGCTGATACAAGTAACGATCAGAATGTCAGTGATGCAGAGTTCGCAGAACATGTCGGTGCGGCAGATGACGCGGAACAAGAAGTTATTGTTGATGAAAATGTTGAAAAATTGCGTCAAGAAGGCTATGAATTGATGCCACGTGGAGATGGATCTGCCGTGTATCAAAAAGACGGCAAAACTTATGCTGTAAATCTTGACGGAACATTAGGCGCTGAAATAAAAACAAATGCTTCACAAAATACAGGAAATGCCGCTCCTGTTAATACAAGAACAGGGGCACGTAAGACGGAAGCAGAGCTTAATGCATATTTATCAAACGATGCTGCTTACCAGACTTATGAATCAATTATTCAAAAATGGGAAGCGGAACTCGCAGCTATAGATAAACAGTATGGTACTGATAGAAACAACCCGCTTGACTTAAAAATTACTGATTTACCGCAAGATGTTCAAAGCCGTTATATTGAATACCAGCAAAGATGCGAGTTATATAAACCTATGCTTGAGGAATATACACAAGAAATGACAAACTGGCAGGATGGCTCATTAGGTGAAAATTCATTTGTTCGCAGAGGAACAACAACGTATACTAATTTGGAAAGAATTACGCTACTTAGCGGTGAACATGCTTGGAAGTCTAATGAAGGGGTATTTTATCCGTATTTTGACGGCGGTATAGGTGGGCCTAAAGTGCCGGAAGAATTAATTCCGCAATAAAAATTATAGTTGAAAAGGCTTGTATTTATAAATACAAGCCTTTTTTATAAAAAAATGAACAAAAATTTGACAGAAATCGTTATATAGATGTACACTAAGTACGGTAGTTTAAATAGGAGATTTTATTATGTCAGAAAACGAAGAAATTAAAACAGAAACAAAAGGATGTAATTGTGAAAAAAAAGAATTATGCAGATTTTTGCTTGTGATTCTCGGGTCTTTCTTAGGATGTTTAGTTGCATTATGCTTGTTTAGCGCTGTAAAGAAACCGCAGCCGCCAATGCCTATTATGCCAATGATGCCGCCGCAGATCACTGCTCCATATCATCACCACATGGATTGTGATTGTCCTTGTCATCGTCATCACGGAGAGTTCAGACCGGATAGAAAACATCATCCGGATATGCACCGTCAAGCAAGACCTGACAGACCGGTTAAAAAAGACATTAAAAAATAGTAATAAAAAGCGGGTAAATTATTTACCCGATTTTTATTTTTGTGTATAAGCGAGAGGGGCGGACTTTGAAAAAGTCCGCCCCTCTGATAATCTATTCTGACGAAAGAATTACATCATACCGCCCATTCCGCCCATGCCAGGCATTGGAGCTTCAGGTTTTTCTTCCGGAATATCAACAACTGCTGCTTCTGTTGTTAACAACATTGAACCAACGGATGCCGCATTAACAAGTGCTGAACGGGTAACTTTTGCTGGATCAACAATACCGGCTTGAACCATATCAACGTATTTGTCATTAAGCGCATCATAACCGTATGCACCTTGATGAGCCAATACTGCATCTATTACAACATCAGCTTTAGCGCCTGCATTGTGTGCAATTGCTCTCAGAGGAACATCCAGTGCCGCTGTCAGGATTTTGAAACCGATTTTTTCATCATCTGATGCAAAAGTTGAAGTTTCAATCATTTTTAACAACTCTTGTTGAACTCTTACAAGAGCAACACCGCCGCCAGGAACAATACCTTCTTCGTTTGCAGCACGGGTAGCGTTCAGAGCATCTTCAATTCTTAATTTACGTTCTTTAAGTTCAACTTCACTTGCTGCCCCGACTTCGATCAATGCAACGCCGCCTGATAATTTAGCAACACGTTCTTGAAGTTTTTCTCTGTCGTATTCTGAATCAGATGCTTCGATTTGTTTTTTGATTAATCTTACACGATCTTGAACAGCTTGTTTAGTTTCATCACCAACAACGATTGTTGTTTCGTCTTTAGTAACAGTAACACGTTTTGCGCGGCCCATCATCTGGGTTGTAACGTTTTCAAGCTTGATACCGAGTTCTTCTGTGAACATTTCACCGCCGGTCAAAATAGCGATATCTTCAAGCATTGCTTTTCTTCTGTCGCCAAATCCCGGAGCTTTAACAGCAACTGCTCTCAAAACTTTTCTCATTGTGTTAACAACGAGTGTTGCAAGAGCTTCGCCTTCTACATCTTCTGCTATTAACAATAAAGAGCGGCCGTCACGTGCAACTTGTTCCAATACCGGAACTAAATCAGCGATAAGGTTGATTTTTTTGTTAACACAAAGAACATAAGCATCTTCCAATACAGCTTCCATTCTTTCTGCATCAGTTACAAAGTAAGGTGATAAATAACCTTTGTCGAATTGCATACCTTCAACAACTTTCAAGTTTGTGCCGAAAGATTTGCTTTCTTCAACAGTGATAACACCGTCATGTCCGACTTTTTCCATAGCTTCTGCGATTAATTCACCTATTTCGCGGTTGTTACCTGCAGAAATTGCAGCAACCTGAGCGATTTCTTCTTTTGTGTTAACAGGTTTAGCCATGTCTTTTACTTTTTGAACAGCGATGTCAACGGCTTTGTCGATACCGCGTTTCATAGACATCGGGTTAGCGCCTGCTGTCAAGTTTTTCAAACCTTCGCGAACGATTGCCTGAGCAAGAACTGACGCTGTTGTAGTACCGTCGCCAGCTACATCGTTTGTTTTGGATGAAACTTCTTTTAATAATTGAGCGCCTGCATTTTCCAGACCGTCTTTAAGTTCAATTTCTTTTGCGATAGTAACACCGTCATTAACGATTTGCGGTGCACCGTATTTTTTTTCTAAGATAACGTTGCGGCCTTTAGGTCCGAGTGTAACCTTAACAGCGTCTGCAACTGCATCTATACCTTTGAGAAGCGATTTTCTTGCTTCTTCTTCAAAAACAATTTTCTTAGCCATTTTTATTTTCTCCTTGTAATAATTATTTTATAAATGTACTTAACGTCTTATCGTCTTAACGTCTAGTCAATTACTCAAGTATTCCTAAAGCATCTTTAACAGACAGGATTTTGTATTCAACGCCGTCCATTTTGATGTCAGTACCTGAATATTTAGCATAAAGGATAATGTCGCCTACTTTAACATCCATAGGTTCTCTTTCACCCTTGTCATTGATTTTACCCAAACCAACTGCTACAACTTCACCTTTTTGAGGTTTTTCTTTGGCACTGTCAGGGATAAATATACCGCCTGAAGTCTGTTCATTGTCTTCAATAATTCTGATAACAATTCTGTCACCTAATGGTTTAATCATAATATTCTCTCCTTTTCAAATAATAAATCTTATACACAATTATATTTATACAACTGTTTTATGAAAAAAGAGAAAACCTTAAGGAAAAATTAATTATTGCGTACTACTTCTAAAATTTTGTATACGAGATCTAATTCTTTCGTGGAAAATGTGCGGATCAAAAGCATAAGCCGGCTTTCTTCAACAGAGGTTTTAGATGTTTCGCCGGAATAAAATTCGTTGATATCAATGTTTAAGGCTTTTATTATTTTAAGAAATGTCGGAACACTCGGATAATGCGCTCCGCGTTCGATTTTGTCTAACTGCTTTTTATCGATTTCTATTAATTTAAATAATTCAAATTGTATATATCCGGCCTGTTTTCTGTGATTTTTTTATAAACAAAAAAGTATTCACACTGGCGGAGTGTGAATGCTTTTTTCAAAATAAATCTAATAATTTTCGCATAGGACTTCAAAATAAGCTTGAGAATGATGGCAGTTCGGGCACTCTTTTGGCGCTTCTTTTCCGTGATGTACATAACCGCATTCCCGGCACATCCAATTCGTTTCTGCATCTTTTTTGAATACAGTGTTGTTTTTGACATTTTCAAGTAGTTTCAGATATCTTTGATAGTGATGTTTTTCTGCATGTATAACGTGGTGAAAAATTGCCGCTATTTTATCAAATCCTTCTTCACGCGCAACCTTTTCGCCTTCTGCATATAAAACATCCCATTCGTCTAATTCGCCGGCCGCTGCACTTGCCAGATTTTCTTCTGTTGTTCCAAGTTCAAAAGGATATTCGGCATTAACGTGTCCTGTGATATTGCCAAGCGGTTCGTAAAACAATTTTGCATGTTCTTTTTCGTTTTCTGCTGTTTCCAGAAAAATTGCTGCAATTTGTTCGTAACCTTCTTCCTTCGCTACTTTTGCAAAGAATGAATACCGGTTTCTCGCCTGTGATTCACCGGCAAACGCGTTTATAAGATTTTGTTCTGTTCTTGTACCTTTCAAACTTTTATTCTGCATAACTTTTATCCTCCTTTTTTATTTTTATTATTTTAAAACTTGTATTATTTGTAATCAGCATACAAGATTAGCCGCCCTTACTATTTTAAAGAAGAGAATACAGTACTTTAAGGGGATTATTATTGGCTGAAAAAATTTCATAATAAAAATAAAGAAAAAGATGGAGGCGGTTATGAATTTACTTTCTTATACACAAAAAATCGCTGAAAAAATTAATTTTTACGATGAAATAGCGAAAAGTGCACTGTCAAATTTTAATTTAACAAACCCGTTTGCCCACAGCAACGATCCTGTGAATATTACAATTATATGGATAGAAGGTGATAGATACGACTAAGTTCCGCGGTTACAATTTTATTGTGCGGAGTATCAGGTAATACTTGTAATTCCCCCAGTAAATAACCATAGAAACAAAATTGTTTTCTAAATCTGTCATCTCAAGATAGGTTTGCGGTGCGGGTTCACGTTTTGAGGTAGGAAATACCTTACCTACAAAATCCAGAGTTTTGATGTGAAATTTCTGTGTGAAAGTCAGTTTAGGCTTTGGAATATTTTCATCATAAAAATTTTCAGGAGTAAGCTGTCTGTCGTATGCCGGAACTATATATTTAACTTTTCCCGCTTCTTTAAACAAAATATACCAGTTGCCGTCCTGCTGACGCGGGGTTAAAAGATAATACCCCGGGGCAATACTTATCGTTTTGAAGTACAGAGGGGCTGTAAGCCTTAACAAAGGATAAGGCGACCATGTGGAGCGTTCGGTATCGTAATATTCTCCGGGGTCAACATCATGTACATAACTAAAATCAGGTACAGGCATGTCGCGATAGATTTGCTCGTAATCCGTTGGTTCTGCCTGCACTGCTAACCCCAGTATTAAAATAGAAAGTATTATTACTAATTTTTTCATATTACTATTTTTAATTATCCACTTAAAAAAATCAATGCTTTTCCCTTGATTTTTGGAAAATATCCATTAAATGATTGATGTTAAGTTGCAGGTATTAGTCTATTGTATTAGTGGGAAACCAGACTTAAAAAGGGATAATTAGCTAATAATGGAAAACCTTAATCCGGGTGCAGAATTATATGCACAATACAGTTGGTATAAAAAAACATTTCCGTCGGTAATTCAAGATGCCGCCGATGAATTTTTTCTGCCCGGATTGCAGCTCGGTCTTATGGGAATAAGCAAAAACATTAACCCGCTTATGGATAAGGATTCGTATTTTGTAACCAAGGTACGGATTGATAAGCAGCATGATTTATTTTTCCGCAGTTCGCAAAATGCTGTTGCGTTGATTTTGGACAGAGCGCTCGGAAAAGCCCCGAAAAGATTTGATCTTAACAGAATGACGGATTTGGAAGCAAAAGTTATTACTGCATTTAATGATTTTCTGTTTTCCCACGTAGTAAAATTTTTGTCACCGCCTCCGCCAACATTAAAACGTACAAATTTTGACGTTATTCACCTGACATTTTTTATAAAAGATATTGAAGAAAACAGAGTGTCAAGGTTTATTGTTTCTCTTCCTGATGTGCTTGTAAAACCTGATACTGTAGTACCTACAGGAAAGCATTTCAGCTATGACAATTTTGAAAACAGCACTCTTGAAGTAGACATAAAAATAGGTACAACCAAATTTTCCGTACTTGATTTGAAAGAGCTTGAAGTCGACGATATCGTCGTATTTGATGACAGTAATCTTAAAAAAATGCTTTTGCAGGTGAAGGATTATGAAAAAGAAATTAAACTAAACCCGAATCTCGGGATAGTAATGCCGGTAGAAAACGATGGAGAAGAACAAATGGCAGACAACAACAAAGGTAATGTAAATTTGTGGGATACTATTGCGGTCGAAATGACAGCTCATTTTGATGCGGTAAAGATAACGCTCGGCGAATTGAAAAAGATTGAAAACGGTATGGTCGTAGACCTGACATCAATTTATGAAAACAAAGTTACCCTGACCGTAGAGGATAAACCTATAGCACGCGGGGAACTTGTTATTGTAAATGACAGATACGGGGTGAAAGTTGATGAAGTTCTGGCTAATGCGCCTAAGAAACCTGCTAAAGCAGCTTCTCCTCAAGAAGGCGGTGAAGAAGAAGTTCCTGAAATGCCGGCCGCACCTGGTGAAGAAGCCGAAGAAACGCCGGTACCTGCTCAAGGCGGCGGAGGCAGCGAAGATGATGAATTCGACTACAGCGACTTTGAATTGGAAGATGATATTTAATTGAAAGGGGATTAGGAATGGCAGCTTATTTCGGACAATTTATTGTGTATACAATCGCAATGTTAGGGCTGATTTTTGCGGCATTATTTGTTTATAAAAAAGTTACTGACGGTACAGGATTTGGCGGAAGATCAGATTTTTTAAATATTGAGGATTCAATAAGCCTTTCTCCGCGTAAAAGTTTGTATGTAATCAGAGCCGGCCACGAAAGATTTCTTGTTGCGGCCGATCTGGACAGAACTGCTTTGATATCAAAACTTGACGATAAAAAAGAACAACCGGTATTTGAGCAGCAGGTTGAAAGACAGCCAAGTGTTGATGATTTGCCGACAATTGTTAATTTTCAAAGACATGATAAAAAGCAGTCAATAATCAGGAAAATGGTTTCAGGTATCAAGACAAACGAAATTGATATAGTCGAATAAAAACAGGGAAATAAAATATGGATAATGTAATTAACAACTTAAATCCGGTATTACAAATGTTGATAGTAATGACAGTATTTTCATTACTTCCGTTTGTATTCTGTTGTATGACAAGTTTTTTGAGATTTGTAATAGTCTTTTCAATGTTGAAAACCGCAATGGGTACACAACAGGTTCCGCCTGCAATTGTAATTATCGGGCTTGCAATGATTTTGACCTTCTATACAATGGGGTCTACATTCCAAAAAATGTACGAAATGGGGTCTGTTCCATATAATAAGAGTCAAAATATTGTGCTAGCAATAGAAGAAGGCTCAAAACCGCTTAAAGAATTTATGATGAAACAGACAAGGCAGTCAGATCTGGCATTCTTTGTTGAACTTCAAAAGAAAGAACCGCCTAAAACTCCGGAAGAAATTACAATCTGGCAGGTTGCACCGGCTTATATTATGAGCGAATTAAAAACGGCATTTGAGATAGGTTTTATAATCTTTGTCCCGTTTATTGTTCTGGACCTTGTTGTTGCAAACATTTTGCTGGCATTAGGTATGTTTATGTTATCTCCGACAATTATTTCTTTGCCGTTTAAACTCCTGATATTTATTGCCGTAGACGGCTGGGCGCTGATTGTTCAGGGATTGGTTACAAGTTATAACTAAGAGGATTGAGATATGGAAGCTTTAGTTGAATATCTGGCAAGAGGTTTTTTGATAATGTTAACAATATCAATGCCATGCGTACTCGTTGCAGCCGCAATAGGTCTTGTTGTCGGTATCTTACAGGCCGTAACTCAGGTACAGGAACAAACAATTGCTGCCGCACCTAAAATTCTCGGCGTTTTCCTTGTAATTATTATCGGCGGCATGGGATTTATAAACCTATTAAAAGGATTTTTTACCGAGGGAATGGCAATTGCTTTTAATTATATCCCGCGCAGCGACAATTATGTTTTGGCGTCTGATTATTACAAATATACATCACCGTTTGAAGGAGAGATGAAAGATAAATTCAAAAATCAGCCTACAATAAATGAGATTATGAAAAATCCGGGTAAAGTGCCTTTTATAGATCATTCACAGAAAATGAAATATCTGCCGGCGCCGCAAACACCTATGCCCAAACCTGATTTCGTAGAAACCAATACAATACTCGGAAGGTAGGGTGAGAGAATGGATTGGCTTTTCAATGACTTAATGAAAATGTTTCCGATGCTGAATGCATATTTAGCAGCGGGCATTTTTGTCTTTGCGAGGCTTATCGGATTTGTGAGATTGGCTCCTGTTTTTAACAGACGGGAAATACCGACACTTGTAAAATTGGGGCTTATTTTACTTTTAACATTTGTTTTGACACCACTGTTAAAACCAGACATTCATGTTATACAAGAGTCCTTTTTGCTATCGATTGTCTTAAACATAGTTGTCGGAGCATTAATAGGCTATACGGCACAGTTGATTTTGCTTGCAGTAGATGCAGGCGCTGATATGATAAACATGCAAATGGGTTTATCTTCAGCAATGGTGCTTGATCCAACGACCTCAGCGCAGGTTTCGCTGGTCGGTAAAATATTTTCATTAATGGGGGTGTTGATATTTATTCAGCTGGGCGGAGTTTACTGGCTTATACGTGCACTGGTTAGAAGTTTTGAAATTTTTCCTATAGCAGCAACAAGCATCCCTCTTGATCAGATAGTTAATATGGATTATATTATAAAATTGTCGTCAAATGTACTGTTTATGGGGCTTCAAATAGCCTCTCCCGTGTTACTGGCGACTTTAGGGCAGGATATTATTCTTGGTGTTATCTCTAAAACAGCCCCGCAGGTAAACGTATTCCAATTAAGTTTCTTATTCAAACCGGTCGTAGGCGCCGCAATATTAATATGGATTATGCCAATGCTCGTGAATGTCATTACAGATTACTTTTTGTCATTCGCCAATATATTTTAGAATTATATAAAAATTTTAAAATAAACCGGATATTATTTTCTGGTTAAGTCTATCAATAAAATAACATGTTGACAGGCATGATGCGATAAAACTGAAGTGCAGCCGATAAATAGAAATATGATAATAGTTTATATTTTTCTGTTAAATTACACAAAATAATGATATAAATCCAAACACGTTAATTATTTTTTAAAATAATGGTTGCATTGTCATTAATATCCTTATTAAAAGTTATTTATAGCACAATACGTTGGCGCAGGCGAGAAGAGTGATTTTCGTTTAAAATATTTTTCAGTTTCATAATAGCTTGCGCATGTAACTGGCAAATTCTGGACTCTGACATCCCTATGGTTTCCCCGATTTCTTTAAGAGTCATATTTTCTTGATAGTAAAGAACCATTATTGTACGTTCACGTTCAGGAAGCCGTTTAAGTGCTTTTTCAAGTTCTTGCTTGACATTTTTTTCTTCCATCTGTTCATGAGGTGTCAGTTTGTGAGTATCTTCTATTGTATCAATAATCTCAAGACTTTCTTCAGAATTTCCTTTTTTATCGTAAAGCGAAGTCATAGTCATATCTTCGGAGAGGATTTGTGTTACTTTATCCGGATCCACTTCCATAGCTTCAGCCACCTCATTTGTAGTTGGCATACGACCGAGTCTTTGTTTTAATTCTTCTTGAACTTCTTTTATTTCTTTGATTTTTTTTCTTACACTTCGCGGCAAAAAATCCAGAGATCTGATTCTGTCAAGAATTGCACCGCGAATTCTTATAAGAGCATAAGTTTCAAATCTCGTATTTTTTTGTGGGGAATATCGTTCTATTGCATTTATAAGTCCTTCTACGCCATAACCGGCAATGTCTTCAATAGCGATTGTTGAAGGTAAGCTAACTCTTACACGTCCAACCACATATCTTATTAAATATATATATTGGACGATTAATGTATCTCTGACCTGTTTATTTGTCTTGTCATTGAAATAATTTTGCCACAGATTTGTCAACTCGTCTTCTGAAAGCCTTTTTATATTATTGTAAGATGTAAAATCAAAACTTTGGCTCATTAACCTTCCCAATTCATTTTATGTGACATATTTATATTCTATACAATATAATTTAGACTACATCATTTAAAAAGAGGAAAAAAGAGTTGTATTTGAACTGAATGTATTAGTTGTAATGTATTTTATATGGTTTGACCTGTTTTAAATATATGTTCTAAATATGCATTAATCTTATCAATTTTTAAAGTTTGTCTATTGAGTATGCTTCTTTACTTTGAAAATAGTTTGTTTTATATTATTGGCATAGATTATATAAATTTATGAGAGGGAATTATAGAACATGCAAGTATCATTAAACTGGTTAAATGAATTTGTCGACCTGTCAGACATAGATGTTGAACAAATAGCCCACGAACTGACAATGAGCGGTCTGGAAGTTGAAGATGTCGAAGAAGTTAAACCGAAATTCACAAATATAAAAACTGTTAAAATCGAAAAGATTGATAATCACCCGAATTCCGATCATCTTCACCTCGTAACCGTGAATACAGGGAACGGAGTAAAAACAGTTGTCTGCGGCGCACAAAATATAAAAGAAGGACAAATTGTTCCTTATGCATCTGTCGGCAGTCAGGTTCTGGACAGAAAAACCGGTGAAATGTTTACTCTTACTCCTGCTGTTATCCGCGGGGTGGAATCTCAGGGAATGCTTTGTTCTGATGATGAGTTAGGCGTTGCAGAACGCAATTATCAAGAAGAGGACGGCATTCTTATTTTAAACAGAATTTTCCCTGATGTAAAAGTCGGCGAAAATGTTGAAGATATACTCGGATTTGAAAAAGATTATGTTCTGAATGTCGCACCGACAGCAAACCGCGGGGATCAAATGTCTGTTATCGGGGTTGCACGGGAACTTAGTGCAATTTTTGATAAACCGTTAAAATTTTCTCCGCTGCAATCAACAAGAGATTTGTCTACAAATGAATTTAAAGTTGAAATCATTGACAAAGATGTGTGCAAATATTATTCAATCGGTGTATTAAAAGATATCAAAATCAAACCGTCACCGGATTGGATGCAAAAAAGACTCATCGCGTCAGGTGTGCGTGCAATAAACAATGTTGTCGACATCACAAACTATGTAATGCTTGAATACGGAACACCGTTCCACGCATTTGATCTGGATAAACTTAACGGATATCTTTGTGTAAGACGCGCAAAAGAAGGCGAAAAAATAGTTACTCTTGACAGTGTTGAAAGAGAGTTAACCAATGACAGTGTTCTAATCGCAGACCAAACCAAAGGCGTTTGTATTGCCGGAGTTTTTGGCGGTGAAAACTCTGAAATTGACGACAATACAAAAAATATCGCGCTTGAAGCAGCTTATTTCACACCGGCAACAAACAGAAAATCTTCACGCAGTGTCGGCTACCGCAGCGAAGCATGTGCAAGATTTGAACGCGGAGTTGATATTGAAGCAATAAAACCGGCTCTGTTACGTGCAATGCAATTAATGGTTGAATTGGCTGATGCAAAAATAACAGGGGTTGTAGAAGCAGGTGAAAACAAGCTTGAACCTACGGAAATAACTCTCAGATACGCACAGATTAAAAGAATTTTAGGCTGTGAAATAGCACCTGAAAGATGTATTGCAATCTTAGAAAAATTAGGTTTTGAAAAACTTGGCGGCAACGAAATGGCGGCAAAATTCCTCGTCCCTTCATACCGCGCGTATGACGTAACCCGTGAAATTGACCTTATAGAAGAAATTGCGCGTATCAACGGTTATGACAAAATTTCTCCGACCCTGCCGTCTAAAAATCAGATGCCGGAAATTTCACTCGCAGAAAAAATTGTTAAAAAAGTCCATGAACACATGCTTTCTGCAGGTTTGAACGAAATCCAGACAAGTTCACTGATTGGAAAATCTTTGCTTGACAGATATATGATAACCTTTGAGCCGGACAAAGCTGTTTATGTAAAAAATCCTGCAAGTGAAGAGTATTCAATGCTGCGTCAAACTCTTGCAGCAAGTGTTTTAAACTGTATGAAATACAACTTTGACAACGGCCAGAAAAATTTCTGGGCATACGAAATAGGCAAAACTTATTTCAAAGTTGCAGAAGCTGACGAAAAATCAACCGGTGTTAAAGAAACAAGCGTACTTGCAGGCATTTTAACCGGTGAAGTTGAAAATTCAAAATGGGAAAAAACTGCACAACTTGATTTTTATACAGTGAAAGGTATTTTAGACAGCCTGTTTGAAGAATTAGGCGTAGAGAGAAGATTGAAACTTGTTCCGCTGGACAAATCTCCGCTTGCTGATTCTCATGGCATTTTGCACCCGTATAAAACAGCGGTTATAATGCTTCTCGGCAAAACACCGCAGCCTATCGGATATTATGGACAAATTCACCCTATATTAAAAGATAAGTTGAAATTAAATCAGGATGCATATATTTTCAAAGTAGATCTTACAGAAATTATATCAATAGTTAAAGAAACAGTGACACGCTACAAAAAACTGCCGCAGTTCCCGGAAGTTCGCCGCGATCTGGCATTTGTAATCAAAGATGACGTTTCTTATGACGATATTCAAAAAGTCATAAAAGGCGCTGTTCAACAGAATATCTTCAAAGGCAGCGAAGTTTTTGACGTTTATCAGGGTGAAAATATAGAAAAAGGATACAAGAGCCTTGCATTCCGCATAAAAATGCAGGATGAAAACGCAACTTTGACTGATGAAGTTATCGACAAACAAATGAGTGCGGTTAGGGCTAAGCTGCAAAAAACTTATGCTGATATTTCATTCAGGGAGTAATTTTATGAAGAAAATACTGATAATTTTGAGTGTATTTTTAGGCTTGATATTACCTGCATTTGCGAAAGATGTCATGCCGACGCACATAAGCAGTGTCAATACAAATACACTCGGAGTTTATCAGGCCGGCAAAGAAATTACACTGTATGATGAACCGCGTGAAGGCGCAAATATTGTCACTCACATTAGCTGGGAAGGGGACAATATATTCCCTGACAATAAAAAATTTGAAGATGTTTTTATTGTATATTTGCCGAAAAAAGATTTGGCGCTGCTTGCCGTAATCGACGAAACCGAAGATTGGGTACGCGTGATTTACGACAACACAAACGGCTTGAGCGGCTGGATGAAGAAAGATGACCCGTATAAATTCATGAGCTGGATAAGTTTTTTTAACATATACGGGAGAAAATACGGTCTGTATATGCTAAAAGATACCCCTAAAGAGATAAAAGACTTACACAGTTCACCGGAAGATGATTCGCAGGTGGTAAGCTACTTAAACCTTCCGCCTACCAATGCATCTTTGCCTCACCAGATAAAGCTGAATGTAATGCGCGGCAACTGGGCACTGGTAAGCGTTTTGGACATGGACAGATCTCCTAAAACAGGATACATTCGCTGGCGCAGCAATGAAGGTGTAAAATATCTTTTCCCGGCAATAAAGTAAAATAAAAATGTAATGAATTTGAGCAGGTAAGAATTTTTAACCAAAAAGTAAACCAATACAAAAGCGGCGAAACTCAATTCGCCGCTTTTAATAATGTCATATAAAAATAATTATTCTTCGCCAATCAATGCATTGATATCATCAACCATTGCATCCGGATCAAAACCGTGAACTCTTGCACCGGCTTCCAGATTTTCAAAGCGGGCTGCAGCGCAGCCAATACAGCCTAAACCGTATTTTTGAAATACTTCAATGCTTTGCGGGCATGTTTGAACGATATCCATAATGTTCATGTCTTTAGTAATTTTTGTCATAATTTCCTCCTTTTGTGTGTTGATTTTTTTCTTTCTATCGTTAAGAATATTATAACATCAAAAGAAGGATTTGAGCATGGAATTACTAAAAAGATTATTCAGAGACGACGACAAAGTGATTGGACTGTGCGCTTTCAAGAAAAAAGAAAGAAAACAACTCTCTTTTACTCCGCAATTTTCCGCCACTAAACTTGTGTACGGTACTAAGTATAATAACAACTTTTTTGTTAATTAATATTTCTTAATATTTTACGCAAATTTAGCAATTTATTTTCAATAAATTACTTTATATAAATATAAGGGAAATATTGGGGATAAAAAAATGAGCGTAAATGCAATTAGTTTTTTAAATACTTTAACACCGTCAAGGGTCGCATATAAAGCTCCTGAAGTCAGATATGTACAACAAGGCGGTTTGAAAAACACATTTGCAGGCAATGTTAATCTTAATGCACCTTCACATGCTGATGTTTGCAATGCACGTGAACTTCTCGGAGATGCTGTTCCCGGAAGCAGACTCTGCTATTGTGCATAATCTAAGCTAACAAATCAAGGTGTCTGGCCTGTGTTTCACTGCCTCTCACCATCGGGTGATTAGGATTATAGGTATCGTTAGTTTGCTGGGCAAACAGACCCGAATTAAACCGGTTTGTTCGCTGTGCAGCACCTGACGGGCTGTTTTCAAACAGATTGACAGCATTTACTCTGTAAATATTTTGTTGTTGTATTGCATCAATACCGTTAATCATTTTAGACCTCAATTATATTAAAAATTATTTTATGCGATAAATTCAAAATCTCAAAAAAAATTTACAAATGTAATATTTACAGCTTTATTTGCTTTTGCTGTGATAGGTTAAATCACAGCCGTTTTTCGTGTTATAATTTTATTATGAAAGACTTAAATACAGTATTGGAAAGCACAAAGAAAAAATACAGAGAAATTTTTGTTCAATCGCTGGAAGTTATCCAAAACAGAATTGATGCAATAAAACCTCAAGGGATTGTTACCGATGTTTTTGAAACCTATCCGGAAAATTCTGACGGAGATAAATGGCAAAAAGCTGTTCTTGATATGCTTTTGAATGATATTTCAAAAGAAATTTTAGAAAAATGGACAAAAGTTCTTGCATACAGAAAAGAATTTCATTGCAAAGGCTGTGCAACCTGCTGCAATCTTGCATGCAGCGAATTTTCACCGGAAGAATTGCAGGAAAAAGCCCGAAACGGAGATAATTTTGCGACCCAGTTTACAAGTATTTTTGTGCCTTACAATACTCGTGAGGAAGCCGAAAAAATTTATCCTGAATATCTGGCAATGCTTGAGGGTAAAGGAGAGGTATATTTTTATCATTGCCCGAAACTGAACGAGTGCAAACGGTGTTCAGATTACGAAAACCGACCGCAGATATGCAGGACTTTCCCTGACAATCCGCTGGATATCTTACCGGAATCCTGCGGGTACTATCCATGGAAACAGGAGGTCGAACCGGTCGTTCTTATGCTTCATTCCATGGTGGAAATTATTGAGTATTACAAAGAAAAAATACCGCAAAAAAAGGATTAATATGCAAATACTTTCAGGTTTAACACTAGAAGAAATAGAAAAAATTACGGATGAATTGCATGCATCAAAATTCCGTGCAAGACAAATTCACAACTGGATTTATCTGAAATCCGTAAGTTCAATTGATGAAATGACTGACCTTTCTGTAAAGTTCAGAGAGGAATTGAAAAAAATTGCAACAGTTACAGATACAAAAATAAAAGTTAAACAAACGAGTTCTGACGGTACATTAAAATACTTATTGGAATTTCCGGACGGTGAGTGCGTAGAAACTGTTTTAATGAGGTTTGACAATCGTGCGAATTTAACAGCCTGTGTGAGTTCACAGGTCGGCTGCGCCGTAAATTGTTCATTCTGCGCAACCGGAAAACGCGGTTTTATAAGAAATCTTTCGTATAAAGAAATTATAGAGCAGGTATTGACAATCCAGCGTGATACCGGATTAAAGGTCACAAATGTTGTATTTATGGGACAGGGTGAACCGCTTTTGAACCTTGAAAATGTCTTAAAAGCAATGGAGATATTTAACGAAAATCTTCAAATCGGCGCAAGGCGTCTGACTGTTTCAACAGCCGGCATTATACCGAAAATAAATGAGCTTGCTAATCTTGATATGCAGTCTACTCTGGCTATTTCGCTGCATGCGCCAAATCATGAAATAAGAAAACAAATTATGCAGATAGAAAACAAATACCCGATGCCTGAACTAAAAAAAGCTTTGAAAAATTATATTGAAAAAACAGGCCGGCGTATCACCATAGAATATCTGTTAATTAAAGATTTGAACGACACTCTTGAAAGTGCCAAACAACTCGTACAGTATTTACATGATTTGAAGTGCAATATCAATTTGATACCATACAACCCGACAGCAGAGAATGATTACAAACGGCCTTCAAATAATTCCGTTATGCGTTTTAAATCACTTTTGGAACAATCAGGGAAAAAAGTTACCGTAAGACTGGAGCGCGGTGCAGATATAGATGCGGCATGCGGACAATTGAGCGGCAAGGTGAGATAAAAAGCCCTAAAAAAACCCTCGGGGGGGCCGAGGGATAGAATATACTTATATATTACACAAAAATAAAAATTAATCAAGTGGCTAATTGATTTTATTCTATTATTTCATATAATGTCGAAGCTTCCTGAACGCTGACATTGTTTTGCGGAATTTTTACAACGCGTACTTTTACTGTTTTATTAGCGTATTCAATACTTATTTCATCGCCGATTTTAAGCTGTTTGGCAGCCTTTGCAGGCAGACCGTTTACACAAACACGCCCCATGTCAGAAACCTCATTTGCCACGGTGCGGCGTTTTATTAAGCGTGATACTTTTAAATATTTGTCTAATCTCATCTGCTGTTCTCCTCTTTGTTACATTTTAGCACAGATTACGAATTTATGATATAATTCAACTGTCAAAATACTAACGGGATATTTTAAATGAAAAAACGACTGATAACTTTTTTATTCACTTTAATAGCTCTAATGGCTTTTCAAACAACAGTATCGGCAAATGATATAAAATTTGTGCAGGTAACTGATTCACACTATTCTTCCGGTAACGAATTTAAAAGAAATGTACTGGAAAGCACAATAAAAGATATTAACACTCTTAAAGGCGTCTCTTTTGTTGTGTTCACAGGTGATAACATAGACAAGGCCAATCCAGAATATTTAAAGGAATTTGTAAAAATAGTCAATAAACTAGATGTTCCGTACTATATGGTTATAGGTAATCATGAGGTATTTAAAAGCGGCGATCTTTCTAAACTCCGCTATATGGAAATAATAAAAGAAAATAATATCTTCTACCGCCCGTCAAAACCGAATTACAAATTTACCAAAAACGGTTTCCTGTTCCTGATTGTTGACGGTGCAAAAGAAGTTATTCCGGGAGCAAACGGATATTACAGAGAAGATACTCTCGAATGGGTTGATAAAGAATTAACAAAGCATTCTAAGATGCCGGCAATAATTTTACAGCACTTCCCACTTGTTCCGCCTAAAGAAATGGTAACTCATAAAACTTATCAGGCTGAAAAATATCTCGAAATGCTGGATAAGCATAACAACGTTATTGCTGTTGTTTCCGGCCATTATCACATAAATGGTGAACAGATGAAAAACGGAATTTATCATATCAGCACACCAACGTTATTAAATGAACCTTATCAGTATAAAATTATTGATATAGTTACAACAAAAGGTTTTTCGCCAATGATTTACACCCAGCTCAGGGATGTTAATATTCAGCCGGCAGAATAAAGCAGTTGCATTTTTTTACAAATAATATTATAATCATCAATAATAAGAGAAGGATAAAAATAATATATGTATGAGTCGGGTAGTATTTTTATTAACTTATTTATAATCGCATTTTTGCTGTTTGCAAACGGATTTTTTGTTGCATCTGAATTTGCAATGGTAAAGGTTAGAAAAACCCGTATAGAACAACTTGTAAAAGAGGGTAACGGCGTTGCAAAAATCGCACTGGAGGCAATTAAAGATTTAGATAAATTCATTGCTGCAGTTCAACTCGGTATAACAATCTCAAGTATCGGTTTAGGTTGGGTTGGCGAAAGTACTCTTGCGCGTATAATTGAACCTATATTTGAATTTATTCCCGGAGCCGGTCAAACAATTGCGGCACATACGGTTTCTGTGCCGATAGCATTTGCTTTGATTACTTTTATGCATGTTGTAATCGGTGAACTGTTACCAAAATCCATTGCGCTTGAATATACTGAAAAAACAGCGCTGATTGTTGCAAAACCTATGCAGATGATTACATTTGTATTTAATCCGTTTATCTGGGTGTTGAACGGATTTGGGAACTGGCTGTTGAATTTGTTCAAAATACCTCACTCACATAAAGCATCTCTTGTTCATTCAACAGAAGAACTTGATATGCTGGTTAACGCAAGTTACAACGGCGGAGTTCTGAACGAAACAGAAAAAGACATGCTTCATAATGTGTTTAAATTTTCTGACCTAAACGCAAAACAGGTAATGATACCGAGAACAGACATGGTTTGTATTTCAAAAGACACACCGATAGAAGAATTAAATGCGCTTGCTGCGGAAAATCAATACACACGCTACCCTGTCTACGAAGAAGATATAGATCATATAATCGGTTTAGTGCATGTAAAAGATTTATTCCAGCTTTCTATAAAAGACGAGATTTGCCCTATAGAAAAAATTCTGCGTCCGGTACTTCTTGTACCTGAAACAATAACCATGGACAATCTTGTTCTGGAATTTAAAAAACGCAAAGGTCAAATGGCTATAGTAGTTGATGAATTTGGCGGGACTTCCGGACTTATCACTCTTGAAGACGTGCTTGAAGAAATATTTGGTGAAGTACAGGATGAGTTTGATGAAGAAGAAGAAACAGACATCAGAGAAGTCGCTCCGAATACCTATCTCACAAACGCAATGATGCGCGTCGATGAATTTGCAGAATTTTTCAACATGAATGAAGAAGAAATTGACGACGAAGATGTAGACACAATCGGCGGGCTGGTAATAAAAGCTCTTGGCCGTCTTGCGCAGGTAAAAGACGAAGTTATAATTCATAATCTTAAATTTATCGTTAAAGAAATCGACGGAGCAAGAATTACAAAACTTTTGATTATTCGTGAAAAAGAACCCGAAAATTTAGAAGAAGAAACAGATTAAGGCATTTTGCATTTTATACAAAAAATATTAGTATTAATATATAAAAAAATAATTTTTGTTTTTTTTATTTTTGTGCTATATTCTGGTTAACAGTGTTTTATTTATTATTTATTTAAAAAGAAGGAGAATTAACACTATGACAGAAAAACGTGTTTGGCTTTTCAGAGAAGGCAACGCAAATATGCGTAATCTTCTCGGCGGAAAAGGCGCAAATTTGGCAGAGATGACCAATTTAGGCCTGCCTGTGCCACCGGGGTTAACTATTACTACAGAAACTTGTATGGATTACATCAATCATGGCAACAAAATGCCTGATGGTCTTATGGATGAAGTAAAGGCTGCATTGAAAGATGTTGAACAACAAGCCGGTAAAAAATTCGGTGATACTCAAAATCCGTTACTTGTATCTGTTCGTTCAGGCGCAAGACTTTCTATGCCTGGTATGATGGAAACAATCCTTAACTTAGGGTTGAATGACGATACTGTAGAAGCTATGGTTAGACTTACTAACAACCCTAGATTCTGCTATGACAGCTACCGTCGTTTCTTAACCATGTTCGGTTCTGTTGCATGGGAAATGGACAGACAAAAATACTTCGAATCAGAAGTTGAAAAACTTAAAGAACGCGAAGGTGTTAAAGAAGATACTGAAATTTCAGCAGAAGGCTGGAAATCTTTAATCCCTGTCTACAAAAATGTTATTAAAGAAGTTACAGGTAAAGAATTCCCGCAAGATCCATACGTTCAATTGGAAGAAGCTATTGAAGCCGTATTCAGATCATGGAATATTCCGCGTGCAGTTGCTTACAGAAACATGAACAAAATCGACCACAGCTACGGTACTGCTGTTAACGTTCAAACAATGGTATTCGGTAACATGGGCGACGATTGCGCAACAGGTGTTTCATTCACCCGTAACCCTGCAACCGGTGAAAATAAATTCTACGGTGAATACTTAACCAATGCTCAAGGTGAAGACGTTGTTGCAGGTATCAGAACTCCAAAACCTATTGCGGAATTGGAAAACGAAATGCCTGATTTATACAAGCAATACGTTGATATCGCTAAAAAACTTGAACTTGGCTACAAAGATGTTCAAGATATGGAATTCACAATTGAAAAAGGTAAATTGTGGATCTTGCAAACCCGTAACGGTAAAAGAACTGCAGCTGCTGCTGTAAAAATCGCTGTTGATCTGCACGAAGAAGGTATTATTACAAAAGAACGTGCTATTCAGCTTGTTGATCCTTATACAGTTAACCAGATCTTATTACCTTGCTTTGATGCAAAAGCACTGGCTGACGCTCACAAAATTTGCTCAGGTGTAAACGCATCTCCTGGTGCTGCTGTAGGTAAAATCGTATTTGATACAGAAGAAGCAGCAGAACGAGGCGCAGCAGGTGAAAAAGTTATCCTTGTACGTGTAGAAACATGTCCGGATGATATTCACGGTATGGCTGTTTCTCAAGGTGTATTGACACTCAGAGGCGGCGCAACTTCTCACGCAGCAGTTGTTGCTAAAGGTATGGGTAAACCTTGCGTTTCAGGTTGCGAAGATTTAAAAATTGACCTTAACAACGAAACATTAACAGGTGCAGACGGTACTGTTTACCACAAAAACGATGTAATTTCTCTTGACGGCGGCAAGGGACTTGTTATGGAAGGCGCTGTTAAACTCGTTGAAGCTCAAATTGACGACAACTGGAACAAATTCTTTAGCTGGGTTGACGAAATTAAACAAATGAAAGTTGAAGCTAACGCAGATACTCCTAAAGATATTGAAAACGCTAAGAAATTCGGTGCAGAAGGTGTCGGTCTTTGCCGTACAGAACACATGTTCATGGATCCTGACAGACTGCCTTGGGTACAAAAAATGATTATTGCAGGTACTCCGGAAGCAAGAAAAGAAGCTCTGGAACACTTATTGCCTATGCAATATTCAGATTTCTACGCAATGTTCAAAGCTTTAGGCGACAAACCTTTGACTGTAAGACTTTTAGACCCGCCGCTTCATGAATTCTTACCGGATAAAGAATCTTTAATCGCGGAAGTAGCTACTTTAAAAGCTCTCGGCAAAGACGCATCAGAAAAAGAAGAACTTTTACATGTTGTAGAAAGTCTTTCAGAATCTAACCCGATGATGGGCTTGCGCGGATGCCGTCTGGGCTTAACTTATCCGGAAATCAATGAAATGCAAGTTAGAGCAATCTTTGAAGCTTGCTGTGATTTGAAAAAAGAAGGATTAAATGTTAAACCTTGGGTAATGGTACCGTTAATCGGCCACGTAAACGAACTTAAAGTCGCTAAAGAAACACTTGTTCGTGTAGCAAGAGAAGTTATGATTAAGAAGGGCGTAGAAGTTGAATACAAATTCGGTACTATGATTGAAATTCCGCGTGCTGCATTAACTTCTGACGAAATTGCAGAATACGCTGAATTCTTCTCATTCGGTACAAACGACCTTACACAAATGACATTCGGCTACTCACGTGACGATGCAGAAGGTAAGTTCTTGAACAGATATGTTGAACAAAAAATCTTACCTGCTAACCCGTTTGAAACATTAGATCAAAAAGGTGTTGGCCAGTTAATTGAAATGTCAATGGAAAAAGGTAAGAAAATAAATCCTTCACTTGTCGGCGGTATTTGCGGTGAACACGGCGGTGATCCTGATTCTGTTAAATTTGCACACAAAATCGGATTGGATTACGTATCTTGTTCTCCATTCAGAATTCCGCAAGCAAGACTTGCTGCAGCACAGGCTGTTGTTGAATCACGTCAACTTGCACTTGTGTAATCTGAAAAATTATAAAATCCACGGAGGGCGTAATGCTCCCCGTGGATTTTTTATTGTGTTAAAATAACAAAATTATCTAAGTTTTAAAAGTTCATCCAGTTCAATATTCAAATAATTAGCAATATCAATGAGTTTGCCGATAGAAAAATTTTGCATGCCGATTTCGAGTTTAGCAATATAACTCCACGACTTATCCATGAGTTCGGCAAATTCTTCCTGTGTCAACCCTTTGGCTTTGCGCGCGTTTTGTATGTTTTTCCCTATTATTTTATAAATTTCTTTTTTATCTTGCATTACTTAAATTATAAATGCATATTGACATATAAATGTATTGACTTATAATGATATACATAAATATATGAATAAAATGATTTAAACTATAGAAAGGGGGCAGTATGGGAAAAAAGAGTAGAGTAAGTAAAGTGAGTGAAGTGAGTACAGTGAGTGAGGTGAGTAAGATGTCGGAACAAGGCGAACAGCAATCGCTACATTCCCTTCTACCTTTGGGAGAAGGTGGCCGGAGGCCGGATGAGGGTTTAACGAAAATCGGCAGGCTAGCCTGCACCAACACTCAGGTGGCCGCTAAAGCTGCTTTCACTTTGGCTGAAGTATTAATCACCCTCGCGGTTATTGGAGTGGTGGCCGCTCTGACCTTGCCGGGGCTCATTCAAAATCATAACGAGAAGGCATGGTCTACGGCCAAAGATCTCTGGGAAAAGAAACTCACTGAAACTGTCCGCCGCATGAACACTGACGGCGTCATGACAGGACACGACTCTACAGAGGACTTCATGGATACTTTCAAGCAATATATGAAAGTAATAAAGACCTGTGATAATACAGATATTAACAAATGCTACTCTCCTAAAGTCGTAACTACAGGAAGCAACGAAGAACCTATGGAAGTTGAAACTGACTCTTTAACCTCTGCCTCAAGCATGGGACTAAGCGACTGGCAAACTAATACAAATACCATGAGCTTTGTCGTTGCAGACGGAACAACAGTTATTATGGCGTATCAGCCGGAATGTCCTTATGCTGACCCTATAGAAGATACAGGATCTCAAGTATCTTGCATGGGATATATGGTAGATGTAAACGGAAAGAAAGGACCGAATAGAGTTGGAAAAGATATTCAATTATCTTCAGGCGTAGCGTTCTCAACCTGCGATAACCCAATAGGCGACATGTGCTGGTCAACAGAGTTTCTGGCGAATAGAGCTATCAACACATGTGCAGGCAGTGAATACGAAGATATGGAAGAGCAACACGGAAGTGGTTGTTCTACTAACTATTGGGCAGGAGCAAAACTAACTTGCCAAGAGAAAAACATGAGCTTACCAACGAGAGCACAACTTGCACAGTTAGCTAGTGAATTATATGTAAACTCAAGCGATGGAAGCGCAGTAACAATAGGAGCGAACGAGGGTAAAAGTGGCCTCAAAGTAAAGGACGAATACCAACAAAATCCTCCAATCAACTACAATGGCTACTACTACTGGTCCAGTGAGGAGTACAATGCTGGCAACGCGTACTACCGGGGCTTCTACACTGCCTACACGCGCGGCAGTGACAATTACTGGTACGGCAAGCTCTACAGCAACGCCAGCGCTGTTTGTATATCCAACTAAGGACTTTGGCCTTAGTTGGACGTGAATAAGTGATTAGGTGATTAAGTGACTAAGTTGTTACAAGAATAAGGCAATGTGGGATTCCCCTAATTGCCTTATTTTATTAACGAACTTAACGTCCTAACGTCTTAGCGTCTTAACGTCTTTTTAGGTAATGAGATTATTTTCTCGTTGCCTTTTTTGTCCCGTCATCCCGCAGCGAATTGCGAGCAGAGGCACGAGCGCACAGCGCGAGAGGTGACGCCGAAACGGAAACGGTCAGTTTTCGTTGGAGGCGGAACGGTGCCGTTTATCGCGAGTAATTTTTAAAAGCAATACGCCATAGTTGTTGCCTTGCGGGATCTCAAATTTTTTTGTTGGGCAAGAATGCCCCAACCTACATCAATCCGACCGTTAGCCGGAAGCGCCGGAGGATGTTAATGAAACAACAGCAAAGCGCGCGTTGTTTGAGCGTAGCGAGTTCGCGCGCTCAAGTTGAATTTACATCCTCTGTGCGCTGTAGGTGAAGGTCGGGAGCTTCTTTGCTTACTTTCTTGTCGGCACAAGAAAGTAAAATTATACGTCAGCTTAGTAAAGCTGACCTACTGTTTTTTCTCACTCAAAACGGCCTACAAGTTTTGTGTGCTGTTTATCTGGGCTACCATTTCTTTAATATAAGCTTTGACCGCAACTGTAATTATTAAATCAGGCTCTGACATTGCAAATTCATCCAGTATAATAATGCCGCGGCGAAGATCGCCTTTTTCAACATACAAAAGTCCCAGCATTATTTTGTTTAGCGGAGAACCGTCCTGACTGTATTCCTTAATCTTCATATCAACAAGACCGCGCGCCTTAAAGCACTTTGCCAGATTTTGATAGTATTTAAAATTAAGGCTGTATTGGGTAATCGCACGTTCAAAACAATCCTGCGCCCAGTCAGGATAACCGATTATCATATAGGTTTCGCCTAAATTATTGTAATATGTTGACGTTGCTTGTGTATCAGGGTTTAGACTTATGGCTATTTTAAACTCCTGTATGGCTGCATAGTAACATTTTTCATTCAGATACCTTAAACCCCAATCATTATGCAGAGCTCCGTTTTTGGAAGCATCAATTTCATACTCATAGGGTTTCCGGTAGCCGGATGTTACCATACACGTCAATATTAATGCTGAAATTAAAATCTTTTTCATACTTTATAATTCTATTTCAAGCCCTTCATACGCAAGCTGAACATTTTCAAGCTCTTTATAATGTTCTTTAATGATATTTAACTTGTTGTCATTATATGTCGGGTCAAAATGGAAGAATACAAGTTTTTTAGCGCCAACCTGTTTTTGACATTCTATAGCCATGTCAAATGTAGAGTGGCCGTACCCCTGTTTCGGTACGAAGGTATTCAGATAATCTTCTGTTGTATATTGCGCATCATGGATTATAAGGTCGCATCCGCGGGCAAAGTTTGCCAGTTTTTTGTCGCCGCCAAGGTAGCTTTCTTTGTCCGTTGCGTAAACAAGAGTTTTATCTTTGTATGCTATTTTGTAAATTATAACCCCTTCTTGCGGATGTGCGTATGAGCGGTAACACGTAATTAAAACGTCATCCCCCTGCGGAATTTTATCTTCATCACGTTCAATTCTTTTAATTATAGGTTCAGAATCATGCCTTAAAACTATGCCGTCAGTATCGGTGATGTCATGAATATTCAGGTTCCCGGCAATATCACCTAAATCCAGCGGGAAGGATTTGCCAAAAAGCAAATGTGCAAGTTCATCAGATAAAGTTTCTTCATAACTTACATTCCCGTAGACATTAATTTTGCTGGTCGGGATATGCAAAGGTCTGAAAAACGTAAAGCCCTGAATATGATCCTGATGTATATGAGATATTAAAACAGTTGCTTTAATCGGGGTACGTTCCTGTGGTGTCAGACCTGAGGCAATATATTTTTCCATCAAGTCATTGCCGACATCAATAAGCCCTGTTCCTGCATCCAGTATAATTAAATGGCCGTTTACGTTTACTTCTACACATGATGTGTTACCGCCGTATTGCAGGTAATTTCCGTTTGCTATCGGGTAGCTTCCTCTGACACCTCTGAATTTAATCTTGAACTCGCTCATACTTTTAACCTCTGTTATTTCTTAATTATATAAATACCGTTTTGATCTTTAGGCTCACCTGAATAAATAGTTGTTCCAAATACCATGATTTTGGCAAGTTTTTGTAAGTTTTGCAGGCGTGTTTCATTTGTTTTTATATCAAAAACAACCCTTCTTCTGTGATTAGTAACATTCACGACTCTAAACACATTCGGATAACTTACAAGTGCGGCAGAGCTGACATATAAAATGTTACCTTTTTGAGTGATTTTTGCGCCGTGGTAATGCCCTTGAAATACACCGATAGGATTTTTATATTTAGCTAAAACAGCTTCAACTTCCTCTGCGTTTAAGAGTTTGTGCCCCGGACTGCTGTAAGGCTCTATTATCGGCACATGCATAAATATAAGAATAGTATCTTTCGGAGAACTGCTTATCTGATTATCCAGCCATTGCAGCTGTTCCTGACTAATCTCGCCATTAGCCGTAATTCTGTCGCGGATTATGGTATCAAGTACAATAACTTTGTATCCTTTTTGCGGAACAAATGAATAGTAAGGCGTTGTGAAAGTAAAATTCTTATTGTATTTGTTTACAAGACTTAAATATACACCAGGGGTTAAATATCCACCGACACAGGTGTCATGGTTTCCGAAAGCAATATACCACGGATAAACCAGTTTTTGGGCATGCGGCAAAAATGCAGATAATTCTTTTTCAAAAGATTTATCTATCTGGTCGCCCGTAAACATTACGAAATTAACATTCGGAATTTCATTAATCTGTTCTATTGCGTCATCAAGGAGTTTTGGAGATTCTCCGGTTAGTTTGTAAGTAGTATTTGTCTGACGTGTAGAAAAGTGAACATCACTTACCTGTACAAATTTAAGACTTGAGGCGCTGTAACTTTGCAGACCGCAAAACATTATAATCGCAAGAATTATAGATATGCTCCAGTTTTTTATTCTTGTTGCGGTACTCTCTTTTCTGTGTCGTTCTCTTCTAGCCATTTGTATTTCCGTTTGTTAGCTTATTCTTGACTTCATTATACTTGTTTTTTACGTCAATGTCGTCATCAGATAGGATGATTGAATTATTTAGATTTAACAACGCGTTGTTATAATCCTTGAGCGCATAGTCACAAAGCCCGAGATATTTGTAGAGTTCTGCTGTTTTAAAGTTTTCGGAGAGCGCAGTAAGCTTTTCTTTAGCTGATTTGTAGTTGCCGCGATAATAGAGAATTTCCGCTTCAAGAAGTTTGTATTCAATATCCTCGGAGATTGATAATGCTGTAATTATATCGGCTTCTGCATCTACATAATTTTTCAGATACATATTTATTTCTGCACGCATTGCATATCCCAGATCAGATTTCGGACACCTGTCGATGTAGTATCTGATTGCGTTTAATGCGGCTTCATAATTACGCATTTCCATTAATGTCAGAGTAATCCCGAGATAGCATTGTGCAAACCCTGCTTTTAGAGCAAGTGTTTTGTCATAGTAATTAAGCGCCGTGTTGTATTGCTTAACCGAACGGTAATATTCCGCCATATAGTAGGTTGCCCACGGATTTTGGGCATTAACTCCTGCTGTAAGCGCTTCTATTTCTTTCGTTTTGTTGCCGGATTTTTTGTATTCTTCTGCTGTTTTAATCTCAGGGTTGTTAATTGTCAGATAAGATTTTGCATTGCGGTTTTGAATACGATAAATCCCTTCTTTTATTGCAGTTAAATTAGGGTTGTTAGGTTCATGCGCAATAGCTTTATTAACATAATTAACGGCTTCCGTGTAATTTCCCTGAATGCAGTAATCTGCTGCGATATCAAGAAAATCCTCGGTTATATCATCAGCGAGCGCCGGCATGAACGGAATAAATAATAATAAACTTGTTAATAATAATTTTTTCATACTTAAATTATAGCACAATCAGGATTTTTATGTATTAAAATAAAAAACCGTTGAGCGATCTCAACGGTATGAATATTTTGAATATTAAGAATAGTAAATTAATAAGTATAATATATTATAAGAAAATTTAGAATGTTGTTGCCGGCTTTTTCTGTGCGGTAGCACCAGGAATAGACTGCCAGTTTGCTGCCATTATTTTCTTGAATGATTTCAAAGCAGTGTCTTCTAATTCACCGAGTTCTTCTGCTTCCATAATCAATTCTCTGAGCGGAAGTAATGCTCTCTGGTCACGAAGGACACCGAGTGCGGCAGCGGCGCCCGCTCTCACCAATTCATTTTCTGAACGGTTTTTCATAACGTCGATAAGTGCCGGAACAGCTTTGGTATCATTTAATTTACCTAAAGATGTTACCGCATAAATTCTAACGTTTACCCATTCATCATACAACATATTTATAACTTTTTCAACAGCTTTTTTGTTACCGATTTCGCCGAGTGCTCTTGTTGCATCACAACGTACGTTTACCTTTTCGTGATCTAAAGATTCAATTAAAGCATCTGTTGCTACATCACCGATTTCGATTAATGCATCTGTTGCAGTGATACAAACCTGCGGATTTTCGTCATTAAGTGCTTCAACAAGCGGTTCAACTACGATTTCACCGCCCAAACGTCCGAGCGCACGTGCTGCACGTACTCTAACGTCAACATTTCTGTCCTCACGAAGTGATTCAATTAAGTGAACAGTTGCTTTTGAATCGCCAAGTTCACCAAGAGCTCTTGCTGCGTACAATCTTACTGATCCGTTTTTGTCATGTTTTAAAACGTCAATTAACGGCTCAACGGCTTTTGGATCACCCATTTCACCTAATACACGAGCTGCATTGTATCTTACTTTTTCTGAATTGCTTGTTTTTAAATCCATAAGTAATTCATCAAATGATTTTTTAACCTGTTTCTTTTTGCTGTTTACACTAATTGTCATTATTTTCCTCCGACACTAACAATAAAATATTCTATCTACACACTTATGTATTTAATAAAAATATTTTGAATAAATTATTGTCTTTTTTACTGCATATATGAATTTTTGTTACATTATATTCTTCTACTGACGTTTTTACTAAAGTGTTATGTCTTAAATTTTTAAAGGGTAATTCAAACACTTTATACTATAACTATAGCATATTTTTCCCCCAGTGTCTTGCTTTAACGTGATTATTCATACAAATAGACTATTTGTTTTTTGAAATATAGGGTTGTTTCAATAATAGCAACAAGCGTTCTGTAACAAAACTTAATAAATATTACTTACTATGGATAGTAATAATAAACTCGCTTCCGACCCCAACTTCACTATTTACAGTAATTTCACCCTCATGCTTCTCGATAATCTTGCTGCATATCGCAAGCCCGAGACCTGTTCCCACGCCGACTCCCTTTGTGGTATATCCGGCTGTAAATATCTTATCAAGCTGGTTTGCAGGTATTCCGCGTCCGCTATCTTTTATCTTTACAATGAGGCTGCCCTCTGTATATTCTGTCGTAATCGTAATAGTTCCCTCGCTCTCAATAGCCTGGCATGCATTTACCAGAATATTCATAAACACCTGATTAAGCATGTTCGGAAAGCATTTAACCGCGGGGATTTCGCCGTAATTCTTTACTATTTTAATCCTGTTTTTTGTTTCGTGTCTTATCAGATCCAGAGTCAAATCCAGTTCTTTATTTATATCCGCTTCTTGCAATTCAGCCTCATCCAGACGGACAAATTTTTTCAAAGAAGTTACAATATTGCTTATTCTTTCAATGGCTTCTTTATCAATCTTGTTGAGTTCGGAAAGCATTTCGGCCAGTTCTGGATTTTCTATACCGGTCAAAAGCTTTGAAACTATGTTGTTGTTTGACTTTATGGAGGCGACAGGTGTATTTATTTCGTGTGCAACTCCTGCTATTAATTGACCGAGGGAAGCCATTTTTTCCGAATTAATTAACTGCACCTGAGTTTCTTTTAACTCTTTCAGAGCATGCTTCAATTCTTTCACCGTCTGCAGATTTTTATTATAGAGTTCTGCTCTTGTAACAGCGTTTGAAAGCTGCGCGGATATTGCTTCCAGAATCTCCAGTTCTTCATTCAGTTCCCGTTTCTGATAACTTAGTAAGACAACTATTCCCATCAGTTTTTGTATGTGATAAACTGGTACGATTATTCGTTGGACAGGCTGCTTGAACGGTATTGCGTTTACATATTCTTTCAGGCAATTAGAAACGGATATTTCCCTTTTTGATATTGTGGCAAATGATGTGTCATCAAGTTCAAAAGTATTATCAGGCGGGAGTGTATCTGCTTCACCATAGACCTCTGATATAATAAATTTTTTATCCCTGTAAGCTGCGTAATAAGCGCGATATGCCCCGAACATAATAGACAATTCTTTTAGTGCGGATTGCAAAATTGTCGAGATATCCATGGATTCTCTGATTGTATTTGAGACTTTATTTATGAGGGCAATTCTTATGGCCTGAGATTGAGCTTTTTGTTTTATTTTCAAAAGATCTTCATTTTCTTCGGCAAGATTTTCATACTGTTTTTGTAATTCAAGGTTATGGCGCTGAAAGCTTTGCCGCTCAAAGGTTGCAGTCACATCCGTAAGAAATATTATTGTATATTTGGATTTTTTTACAGCTGTCAAATCATAGAAATTTGTCCGATTGTTTTCAAAGGTAAATGAAATGCATGCAAAAAAGTTTTGCGGGGAGGTTATGGCATGATACAGCGGAGAATATGTTTCAATATTTTCACTATTCAGCGGACAAATATCGAAATTCATTCCATGGGAGAGTTTTTTTATTTTTTTATAGTTTTTGAATATTTTGTCAAAAGTATTATTGCTGTAAACAATCTCAAAATGATTATTTACAACAAACACAGCATCCCTGAATTGATTTAAAAAATCAAACTTTTTCATAGTTTCATATTATCATAAATTTTGAATTAAGGCGAGAAAAACATATCTGCTTTTGTGCGTTTAAAAAAAGCTCCCTTGTCGGGAGCTTTGGATTAAAATTAGTAATCACCTGCTGAGGATTCTTCTTCATCTCTCAAGGAAGAGAGGTCATCACGACAGGTAACATCAAATCCGTCAGGAAGCAGGTCATCATCAGGCCAAACCGTATCATTATCAAAGCGGCTGGCATCAAGATTGTATGCGGCCGTAAAATCAGAATTACTTAAATTAGCTTCTGAAAGAATACAGCCTGCTAAATCTGCATCCGTAAAGTTGCAGTAAGTCATGTCAGCATAGCTGCAATCAGCGCCTGTGAGCAAGCTCTCGGTAAAATCACATTCCAATATTCTTGCTCTGGTAAAATCTGCTGATGTTAAATCCGCTCCTGTGAAATTTGAAAGTGATATGCTGCTGTCAGCAAAAGAACTGGAGTTTAAATCAACATTGCTGAAATCTATTTCTGTTAATACAATACCTGAAAAATCGACTTCGCTTAAATCAATTTCTTCCTGATCTATTTTCCATTCATTAAATCTTTCGGGGGTCTTTCTCAATAATTCGATTAATTCTTCTTTCGTGTAATCAATCATAATATCTCCTTAATTATTATTTTATCAAATCCATTTGCATGGCAAGTAAAGTTGCCTGCGTTCTGCTTGTCACTTTTAGTTTTTTAAAAATATTGTTTAAGTGTGTTTTTACAGTTACTTCTTTAACAAATAATTTGTCTGCAATATCTTTGTTATTTGAACCTTTTGCCACCATTGCAAGAACTTCCAGTTCTCTTTCTGTTAAAGGCATTGTTTCATTTTTTGTATCAAAGTTCAAATCTTTAATTCTGGATGTATTCCACTTGCTTCGTCTTAAAACGGCTTCCATACGGGCAAGCAGGTTAGGAAGTGCAAACGGTTTGGATACATAATCATCCGCGCCGGCCTTTAGTCCTGTTACGACTTTTTGTTCATCATTTACTGCAGTAAGCATTATTACGGGTAAATATTTTGTCTTTTCATTACTGCGAATTGCCTGAAGCGTTTCCCAGCCGTTCATATTAGGCATCATAACATCAAGCAGCACAATGTCAAATTTGTTAACTGATTTTGACAGTATGTTGAGAGCCTGAACGCCGTCCAATGCTGTTTCTACTTTATATCCGTAGAAAGGCAGGGCGTCTTTCAGATATTTAGAATTGTCATCTACTAACAAAACATTTGACATACTTACTTTGAATTCCTTTTTATACAATTTTATTTTTCAAGGCTTTAAGAGCTGCTTGCAGCCTGTCATCTACTTCCAATTTTTGTAAAATATTTGCGACATGCGCTTTAGTTGTGTTAATGCTTATCACAAGAATTTGCGCAATTTCCATGTTGCTGTAGCCTTCTGTCATAAGTTTCAGGATTTGCGCTTCTCTTGTAGTCAGATCGTAATCTTTTTTACCGGTTTCCGCATCAATTGTCGGCACATTGGTTGTTGCCTTCAGAACTATATGCGCCACACTCGGGTCAAACCATGCCGCACCGTCTGCTACGGATTGTACAACATGAACAAGACGTTTAGGATTAATTTCTTTTGAGCAATAAGCGTTTGCTCCGGCTTTAAGGCTGTTCAGAACTTCTTTTTCATCATTATGTGAAGTCAGAATAATTACTTTTACATCTTTATTGGAGGAACGTATTTGTTTAGTTGCTTCAATACCGTTCATTTTAGGAAGTCCAAGATCCATTATTACGACATCAATATGATTGTTGTTGAATATATCCAGTGCAGCTTCAGCAGAATCTGCTTCATAGATAGTATCTACGTAATCCACACCTTCAAAGGTTGTTTTAAGTCCAAATCTTGTTAATTCATGGTCTTCAACTATTAAAATATTAATTTTCATATATTAAGTTCCTCTTTTGCAGGAGTGAAATCTGGATTTAATATCAAACTTTTTTTGAAGTTAAAAATTGCATCATCCTGCAATCCCTGATTTTTGCTAATGAGCCCTTGATAATAATAATATCTAAAATCATTTTCGTCAATATGTTTTGCCGTGGCAAGATAAGTTTTTGCTTCATCAAAATTCTGACGCTCAATTTCTACACGTGCAAGATCGAGCCAGCCGTCTTTATAATTGTTATTCAACGCCACACATTTTTTTAAGTATGCAAGTTCTTTAGATTTGTCGTTAATAGCTATATAATAATATGCCGCATAAGAATTGTTGTAAGCTTTAAGAACTTTTGTAAAGATATCTATGGCTTTTTCTTTTTTGCCCAGCAAATCATAAGTTTTGGCAAGTTTTATTGTATTTGCAGGAGTAGATTTGTCTTTAGCCGCTTTTTCATAAAATTCTCTTGCCTGCTTATAATCTTTGTTTCTGAAAGCGAGATCTCCAAATACAGATAAAGCGTATATTTGACCATTGTCAATTTTTAATGCTTTTGATGCTGCATCCTGTGCTTTATCATAATCATTCATATCAAAATACACACGGGATAAAAGCGAATATACATCTGCATTTATTTTCTTTTTGGTACTCAATGCGCCAAGCAGAGTTCTGACGGCTTTGGTATCTTCATTTTCATAGTAATAATAGTACCCAAGATGATAATTCTTTTGTATTTCATTTTTCTGAGTTTTGTACAATATAAATTGTTCAAGAGAGTTGACTTTTCTGACGAATTCAGAAGAATAAAGCGGCTGCTGCTTTATAAAAGCAACTATTTTCAATGCGTCTTTCGGCTTCTTTCCTTGAGAAAGTATTTCGGCCTGCAATTTTTTGTAATTAAGATTTTTGCTGTTCATTGAAATTGCTTTGTCTATATAGATATTTGCATTCTCAATATCGCCGGATTTAAGATAACCGAGTGCTGCAATATAATTTGCATAATCAGATGTTTGCAAAAGCGCTGTATTTTTTAACAACTCGGTTGTGGCTTCTCTGCTCTGGGCATTATAAATTATGTTAGAATACATTTCACCAAGATAAATTTCGTCATCAGGCTGTAGTTTTTGAGACGGGAAGTAAAATCTTTTAACATCTTCTGTCACAATATCAGTAATGTCTTTATCCTGCATTTTTGAAACAGACAATTCAGAGAGGGAAAAGAAGCCTAAATCAGCCATTCTCTCAGCCATTTGCATATAGGCATAATCATTAACCGGAGTTGTTTCGATAAGGATTTTAAAATCAGCATATGAAGATTTGACATTACTCTGTATAAACCTGTCCAGTGCAATGGCATACTGGTTTTTAATATCGTTTCTTGAAAGCGTTGCGCGTTTTGTCGGAACGCCGATAAGATTTTGCGGAGTCAGATCAAGCTGATTAACAGGGTTGACCGGTTGAATTTGCATAGGCAGTTCAAATGCCGCAACAGGTATGTTTGCGGCTGCAATTAGTGATATTGCGATTATTGTTGCCAGTTTTTTTACCAAATTCTAACCCTCATTATTTATACCATTCCCGGAATAATAAAAATTAAACAGGTCAAGTATATGTTTTTGCTCATCTGTTACATTTTCATCATTTATATAAGAGTAAATATCTCTTAAATTATAATGACTCAATATTTCTCTGTCTTCCTCTTTGAAACTGTGATGGTTTTCTGTCAGAAATACTTTTATTATTTTATCAAGAGAAATTTTCAGAAATACATCTACGATACTTTTGTCGAAATGAGTTCCGCTGTCTTTAATCAGGATATTAATTACATTTCCTATAGGCATTTTATCACGATAATGTCTGCGGGAAGTTATTGCATCAAAGACATCGGAAACAGCCAGTATACGTCCGCCGTACGGTATTTCTTCCCCCTTTAAATGTCTGTAATACCCTGAACCGTCATATTTTTCATGGTGCGAGCAGGCTATTTCAGTTATCATTTTAAAATCTTCAGACATATTAATCTTTTCTAATATGTTGTGTGTGATTTGTACGTGTTCCTGAATATGGCTGTATTCTTCAGGAGTCAATTTGCCTTCTTTTTGCAGAACTGAATCTCTGATGCCGATTTTGCCGATATCGTGAAGAATAGCGGCTTTTTCAATAATTTCTTTACTTTTTGTATCCAGTCCCAGTTCATCAACAATAAGCATTGAATACAATTTTACCCTTGTAGAATGACCGGCCGTAATCTTGTCACGTGCATCTATAGAAGTAGCAAGAGTATCAATAAAGCTTTCAAACAGCTGCTTTTGTTCTTTATAAAGTTCTTTTTGCTGTTCGAATAACTGTGCATTTTCTAATGCAATACTTGCACTGCCGCCTATTGCAACGAGTAAATCCTCATCATTTTTTGTAAAAACTCCGTTTACCTTGTTCAGAACCTGAAAAGCCCCGATTATTTCCTGATTATTATTTTTAATCGGCATACAAAGAATTGTTTTTGTTCTGTAACCTGTTTCTTTGTCAACCTCAGGGTTGAAGCGCGGATCATTATAGGCATCTGCAATATTAAGTGATTCTCCTGTTTTTACAACATAACCTGCAAGTCCCTTGTCCGCAGGAAAACGTATTTCTGTATCATCCATGCCTAACGCAACCTTTGACCAGAGTTCATCTTTTTCTTTGTCCCACATAAATACAGTACATCTGTCCGCTTGTATTGCATTTTTTGTTTCTTCCGCAATGACTTTTAACAAAACATTGATGTCCGTAAGTGCAGTGATTGAACGGCCGATTTTAACCAGTGAAACCAGCGGATCGTTTTTCATAGGCATTGAATAATCCAGTCCGCTTTTCAACTGGCGGCGTCTGAGATAAATTTCATCACTAAATTCAAATTCATCATTGCCGGTGATAACTTCCAATGCGTTGTTATAATGTATTAGAGCAACGTCGGTATTACCTTCCACAAAATTTATTGTTCCCAGTGCATACTGATAAAACATTAAAGCCGTTCTGCTTTTAGAAAATTCGGCCATATATCCGCCGTCATTTATAAGAGTTAAAGACTCTTTGTAAGAATTTTTATCAATCAAATAATCGCACATGCCTCCAAGGCTCAAGCATATAGAAATATATTCGCTCAACCCTGAATTTTTAAGCATATTTTGTGCTGCTGTCAGCGACTCTTTTGCAGCTTTGTAATCTTTTTCTCGTATTGAGTTTATACCGGATGTTATAATCTCTTTTGCCTGTTTGCTTAATTCCCGTTTTTCTTCAGATAACTGTTCCATTGTAATACCTTTTTTCAAGTTTTATTTACTCTTATTTTTATTGTATTATATTACATAGAATAAAACAAAGTCTATATGATGTAGATTATATATAAAATTATTATTTAAGGGAAGTTATGAACAAAATCACAATTTTAATGCCGGTATACAATGAAGTAAACACACTGCAGGAAATGGTAAAAAAAGTGGAAGAAACCGATTTTTGCAATCTGGAAAAAGAAATTATACTCATTGACGACTGTTCTGATGACGGGACAAAAGAATTATACAAAGATATTCCGCATAAAGTCTTGTACCATAATTACAATCAGGGCAAAGGCGCAGCACTTAGAACAGGTCTGACAGAAGCGACCGGAGATATAATTATAATACAGGATGCGGATTTGGAATATGATCCGGTTGATTACATCCCGCTTATAAAATTAATTTTGGACGGACATGCGGACGTTTGTTACGGCTCACGTCTGACCGGCGGCAAACCATCACGTTCATTTATGTTTACCCACCTTTTGGGCAACAAATTTCTTTCCCTGCTGACAAATATCTTGTACGGGTCTACCCTGACAGATATGGAAACATGCTATAAAGCATTCAAGGCAGATTTTATCAAAGATATAACAATACGTTCTGACAGGTTTGATTTTGAACCGGAAATTACGGCTAAAATTTTAAAAAAACATGCGCGTCTTTATGAACTGCCTATTTCCTATTACGGCCGTGAGTTTTCAGAAGGTAAAAAAATCACCTGGCGCGACGGAATTTTTGCAATTATTGCATTGATTAAATACAGGTTTACGGATTAAAATACAGGAGGTTATTATGAAGAAATTAGTCCTAACACTATTTATGTCATTTTTAATTATTTCAGGAGCAAGTGCTGCAACCTGGAATGCAGAAGATCGTGTTCCGGTTGTCGGAAAACAGATTTTGACTAAAAACAATTTACCGTCAGCAACAGTATTTGAAGTTGTTGATACTGAACAGATAAGCGGATACGTTGGCGATAATCTGGTTGTTTATATTCCGCGAACAGAACTTTCAACATCAGGCAATGATAATGAGGTAGCGGCCGTTGTTGCACATGAACTCGGTTTGATAATCAATGCAACAGCATCAAAAAAACAGGTTCTGGGATCAGTTGCATCAGCCATCGCAGGCAGCAGCAGTTCAAATTCAGCATTAATGCTGCAGCAATTGTCAATGAACAAACTTTCTGAAAAAGAACAAATGACAGCCGATATCACCGGTGTTGACCTTATGATAATTGCAGGATACAATCCGCTTGCAAGAATAGTAACATTAACCAAAATGCAGGCAAGTACAATGGAGCTTTTGACAGGCAAAATTCCTAACGCAAAACGCGCAATGTATGTATATGACTATCTTGACTACAATTATCCGTCAAAGGTTAAAGCAGGTTACAACTGTCAGGAATACAAAAACTTCCTCGCGTATGCTCAGCCAACCATTGATGAAAGAAATTCAGACCCTAAAAAACTTGCTAAGTTTAAAAAAGAACAGGCAAAACTCAAAAAAGAACGCGCTAAACAAATTGCAAAATACAAAACCACAGGCGGTCTTTCCGGCTGGGACGCTTCCTACACCATCCTGAAAAATCTGTCTGAATCCGGCGAAACAAATTAGACTGATAAAGTTTACAGGAATAATGAACGATTATTACAAAAGGCAACGTGAAATATTCACATTGCCGATAAGAGATCCCTCTCCCCTTGCGGGAGAGGGTTGGGGTGAGGGGTCAAAAGAAACCGTTAAAGACGCACATGACTCTTTCCGTCATCCCCGCAACAGTTTGAGTGCAGTATGCCAGAATTGTTGCCTTGCGGGATCTCAAAAAAAGCACTAAGGCAGTAAGGCA